>JBBJMG010000005.1:0-236897 GCA_037720205.1 Pyrinomonadaceae bacterium
CGGCAACTCCAACGGCAACTCCAACGGCAACACCGACGGCAACACCGACGGCGACGCCGACGGCGACTCCAACGGCAACACCCACGGCCACGCCGACGGCGACTCCAACAGCAGCTCCAACCGCAACACCGACGGCGACTCCCGCTGCTACACCGACGCCGCAGGTTGTTGCGACTATATCTGGTAGCGTGGTAACGCCGGATAGCCGGGGCGTCCGTAACGCAACTGTATCGGTGACTGACTCGTTTGGACTTACCCGCGACGTTCTAACAAATTCGTTCGGATTCTATTCGTTCGACAATATCTTGGTGGGTCAGCAGCATACCTTTAGGGTTTCGTCGCGGCGGTATAGATTTTCGGCCGCGGTGATGACCATCACCGGCTCGCGTAGTGACTTTAACTTCATAGGTCTCGAGTAAGCTGTCGAGTTCTAGTTTTTCAAAGTGGCCGCGTCTGGCTCGGCCACTTCGAATTGAGAGAGGCTCAGCCCACGCTTGACCATTAGAAGCAGCCCGATCAGTGTCCAGACGAGAATTCGTGCCTTGCGGATGACGGCCATCGTCACACCGACACCTGCTGCGAGGCCTACCGCTTCACCCACAAATTGTGCACCCGCTTCGTCGACACCGATGACGAAGGGAACTAGCTTGAAAATTACTGTGACAAGCCGGCTTACCGATTCAAGCAGGAAGGTGGTCGTAAGACTCGGCAGTTCACCCGTGAGTCGCGTCAGAATAAACCACACCTCGGCCATTGCAAAGAGGTGAAAACCTGCCTCGAGTAGGCATATCGGTAAAAAGCGGGCCGGAAAACCGTGGTAGAAGCCGTAGATGAGATCCTCGAATCGTCGCACCTCTGACCGTCCATTTTCAAGCACGCCTCTGAAAAAGCGCTTAGCGTACAACCACTCACAGATGACGCTCGCAAAGTGCCATTTCCTCACAACCATTACGACACCTAACACCGTCAGGATACCGACGACGCCAATCAAGGCGTTAATCGCAAGTATCAACGCGGGATCAACCGCGAATCCGCGGAGGAGTACGACGCCGCCCGCGATCAGAAATACGCTGGTGATTAAGCTGTAAAAAAGATTCTCGGTTGCGACGGACGATAGCCCGGCGACGAGCGGCAGTCGATGTCTGACCGCTACCGCTTTGGCCGTGCCGGAAATCAGAATCCCAAGCGGAATCGTGCTGCTCAGGGCTTCGCCGATGACTACGGCCGGGATCGCATCGCGAATCCCCAGGCTGGACGGATCATGGACTGAGAGTTTCCACGCGAGCGAACGTACAAATATACGCCCGCAGTACAAGGCGAGGATTACTGCAAAACCGGCAAGGCCGAATCTCGCAATTCCATTTAGAATCTCGTTAAGACCTACGTTATAAACGAGAAAGGCGAATAAGCCCGCACCCGCCAAAGTGAGAACGAGCGTTGCGATTTTCAGACGCCAACGCCGATTTGTATTACCGTCCGGAGATCGTATATCTGGCTTCACGGGCTCGTTGCCTTTGCGGCAGGGCTGCGGCTAAAATGATAGTTTACCGAAATCGATATGCTTTAACTTTACGAGATTATTATGAGCACAGCCACAGGCGCTGCCTTTGCAAACCCGGGTCTTACAGTTTTATCCGATGAAGAAGAGCTATTTCGCAGCTCGGTTCGCGAATTTGCCGAGGGGGAAGTTCGCCCGAGGGTGGAGGCCATGGAACACGCCGGTAAGCTTGACCCCGATCTGATAAAACAGTGCTTTGAACTCGGCCTTATGGCGATCGAATCGCCTGAGGAATTCGGCGGTGCCGGCTCCACGATCTTCAATGCCATCCTCGCCATCGAAGAGCTGGCACGGGTCGACGCGAGTGTTTCGGTCTTTGTCGACGTGCACAATACGCTTGTCACGAATGCATTTATGCGTTGGGCACTTGATGAACAGAAAAAAAAATACATGCCTCAGCTCGCGAGCGGCAAGGTAGGTGCTTACGCACTAAGCGAGGCCGCGTCCGGTTCGGACGCCTTCGCCTTAAAAACCCGCGCCGTCGACAAAGGCGACCATTACGAGTTGACCGGTCAGAAACTATGGATAACCAACGGCATCGAAGCCGAGATTTTTATTGTATTTGCCACCGTCGACCCTGAGGCCGGCTACAGAGGAATTACAGCATTTATTGTCGAAAAGGGTTTTGACGGATTCTCGGTCGGAAAGAAAGAAGACAAGCTTGGCATACGCGCCTCCTCGACAACCGAACTCATCCTCGACAACTGTAAAGTACCCAAAGAAAATACATTAGGAGAAGTGGGAAAGGGTTATAAAGTTTCGATTGAGACGCTGAACGAAGGCCGCATCGGCATCGGGGCCCAGATGCTGGGCATTGCCCAAGGTGCCTATGAGGCGGCACTCGGCTACACGAAGGAACGTGAACAATTTGGCCAGTCGATCAACAGTTTTCAGGCAGTGCAATTTCAACTTGCCGAGATGGCGGTCGAGATCGAAGCTACGCGGCTGCTCGTTTACAATGCGGCCCGACTGAAAGACGCAGGCAAAAGCTTCTTGAAAGAGGCGGCAATCGCCAAGCTATATTCATCGCGCTGCGCGGAGCACGTCTCGTCAAAAGCCATCGAGCTCTTCGGCGGCTATGGATATGTCAAAGATTACCCGGTCGAGAAGTTCTGGCGAGACAGCAAAATCGGCGCGATTTACGAAGGCACCTCAAATATGCAGCTCCAGACAATTGCCAAGCTGATCATGAAGTAACGAAAGAGTCACCGGATCCACAGCGTTATAGCCCAATCTCTACCCGTGTCGGAACAAATCGAAATACGAACTGCGTCAGTCGACGATGCCCCGCTACTTACCGACTTGTCCTACACGACATTCTGGGATGCTTTTGCCAGCCATCCCAAGAATGCCCCGGACGATCTCGCCAATTATATGCGTCAAGCATTCGGAATTAAGCAGATCACGGCGGAATTGGCTGACGATTCGAATGTTTTTCTGATAGCTGAGATCCATAGCGCCCCGGCCGGGTACGCTAAGTTGATTGTTGGCAGCGTTGAGTCGGGTATCACGGCGTCGCGACCGATCGAGTTGGCTCGTCTATATTCTCATCAGGAATTCCTGGGACGCGGCGTCGGGCAAACCCTGCTTGATCGCTGTTTTGCAGGGGCCAGACAGCACTCACACGACGTCATGTGGTTAGGCGTATGGGAGTATAACCCGCGGGCCCAGCGGTTCTATGAAAAGAATGGATTTCGAATAGTCGGCCGGCACACCTTTCAGCTCGGTTCCGATCCTCAGACCGATTTGCTGATGCAGCGCTCGATATAGTTTATTTGTCCGCCCTTTACCTTCACCGCCGGATGCACTATCGTTGCATCTGTGCGACAGGTTACCAACCCGGCAAATCCTTATAGCAGATACTCGTCGGAATACGTCGGCGAGCCCCCGCCGACAAAGCTCGAGATCTTTGAAGAAACCGCTACCAAAAGAATCATCACCAAGGCGTTTGCGTCGGCGTGGGAAGGCGGGTGGCGTTACACAGTCAACTGTTACCGAGGCTGCATCCATGGCTGTACATACTGTTTTGCACGGCAATATCATGAATATCTCGGCTATGGCGCGGGGACCGATTTTGAGACCAAGATCGTGGTCAAGCCAAATGCGCCCGAGCTTTTGCGCCGGGAGCTGAGCCGCACACGGCAGCGGATGCCGCATCTTGATTTCTCATTCGCGACAGACCCATATCTGCCGCTGGAGGCAACTTATAAACTCACGCGCCAATGCCTCGAAGTATGCTCCGAGTTTCGGGTGCCGGTCGGTGTAATTACAAAGAGCCCACTTGTGACACGTGATATCGACGTGCTGCAAAGCTTGGCTACGGTGACGGTTTTCTTCTCGATCCCGTTTCTTACAAAAGAATCGTCGAATCCTTTTGAGCCATACACGCCCGTGCCTGAGGCGCGTTTTCGCGCAATGAAAACTCTCACGGATGCGGGAATCAAGGTCGGCATCGGCATCGCTCCGATAATTCCCGGCTACAACGAATCGGACATCCCAAAGCTGCTCGAGCGGGCACACGAGGCGGGTGCGACGCGGGCCTTTATGGGAATGCTGCATCTCGACAACGGCTCGATCGAGGAGTATTTCCTCGAAAAGCTGCACGAGCGAATACCTACCAAGGCCGCGAAAGTGATCAACAGCATGAAACGCGAACGCGGCGGCATTCTCCGGCAGAAAAGCTACGCCACTCGTAGCCAGGGCATCACCGAGCAGTGGAACGTAACAAAGCGGCTGTTCGAATTTCACTTCAAACGTCTCGGCTACGAGGGCCGCGAGCCGGGCCCGGAACCAGACGAGTCATCGCCGACACCGGTACAGCAGAGCTTGTTTGGATGAATCGCAGGCTTTTAGTCGGAAGCGTCGGCCAAGTCGAGATCGAGCGTCATCCGATATTCATTGGCCATCGACGGATGTCCGTGGGCCATCGCGACATCGATGCCATTGCGATAAACTTCGATGGCTTTGGCCTCGTCGCCGGATTTCAGATAGGCATTCGCGAGCACTCCGTAAGCGTTGCCCTCATCGTCGGAATTTGCGAGATAGCTCTCGAGCACGTCGATTACGTTTGCATGGTCGCCGAGCTTTTCGTATTCCTTGGCCAGGCCAAACAATACGGGCGTATTAGTCGGATCGGCCTCGAGCATTTGACGAAAAACTTCTATTCGGTCTGACATAAAGCTAAAAAAGTGATTGCTGGATGCTTGGTGCGGATTGACGCGGGCTGGTAGCCTGCGGCCCGACGCATTCGATTATGGTTGCTTTTTTGACTCTGACCGGCTTTTCCGGTTTCTCGCCGGTTCCGGGTGCCTTGTTGATCGCGTCAACGACCTCCATGCCTCGCGTCACGCGGCCGAATGCGGCGAATTTGCCGTCGAGATACGCGGCCGCGTCGACGAGGATAAAAAAGCTGGTCGTTGCGGAATTTGGCTCGTCAGTCCGGGCCATCGAGAGTATCCCGCGCTCGTGCAGTACTTTGTTCGGCTCATCAGGAATCGTCCGCCGGGCACGCCCTCCAAGGGGCTGAGAAACTCCGCCGAGCCGCGTCCAGACGCTCCCGCCCTGTATGACAAACCCCGGCACGACGCGGCTAAATGTGGTCGTGTCGAATGCGCCGGTCGCCGTGAGATTCAGGAAATTTCGCACCGACTCCGGCGCGCTTTCGGGAAACATTTCAAGTTCGATCACGCCTGATTCCGTATCCAGACTTACGCACTTTGCACGCATCGCCGCGGCGTCGGCTTTGTCATAGGGCTCGGCGGAAGCTGGCGGTGCGGGTCGCACGTTTGCCTTGGCGTCGATTTTGGATGGAGAGGGCGTCGGCATGACCGTCTGCGCCACAGCGGCGGCGGCACAAAACAACACGGTAAAGATTGACGTAAAAGACTTGCCCGGCATCAAAAGTATTTTCGCAAGATATGCCTGCCGGTGTAAAGTGATGTCTGTAAGCCTGAAAAGAGGACACTATGAAAAATGCCTGGTTGTCGCTGACGGTTCTGATACTTACCACTGCGTCCGCATTCGCCCAGCGTGAGCTCGGCGTGAGGCCGACCGAGACCGGCGGGCCACTCAAGTTTGAGCAAGCCGTTTATGACGTCCTCGATTATGACGTAGCGATCACGGCCGATCCGCGAGCTAAAACCTTTACCGGCACGACCGCAATGACCGCCCGCACGGTTATCCCGACAAACGTGATCATGCTCGATCTCGATATGGCGATGACGATCAGCAAGGTCTCAGACGGCCAGCGTGATCTGAAATACGAGCACAAAGACGGAAAACTCTGGATCTGGTTTGGTATGACAAAGCAGGTGGGCGATGAGATCAAGACATCGATCACATACTCCGGCAGCCCAAAAGAAGCCCCGCGGCCGCCGTGGATCGGCGGCGTCATGTGGTCAAAAACGCCGTCGGGCGCCGACTGGATTTCGGTCGCGCTGCAAAACGACGGTGCCGACCTGATCTTTCCATGCAAGGATCACCCGTCCGACAAACCGGCCACCGCGTCGATGCATCTTACGGTTCCCGATCCTCTGGTCGCCACCGGTCCCGGTAAGCTCCAGAGTGTTAACAAGCACTCGAACGGCACCTCAACCTACAACTGGCGGATGACTAACCCGATCGCAAATTACTCGCTCGTTTTTAACGCCGCCCCATACCGTCTGATCGAAGACTCATATAAATCGATCACCGGAGAGATGATGCCGATCCACTTTTATATTCTCCCGGAGAGCTTTGATAAAGGTGCCGGGCTGATCGCCGAGCAAAAAAAATACATCGCTTTTTTTGAGAAGTATTTAGGACCGTTTCCATTTCGATCGCAAAAGGTTGGCATCGTCGAAACGCCGCATTTGGGCATGGAACACTCGACCAACATCGCCTACGGCAACAAATTCAAATATAACGAAGACGGCACCGATTGGCTGCTGCTCCACGAATTCGGCCACGAATACTGGGCCAATCTCGTGACAGCGAGCGACTGGCGCGATTTCTGGATTCACGAAGGGTTTCAGAGCTATATGGACGTGCTCTACACCGAGCATCTGCACGGAAAGGCCGCTTACATGAAGAGGATGGCCGCCAACGCGAACAAATTTAGGAATATGCAGCCGATCGCCCCTCGCGAGCCAAAAATCGCATATCAGGTCTATATGGCCGAGCCCGACTATTTAAAATCCGACGGCGACATCTACGGCAAAGGCGCCTACATCCTGCATACGCTGAGATACCTAATCGGCGACGATGCCTTCTTCCGCTCCCTCCGCCGAATGGCCTATCCAACCAAAGAAATGGAAACCTACACCGACGGCCGGCAGGAACGCCTCGTCAATACCGACGATTTCCTAACCATCGCCAAGCAGGAATCCAAAATGGAGCTTGACTGGTTTTTTGAATTGTACCTGCGCCAGCCGAAGCTGCCGCGACTTGTTGGCGAGGTCAGCAATTGGGGCGGACGTGGCGCCCTGCAGCTAAATTGGGAAACCCCAAACAACATGCCGTTCCCGATGCCGGTCGATATCGTGATCAACGGCAAAACGCAACGCGTCGAAATGAAAGACGGCAAAGGCAGAGTCTCTTTCACCGGCACCGCACCCGTCATCGATCCGGATGGCTGGGTTTTGAAAGCTCAATAGTCCGTTCGCCTTGGAGTCGTTTTCAGTGAATCGGTTTAAAATCCGATTTATTCTGGACAATAGATGGCGTACATTTTCGAAGATCTGGAACGATCGTACGGGATAGTCACTTTTGAATCGTCTGGCTTTCCTGCGCGAGTAGTCTCGCTTTTCTTTCGATTCCCCATCGATAGCCGCTTAACTTTCCGTCCGCCCCGATTACGCGGTGACATGGATTTACAATTGCCACGGGATTAGTCGCGCACGCCCGCGCCACGGCTCTCACAGCCTTTGGATTACCAACGTAAGCTGCAACCTGTGCGTACGAGCGTGTTTCGCCATACGGAATCTTTCGCAGCTCGGCCCAAACCCGCATTTGGAATGCAGTTGCCCGGATGTCAAGCGGCAGTTGACCGATCATGTTTTCGCCGCGTAATCCGCGGAGGATCACTTCGACCCAGCTTTTTAGCCTGCCGTCGTCCGGCACGACCTCAGCGGCAAAGAAATCAGCCCTTAAACCCTCATTGAGCGTGTCGGCACTATCGCCAAAAGTAACTGCACAAATTCCTCTCTCAGTGGCGGCGACCAGCAGTTTGCCGAAATCCGAATCCGCAATCGTAAACCAGACCTTCACGCCCTCGCCGCCTTTCGCATAGACCGCCGGCGTCATTCCGAGCTGTTCGGAGGCGTTCTCATACAGCGAACGGCTTGACCCGAACCCGCTCTCGTAAAGCGATGTAGTCACGTCGCGCGTTTTCACAAGATTCTTAAAGCTTTCGACACGCATCGTTGTAGACAGTGCTTTTGGCGCCATGCCGAGCACGGAATGGAATGTCTTGCGTAAATGGCCCGAGGTGACTCCTAAGCCACGCGCGATCTCGTCTATCGGTTGAAACGCCTCGGCAGTCATCAACTCCAATGCGTTTGTGACTAGGGTAACCGACCTGTTTGGAGCGACAGTACTTTGGGGCTTGCACCGAAGGCAGGCCCGAAAGCCGGCGGCCTCGGCCACACTGGCGGCATCAAAAAAGACTACATTCTCACGTTTTGCCGGCCGCGACGAGCACGACGGCCGGCAGAATATGCCAGTCGTCCGGACCGCAAAGAATAGTATGCCGTCAAACTCGCCCATTCTGTTTTGTACCGCATGCCATTTCCAATCATTTCGCCCGGTCGAATCAATATTCATGCTCGTAGTGTACTTGCCCGCCTGGTCCCTTTCTATCCGAAATCGATTCAGCAATTTTTGCTCTAATCATTGAGCGCCGTGGACGACGACGAAATTGCCCGAATTCGGCGATTTTGCTATCTTTACAGATTACTCTTAATAAGAAACGGCTCAATATCAAGGATCAACTTAATGGGAACGGTAGCCAAACGAAACGACGCGAGAAGCGATAAAACAAGCGAAAAAACCGGCGGCAGCGAAGTAGTAGCTGAAAAGGCGAAAACGACTGAGGCGGATGGTTATGTGGCCGACACTAAGACCCAGCCGACGGCTAAATCCGTAACCCCCAAGGCACAGCAGCCCGACGCGGTGAAGGCGGACGATCATCACGGCCTAGATAATAAGACGTTGGTCGGGCTTTATCGCACGATGTATCTGTCGCGGCGGGTTGATGACAAGGAGATCCAGCTAAAGGGGCAGAACAAGATATTTTTCCAAATCTCGGGTGCGGGCCATGAGGGGATACTGGCCGCGGCGGCGCTCGCTATGAAGCCGGCGTACGATTGGTTTTTTCCGTATTATCGCGATCGGGCATTGATGCTCGGGCTTGGGATGACCGCGCAGGAAATGTTGTGGTCGGCGGTCGGTGCGGAGAAGGACCCGAACTCACATGGCCGACAGATGCCGTCGCACTGGGGCCACAAGGACCTGAACGTGCCGTCGCAATCTTCCTGCACGGGTACGCAGGCTCTGCACGCGGTCGGTGCCGCCGAGGCGGCGCATCGCGCGTCGATTCTCACGGGTTTGCAGGACAAGATCGTTTCCTTTCAGAAGGACGAGGTCGTTTATATGTCGGTCGGCGACGGCACGACCAGCGAGGGCGAATGGTGGGAGGCCTTGAATACGGCCTGCAATCTAAAACTTCCGGTGATCTTTGTTGTCGAGGATAACGGCTACGCCATTTCGACCCCGGTCGAGGTCGGCACGGCGGGCGGCGACATTTCAAAGCTGGTCGCCGGATTTCCCGATCTATTTATTCAAAAATGCGATGGGACGAATGTGTTGGAGTCGTACGAGACTTTCAAGCGGGCAGTCGATTACTGCCGAGCACGAAAGGGACCCGCCTTTGTTCACGCAAAGGTTGTGAGGCCGTATTCGCACTCGCTGTCTGATGATGAAAAGCTCTACCGCCCGGCCGAAGAGCTACAGGCAGACGCGGAAATTGACCCGATCAAGACTTATGCCGAGTATTTGATGACCGAGGGTATCGCATCAAGCGAAGACCTCGAGGCATTAAGGAAAGAAGTTGATAAAGAAGTTAGCGAGGCCGCGGATATCGCCATCGAGACGCCGCAGCCTGCACCCGAGACCGCCTTTCGCAATGTATTCTCGCCCGATATCGACCCCACCGACCGTCAGCTTTTTGACACCGAAGACGGTGCGGAACTGTCGGGAAATGCGGGCACGATGGTCGATCTGATCAACCGCTGCATGCACGAGGAAATGGAGCGAGACGAGCGAATCGTCGTCTTTGGACAAGACGTGGCCGACTGCTCGCGTGAGGAATATCTGGATACGGTCAAGGGCAAGGGCGGTGTATTTAAGGTCACGGCGAATCTACAGCGAAAATTTGGCGGTACACGCGTATTCAATTCTCCGCTCGCCGAGGCAAACATCATCGGCCGTGCGGTCGGAATGGCGATCCGCAATCTGAAACCGGTGGTCGAGATACAGTTTTTTGATTACATCTTTCCGGCGTTTCATCAGATCCGCAACGAGGTTGCCGTGACGCGTTGGCGATCGGACGGCGACACCAAATGCCCGATGGTCATCCGCGTTCCGGTCGGCGGATATCTGAAAGGCGGCGCGGTTTACCACTCGCAGTCGGGCACAACGCTCTTTTCGCACACACCGGGTTTGATGATCGTCTATCCGTCAAACGCGCTCGATGCCAACGGCTTGCTTAGAACGGCCATTCGCTGCGACGACCCGGTGATCTTTCTGGAACACAAACACCTCTATCGCCAGGTCTACAACAAATCGCAATATCCTTCGAGCGATTTTCTAATTCCGTTTGGCAAGGCGCGTCGCGTCCGCGAGGGCAGCGATGTGACAATCGTAACCTATGGCGCCCTCGTCGAGCGTTCGAACCAGGCCGCGAAACGCCTCGAGTCGCAAGGCATTACCGTCGATCTCATCGACCTGCGCACGCTCGTCCCATACGACTGGGAAGCCATCGCCGAGTCCGTCAAGAAAACCAGCCGCGTCCTCGTGGCCCACGAAGATCCGATCTCATACGGCTACGGAGCCGAGATCGCCGCCCGCATCTCGGACGAGCTTTTTGAATACCTCGACGCCCCGGTACGCCGCGTCGGCGCCACCGATACCTTCGTCGCCTATGCTCCACGGGTTGAAGATTTTATCCTCCCCCAGTCGGATGACGTCGAGAAAGCAGTGCAGGAATTGATGAAATATTAGAGCTCGATGTGTCGGTGTTTTATGGGGATACTGTGAAAGCTTGAGTCTCCTGTTATGGCAGCAAGCGGGTTAGCAGGCAGCGATAATTCCGACGGCGGTAAATCTCGATCTGAAAGGCGAGATGTTTCCTTTGCCGAGGCATTTCGGTTTTGGCTCAAGTTGGGTTTTATCTCGTTCGGTGGACCTGCGGGGCAGATCGCCATCATGCACCGCGAGCTGGTCGAGCGACGGCGGTGGTTGTCGGAAGAAAGATTTCTGCACGCGCTCAATTATTGTATGCTGCTGCCAGGCCCCGAGGCGCAGCAGCTTGCAATTTACATCGGTTGGCTGATGCACCGCGTTTGGGGCGGCATCGTCGCCGGTGCGTTTTTTGTCATTCCCTCCATTTTCGTCCTGCTTATCCTTTCTTACATATATGCGGCGTACGGCAACGTGCCGGTCGTATTGGGCATTCTTTCCGGTTTTAAGCCCGTGGTGGTTGCCATTGTCGTCGAAGCCGTTTTGAAAATCGGCGGCAAAGCGTTGAAGAGACGGGCACATTTTATTATCGCCGCCGCCGCCTTCGTCGCCATTTATTTTTTGTCGATTCCTTTTCCGCTTATTGTTTTGGCGGCGGCAATTATTGGATTAGCGGGAGCGCGTTTTGCCCCGAAGCTCTTTAGTGCCGTGCCGACGGTGAAGAAAATTGATAGCGAAACGAAAGTGGAAGATTATTCTGCCGCCGAGATGCCGTTCGTCATCGACGACCACGCTCCGCCGCCCGCGCACACATTGCCCAATCGCGCCCGAACTTTGAAGATACTTGCGGTAGGAGTGACGCTCTGGATTGTGCCCTTTGTTTTCCTTGGCTGGTGGCGCGGTTTCGACAGTCTGCACGGGCAGCAATATCTTTTTTTTACGCAAGCGGCGTTTCTTACTTTCGGCGGTGCCTATGCCGTTCTCGCCTACGTCACGCAAGCCGCGGCGGGCTCGTTCGGATGGATCACGCAGGCGCAGGCGGTTGACGGCCTGGCGCTCGCGGAAACGACGCCGGGGCCGCTGATAATGGTTTTGCAGTTTGTCGGCTTTATGGCGGGCTGGAACAATCCGCAAGACATGGGTCAAGCGGCAAGCGCGATCACGGGCGCCCTCATCACGACCTACGTCACGTTTCTGCCGTGTTTCATTTTTATCTTTCTCGGTGCGCCGTATATCGAAATCCTGCGCGGTAATAAAAATCTGACCGGCGCTTTATCCGGCGTGACTGCAGCAGTCGTCGGCGTAATTCTAAATCTTGCCCTGGTTTTCGGCGTGGCGGTAATATTTCCGAACGGATTGACGCTCAATTTCGATCTGTTTGCCGCTGGTCTGAGCGTCGCTGCTTTTGTCGCACTCTATCGTTTTAAGGCAAGTGTTCTGCCTGTCGTTTTAGCCGGCGGGTTGATCGGCTTGCTGCGAATGATTTTCGTCGGATGATCGCATTAGAACGTTTTACCTTGGTTCCGCATAGAGCTTGTAAGAGATACAACCCGCATCCAGACGATCGCAATCTGTTTGTTTCGGGGCGTACTCCAAAACATATTTACTAGGAGCGATTTGCGTTACACTCTAACAACGAGGTCCACCCTAGTCGGAGGACGTCGAGAAAGCGCTGAAGGAATTGATGAATTACTGATATGCCGTACGTCTCATTCTTTTTTGGGATTGTCATTCGAATGTTTTACCGCGAGCACAACCCGCCGCACTTTCACGCCGAATACCAAGGCCAAGAAGCATCGTTTGATTTCGATGGTAATATCACTGACGGAAAAATGAAGTCTGGCACGGCTCGAAAGCTGATAAAGGAGTGGGCTAACTTGCACCGTGACGCGCTCGTGGCAAATTGGGATCGTGCGGCTTCTAAGGAAAGCATCAAAAAGATTGATCCATTGGAGTAGCGTATGATTAGAACTTATAAGAACGGATATCTACCGCGCGTGATCGACGCCGAGTACGTTAGCGATTATCGGATAAAGATCACCTTCAGCAATGGGGAAGCACGGATTGCCGATTGCGAAAAATGGATCGGGGGTGGCGTTTTTGAGCCATTAAAGGACAAGGAGAGCTTTAAGAAATTCTTCGTCGATGGCTGGACTATATCGTGGCCCAACGGCGCCGATATCGCGCCGGAAACGCTTTATATGGAAGGCGAGCCCGTCTAGGATTCTGATGTCGATACTCACAAATAAAAAGGTCAGTCTGACCCTCGTCGCCTTATTCTTTGGCGCTATTTGCGCCGGTACCGTCTCTGCTCAATCTAATCCGGGAGCCCCGGTTGTCGTCCGGCCTGGAGCTCCGGGACAGCCGTCGCGAACGCTTCCGGCATCGACTGTGGCGACATTGCCGAGGCACGTCGCGAAGGATGCCGAGTTTATGCAGGGGATGATAATGCATCATGCCCAAGCGGTTGAGATGACGGATATGATCGCGGCGCGGACTGAGAATAAAGGCGTCCGGCTGCTTGGCGCTCGGATCAGCCAGTCGCAATCGGACGAGATGAAGTTTATGCGCCGCTGGCTTGAGATAAGGGGCGAACCGGTTGAGATGAAGATGGCCGTGATGCCCGGCTCGCACGGCCATGAGAGTCCTTCGCCGTCACATGAAATGACGATGCCCGGAATGCTGAGTAAGTTTCAGATGAGCCGATTGAGCGACGCGAAAGGCGCGGGGTTTGACCAGCTCTTTCTAAAAGGAATGATCCAGCACCACGAGGGTGCTTTAAAAATGGTAAAGGACCTGTTCGACACCGCCGGTGCGGGGCAGGATGCCGAGCTGTTTAATTTCGCTACGGATGTCGATACCGGTCAGCGTGCCGAGATCGGTATAATGAGAAACATGTTGGGCGAAAAGCCCGTATGAGAGTAAATATGATGAGAATAAAAACCGCAGCTTTCCGTCTTTTCGTAGTCGGCGCTCTTGCCACATTGCTGGCAGTGGGAGCGACGGCCCAGACAGCGTCGCCCACGCCCGCAAAACCCTCGGGACCGCCGGCTGATCAAAATCCCTTTGGCCTGCAGGCGGCACCGCCATTGCCGGCGGGCATGATGGGCTCAAATCCGAACGACCCGCGGTCTAAGTTGACGCCCGGGTTGTTTGACGCGGGTGAGACGTCGATGGGTATCAAGCACTTAATGCTGCTCAGAAAGCCGGACGCCTTTGACCTCGGCACTGATCCCAATGATCCGCGTGTGGACAAGGCGCTCTTCTCGATGGGTGTCCCGAAAGGCGCTCCGATCCCGGCAGCGATGAAGATGCCGATCGCCGGCCTGGCTCTTGCCAATTCGGACCTCGCATTTCAGGGCAATAATCTTTTCCTGGGCAATTTTTACGGCATCAACATCTACGACCTGTCCGATCCGGCAAAGGCGAAACTGGTGACGTCGCTGTTGTGCCCGGGCGGTCAGGGCGACGTTTCCGTTTATAAAAATCTGCTGTTTATGTCGGTCGAGATGCCAAATGGCCGGCTTGATTGCGGGGAGCAGGGTTTTGCCCCGCAAACGCAGCCGGGTGCGATGCCGGTCGAGAAAGATCGATTTCGCGGTGTCAGAATCTTTGACATATCCGACCTTAAAAGTCCTAAGCAGGTAGCCGCCGTCCAGACCTGTCGCGGGTCGCACACGCACACACTTGTGACCGACCCGAAAGATTCCGCTAACGTTTACCTTTACGTTTCAGGTGCTTCGTACGTGCGTCAGGAGGGTGAGCTCGCGGGATGTTCTGGTGGGCCACCGGATAAGAATGCCGACACGGCTCTTTTTAGCATCGGCGTGATCAAGGTGCCGCTGGCCGCTCCGCAAGACGCAAAAATCGTCTCTAATCCGCGACTCTTTGCCGACGCGGCGACGGGTAAGATCGATGCGCTCACCGACGGCGGTTCGCATGAGAATAAGGGAAGGCCCCGAGAATCGAACCACTGCCACGACATCACGGTGTATCCCGAGCTGGGCCTCGCCGCGGGAGCATGCTCGGGCAACGGCATTCTGCTCGATATTAAAGATCCCGCAAATCCGAAACGTATCGACTCGGTTAACGATCCAAACTACGCCTATTGGCACTCTGCATCGTTCTCTAATGACGGTAAGAAAGTCGTGTTTACAGATGAATGGGGCGGCGGTATGGGAGCTCGCTGCCGAGCGAACGATCCAAACAAATGGGGAGCAAACGCGATCTTTAATCTAGCGGGCAATAAGCTGACCTTTGCCAACTACTACAAACTTCCCGCGGCCCAGAGCGAGAGTGAAAACTGCGTCGCGCATAATGGCTCGCTCATTCCGGTTCCCGGCCGTGATCTAAAAGTACAGGCCTGGTATCAGGGCGGCATTTCCATCATGGACTTTACCGATCCAGCTAATCCGATGGAAATCGGTTACTTCGACCGCGGCCCGATCGACTCCAAGATGCTGATAATGGGCGGCTCGTGGTCGGCCTATTGGTACAACGGCCGCATTTACTCGTCCGAGATCGCCCGCGGTCTCGACATCTTTGAACTGACACCGACAAAGTGGCTGACTCAAAACGAGATCGACGCCGCAAAGTCGGTTCAGGTCGCGGCCCTAAACGTACAGACCCAAGAAATGACCCGCTGGACCAATAAGCTCGTCGTGGCCAAGGCTTACGTTGATCAGCTCGAACGTTCGCAGGTACTGATGTCGGGCGAGGTCGCATCCCTGCGAAAGGCGATAGCCAAGGCAGAAGGCTCAAAGGATATGTCGGGCCTGAAAAAGCAGGCGATGTCGCTTGAGAAAAAGGCCGCTATGATGAAAAATGCGACAGAATCGGCTCGTCTAGCAGCCCTGATCGAGATTCTCAAACAGCCAGCGATGTAATTCGTTCAGCCCAAAGTTATCGCAAGACAAAGGCGTCGGGCATCCGGCGCCTTTATCGTTTTATCATGCGAGCATTCCTTAGATGATCGTCGTTACGATCTCTCGAATGCTTCGCTGTAGATCGCGATCGTCGGTGATTGGCGAACAGATAGCAACATTTGCGGCGTCAACTGGGGAGATCCCCTGTGCCACCATCTGGGCAGCGTAGATGAGCAGCCGGGTCGATACGCCTTCCTCGAGGCCGTGGCCCCGCAGATTGCGGACCTTTTGGCCAATCTTTACCAGATCAGACGCCAGGGCCTCGTCGATTCCGCCTTCTTTAGCGACGATCCGTGTCTCCGCCTCGGGCTCGGGATAGTCAAATTCCATCGCGACAAAACGCTGACGAGTCGATTGTTTCAGATCTTTTAATATCGACTGATATCCCGGATTGTATGAAACGACCAGCATAAACTCGGGCGGTGCGTCGAGCACCGTTCCGCGTTTCTCGATCGGCAGCCGCCTGCGGTCATCTGTGAGCGGATGAATGATGACCACGGTGTCCTTGCGGGCCTCGACAACCTCGTCAAGATAGCAGATCGCCCCGGCACGCACCGCGGACGTGAGTGGGCCGTCATGCCATACTGTCTCTTCTCCCTCGAGGAGGAAACGGCCGACGAGGTCCGTAGAGGAAAGGTCTTCATGACAAGCGACCGTGATCAGCGGCCGCCCTAGCCGCCACGCCATATACTCGACAAAACGCGTCTTGCCGCAGCCGGTGGGCCCCTTGAGCATCGCCGGCAGCCGAGCCGCATAAGCCGCCTCAAACAGCTCTATCTCGCTGCCAACGGGCAAATAGTAGGGCTCATCAACCACCTTGTATTTCTCGACCGCAAGTTCCATAAGGGCTAATGTTATAACATACACTTTACCGTAACCACCTGAAGATGCTGACTATCCGCCAGGCACAGACCGACCAGGAGATTGCTCAGATTCGAGAGCTTTTCCGCGAATACGAAGCATGGCTCGGCCTCGATCTGTGCTTTCAGGGGTTCGAGGATGAGCTCGCCGCGCTTCCGGGCAAATACGCCGTCGCCGAGGGTCGGTTATTGTTGGCCACCGGCTCGGGTTCAGCGGCAGGCTGCATTGCGCTGAGGAAGATTAATCAGAACATCTGTGAGATGAAAAGGCTGTTCGTGCGTGATCAGTTCCGAGGCCTGGGAATTGGCTGTAGGTTGATCGAGCGGCTAATCACAGAGGCCGTTGAGGCCCGATACACCGCGATACGTCTGGATACCTTTCCCGCGTCCATGAAAAAGGCCGTGAGCCTATATGAGGCCCACGGCTTTCAAGTTATCAGTCCCTACTATGAGAACCCGCATCATGACATCGTCTTTATGGAATTAGTCCTTTGAGACCTCCTTATTCGAGTCCGGCAAGACCGCATTAGTTAAATCACCCGCGACCGAAATTGAAAGCGCCTGACGAGTATCCGCGCGATTAACTCGAACGGTATAGTTTCCCCCGATCAAGACGCCGTTCTTGCCAGATCCCCAAATAAATGCATCACCAATGTTGCAGTCCTGCAACATTTGACACTGGATGCAACAATATGCTATGGTCTGTTTCTAGAATAGTAGTTCTTTGAAAATGATGATTTGGGACAGTTGGGACACTTGGGACAGCCGGGACAAGTGGGACACTTGGGACAGGTTTGCTGGCGGACTTCGGGTGTAGACAACTAGACCGCCCGCGCCTTGTTTGTACAAGACGCGGGCGGCTGGGTGTCGAGTGAAACCGAGAGGCCGATTTACGGCATTACTTTGCGCGGCATTTTCTCGTCCATCATAGCGGTTTGATACACAAAAGCTGCCATTACGGTTGCGGCCTGTTTCATGTCGTCGGCCTGGATGCGGTCGTAGTTGTCCTGGTTTGAGTGGTGAGTGCGTTCGTCGTACTCGATCTCGTCCTGGATAAACTGAAAACCCGGCAGGCCGATAGCGTCGAATGAGAGGTGGTCGGTGCCGCCTGTGTTCGAGATTGTCACAGTGCGTGCGCCCATATCGGCAAAGGGGGCAAGCCATGCCTCAAAGTAGGGCCGGACGGCGGCATTACCCTGCATATAAACCCCGCGGATCTTACCCGTTCCGTTGTCGAGGTTGTAATAGGCGGAAAGCTTGTCGTAGTTGGAGCCTTTTATCAACTGAGGTTTTGGAGCATTCGGATCGGGCGGGCCAAAGCGGTTCGCGCCGCCTTTCATCTCGCCAAACTGCTGCAGGACATATTGGCGTGAGCCGATAAGGCCCTGTTCTTCACCGCTCCAGAGGGCTACGCGGATTGTACGGCGTGGTTTAAGTCCCGAGGCGATAATGATTCGAGCTGCTTCCATCGCGACAGCGCAGCCGGCTGCGTTGTCGGTCGCACCCGTGGATGCGTGCCAAGAGTCCAGATGGCCGCCGACCATCACCAGTTCTTCTTTCAGCTTCGGATCAGAACCCGGAATCTCGGCGACAGTGTTGTATCCCATCATGTCTTCGTCGTGATACTGGGCCTGAATGTCGACGGTCATTCGCGGCTTGACGCCGAGTTTGATCATACGAACGAGGCGATTGTAATCCTCGGTCGCCATAGTCATCTGCGGCACCATGCGGGCCTCGATCTCCTTGGTAAAGCGGAGCGCCGGGGCCGCTCCAGGTGCAGGAGCCGCCGGCGTCGCGGTGCCCGCAGCCATCGCAAGCGGTGCGGATGAGGCACTCTGAACGAAAAGCGTGCCGCCGCTGCCAATCCGGCTGTTATCAACGACCACGCCGACGCCCTCATCCAGCAAAAACCGCTGCATCATCGCACCCGCCTGCTGCATGCGGACACGCTCGGCTTGCTGCTCGGGAGTCATCGCCGGCGGTTGCGGGCGGGCTGACGGCTGACCTGTCGCCTCGGCCATTTTTGTGAGTTCTTCCTCAGTGTACCGGAGCCCCATGCTTGCAAATGCGGCTTTGACTTCTCGGGGTTTTGCGACCAGAACGATTTTGCCCTGCAGCTGGCCCTTATATTTTGCATAGTCTTCGACCGTATTGACGTCGAGATATACAACTTCTGAGTTTATCGCCCCTTTCGTCGATGGCGACCACGCTTTAGGGTACGCAATCACAGGGAATGCGGTCGGCTCATTGACCTGAGCCGTAAAGCTCTTGAGCGACCAGCCGCGGCCAAACGGGCCCCAGGGCTCGAGCTTCGCGTTTTTCATTCCCCACTTTGCCATCGTGTCGCGGGTCCACTCATTCGCCTTTTTCATACCGGGCGAATTGGTGAGACGGCCGCCGATGACGTCTGTCATATAGCTCAAATGTTCCATCACCTTTGAGCGGTTCATTCCCTCGTCTTTAATCTTGTCGAGGTCTGCCTTAGGGGCTGTGTAGACATCGGCCCGGGCGACTGTAGCCATCGTCGCACCGGCTCCCGTCTGTGCAAATGAAAAGCTAGGGACAAGAACGGCCGAGAGAGCCACTACGCCCATAATTCTGCGTCGTAACATGATGAGTTCTCCTAAATGATCGAAATATGCGGTCTTGATTACTTAATTTATACCACAGCGGTCACGGAAAGGTTTCAAATGCAGGTCAAACGGTCGACCAGGTAAGGGTATATGCGGGCGGGACGTTCTTAAGAACAAGCGGACTGCGCGTCGATTTGCCGTAACGGCCTTTCAAAAATTCACGCAGCTTTATCGCGGGCGGCAGAAAGTAACCGTGAGCATATTGCAACATGCGCAGCTCGCAGCCCTCGTCCATAAACTTTTGAATCTCGAGCAAGACAAGGTCGCTTGTTTCTTTTGGCAGGGACACGAACGGCAGGCAGCATACGAGATAACGCACCTTGCCAAGACCGGTTCGCTCGTGGATCGCGTAGGCCTCAGCGGCATTTCCCCGGATGATATTCATATCGGGAAAATTGTTGTTGAGCGTCTCGACCAGCTCGCGATCGAGCTCTATACCCAGATATGATTCGCGGCTCGGTACCAGGTCACGAAGAATCTTTGTCACCGCGCCGGTCCCGACGCCCAGCTCGAGGACAATATTATGATCGTCAGGTTCGATACCCTGCAGGATCTCGGCGACCAGATCTGGGGAACTAGGCGCTATCGCTCCAACCTTACCCGGGTTTTTCAAAAACGCCTGGAGAAACTGGAGATTTTCTTTCATCTGCCGCCCACGTCTCAAGCTGACACAGCTTCCTCGGCGGAAGCGTCTGATGTTACATCTGCGTTATCGACTGCCATTTTATAATCACAAGCCTCATTTTGGCAATATCTGACCGTGCCGTCCTCTTGGCCGTCTTCTGCAGGAGGACGAGCACCCGAGCACGTCGGGTTGGATTCTGTGCCCGGCTTGTCCAATATACGGCGCCGTACTTAGGATAGTTCGACCGCCCTTCATCACCTACCTTTACTTCGTCGCACTTTTCTTGGCAGGTGCCTTTTTTCTCGGAGGCCTCGTCTTCTTTGCAAAGGCTCCCGGCAGTTCAGCTTCGATAAGTTTTTTTACCTGTTCCAATGTAAGCGCCGCAGCACCCTCAGCAGTGGCGCGTGTGCCGTCCGCTTGCTTAGGAATTGTTATTATCTTTTTGCCAAATTTAATAACAGGCCCCCACCGCGCATTCTCCACAGTTATTTTTTCATCATCCCAACGTTGTATGTAGCGATTCGCTTCCTTATCGCGCTTCGCCTCTATCAGTTCGTTCATCTCAGCCTGGGTCAGATTGTTCAAGTCGTAACGCCGCGGCACGTTGATAAACAGGCCATCCCATTTAATGAATGGCCCGAAACGTCCAGTACCTTTTGTGATTGGTTTATTGTCAAACTCGCCCACAGGAGCATCCGCCTCCTGTTTAGCTTTTATAAAACTGATCGCTTTTTCCGCGTCCACCGTCCCAAGATCAGTACCGCGGGGTATGGAGACAAATTCATCACCCCATTTCACATAAGGGCCGAAGCGGCCAATGCTGACAGACAGTTCTCTGCCATCATAACTACCCATCGAGTCCTGCAGTTTGAACAGGGTCAATGCTTCTTCAAATGTTATGGTCTCAATACTCTGTCCTGTCGGGACTTTTGCAAATCTCGGCTTCTCCTCTTCGTCGACGCTGCCGATCTGTATAATTGGTCCATAACGGGCCATGCGCGCTACTACCGGTTTCCCGCTTTCAGGGTCGGTGCCCAGTACCCTTTCGCCCTTGACACGCTCTGCATTTTCAATGGTATTGTCGACGTCCTTTTTGAAAGGGCCGTAAAACTCCTCGAGCATGTCGTTCCACTGTAGTTTCCCGTCGGCTACATCATCGAACTCTTTCTCGATCTTGGCGGTGAAGCCATAATCCATAATGACGTCGAAATATTGTTTCAGAAAATCTGTCACCACCAACCCCAAGTCCGTTGGAAACAATTTTGCTTTTTCCGCACCGGTATTCTCAGATTCTTCCCTTTTACTGATGGAATCGTCTTTTAATAGCAATAGCCTGTAAGCCCTCGGCCTACCGTCCTTATCTCTTTTCTCTACGTATTCTCTTTTCTGGATCGTAGAAATTGTTGGTGCATAAGTGGACGGGCGGCCAATGCCCAGTTCTTCTAATTTTTTTACCAAGGATGCTTCGGTATATCTCGGCTGTGCACGGCTGAATCGCTCAGTTGCTCTGAGTTCCGACAGCGGCAATGCCTGTCCCACTGTCATCGGCGGCAATAAGCCTTCGAATGAATCTTCCGGCTCATCTTCATCTTTATCTTCTTGATAGACCTTCAGAAATCCATCGAATTTCAACACTTCGCCCGAACCTGTTAATTCTTCTTTGTTTGTTGAAATTTCTATTTTGACTGTAGTCTTTTCTAACTCAGCATCGGCCATTTGCGAGGCCATAGCGCGCTTCCAGATCAGCTCATATAACCTCTGCCATTCCTCCTCCGGAATTGTCGTGGTACTTGTGTAGGTTGGACGAATCGCTTCGTGAGCTTCCTGTGCGGATTCGTTTTTATTTTTGAATTTCCGGAACTGTTGATATTTATCGCCGTAAAGTTTGCTAACCGTCTGCGTAATGTCGCTCAGCGCCGTATCGCTCAGGCTCACGCTGTCCGTACGCATATAGGTAATATGCCCGTTCTCATAGAGTTTCTGAGCGATCTGCATCGTTCTTGCCACACCATAACCCAGTTTTCTCGATGCTTCCTGTTGCAGAGTTGAGGTGGTAAATGGCGGAGCCGGAGTTCGTTTGCCGGGCTTTACCCGAACATCGTTGACCTTATAATCAGCACCGATACAACCCTTCAAAAACGTTTCCGCATCTTCCGCACTGTTCTGTTTTCTTCCTTCGGCCTTGAAGCTTACATGCTTTCCAGTAATATCATCCGCAAAAAATAGTCCTTCGATTTTGAAGTGACTTTCTTGTTGAAAGGCATTGATCTCGCGTTCCCGGTCGGCTATCAGCCTTACCGCAACACTCTGCACTCGCCCCGCGCTCAGATTTTTATTGCTCGTACTGATTTTGCGCCATAGCACAGGGCTTAACTCAAACCCTACTATGCGATCCAGCACCCGGCGCGCCTGTTGAGCCATGACCAGATTCATATTCACGGTGCGTGGATTGCTTACAGCAGCTTCTATCGCAGGTTTTGTGATCTCATGAAAGACAATCCGTTTGGTCGATCTCGGGTCGAGTCCCAGCACTTCACACAGATGCCAGCTGATAGCTTCTCCCTCACGGTCTTCGTCCGTTGCCAGCCATACTTCATCCGACTTTTTTGCCAGTGACTTCAGTTCATTCACGACCTTTTTCTTATCGTCAGGGACAATATACCGGGGCAGAAAATCATTTTGGATGTCGATACCCATCCCGGCTTTTTCAAGGTCGCGAATATGGCCATAACAGCTATTCACCTGAAAATCCTTTCCAAGAATTTTTTCAATAGTCTTTGCTTTTGCAGGGCTTTCAACTATTAAGAGATTTTTTGACATAAACAGTCTGGCACCTTAGAAGTGTGCTGATGCGGCGTATGCTGTGTTTTCACACCTATGGCCCATTTGCGGCCCGAAGGACCCCTATTGCCGCCCGCAAAGACGGCGTGAAGCGAAAAAATGCGCCAGTCACATTTCGTGCTGACGCTTTGAACTTCTAACACCTATGAAATGGGACTGTCAAATCGCGCCGTTCCCATCATGTCCGGCGGGCGTAATGTTTGCCTGGCAAAACCCGGATCAGATCGCGAATGTCTAACCCGACAAGCGCCGCGTTCAATTCGCCGAACGAGAGACCGCTCATCGACAGCAAATGATCAATGTGCGAGCGACCGTCAGGTTTCAGGATCGCCCACACCTTTTGCTCGTTTTCACTCATATCCCGCGGCACTTGTTCCTCCGCACGCTCCGCCCTTGCAATCCTTGGCGGGAGTATCGCGGCCGAGATCTCGCTCGGCAGCTCGGCAACAACATCTTGCCATTGCTGAACCAATTTCGCGCCGCTCTTAATAAGGTAATTTGTACCAAACGAATTTCCGGACGTGATGTTTCCAGGCACGGCCATCACCTCGCGGTTCTGTTCGGATGCAAGTCTCGCCGTTATCAATGAACCGCTCCTCTCGTTCGCCTCGACGATCAAAACTCCCAAGCTCAGCCCGCTTATGATTCTGTTCCGATACGGGAAGTTGTCCTTGAGCGGCGGTGTGCCGATAGGGAACTGGGAGACGAGGCAGCCGCCCGACGCAATGATCTCATCAACCAGCCGACGGTTCTCTTTCGGATAAACACCGTCTATGCCCGTGCCCATTACGGCGATCGTCCGGCCTGCACCCGCTATAGCCCCGCGGTGTGCAGCCGAATCGATTCCGCGTGCAAGACCCGATACAATCGTGATGCCGCGCGAGGCAAGGTCGCGAGATAACATCTCCGACGCATTCATTCCATAGGTCGAGCAATTCCTCGATCCAATCACGCCAATTCCCGGCTGATCAAAACAAGCCTGCCAATCACCCTTTACATACAAAACCGGCGGCGGATCATCGATCTCACGCAGCAAAGCCGGATAACTGCCGTCATCCAGAATCAACACATCGCCGCCAATCTCCTTGACCCGCTCGAGCTCGCTCGCCGCTTTCGCCTCAAATTCACGCTTGATCAGACTCTCGATCGTCTCAGGCCGCATCCGCAGCGACTCAAGCTCAGACCGCCGTGCGTGAAATACTGCATCCGCCGACCCAAACCGCTCAAGCAATTTGGTAGCCGCCCGGGGCCCGATGCCCGGCGTCATGTTTAACGCAATCCACTCTTTCATATTTTGGATTTTAGATTTTGGATTCCTCGGGTGAAGAGGCTTTATCGACGCAAGCCTACTTGTCTTATCGAAACTGCTTGGTCCGATCCTTGAATTCCTCTTCCGTCATAACTCCAAATCTAAAATCAAACTGGCGGAGGCGTGTGGGAGTCGAACCCACCTGAGTCGCGCTCTCGCGGACTCACAACGGTTTTGAAGACCGCGCCCATCACCGGACAAGCCGCGCCTCCTCTTCATAATTCGAGATTTCAAAGCTCGGATTTCAAGTTTCAGAATCGCCGAGCAGCATTGCGATCAGCATCGCCCGCTTCGCCAAATCGCTGACGAAAATATGCTCGTCAAGAGTGTGCGCGCCGGCACCTGAAATTCCTAATCCGTCCAAAACCGGAACGCCGAGAGCCGCGACGAAGTTGCCGTCGGACGCTCCACCGACTTGTGTTTCGTCCAGCTGATAATCCACAGATGCAGCTAGCGCTCGAGCCTTCTCGAACAGAGCGACTACCGCTTCGGTTCGCTCCATGGGCGGGCGATTTATGCCTCCTAGAATCTCTAGCGAAGCACGTCCATCAGTTGGCTCGATGTCCCGAATCGCGGCATCAACCCGCTCGGCCTCCGCCATTGTCAAAAATCTGACGTCGACGGTACACTCCGCATGCTCCGGGATCACGTTAGTCGTCGTGCCGCCCCGCATGGTGCAGACATTGACCGTCGTTCCCAGCGCGGGGTCCGCAAACGTGTGCAGCGGGTCGATTCGCCGGGAAAGCTCGGCGATCGCATTGACGCCTTTTTCCGGTTCGAGGCCGGCGTGCGCCGGAGCGCCGTGGACTCGCACCGTGTACATCCCCGTACCCTTGCGGCCTGTCTTTACTTTGCCCGCCGCCGACGGCTCAAGGACGAGACAAAACTCCGATTTCGCCGCCTCGCTTTCCACAAGCACGCGGCCGGAGTGGCTGCCTACTTCCTCGTCACACGAGAGGAGAATTGTTATCGGACGGGCGGGACGAGTGCCGGTCTCCGCGAAAAAGCGAAGCGCCTCGAGCATCAGCACGATACCCGACTTCATATCAAAAATACCGCAGCCGTAGAACTTATCGCCCTCGATCCGTGTGGGGTTAAGTTCGCGGGTTCCCACAGGGTGGACCGTGTCAATGTGCCCTAGCATCAGGACCGGCGTCACATCCGACTCAAATGCTCTGATTATCAAATGATCGCCGTCATCGACGCTAACGCGTTCAATCGCAATGTCCGCTCCGGTCGCCCGTGCCTGCCGCTCGACCCAGTCCACCACCTCGCGACTTCGTGCTGCGTCGCGGGACGGCGATTCAATGTCGACAATGGCGCGGATCAGGTCGACTATTGATTCCTGACGCCGCTCAAAATAATCGAGAATCTGAAAAGGGTTCATCAACTTAGCCGTAGCCTCTCCTCAGTGCTCTTTGCGTCTTGACTCTGTGATAAAGATCTCAATCCATTAACACAAATACACGCAGGGAGGCACAATGGACGGAGCGAGTAATAACAGATTTACTTCCTCTCAATACCCTCAATACCGGCGTACTTGACGAGTTGATCGACCATTGTATCGGCCGTTTTTGCATAGTCCTTACGATATGCTTTCATCAGCGCGGTCTTTGATGGTTTTTCATCTTTGGCAAGTTTTTCCGACAAAACGCCGAGCGTGCAATATGGCGGCAGCAGCAGTCCGATGGCGTTGAAGAAATTGGCGAAATTACCGGTAATATGCTGCTCGCCGTCGGAATCGCCGGTGATGACAATTCCGCCTACCTTTCCGTCGAGGCGCGAGTCCTTTCCCGCCAGAATCTCATCATGCAGCTCATCTAGCCGTTCGATTACCCGCTGCATCTCCGACGATTGATTGCCCCACCACACGGGCGTCGCAAAGATAATGATGTCGGCGGCCTCGAGCCTTGCCAAAATCTTGGGCCACGTGTCGCCGCGGCCCATATTAGAATACGTTCCGGCCAAGATCTTATGCTCGACGAGCTTGACGACCTCGCAGTCAATCGCTTTTGACTTCATCCTCTCCGCCAGAAACTCCACAAGCGTTTCGGTGTTGGACAGGCCCTCTCTCTTCAAGGTTCCGAGCAGGATTACGGCTTTCATAAGTTAAGAGACCGGGGACGCGGTAAACGCCCGGTTAAACATATCGGCCATACGATAACCGGCCATCGCGAGCCGCAGCCTTGCGACGCCAAATGCTTTTTTCTTATATTTTTCCGACGGCATTTCAAAGCGTTTAAGGTCGCTTGAAAATACGTCGTTCTGCGCATACGTCAGGCTGTCCTTGACCCATGCCTCAAATCGATCGGCGTCGATCCGCGATTCCATTTTTGCATACGGGTATTCCTTCATTATCCTTTGTGCGATCGGTGCGAGATATTCAGAATCGCACGCGTTGGCGCCGTTCGGCACATTCCGCACGATGATCGAATCCCAGTACCAGTGAAGGTTTAGCTGATCAGCGCGCGGGGTTCCCTGTGGTGTAAGCAAAAACAGATTGCCGCCCTGATCGCCTTTCGGCTCGGTCTCGGTAATACGCGCCGAGGTATGGAGCGGCTGGTGGAGGTCGCCGATGATGTGGAGAAGCCACGCTATGGCGATCGCCTTGTCGGCGTCCTTGGCATTCGAGGTGATGAGCTTATTGTATTCTTCAAGTCTGGCGAGCGCTTGGCCGCCATCCTCGGGTGCCGGCAGGTAAGTGATCTTGTTATCGCCGCTGCGGGACCAGAAGGTGTCCGCGTAATGCCAATTCCCCTTGTTATATTTGCGGAAACGGGTCGCGAAATTCCTGTCCCGCACCATATCAGCCCACGTCGAGGCGACCATAAAAAAGTCCCGCTTGCGAGTCTCCTGGCTCTGCGAGCCATAAGTTGCATACAGGGCACCGAGTTGAGAGTCCTCAGGTGCCTCCGTCATTATCTTAATAACCCTTTCCCGCACCGCGGGTGTCATCTGCTGCCATGCAATATACGCGGAGATTTTGTGCCCTGTGTCGTCCCAGCCAAATGCCGGGAGGATCAAAATACAAAGTATGCCGGAGGACAGTCCGAGTCGCTTAACTAAATTTAACATGAATTAACCTCTTGAATTATTGAAGAGTTTATCGCGAGTTGATGCCATTAGAAAGGCTGTCCGCCGGTTGCAAATGAGCGGACAAACTATTTGACAATATTTTCATCTATTTGATTGCAAAACTCTCCTCTGCATTTCGTTCGATCATATAAAGGGGGAAACGTCGGTGGAAACAGGCGTTGAAAAAAATGCAGGCAGTTTTGGAACAAATTAGGGTCGACCCGCGTGTATCAAATAGGACAGCAGGTTCGCTCGGAACAAAGATCGGGATTCTGGGCAGGTTATTCGGGTGTTGGCACAAGGATTTAGGCCGACCGTTCTCGGATAAAAAGGTTTCATACCGCGTCTGCACCGAGTGTGGTGCCCGCGCTAGGTTTGACACAGAGAGTTTTAAGACATTGGGGACGTTCTATTATCCCCCGTCGGTGCCGCAGCGACCGTAACTGATGCGAAATCATAAATAACCTACAATCATACCTACCAAAATAGACCTACCGAGTGCGGCTTCCCAAAAAGTCGCACTCTTTCTTTTAAATCAACTTGCCTCATATTTCGACTGGTAATGCGTCGAAACGCTTTGCGATGAACTCCCGAAATCACTTCCTCATCCCTGGCAAATTCGTGATAAGGTTCTGAGTATATGAAACACCTATTAGTAATAACGGTTGCCCTCATGGTTATGGTCGGCGCGGCGACGGAAACCTATTCTCAAACTACAGACCTGACGCGGATCGCTGATGTCCAGAAACTCGAACGTGCGTGGCTCGATGCGTATGAGAAGCACGATGTAAAGTCCATGACCGCAATCGTCGGTGGCGATTTTGTGATTACCTTTCCTGAGGGCGGCCAGCAAACTAAGGCCGATATCCTCAGAATGATCGGGCGGCCCGTGACCCCAGCCCGCGAGATGAAATTCTCGACCGAGAATGTAAAGGGCCGCGCGTATGGCGACACCGTGATCTTGATGGGCAGGGTAGTGACCGAGTCGATGCGGGACGGCAAGCCCTTTAAGGAACACCAGCTGTACACTGACACCTACGTGAGACGAAACGGGAAATGGCAGGTAGTCGCCTCGCACCTTTCAAATGTTCCTGCCGAACCTAAAAAGAATTAAACCTCGCGAAACTCGGGAGTGGGTCTACTTACTCCCTCAAATACACACCCGCCGCGCTTGACCGTCTTCCGGACCTCTTTAGCTAGCCGTTGACGGTTCTTTGCCCGCATCGCCCGCTCGACGAACTGAAACTGCTCGGGTGTGCCGTGGCGGTGATCCATCAGCTGCCACGTCTCATTCCCCGCGCTCCATGCAATCATCTCGATAAACATCGGGATCAGATCCATGCCAAGCTCCGTGACGGTGTAGATATCTCGACGCTTATCGAGCGGGTCGCGTGATTTTGTGATCAGCCCCTGGCCCTCGAGGTAGTCGAGCCGACCGGCAAGGATGTTTGTGGCGATGCCCTCATCAGACTTTAGAAACTCGCCGTAGGTCCGCTTGCCCCAAAATATGATGTCGCGGAGGATGACCAGCGACCACTTATCGCCAAGCGTCTCGACCGCGAAATTTACCGGGCAGTCCGACCGTGCCTCTGTGCTTTCCTTAGGCTTCATGCACCCAGTGTAACAAACTTGCAAAAGACAAGCAATACTTACTTGTCTCTTGCAAGTCTTTTTGATTAATCGTTATTTTTCACTTGCATACTGCAAGTGACTTATGTATTCTGAATTTGGGAGAGCCTCAAAGATGGCAAAGTCGAGTTAGCTATACTCTTTTTCCTGCTGCAGAAGATATGGCTACGTTAGAAAAGATCAGACAAAAAAAGGAGACCTATATGAAAGGGATAACACCAATGTTGTGGTTCGACAATCATGCCCAGGAGGCCGCTACGTTCTATAATTCGATCTTCAATGATTCGAGTATGGGCGAAACGATGGATTACATACCCGAGGCAGCTGCGAAGACCGGCCTGCCGCCGGGAACGCCAATGACGGCCGAATTTGAGCTCGCCGGAATCAAATTCACAGGCCTCAACGGTGGCCCGATGTTCAAATTTAACGAGGCCGTGTCGTTTGTTGTTAAGTGCGAATCACAGGAGGAGGTCGATTATTACTGGTCCCGGCTCACCGCCGATGGCGGAGAAGAGTCGCAGTGCGGCTGGCTCAAGGACAAATTTGGCCTCTCGTGGCAGGTCACACCCGTTCGGTTGATCGAGCTGATGAAGGATTCGGATCCTGAGAAAGTCAGTCGTGTTACAAATGCGATGATGCAAATGAAAAAAATCAACATCGCCGATCTCGAAGCAGCTGCACAATGAGCTCCAACGGAGGAGAGAATAAATGAGTAAGATAATCGCCACAGAATTTTATTCGGTCGACGGATTCATTTCCGACCCAAAAGACGAGATGGACTGGGTGCTTGCGGATTTTGACCCCGAGCTTGGCAAATATGAAGACGAGCTCTATGAGAGTGCGGAAAGCCTAATGCTCGGCCGCGTCACATACAAGATTTGGGAAGCCTTCTGGCCAAATGTGACCTCGGGCGAGGACGCGGAGATGGCCCGGAAGATAAACGGGCTGCAAAAGGTCGTTTTCTCAACAACGCTCGAGAACGTCGTTTGGGAAAACTCCAAACTCTTAAAGACGATCGACGCCGATGAGATCTCAAAGATCAGACAAGCGGCGACTAAGAATATCTTGGTCGTCGGCAGCTCAACCATTGTGCAGCAGCTAACCGATGCGGGCCTGATCGATGAATATCATCTGGTGGTACATCCCGTTATTCTCGGCAAGGGAAAACCGCTATTCAAGGCCACGGACGCGACGACAAAGCTAAAGTTGTCTGAGTCGATTGTGTATAAGAACGGTGTTGTCCTGCTTAAGTATGCAAGACTCTAGCGGCGGCATCGGGTTCGTACTACACTCGGGCGAAAGAAGGAGAAAATTATGACAGATCAAACTAGCATCGCACCTGGTCGCGGCATGTGGTGGACAGGCAGTGCGCTCAGCTCGCTGACGGTTTTGTTTATATTGTTTAGCGCGGCTGGCAAATTTCTCAAACCTGCAGGGATTGAGGAGAGTGTGTTACCGCTAGGCTGGCGAATGGACCAGCTGACAACGCTCGGGATAGTCGAGGTTGCGTGCATTGTACTCTATGCAATACCCCAGACCGCTGTCCTCGGGGCGGTTCTGTTGACCGCATACCTGGGCGGGGCAACGGCCACGCACGCTCGAATTGGCGAACCGTTTTTCTTTCCGATCATCGTCGGCATCTTCGCATGGGTCGGACTCTATCTGCGCGAACCTCGGTTATGGCCGCTCTCGCCATTTCGGAAATAAGTAAGGAGAAAACAATGTCAAAATATACAGACGTCTATCTATTGCCGATCCCGGAGGAGAACATCCCGGCATACAAAAAAATGGCGACGACCGCGGCCAAGCTTTTTCTAAAGCACGGTGCGTTGCGATACCGCGAATACGTCGCCTCGGATTTGGCCACCGACTGGGGTGTGCCATTTACAAAGATCGTCAAGCTGAAAGAGGGCGAAACCTTAATTTATGCCGCGGTCGAATTCAACTCAGAAGCGCATCGAAACAAGGCGATGAAGGCCCTCTACAAGGACCCGGAAATGGAGGCATTGATGCCGGGCAAGCCTCTGTTTAACTACAAGAAGATGGTTTACGGCGGGTTTAAGGTACTGGTCGACCTATAAAAATATGCGAGTTGCTTACTGGATCGTAACCGTGTTGATGGCAGTCCTGCTTGGCCTGTCGGGCGTGCCTGACATATTGATGATCAAAGAGGCAGTCGACGTATTTCGGCATCTCGGCTATCCGGACTACATCCTGCCCTTCATCGGGGTGGCCAAGGTACTGGGCTCGATCAGCGTCTTGCAGCCTTGGTTTCCGCGCTTACGAGAATGGGCGTATGCGGGCCTCGCGATTGACGTCGTCGGGGCGGCATACTCACATCTGTCGGTCGGTGACGGCCTGGCCGGAGCGGCCCCGGCGATAGTCGCGTTTGTACTGGTTATGATTTCATACGCGCTCTACCGGCGCATAAGAGGTGGATCAGCTGGAGAATAATATGACAAACTTTACGGCAGAACCGGGAGAAACTTCACTATTTGTAGACGCATTCACCAGCATCTCAGTCGATGATGTGGCAAAGGCAAAAGAGTTTTACGGCACGACGTTGGGCCTTGCCACTACGGGCGAAGAGGAAGGGCTCGCGTTGAAACTGCCGGGCGGCGGCAAGATGTTTATCTATCCAAAAGACAATCATGTAGCCGCGACTTTTACGGTGCTCAACCTGCAGGTAAAAGATATCGATGCGGCCGTCGAAGACCTGACCCAGCGAGGAATTGCGTTCGAATCCTATACCGGCGACATCGCCACCGATGAGAAGGGAATTTACCGCGGTGCCGAGCAGGGCAGCGGGCCTAACATTGCTTGGTTTAAGGACCCCGCGGGTAATATTCTCTCGGTGATCGAGGATTAACTCGGCTTATTGCGAATAATGTATTCTCTTAGCTGACAGCTCCCAAAATGGCCCAAGGCACCGCACCCGAACAAACCGAAAATAACGAGTCCGACGGGCCAAAAACATCGCGCTATGACCGCTCGATAGTCGATGGGCCGCTCTCACGCGCGGTCTGGAAGATCGCGTGGCCGACCATGCTTACCAATATGATCTTTGGTATGCAGGGCTTAGTCGATCACATTTTGGTTGGCAACCTGGTCGGTTACAAGGCGAACGCGGCGATCGGCATCAGCTTTCAAATATTCTTGGTTGTCATAGTCTTTATCTCATCTCTGTTTACGGGTATGAGCGTGCTTGTCGCGCGTTTTGCCGGGCAGCACAATGTGGAAAAGGTTAATCGTACCGTCTATCAGGCATTTCTGACTGCCGCGTTCATCGCCGTCGGCATAATGGCTCCGCTGGGGTATTTTGTCGCTCCGTATCTGCTCGATTTTATAAGCTCGGACGCGGGCGTCAAGGCTGAGGCCTTACCGTTTTTGCGCGTTACGTTTGTCTTCAGCTTTGGCCTGATGATCTATTTTATGACGAGCGGCGCGCTCCGCTCGGCCGGCGACGCAAAGACACCCATGATTCTCGGCATTGTGATAACGGTGCTCAATTTGGTGTTAAATATTGTCTTTATCGGCGGGCTTGGCCCCATCCCGGCATTTGGTACGGTCGGGGCTGCAATGGGCTCGAGCATTGCGGCCGGTGCCGTGGGGCTCTGGTCGATTTTTCGGATGTGGAGCGGTGCCTGGGTCGTGAGATTTCCGCGTGACAGCGGCTGGGGGCCCGACTGGAAGGTCATAAGGCAGCTATTTAAATTTGGACTTCCCACCGGTATCCAGGGCATCGCCATGAACGTCGGCGGCGTTCTGATGCTCTCATTTATCGGCTCGCTCGCCCAGAGCGCGGCTGCACAGGCCGCGTTTGCAGTCTCGTACACCCAGCTCTTCTCACTCATCACCTGGCCCTCGGTAGGGCTTATGGGCGCGGCAGCCTCGGTCGCCGGGCAAAATCTCGGTGCCGGCCATGCCGACCGTGCAACCGCAGCCGTCAATACCGCAGCCCGATTCGGTTTGGTCGTCGCCGCGTTTCTCGGGATATTTTTCTTTTTCTTTCCTCAGCAGCTGCTCGGCGTCTTTGGCATGAACGAACCGGAGGCGGTCGCGATCGGCGTCCAGCTATTGCGAGTGCTGGCCTTCTCGGGCTTGTTTATCTCCGTCGCCCTCACCTATACCGGCGGCCTGCAGGGCACCGGCGACACCAAGAGCCCGCTCTATATCTCAATCATCTCTCAGGTAATGATCCCGCTAGGTATCTGCTTTGTAATCAGGCACTTCAGCACGCTCGAGCCAATCCACATCTGGCTCGCAATCCTCGCCGGTCATGTAGTCCGCTGCGGTCTCAGTGTTATGAGATTCCTCCAGGGCAAATGGCGTGCTATCTCTGTCGACATCGAAAGTACCGCGGCATAGTTGCGTCGCGCCTAATATACTGACAAAAAAAGGCTGCCCGCATAATCGGGCAGCCCGGTCGACCAAAACTAATCTCTAATTAATCAAACACAAGTTTTAATAGCTTTTGAGTTCTTCATAATTTTCTCCTGAGAATTCTGCTCAGGAGAGCTTCGTGTCACTCTATCTATACCGCAAGCCGCGTGCCACAACCAGGTAACTTATTGTAGATAAAAAGCTTAGTTGAATTTACCGTTAAGAATTGTATGTTGCCGGCGACGAAATCGGATATCCCTGGCCCGGTTTCGGGCCGTATTTCGTTTCTGCTTTGCCCTATTTATATACGAATCTGCATTCCGGTGGCGCAATAAAAAACGTCGATCTTGGTCAGGTCGGCGTTTGTCTCACTTTGCTAATAGCTTGCCTGATCAAATCCTAAGCGGCATGACGATGTATTTGTAATCGTAAGTTGTTTCGCCGGCAATGGACATCTGGGTTTGGGCGTTGGCATCCTTGAATTCGAAGGTTATGCGTAAGGGCGGGCGGCCCTCGCGTGCGGTGGCCGTGGCTGTGCCGGTGCCTTTGACAGCCGCATCAGAATCCCCTGCTGCATGGGCCTCGTCGCGGTCTGACCCGACGGCCTCGAGATCACCGGTGGCTGCGTTGGTCAAGAATTCGAGTAGATATTGCCAGTTAAACCCGAGCTGGATCTCCTCGCCCTTATAGTCGGCCGGGACGACCTCGCGGCCCTCGCCTTCTTCGCTCGATTGGGCAGTGACCTCTATCTCGCCTTCGCGTATGTTGATGCGGATTGAGCGGTTGCGTTCGTCGGCGATCAGCGACATACGGCGGACGGCATTTCGCATATCGTCGAGGTCAAAGGTCGCCGAGCGGTCATTGTCCTTGGGCATGACCATCTCGTAATTTGGAAATTGGCCGCTCAATTTGCGGGTGATGAGCAACCGCCCCTCGGTTTCGAAATAAATGTGATTGGGATCCTCGCCAAATGAGATCTCGCCCTCGCCGCGGGAGAGTTTGACGAGCTCGAGTAGCGCTTTTCGCGGAATCATTGTATCGATTGCCGACTCTTTGTCGTCGATCGCCCGCTCGACATAGGCCAGGCGGTGGCCGTCGGTCGTGACCATTTTTGCAGAGCCGTCGGCGATTATAAATTTGGCTCCTGATAGCGTAAATCGCGACTGTTCGTTCGTGATCGCAAAGGCGGTATTGCGGATAAAATAGGCGAATATCTCGCCCGCGAGCTTCATTGGAGTGCTCTTAAAAGTGGGTATCTCGGGAAACTGGTCGCGGCTTACCCCGGCGAGACGAAAATTGGCATGGCCCGACTTCATCGTCACCCACTCGTTTTCTTCTTTCTTAAAATGCACGTCGCCCGTCGACAGGGCCCGGACAATATCAAACAGCTTGCGGGCCTGGATGCAGATCGCGCCGCCCTTAATGATCTCGGCCTCGGCGTCGCAGCGGATGGTGCAGTCGAGGTCGGTGCCGACGATACGAATTTCCTTTTCACCGAGGGACTCGATGAGGATATTGGAGAGCACGGGGATCGTGGTTTTGCGCTCGACAACGCCCTGAATGAATCCCAGCTCTTCCTTCAAAACGCTCTGCTTGATCTTGAATTCCATTTTTTAATACCTCTGATTTTAACTCTCAGCCGATTATATTCCACCGCGGTTCTGATTCTCACTTTTCCTAAAACTAAGAAGATATAATTTTTGATATTAAGATCGTAGTAGTAATAGGCGACTGTGAAAATGTGAAAAAGCGGCTTAACTGCTTATTTTACTTGCCCTTCATCTATCCACATGCGCCTGTGGGAAACTTGTGGAAAACATCAACCACTGTTGAAAACAAGTTTGCTCGCCGGTTTTCCTCAAATCTTCACAACCGCGATTCGACATCCGGGTAGGAAAAGTGGATAAATACGTTTCAAATAGCTAGCAACAAAGAAGTTAGCTGCTTTTATCGTAGGAGGCAGATGTGGAAAACAGTTCGAAGCTCGACTGCCCATCTTACGCCTTAACTAGTTGCAAAGACTGTCAATTAACTCATTCACATGCCTGTGGAAATTAGCGTCGGTTTTACATAGCTCCGTAATCTTTTCGACCGAGTGCATAACGGTCGTATGATGCTTGCCGCCGAACTCTCGACCGATCTCCGGAAAGCTGTGCCTTGTCAGCCGTTTACACAAATACATCGCCACCTGACGCGGCACCGCGACGCCGCGCGAGTTGTTTTTTGCCCTGATCTCCTCGAGCGTCATCTTGTAGTGGGCCGCGACGGTCCGTGCGATATGTTCGATCGTCAAACCCGCGGGCCGCTCACTGTCGAGAATGTTCTTCATCGATTCCTGGGCGAGCACCTTTGAGATCGGGACACCCCTCATCGACGAGATGGCTACCAGGCGGATTAGCGAACCCTCCAGCTCGCGCACGTTGCTGCGAACCTTACCGGCTATATAGATCGCGATCTCGTCCGGCAGATCGATGCCATCCATATCGGCCTTACGTTTTAGAATGGCGGTCTTTGTCTCGAGGTCGGGCGGCTCGAGGTCAGCTATGAGCCCCCACTCAAAACGCGAGTGCAGCCGTTCCTCGAGCGTCGGTATCTCACGCGGCGGGCAATCGCTCGAGACGACAATCTGCTTTTGGCTATTATGGAGAGTATTGAAAGTGTGAAAAAACTCTTCCTGCGTACGCTCTTTGCCGGCCATAAACTGGACGTCGTCCATCAACAGCACGTCGATTGACCGGTACTTGTCGCGAAACGCCGGCGTTTTATTAAACCTGATCGCATTGATCAGCTCATTCATAAACCGCTCGCTCGTGATGTACGCAACGCGCATGTGCGGTCTCGTCTGCTTGATCGAGTGGCCTATGGCATGCATCAGGTGAGTCTTGCCGAGCCCGACGCCGCCATAGATAAACAGCGGATTGTATGTCGTGCCCGGCGTCTCGGCTGTCGCCTTGGCCGCGGCGTGGGCAAACTGATTGCACGAGCCGACGACAAATTTCTCAAAACTGTATTTTTGGTTGAGGTGGTCCTCGACCGGCTCAAGATTGATAAAATGATGAGAGCTGCCGGCGACGCCGGGGCGTACGGACGCCGGACCATTCTTCGGTGAAAAGACCAGATCGGGCACATCATCCTCGTCCTGCGCGAGCTCGGCGATTTGATCGGGATCGATGTCCCACTCTATAGCATAGCCTGCTAATCCTACCTCTGCGAAAGTATCTTTTAGCAGCTTGGTGTAGTAGATAGAAACCCAGTCTTTGATCACCTGACCGGCTTTTAGCGTTATGACCCGCCGCATGTCGTCGACGTGCTCAAACGCGATGGGAGCGAACCACGTCGCGTAGACGTCGCTGCTCAGCCGCTGATCGATCAGGGCCGTGACTTCATTCCAAATGGTGGCTTTTTGTGCTGCTTCTTTCAATTCTATTTGTCGACAACGCGTGCGCTTAAGGACGAATGCACGAGTTTACTCGCTAAAAAATTTTACTAGCCGATGTTGCAAATTACCTCAATCTACAAACTCGTTATTCGGTCACGCTTTATGGTTTTCGCCCGGCTCGTGTAGCATAAAATTCACAGGCTTTTCCACAACGACTTATAGCAAGTGCTTAAAACTTCGCGTGGAACATTAAACCTTTTGTTTGTAACAACTTAACTAACTGAGGAATTGCGAAACGGGTAACAGACTAACACGGAAATTACCCCTGCTCCAAACGAATTCCACAGTATTTTTTCAAGACGTTTAACAGGAATTTAACTTCCGCAATGACAACAATTCAGGTGAAATCGCGAAGGTGTTAGCATAGGAAAACCTGCTTGCGGCGAGGCTGAAAACTACCAAAATGAAAACTTTTTTTCACCAGAACGAGTCCGACGGAGACGATCTCTCCGCCCAAATCCAATCGGCCTGCGATGGGCTGGTCTATGTCAGCGAGACAGACGCGCCCGTCACCTCATTCCGACCGTCGGAAACGTCTGCAGAAGAGTCGCTCGCGATTTTAGCGGAGCTCGGGCGAGCGGATAGTGAGCCGGTGGAGACGATTGATTTTAACCGGTTCTTTGGCAAGCTAACCTCTGTCAAGGACTGGTTTGACGCAGCGCACAAGGAGCGAGCACACCGATTTCTCAAACTCCAGCGTCTCCTCGAGGCGCATCTATCTGACCTGACGGTGCTTCGGGCCGGAGAAGTGCGCTTAGACATTGTGGTGATCGGCACCGACAAAAACGGCCGCCTTATGGGAATAAGGACGGCCGCGGTTGAAACTTAAGCTGAGTGCTACTTTTGCGAAACTTTGCTCGCACCGCTCGATTTTTTCTCGAGCGTGCTTGGTGTGCCGGCGTAGATAATCTTGCTCGCGCCCGAGGCGTCGGCCCGTAGATTGCCCGTCACGTTGACATCGACATGGCTTGCCCCGCTGGCCTCGACACTCCCATTTTCGGCTTTCAGCGAATCTGCATCGACGGATGTCGCTCCGCTCACATCGATTGTCACCCGACCGGTCTCGCCGGCCAGCTTGATCTTAGAGGCGCCCGAGGCCTCGACCGAAACGCCCGCGTTTTTTAGCTCATTGAGCGTCACGTTTGCAGCACCAGAGATCTCCAGGTCGGTGATGTCGGGAGCCGAAATACGTATGCGGATCGGCTGTGATGACGAAAGCTTTTTATCGGCCTCGATGTGAAGCGTCGAGCCACTTACGTGGGTCTTGATAAGCGGCAAGAGATTGTCGTCGGCCTCGATCTCAACGCCGAAGTCTCTCTGCGCCGTGATTTCAACTTGAAAAACGCCGCCGACGTCGATCGACTTAAAGCCCTTAAGGTCACGAGCCTCTTTAACGAAATTGCCCGAGCCTTTTTCGCCGCCGATGCGAAACGAAAAGTTAGTAAACTTGTCCTTAACGCTTAGAAAGGAAAAGACGTTTGAAACAACCAATCCGAGGATGAGAGCGGCAGAGAATATAAGCAGTCCAAATTTTTTCATTGAAATCCCCTCCGAGATTATAGTTGAAAACGACTGCGGGTGCGGAAAGGTTCATAAAAAAGTTGATCCGGCGGCCGATCCCCGCGCAAAGGCGTTCGATAACTGAAAGGGCGGCCCGCTTTCCGAGCCGCCCGGTCTGTATCGCCGTCCTTATGGTTTGGGCGTTTCGCGGACCGGCGGCTTACGCTCGATTGCCTTGGTCGGCTTGACCTCGGGCGATGTGGCCGGCCGCGGAGGCACGCCCAACGGCGAGCCCGTCGGGGAAACCGATGGCGACGCAACCGGAGTCGCGGTAGCCGTCGCCACCGGGCTCGGGCTGGCTGCAGGTTTATTCGGAACCGTCGGATTGTTTCCGCAGGCTCCTGTCACAGCGGCTGCTGCCGCCAATGTGAACGTCAAAATTACTGATCTTCTCATTTTTCTCCTAATGCCCGCGACCGCTTGAGCGGCGGGCGGTTATACGCGGGTGACATGAAGCGCCCGCAAGGCAGACATCCACAGCCGGAGTGATGTACGTCGCGTCTTTCCGCGATCTGGGGCTGACCGTTTAGAAACAGTCCCGTCTCGCCGCTCGCACACCAACGCTGCGCCCGATAGAACGCGCCTGAGAGAGAAACTTGCAAAAAGAATTGCAGAAGCCTGCGCGCAAGCAGCGGCGTGACAGTCAACGCGACCTGCCACACCTATTCGATCGCAAGGTTCGATCTGCGACTTGAAGCCAAGCCCTTGCGCGCGGGCTTATGCAATAGCTCTACTTACAATAGCTATGATCGACGTAGGTTTTCTTGCCGCTTGCGGTCAGGTAGTAGCACCCGCCTCGCGAGCCTTTCAGGTAAGTGCGGCCCGGTGTCGGGGCGGGCACAGTAGGTGTGAGGACGAGCGTCTTCGCTGTAGGCAATGCGGCGGCGTTCGAAACCTTAGTCTCGGAGCCGGGTGTCGGAACAATAGTCGATTGCCAGGCGACGACCTGCCATTTACCTTTTCGTTTCACAAAGGTGCCGGTATTAAGGTTATTCCCGACGGTCTGCGATCCATCGGAGCGTGTTGTTGTGCTGATGAGTCTGAACGCAACGACGGCGGCATCACCGTACAGCTGAACGCGCACATCCTCGGCCGTGTACACACTGACCGGGTCACCGGACTTTGCGGCAGGTGATGACCGTACGCTCCTCATCACCTCAGCTTTATCGACACGCACGCCGGCCGAGCGGGTATAGATCAGATCGTCGGCCCAGAACCGGTCGTGGACCGCCGCATCGTTGCGCCCGGCGCCATCTAAAAATTGGTTAAGGAGCGTCCGAAGTTCACCGGCGTCCGTTGCCGTCTGGGCCTGCAGCGCACAAGCGAGACTGAGGAGGCATGCTAATAGAAAAGCCGATCTTGCCATAATGCGAATACGTTAACGCAAATCGGTATGCGCCACAAAATCTCTGGCGTCTCGGCTCCGCCCCTCCGCTACTCATATCGCAAGGACTCGATCGGATTGAGTCGACTGGCGCGGTATGCGGGCAGTACGCCGGCGAGGAAGGCAATTGTCGGGACGATCGCCATGACTAATGCGATGGACGGCAGCGTAAACGCGAATAGGCTAAATCCGTCGAATGACTCGGCGTAGGCGGTGATCAGCACCTGGTTGGCGATCAATCCGACGATGATACCTCCGAGAATGCCGAGCAGGGCTCCCCAGAAACCGATCAGCACAGACTCGAGAGAAAAAATTGCAAATATTTTTCCGCGGCTCATGCCGAGAGCCTTTTGCAGGCCGATTTCCTTAGTCCGCTCGAGCACGGCGATAACCAGCGTGTTAATGATGCCGAACGATGCCGCGAGCAGGGCGATCGCAGCGACTAGGCCCATCCCTATCTTGAAAATCCCGATGGCGTCATAGGTGCGTTTTCGAATGTCGGCGAGCGTGTCGGCTGCAAAACCCTGATCGGCGAGGCTTCGTTTTACGATTTCGATCTGTGCCGCGTCCGGCTCCGCCATCTGAACCGTAAAACCTGTAAATTTGTCGATGCCCGTCTCACGCCTCTGCATCGCATAAATATCGCGGGCCGTCGCCTGATCAACGTATGAGTTGCCATCGGTTATAAAGCCTTTTGTCGCAACACCGACGATCTCGAGCTCGAGCGTACCGAGTGAGTCGTCCGCCTTTTTAAATCCCAGCACCGCTTTTCGTCCGATTAGGGTGCCGATATCCGGCTCTAGAACGCGGGCCAGGCCGAGCGGGATAATAATTTGCGATGGTCCGCTGATTGACTTACCAACCTCGGTTTTCTGCCTGAAACCGTCCGAAAGCATGCTCAGCGAGACCTTATACTTTTTTTGCGTGTCAAGAGTGATGTACTCCGCACTCATATCATAACGCGGCGTGATGCTTTTTATTCCGTCGAGGTCGCGGAGGGCGGCTTCCATCTGGGGAATCGTGAGCTCATAGGAATCCGGATCCATCTCAGCGCCTTGCTCACCCTCATCACGCTCTTTGTACTCCTCCGCATCCCCGCCGCCTGCGCCAGCATTTGGCGGCACGATTTTGCGCCGCACCAGGATGACGCTGTCGCTCTCGATATTTTTTACCTGATTCTCGACATAGCTCCGCACGCCGTCGCCGAGCCCATTTGTCATCGTTAGGGTGAACGACCCGACAAAGATCGCCGCAACGGTGAGAAATGTGCGCAGCTTGTTTCGAAAGAGATTCCTATTGGCAATGCGGATCAGGTCCCAGAGCTTCATATTCCGTTTGGTCCTCCACGGCAATCTGAGACGACCCGGCCGTCTTTCATCTCGATCACGCGATCGCACCGGCGGGCGAGATCGTCGTCGTGGGTCACGACGACGAGCGTTATGCCTTTTTCTCGATTGAGGTCGAGCAGCATCTTTTCAACCGCAGCACCGGTCGTCGAATCGAGGTTGCCTGTCGGCTCGTCGGCAAAGATCACCTGCGGGTTTCCGATCAGGGCCCGAGCGATGCAGACGCGCTGTTTCTCGCCGCCCGAAAGGTCTTTTGCCTTCTTACCGCTTTTGTCATTTAGCCCGACAGCTGTGAGGGCCAGGTCGGCACTCGAAGTAAGTTCCGCGCCCGAGGCGCCGCGGATACGCATAGGCAATACGACGTTTTCAAATACGGTTTCGCGGCCATTAAGAAAGAATTGCTGAAATACGAACCCGAACTTCGCGTTACGAAGATTGTTCTTTTCCTTTTCAGCGATCCCCGAGGTGTCGGCGCCGTCCACAAAAACGTTTCCCTCGGTCGGCATGTCGAGACACGCGAGCAGATGCATCAATGTTGATTTGCCGCTGCCGGATTTGCCGACGATGGCCACACATTCGCCGCTCGCAATCGTCAGATTTACGTCTCGGAGCGCCGTGTAGTGCGCACCATCGCCCACATATGTTTTTGAAAGATTGGTTACTTGCAGCATGTTCGGAACACGAACTGGTACGGATCGGCACGTGAAAATGTTCGCACGAGCTTGGTGACGCCTTAGCGGGCGTAGAAGTAAAATTGGATTGCCTGCACAATTCCGATCAGGAATCCGAAGAGGGCACCGAATAATTCGATCTTTGTCAGATGTTCTTTGGCGACCGAGAGGACCAGCGACTCGAGCTTTTCGGGCGGGTAACCGGCGATTTTTTCGCGGACCATGCTCTGGACGTCAAACTCAGCGATCGCTTGGGGAAGCTTGGCGGTTGTGGCTGTAATGATAGCGTCGGTGAGCGACGCGCTTGCCTCGCGCAGCTTGGCCTCGGGAATGTGATCGGCCAGCCTGCCTATCGGCCTGGAAAGCAGGCGGTCGATCTGACCGGCCAGCATTTCATTAATGATATTAGCTGTCTCGTCTCGCCCCAAGATCTCAAGCAGCCCGTTTGAAAGGAGGCGTTTCAAACGCTCCTCTGACTCCGGATGCACAATCTGCATGATTGCGTCGATGCTGTGCGGCCGGAGTTTATTAAGCGTGTCACGCAGATAAGTCGTGACGCCGCCCATCGTCTCGTCGCTCTGGAGCAACTCCAGCACCGAGCGGGTGATCTGTTCCTTGAGCCGCACGAGCTGGTCGGGAGCGATCTTGCCCAAAACCTCGGGGATCGGCCGCGCCAAGGCGCTATCAATATTCGAATTGATAAAATTGCGGGCCTCCTCGGCAAAGACGTCGCCCCGCAGGGCCTCCTCGATGCGCCGTGGCAGATTGTCGTTGACCATCTCGTCGACCTCGGCGAGCAGGGTCTCGCGAGAGACGAATATCTTTTTTATAAACGAGAGATTTTCATAATAGTCGTGAACCTCGCGCTTGATAAGCGCCCCGATCTGGTTACGCGTCCGCTCGGCGGCGGCGAGCTCGGCCAGTTGGTGAATGACAGGTTGGATCTGGTCGGTCGCCTTCTCTTTTAACAATGTGACCGCATCGCCGGTGAATATAGAGCCGAGAGCGAGCTCGGAATTTATCAATGCATCGAGCCGGCGGCTGACAAAATCACTGACGGTTGTCTCAAATGCCTTTGCCGTTACGGCCGAGCGTACTCGGCCATCAAGGAAAGCTATCAGCCGCTCGAAAGTCTCATCGTCGACCACCTCGGAAACCCGCTTGCCAAGCACGTCGTCGACGCGGCGGGTCACAAAAGCGCGAATCGCCTCAAGCGACTCCTCGCTCTTAAGGGTCGTCCTTATATAGTCGGCGATACGGTGCTGAAGACCCGCGATTGCATCCAGCACCGGCTCCCGGACATTGCGCGGCAGCGCCTCGATGAGCGAGGGATAATCCTCTGAGAGCAGTTCATTGGTGTAGGAATCGACGACATTCTGGATCTTGTTACGCAGGAAATCTTTGCCGGTTAGCTGCTCGATGATCGTGTCTTTTGATACAAGCTCTTCACCGACCGCCTTGCCGATCGCCATCGCGAGCCGCTCGCGGTGACGCGGTATCATGCCTTGCGGAAAGACGGTCAGGCCGAGAAACTTTACCGGCAGGCGTGGGCGAAAAAGCATTCGCACGGCAAGCCAGGCCCCGGCATAACCGTGGGCGGTCGCGAACAAGACCAGCAGCCCGATCTGCACCCAAATGCTTTTGAACAGTTCTTGGAGAAATTCCATGAGACAAGGGCGGAAACCCGACCGGTAGGGAGGGTGCGCTGTTGTGGGAGGCATCGAATCTAGCGCACCCCGTTCTTCAAAACACCTGAAAGCCCTTCGACTTCAAACAAAAATCCGAAAATTCCTTGAGCCAGTCGTACGTGACGCTGTAATTCTTCCACTCTTCGCCGCCCTCTCGATGGAGCGTCATATCGTCCGCTTCGCTCGTAATACTGAGGTCGGAATACATCCGCTGACCGGGAGCAAGGCGCGGCAGGAACTCGCCGCGAATACGCGAGCCGATCTCGTGCGCATCGTCCACCTCGACCTTGACGCCCGTGGCGTTATAGGTCATCTGCCGTACCGCGCCCTCGCTAATAATATCGAGGCTCTTGATCACCTCAAGCGCGGCCTTCCAATTCCAAACGCTGGCCGAAAATTCAAAGTTCTCACTGCCGAGATCTTGCAGGGTAAAGCTCATAGGTGAAATGCTAAACGGCAATCCATGTTTGGTCAATGAGTTTCGGTACCGCTCAGGATATAATCACCCTTTCCTACGATGAGCGAATCTATTTCATACGCGGACGCCGGCGTCTCGATCGATAATGCAAATCTTGCGGTCGCGAAGATTCGCGAGTATGCCCGCTCGACGTTTAATGAACGCACGCTGACCGAGATAGGCAGTTTCGGCGGGATGTTTTCCGCAGCTTTTCCACAGATGGTGGAGCCGATTTTGGTTGCGTCGGCCGATGGCGTGGGCACGAAGCTCAAGATTGCGTTCGAGACCGGAATTCACAACACCGTTGGGGCGGATCTTGTAAATCATTGCGTCAACGACATTCTGGTCCAGGGCGCCCGGCCGCTTTTCTTTCTGGATTATTTCGCCACCGGCAAGCTCGAGCCAGACGTCACTGCATCGGTCGTTGAGGGAATGGCCCGTGCATGCCGCGAGAACGGCTGCGTCCTGCTCGGCGGCGAAACGGCCGAGATGCCGTCGATGTACGCCGACGGCGAATATGACCTCGCAGGCTTTATCGTCGGTATAGTCGATAAACCAAATGTCATCGACGGCAAATTCATCAAGCCCGGCGATGTCGTGCTAGGCATTCCTTCGACCGGCCTACAGACAAACGGTTACTCGCTCGCCCGCAACCTCTTTTTTGAGATCGGCGGTTTCAAACCCGATTCTTATATCGAAGAGCTCGGCACCACAGTCGGCGAAGCGCTATTAGAAACCCACGCCAGCTTTCTCCCCCAAATCGGCCCGCTCCTCGACTCAGGCGTAATCAAAGGCCTTGTCCACATAACCGGCGGCGGCTTCCTCGAAAACATCCCAAGAATCCTCCCCGGCGGCGTCTCGGTTGATATAAACCGAGGCACCTGGCCGGAGCTCCCGATCTTTGGAATGATGCAGCGGCTGGGAAATGTCGGTGAGAAAGAGATGTTCCGGACGTTTAATATGGGTATCGGGATGATCGTGGTCTGCTCGGAAAACGATAAGACTGAAGTCTGCAGAATGCTCGGAGTCTGTCGGGAAATCGGACGCGTTACGAAAGGATCGAAAACGGTAGAAATTCGTTCGTAACGCTGGACTTCAGCGGCTCTTTGCCCCACGCAACTTGACTGATGAGAACCTCGCGGGCAAAGAGTCCGCTGCAAGGACTTGTTGGGCTGCCGGACGCGGGACTATTGGGAAACGGCAAGCACGACATCTGACTTTTGACTTTGACGCATCTTCTCCAACTCATTACGCGAAACCTCGAAATGTTGAATGCTTTTCTTCGTTCCTACGCTTACATCAAGATGCCGAAAACTAGGCTTGCGCCCAAGTAGGTGTTTGCCTTTGTACCATCCGCTTGGCACGACCTCATGCTCCGGCACAATAATCATTCCGTCCTCATCTGTGACACAACGCACTAAATCATAAGCATCTGACCAAACGCCAAGCGGATGCTCTTGGTAAGGATACTGAAACCATCGCCAAGAATAGCGCACTATTATTTCGTTTCCGACGAGCGGCTTGCGCGTCTTTGCGTCAACGGCTTGTATCCGCATACTCGGCACACTGAAAGGTTTGTCGAAGATCACAGGCGGCGTTTGAGGATGACCAAACATGAAGTCTGTTACCAGAACACCACAATCAACCTTCGACGAAGGCAGAGGAGCCTCTTGACCGAACGACACAACAATCGCAGCCAAAACCAAGATGATAATGCACGAACAACGCAGCATGTTATTTTCTAAAGAACCTTCAAGACATAGGCAGCCCAACTACTCATCAACACCGATGGCCGGTGATAACTGGCCTATTCGAGCGTATTAGCAATGATTAGGCCTCGACAATTTCGAGATTAACCTTCTCCCCCAACGCCTTGGCATATTTGTGCAGCGTCGAGAGCCGGATATGAAGCATAGTGTCAAACCCGCGATAAAGCCTAGAGCAACCCGAATCCATCCGCTTGTTGAAGTTGAGTCTAAATGCTGTGCCGCCACTCGCCACTGTCCATTTCGTCTAACCCAGATGTCTGTTTCCGCCTCGCGGCCGATGAATTGTTCGAGGCGGCGTTATTTAACGCTGAGCGTTTTCAACTTTGCAATTGCACAACGCTAGTGTTTATTTAGTCTTCGTGATGTTTTACGCCTCGTCATGGTTATATGCTTACCGTTGCACAATATCGCCGCTGTCAATTTGTCCGAGTTTTACAAATTGCGTCTTTGCGCCGAGAATTCTCTGAAAGTTTCTGAAATACGAAGGCAAACCTTCCGCATCAATGTCCGCGCCGTTTTGCAGTTCATAGTGCAGATGCGGAAACTTTGAACTGCCCGAAGCGCCCATCTGCGCGATTATTTGATTTTGTTTGACCGTATCGCCGATTTTAACTTTTGCGCTTTTTTGCTTGATGTGTCCATAGATGCTGTATTCACCGTTCAGATGGTCAATGACAATATAGTTTCCCCATAAAACCATTCGATTTGTCGTAAGTTGTGATTCGTCAAACGAGCGATTGTCGGGCTTGTCATCGACAACCGACACAATCTTGCCATCGCCCGCCGCATAGAGATTCGCGCCGAAACCAAAATAACCGGCGTTGTTCTTCTCGTCGCCTTGAAACATCTCGCCGGCTTCATTCACCGGAACAAAATCATAACTGTAACGCATAAAGTTTGTTTTGAAACCAAATGCGGCTATCGGCGCAAACATATAATCAAACCGGCGATGATGCGAGTAAAAATCGTGTCCGTCATAGATAATCGAGCGACCTTTGACGGGTAAAATCAGATTCGTTTTTGTTTGATAAAAAACAGGTGAAACCGCAGTTTCCGAAACAAATTGTTTTTTGCGGTCTTTCGTTTCAAATGTAAATTTATAAAGCATTCGGCTCAGTTCCGCGTCCGACGCAAAGCTATAAAAAGGATTAAATACAAGCAAAGATTTATTCGGTTCGAGTTCACGATTCGGGACGGTCATAATACTCGGACGCACGCCGTTTCCGTCAATAAACTTTCGCAAAACCAGTTTGCCTTTACTGTCAAAAACGGAAACTTCCACTTCGCTCAAAGACAAATTTTCATTCGTTGTATTTTCCAAAATAAAATCGAAATTCAGATTTTGTGCCGCAGATGTTTTTTCAATATAGATTGAGTTTGGTTTAACGGTAATTTTAACTGCTTGTGCCTCGACCGAAACAAACGCGAAAAGAATGAATAAAGCTGATAATAAATATGACATATTGATTTATCGTTTAAGTTTAAGAATTACGGAGAATATCCAATTGCAGAAATTTTAACGTCGTTATCAAAAGAAAAGTCCGATGGATCTTTAACACTAATACGGCAGAAACAATCTGTCTTAAGTTTTATAAATCTGCTTTTTGAGCAATGCCGTGATGACACCTGTCAGAATTGTCGGCAAATAAAAATGGATAGAAAATATTCCCGATGCCCTCAAGAAATATCCGTATTGACTAGAGTTTTCAGCGGCAGTAAAAGCGAGAATCGCCACTCCAATTAATGTCCCCAAAACACCGACAATTCCGCCTCCTATCACGCCTAAATCACCGATTCCGACCGCCAAACCAATAATCGCGCCGATGAAAGCGGCAATCATTCCGACGACAAAACCATAACCTAATATTTCAATGAGTTTTTGACCATCATAAATCGTCAGCACAAAAAATATTAAAAAACTGAGAATGGCACAAATGAGTGCGCCAATTAAACCGCTAAGAAGAATTCTCCCAATTATTTGCATTGAAACTCTTACAAAATAAATACGAAGCCATCGAACGGCTGAGATGACGTGGGGCAAAACACCGCGCAATTTGGCAAACGAAACAGCGTCCGAGTTTTGCCCTCACGTCCATTGGTAGGATGAAAGTCGGGCTTTTGGCTCGGTTGCACGCCTACCGGTTCTTTGACAATCAAGTGCATTGTTTGACCTATCTATAAAGGAGAGGAGGGTTTTAACAAAGCAATGCAAGAGACAATATATGTGGGATTGGATTTGGGTTCAAGCTGGTGTCAGCAGACTGTTTTGAGTGCTGACGGGGTGCGGCGGTTTTCTCGCTCCTTTGCGACATCGGAAAAGAGTCTGCGGACTGCTTTCGACCAACTCGGAGGCGATGTCCGGGTTCATATGGAGGCGGGCGAACTGGCGCTCTGGGTCGGGTCGGTCATCAAGCCGCTGGTTAAGCAAGTGGTCGTTTCGCATCCGCGCAGCCTGGCGTGGATCGGGAAGGATTCGGTCAAGGACGACAAGGTTGATGCCGGGAAGCTGGCCGAGCTGCTGAGGCTGGGTCGGGTTCACGAAGTTTACTGCGAAGAGGACGATGAGCGGCGGACGTTCAAACATCTGGTTACGCATCACGAACAGATGAGCCGCGAGCAGGCGAGGCGGAAGTCGAAGATCAAGGCGAGGCTGCGGACTCTGGGCGTGATTCGCAAGGATGCTCGGCTTTTTTCAGCAGGCGGTCAGACGGCTTTGCTGGAAGCGATTGAATCGAGCCAGATCAAACATATGATCGCACAGAGCTTTTCGGTGTTGAATCGGATGCTTGAGTGCGAGTGCGAGGCACGGCGGGCGATGCTCGAATATGCACGGCGTTTCCCCGAGGTGCGGCTTTTGCAAACTGCTCCCGGCATCGGTGCGATCACAGCCTGCCGGTTTGTCGGGTATCTGCAGACTCCGCGCCGGTTCTCCAATAAGCGCAAGCTGTGGCGATACTGTCGACTCGGAATCACCAGACGTGAATCGAACGGCAAGCGGTTGTCGCATCCGCGGCTCGATAATGCCGGTGTCGGTTCTCTGAAGGATGTTTCCAGAAAAGCGTTCGAGGCGGCCCGCAGGTGCAAGGGCGACAACTCGTTTAAGCGGTGTTACGAGCAATCGCTGGAGAATACAAAGAACACGGTTCACGCCCGACTCGCGACACAAAGGAAGATCCTCGGCTGTTTGAGAGCAATGTGGATGGCGAATCGGCCGTATCGCGATTTCGGCGGTTAAAGCCTAAGAGAAGAAGTTTATAAAAAGCTGTTTGTACGTTTTGTTGTTTGAAAAAGACCGATTGAATTGACAAGGGCCAGCCAAAAAAGATGTATGCTTTGGCACGGGTGGCGGTGAGTCTCTAAACTCAATTCATGGGCCGTTTGTTTGATAACTCAAACAGATAAGTCCCGTCCATTGGATAGGCCGCCGCCGCTCAATCTTTAGCCAACTACCCGATACGACCATAGGCCGCCAGGAATATTTGGTGAGTCTCAAATAGCTGACTGGGACAGTAGAACTAGTTCACCTTAGAACAAAGGTCACTGCAAATAAAGCAACATCGGTGGTATGCACGTTCAAATTCAAGGTTCTTTCCGAGCAAAGTTGAAACGCCATCCGGCGATCATAATCATTAGCCCTGCCGCAGTAAGCATTTTTTTCTTACCCGCGGCGGGATGGTCAGACTCTGCACTTGACTGCTTCTTTCATAGCTGAATTGTTAGACCTCAGCTACTAGGCACGGTCAGTAGTTACTTTGGTCGCGGTAAATGAATCATATGCTTTCGGAAGTTCAGAACCTTTCCAATCATGGCATCTGTTAAAACGAAAGCGATAGGAATCTCAGGCTCAACATCGAGGACTACCTCTGCTTTGAAGCCTTTTGAGCGCAGGAAATTTGCTGCTTCATTAGCACTTGCAATGGGGTCATCTGCGACCAGACCTATACTGGCTGCTGGAAAGTTAAGTTTTTGTGCAACTTCAGGAGAAGGCAGATTGATAATGGTGCCATCATACATTATTGAGCGACGCACTACTCCCGAATCTGCTTGAAAACGCTCCTTAATGCCGTGAATAGCCAATAGTTCCACAATGGCATCTTTTCCTTCAGCAGAGGCGGCGGAAAAGATACGAGACCCATTATCTGGGAATGGAAGCGGATTACGACCTATGACTATCAATACTAACCAGACAATTAAACTTGCCATCAAAAAACTGATTAGAAGAAGTATCCATTTAGGTATAAACATATCTTATTCCTGTAAATGTCAGCGAACTCCAATCTTGAGGTCTACAACTTATTAGCACCGATCGCCAGTGATAACTGGCCCGATCGGCCGTATTAGCAACGGTTAGGGCGAGACAAATTTCGAGACGCCTTGGCATATTTGTGCAGCGTCGAGGGCCGGATGTTTGCAGCGTGGCTTTCGAGACGCCAGATGGCTGATGTTTTAGTTCGAGGTTTGTGCGGAACTTCTTCCTGCGTCAATCCGGCCTGTTCACGCGCGACTTTCAATCGGGTGCCGAACTGTGAACCATTGATAACCTTCGTCGAAACCGAACACGGATGCCGATTCCGCACCTTACCATTCGGCAACAAATGGTTCCAGAGCACCCATTCCCTAACCTGTTCAATAGTGATATCTCGCCTGCAAATACTCGATCCGGTCATCATTCACTCTGTAGACGACGCGATGTTCTTTATTTAATCGACGAGACCATGTGCAGGGGGCCTTATGCTTGAGCGCCTCTGGCTTCCCCACGCCGGAAAACGGTTCTCGGACAATGGCCTCCATCAAATCTAAGAGTTTGACGAGCAGCTTACGGTCGTTCTCGGCCCAGTGACGAAGGTCATCGCGAAACGCCCCGGCCATTACGACCTCGCGCTTTGTTCTGCTTGATTGGTCTCTCGGCACCGAACTCCTTTCTCAGCTTTTCGATCGTCGCCGTCTCTCCGCCGCCCGCCTCCACTTGCTTGATCGCGCTCATCAGACGCTCTGCATTCTTTGGCGATCGGAATAGGTACTCGGTCTCGACGAGGCTGGAAAGTTCATCGGCGTCAATCATCGCAACGGACGCGTGGCCGCGGCGTTTAATAATTACAACTTCGCAGTCGTCCGTTACCTGATCCATCAACGATGCAAGGTTGCTTCGTGCTTGGCTGTAGCTGACTTCTAATGACATAATTACCTCGCTAGTCGTACAGTACTATTGTACGCGATTGCCGTCAATGAAAATCGGGATTCTAATCTCAGGCCGCGGGTCAAATATGGTGGCACTCGTGGATGCCGTGGAGAGCGGCGATATACCGGGCTCCGAGGTCGCTGTGGTGATCAGCGACAAGTCTGACGCCATGGGTTTGGACAGGGCTCGCGAGCGTGGAATTGAGACGGATGTGGTCGAGCGGACTGGTCGTCTCCGTGCGGAGCATGATGCTGAGATTATCGGCGAGTTGAAAAAACGGGGCGTTGATCTCGTTTGCCTTGCGGGTTATATGCGGCTGCTGTCGCCGGGATTTGTCGCTGCGTTTCCTGATCGGATCATCAACATTCATCCCAGCCTGCTCCCTGCGTATCCGGGCCTCGACGTTCACGAACGCGTGCTAGCGGCGGGTGACGCCGTGTCAGGATGCACGGTCCATTACGTAAATGAGGATCTCGACGCGGGCCAGATAATTCTGCAGGAAGAGGTACCGGTGCTCGCCGGTGACACGGTCGCGACGCTCTCGGCAAGGATCCTCGAGCGCGAACATTTTGCTTATGTCGAGGCTGTCAGACGGCTAGCCGGCGCCGGCACGCTGCCGGTCGAGCATGCTAGGAAGTAGGTTGGTTGGGGTGTCCGCCTAACAGACGAAATTGAGAAAGCGGCAAGTTCAGACCGTGTGAACTTGCCGCTTTCACGTTTTTTCGCTCTCGCTTTTAGGCCCGCTTAGATACCTGACAGCACGTTGTTTAGCAGCGCACCGACGAGGTCGACGTTTCCCTCTGACTGCGGATCGTAGCCGGCGTTGCCGTTTAGGGCGTCGCGGTAGCCAAGGTCATAGCCTTCGCTGAGGTACCGGCGATTGTCACCGAGGCTTGTTGAGTATAGGTCACCCGAGCCGTTTTCGTATGCATACGGGTCATTATATTCCGCGTTTTGGTAGCCGCCCTGGCGAGCATTTTCACCGGCCAGATAGCCCTGGTCGTAGCCCTGCGTGATAAAACTACCGACGAGCGACGATAGGAAATCATTGCCGCCCGTGTACTGCTGCAGAATTTCAGCGATAGGCAGGGCACCGAGCAACCCGGCGACACCCGATGGCTGGCGGTAGCCTGATTGGTCATAACCCGACGGGCCATAGCCATAATTCACGGGTGCAGGCCCGTAGTATTGATCAGCCGACTGCCGATATGCGGGCGAGTAACCGGATGAATAATCTGGCGAGTAACCCGAGCCGTTTCGGCTCGGCTGATAATATCCCTGTTGGGGAATGATGCCGCCTAGATCGATCCCGTTGCCGCCGCCGAGCACATTTGCGATCACGCTCCGCAGGATGAAATCCTTCCAATTGCCGCCGCCTAGGTCATTGCGGCCGTAACCCTGATCGTAGCTGCGATATCCCTGATCGTAGCTGTAGGCGGGTGGGTAGTTATTGTAAATATTCTGGCTGTAGTTACCGTGCTGGATTCGTGCGTCGCGACGCTCGGCCTTGCGCTGGTCCTTTAGGTAGCGTTTCTGCTCGCGCTCATATCTTTTCCGGTCGTCACGATAAAAACCTTGCTGGCCGCCGCCGCGGTTAAAGATTTGATTCCAGAAGGCCTGTGGAGCGGCCTGCGCCGGAAGCTGAACTACACGACGCCCGTCATTGCCCCGGCGGTAGTCCCTCGAGTTGTCACGGTTCCGCTCGTTTTGCCGCTGCTGCTGTCGCGAGTTCCAATCGCTCATTTGTTGTTGGCGGCGTGACTCATGATCGCTCTGCCTCTGCTGACGGTACGCTTCTTGATCGCTGCCCCGTTGTGAACCGGATGACCGGCGATCGTCGTCATCGTCTCTACCGCGGCCGCGACCCCTGTCGCCGTGCTCGCCGCCCCTGCCCTTGTCCTTCTCCTTTCCTTTTCCTTTACGTTTATCGTCGTCATCGTCCACCATGCTGGAGCCCGCAACCGCCGTTAACGACGCCGCGCCATAGGACATATCTGCACCAATGAGCAGCACGAGACCGGAAAAGGCCAGATGACGGGTCAGCTTTGTAAATTTTTCACTTAACATAATGTTTCTCCTTTCGGTTGGTTGGAGCGCGGAGAGTAAATGCTTATCTACCGATACGTATCGCAAAATGTGTTCCACGCGTGTAGATCACTGATTTTGCGTGGTTCTTGACAACATTCGGTCCTATATCGGGTGCCGTCGACCCATATCGTGCCGCTCTTTTGGCGGTCCGCGCTCAAAAAAGGCATCTGACTCTAAGCCCTGCGTCTTCCTGTACGCGCTCTGCGTCTGATGTTCATGAACTCGGAATTAGGTGAGTTAACGTTGACATAAGCTTTGACACGAATTGTGTTTTTGCGTAGACTCGAAGTTTTCACTTTCGGGTGAAAGCCATGGAGAGCGTATATGCCGAAGAGAACGTATCAACCGAACAACCGCCGCCGGGCGAAGAAGCACGGGTTCAGGGCCAGGATGGCGACCAAGAATGGCCGCGCGGTGATCAAACGCCGTCGGGCGAAAGGCCGCAAGCGTCTGACCGTCCATCATTATTAAGAGAGCCGCGAGGTTTTGCCTTTCCGAAGGGAGCTCGGCTGCTGAAACGCGCCGAGTTTCTTCGTGTTTACGGTGAGGGCAGGCGTATCGAGGGCCGTTATATGACGGTCTTTATTTTGCCCTCGGATCGGGATCGACACCGCGTCGGAATTACGGCCACCAAAAAGGCGGTTGGCAAGGCTCACGACCGCAATCGCTGCAAACGCCTGCTGCGTGAAACCTTTAGGCTGAGCAGAGTGGAGCTGGACCTCGTTTTGGTGCGATACGACTGGGTTCTCAACGCCCGCCGGTCGCTGCTCGCGGTCAAGCTCGAAAAGCCGCTCGCGGAATTTAAGAATATTGTGGCGCGCTTCGGTAATGGCGCTCAGGTTCGATGAAGTTTCTGGTACTCGACATAATCGGCGTTTATAAGGCTTTCCTGTCGCCTTTCCTGCCGCCGGCCTGCCGGTTTGAACCGAGCTGCTCCGAGTATGCCCGCCAGGCGGTTGATAAACACGGAGCAATGCGGGGAACATGGCTCGGGCTTGGACGTATACTCAGATGCCAGCCGCTATGTAAGGGCGGGCACGATCCCGTTAGATAATGGATAACAGTACTCAACCCGGTAACCAGTCCCGTTTTATCATCGCGGCCGCCCTGTCGATGGCGATCCTGTTTGGATGGTCATATTTTATGGCGCCGACCAAACCGGCCGTTGATGCCAATGCGAACACTAACACCGCCCCGGCAGCAGCGCAGACGACGGGTACGCCGCAGCCGGCACAGGAGATTAAAGAGGTCGCTACTTCACCGGCCGCCGAGGCGCCGCGTCGCGAGGTTACGATCAAGAGCCCGCTGTACCAGGTAAAGCTCGACTCGAGGGGCGGCCTGGCAACGAGTTGGGTGATTCTCAAAAATCTTTCTGAGAAATCGGAGTTTCCGATTTTTGCCGATGGGTCAACCACGGCCGAGAACAAGCCCCTCGAGCTGATCTCGCAACGGGCGCTTGAGCAGAGCCCGCGAGAAATCCCATTTCGCCTCTCAACCGGTGTCGGGACCGTCGATCTCTTGATAAACGAACGCAGCTACGCCGTCGAGGGTGCCGATGAGACCGGCGTCATCGAGCTGACTGGCTCGCAGACAAAGACATTTGAATTCGTACTAAAAGATCAGATCGCCTGGGCTGACACGGGCGCCGTGGAACCAATCGAGGTCAGGAAAAAATTTACATTTTCGGGCGACAGCTACATCAGCGACCTCGCCATTACGATACTGCGAAACGGCCAGCCCGTCCCGAATGCAAAGCTGTTGATCGGAGCCTCAATTGGCGATCACGCAATAAATAACCACAGCCTGTATCATCCAGAATCCGAGGCGGTAGCCGCGATCGACGGTGATTTCAAACGTCATCAGGGCAATTATTCGTTTACTTATGACGCTAACGGCCAGTCAAAGCTCGCCGACCCTGGACGGGTGGACTGGGCCGGGATGGCCGATGCCTATTTTGCAATGGCGGTGATTCCGTCGACTCCCGCGAGCGGCGTTGAATACACCGCCTCGAAGTATGACGTCAACACAAACCCTTATTACGAAAGCATTTTTCAATGGGTGCTGCGCAATTCGAAGACGACCGAGACACGCCACCTCGTAACCGCCAGCCTCCCCATCGTCGCTGACGGCTCGGTCAATAAGGTATTTACCGGTACCAAAGACTACTTTCTGCTCTCGAACCTGGGCGAGCCGCTCAGCGCCGCCGTCGGACGCCCAATCGAGATCACCAATCTCATCAATTTTAGTAACTATTGGTGGCTGCGCTGGCTGACCAAGCCGCTCTCGATACCGATTCTATACGCGCTCAATTTTTTCAACGGACTGACGCACAATTATGGCGTAGCGATCATCGTTTTCACTTTCCTGTTCTATATGCTGCTGTTTCCGCTGAGGTGGTCACAGTCAAGGTCCTTCAAAAAGGCCGCCGGAAACGCGCCAAAGATGAAGGATGTCCAGGACCGCATCAAGGACATGCAAAAGAAGGGCGTACCGACCGACGACCCGCGAATGCGTGCTCTGCAGATGGAGCAGCTTAAGATGACCAAAGACGCGCTGCCGATCGGCGGGTGTCTGCCAATGCTGCTGCAATTTCCGCTGCTTATCGCGTTTTATACCGCTGTAACAGTCTCGCTAGAGGTTCGCCAGGCGTCATTTATCTGGCTGCCCGATCTCTCGGCCGCGGATCCGTGGCACCTGCTCGAGTTTGCTTTCGCCTTGTCGATGATCCTGTCGATGAAGTTTACTCCCCAGGCCGCGACTGTAACCCCTGAGCAGCAGATGCAGCAGAAGATGATGACCTATCTGATGCCGGCGATGATGCTGTGGGTGATGTGGGCCGCACCCTCGGGGCTTCTGTTATACTGGTTTTTTGGCAACATCGTCAGCTTTGGCCAGCAGATGGTCATCAACAAGATGAACAAGCCCACGACGCCGACGGGAACCGAGATCGTCAACACGGTGCCCAAGAATGCGAAGAAGGTGAAGCCAAAACTGAAAACGGCCTAACTTGCCCGCGTCCAGCCTATGAATCAAACCTGCGAAAACGCAACCGAGTTCCTCTCCGGATTGGTCACCGATCTGAAGTTTGACCTGACGGTGACATCTGAGTGGACGGATGAGGGGTGCATGCTGGACCTCACCGGGGCCGACTCACATTTTGCACTCGCGGAAAACGGCGAGATGCTCGATGCCTTCGAGACACTTCTCTTTCAAATCTATGGCCGCGAGCTCGATCGCGAACACCGTTTTGTCGTTGACGCCGAGGGTTTTCGAAAGACCCGCAAAGCCGAGCTTTACGCGATGGCCAAATTTGCCGCCGAGCAGGTACGCAAAAACGGCCGCCCATTCACCTTCGGCGTCTTAAACTCAACCGAACGCCGCCTCATCCACGTATCCCTGCAGAAAGAAGAAGATCTGTTTACCGAATCCGTAGGCGACGGTCGCGACCGCCGGCTGCAGGTAAGACTTCAATAAGAAATATTTGAAACAAGTTTACCGCCGATCTCGCGTCAATAATTTAGCATCCACCAGATCTTGATCCCGCCCGGCCGCGAGTTTGTTTTTTGTGAGGGCATCTAAACCAATAATTCGAATCGCACGGCCTTCAAGCTCGAAAACTCCCGCATTTTCGACGGCTTCGTCGTAGGTGACGCCCGAAATTCGGTTTATGATGTCGATTCGCTGCGGAGGAACTCCCAATTGAAGTATGCCGCCGTAATCTGAAAAGTCTTCCTCGGCAACTTTGAACTCATTCAAAGGAGCGCCGAACGCGGCAAGAGCCTGGTAGAGTTTTTTAGCGTTTGCCGGAGTTGCCCGGACGAACACATCGAGGTCCTTCGTTGCTCTCGGGTGACCGTAAAAGGCAACTGCGTAGCCACCAACGACCATAAAGTCCACTCCCGCATCGACGAGGGCCGTTAAGAGGTCTATAAAATCTGTCGTGAGTTCTGTCACTCAGTGTCGTGTTCGGTAAAGCTAACAGGAATTTCCCATCTTTCATATTTAGGAAACGGACGTCCGCTGAATGTCCAGGCCTGCCTGCTCAGAACCGCAGCCAGCGAAACAGCCTCAGCCCCAAAGATAGGATTCGGGTCTACGTCCGAATTCTCAAGGGTGCATCGAGTAATTACCATTCGCTGCCGACGCAGCTCTGCTCTTTTCTGCCGGTCACTCACTTCCATCTTTACCATTATACCCGAATCTAATGTCTCTAGATTCGCTACTTCATCGAATCATTCGGCGGCAGGTCGCGCCCGTTGGCAGGAACGTAGGACTTGAGGTCTTTGATACAACGACATGAGCCTTTTCATTGGCGCCTACGGCTGAGATGACGTGGGGCGAAACCAGCAACACGCAACGTAAAAGTAAACATGCAAGTTTTTAAAGAGAAGCTGTTTCGCCCCCACGTCCAATGGTAGGATGAAAGTCGGGCTTTTGGCTCGGTTGCACGCCTACCGGTTCTTTGACAATCAAGTGCATTGTTTGACCTATCTATAAAGGAGAGGAGGGTTTTAACAAAGCAATGCAAGAGACAATATATGTGGGATTGGATTTGGGTTCAAGCTGGTGTCAGCAGACTGTTTTGAGTGCTGACGGGGTGCGGCGGTTTTCTCGCTCCTTTGCGACATCGGAAAAGAGTCTGCGGACTGCTTTCGACCAACTCGGAGGCGATGTCCGGGTTCATATGGAGGCGGGCGAACTGGCGCTCTGGGTCGGGTCGGTCATCAAGCCGCTGGTTAAGCAAGTGGTCGTTTCGCATCCGCGCAGCCTGGCGTGGATCGGGAAGGATTCGGTCAAGGACGACAAGGTTGATGCCGGGAAGCTGGCCGAGCTGCTGAGGCTGGGTCGGGTTCACGAAGTTTACTGCGAAGAGGACGATGAGCGGCGGACGTTCAAACATCTGGTTACGCATCACGAACAGATGAGCCGCGAGCAGGCGAGGCGGAAGTCGAAGATCAAGGCGAGGCTGCGGACTCTGGGCGTGATTCGCAAGGATGCTCGGCTTTTTTCAGCAGGCGGTCAGACGGCTTTGCTGGAAGCGATTGAATCGAGCCAGATCAAACATATGATCGCACAGAGCTTTTCGGTGTTGAATCGGATGCTTGAGTGCGAGTGCGAGGCACGGCGGGCGATGCTCGAATATGCACGGCGTTTCCCCGAGGTGCGGCTTTTGCAAACTGCTCCCGGCATCGGTGCGATCACAGCCTGCCGGTTTGTCGGGTATCTGCAGACTCCGCGCCGGTTCTCCAATAAGCGCAAGCTGTGGCGATACTGTCGACTCGGAATCACCAGACGTGAATCGAACGGCAAGCGGTTGTCGCATCCGCGGCTCGATAATGCCGGTGTCGGTTCTCTGAAGGATGTTTCCAGAAAAGCGTTCGAGGCGGCCCGCAGGTGCAAGGGCGACAACTCGTTTAAGCGGTGTTACGAGCAATCGCTGGAGAATACAAAGAACACGGTTCACGCCCGACTCGCGACACAAAGGAAGATCCTCGGCTGTTTGAGAGCAATGTGGATGGCGAATCGGCCGTATCGCGATTTCGGCGGTTAAAGCCTAAGAGAAGAAGTTTATAAAAAGCTGTTTGTACGTTTTGTTGTTTGAAAAAGACCGATTGAATTGACAAGGGCCAGCCAAAAAAGATGTATGCTTTGGCACGGGTGGCGGTGAGTCTCTAAACTCAATTCATGGGCCGTTTGTTTGATAACTCAAACAGATAAGTCCCGTCCATTGGATAGGCCGCCGCCGCTCAATCTTTAGCCAACTACCCGATACGACCATAGGCCGCCAGGAATATTTGGTGAGTCTCAAATAGCTGACTGGGACAGTAGAACTAGTTCACCTTAGAACAAAGGTCACTGCAAATAAAGCAACATCGGTGGTATGCACGTTCAAATTCAAGGTTCTTTCCGAGCAAAGTTGAAACGCCATCCGGCGATCATAATCATTAGCCCTGCCGCAGTAAGCATTTTTTTCTTACCCGCGGCGGGATGGTCAGACTCTGCACTTGACTGCTTCTTTCATAGCTGATTTGTTCGGCGGCGCGTGACAGAAACCAATTGCCTTAACTCACTGTTCGCTCGTTCCAGTCAAAGCAGTGGTTACGCCGAGACCGATGTATACGCTTCCAGCGAAATATCGTTGCGCCCGCAAAAACTTGAGGTTCTCGCGCAATAAATTTCCAATGCTTCCGGCAAGGACGGCATATATAACATCGCTCATAAAGCCCAACACAACCAGCACTGCACCAAAAAATAAAATCTGCATTGAAACCGCAGCTTTCTCGACATCCACGAATTGCGGCAGGAAAGAGAAAAAGAACAATGCGGTTTTCGGATTTAACAACTGCACGACAACGCCTTGATAAAAAACGCGAGTCAAACTGTCCTCTTTTATTCTTTCCGGTTGCGATCCGTTCTCTTTTGTCAGCAAAGTTTTGACACCGAGATAAATCAAATAAGCTGCGCCAGCATATTTGACGAGGTTGAACGCCAATGCCGACGACAACAGCAGAGCCGACAAGCCGAAAGCTGCCGCCGCGACGTGAAATAATGTTCCGACCTGCACGCCTAAACTGGAAATGATTCCCGCTTTGCGCCCTTGCTGAATACTGCGGGCGACGACGTAAAGCGAATTCGGTCCCGGAATAGAGACAAGAATTAGTGCTGCTGCTAAAAATAAAGTTAATGTTGACCAATCTGGCATGTCTTTTTACTCTTCTGTTGAACTTTGCTTCGATATTCCAATGAAAGCCGCCGAACGGCTGAGATGACGTGGGGCGAAACCGCCGCCGCGAACGTAAAATTACATGAGAAAACTAAATAACAAAGTCGCTGTTTCGCCCTCACGTCTAATGATTTGTTTTGCGCGTGTTGCGGTTCAAGGCTGCCGCCTTTAAGAATGCAGCGTCATTGCCAAACACAAAAGCACGAAACCAATCAACAGCAGCCAAGACCGCAAGCCCTGAAAGAACTCCCAACGGTTTCTTGTTTCCTTCCAATTCTCCGGCGGATTCTCCACACTCCATTTTCCGGTTGCCGAATTAATCGGAACATTAAAAATGATGGTCGAAACTAAGGCGGCGATAAACGACACTGCTGCCGCCCACCGAATAATCCGTGCCGTTTCTTTGATTCCATTGAGATTTAATGCGTAAGAGATTGATAAAATCACGCACAGCGTCATTAGCACGGGCATCACGCGCCCGAAAGTTTTGAGTAATCCCTTTTCAACCTGCACATGCTGTTCTCGCGGAAGTTCACGAATTACCGGATGCACGAAGGCGTAAGAACCGAACTCCGCGCAAGACGTAAATCCGGTCACGGTCAGAGCGACAAAGCCCAAAATATCCATAGCGCACTCCTTATCTTAAACAGACTCTTTCCTTTGACCTTCCTGCATTTTAGCTCCGATACCCTTTGAGAGCGCGGTTATTGCCTTAAGCGGGCGCATCGTTACGCTGAATTCCGTAACCAGCCCGTTATCATCCGTTCGCAGGTAGTCAACGCCTTCAAGCGGAATCCCGCTAACTTCTGCGCGAAAGATAAGAGCGTGTGTTTGTTGCCCGGTGAAAACATCCGGGTAATGAAAATTATCGAAAAGCGAAAAGACCATTGGCAAAATCTGGCAAGCGGCTTGCTTGCCGACAGTCGGCTCTTCGTGAATCGGAGTGTAAAACCGCATATCATCAGCAAACCAGACCGAATATCTATCCAAATCTTTTGACGCAAGCGCGTCCGCGAACTCCTGCATTTTCATAAATGTTACCTCTTCACATTTTTACTTAAAATTCAGCCCTTCTCCGGTTTCAGGCGAAGCGCATAACGCTTGAGATGAGGTGGGGCGAAACCGCCACCGCACAAATAAAGGGTTGAAAGACAACGCGAAAACAAAGTCGCTGTTTCGCCCTCACGTCCATTGAATTGTTCGGCTTGTCATTCTTTTGCCCAACCGTTGCTTAAACTTTCGGCGGATGAAAATTCATCGTTGAAAGTATAAATGTCTTCTAACTTCCACGCTCCGCCTTCATAAACGAAAATAAATGACCTCAAACTTTTTATGCCCGGATATTGATTCTGTATGGTGTTTTCGTTTCCCCATTCATACAGCACGTCTATTATCGCTCGATTGGCGTTCGGGTTTTTGCTGTTATGGTAATCGTAATGACGCGAGCCAACAATAGAATATGTCGTCGGTTCGTTCCAGACACCTACAAAAAAACTATTTCTAGGATACGCAGGATTTTCGGTTGGGCTGCCAGCACGTTTGGCATAATTCACAAGCCTTTTTCGCAATGATTGTGACAACCAACGATTTTGTGCTTGTTCATCAGCGACTATGTCAGGTTCTACTTTTTTTACATAATTAAAAAACTCTTTGAAAACAGCAGCGCATTCGGCTGGAGCTTGTTTTTGCGCGTGTGAATTGTTTTCAACTTCCTGCATTCGAGGAATTTCCGCACAGGAGTTTGTAAAGAGCAAAACAATGAGCAGACAAAAAATCTTAAGTTTCATAATTACGAATGTTTGCATAAACCAAGAAAAGCCGAACTTATGATTGAGCCGATTCATTCCTGATAACACTCAATTTCCGTGTATTATCCCGAATGGCTGGTTACAGTGATCTCCTGGCAACAAGTTTCTTCCAACTAAATATACAAGTCTGAACCATCGGCCGGAAGCTGTTAGCCATGTGTACTTACCTTGCCGGGGGCTGGGGCGGTAAGATGGTGGAATATGAGTGGTACGATCGTGGCACTTGCGACGCCGACGGGCCGGAGCGGGATCGGGGTTGTTCGTTTGAGCGGGCCTGATTCGCTTGCGATTACTCGTGCGATGGTCGGCGATTCGGAATTTACGACAGAACCGCGTACTGCGCACCTCCGGCCGCTAGGCGATCCGTTGACTGATGAGATTGTTGATGAGGCGATAGTCACGTATTTTAAGGCACCGCACTCGTTCACCGGGGATGACGTCGTCGAAATAAGCTGCCACGGATCGCCGGTTATTCTCCGACAGGTAATCGATATCTGCCTCGCCCAAGGGGCGCGGATGGCCGCGGCTGGGGAATTCACCCTGCGCGCACTTGCTAATGGGCGGATGAATCTGACCGAGGCCGAGGCGATACGAGATCTGATCGAGGCTCAGACCGCCGCATCCGCACGCCAAGCCGTGCGGCAGATGCGTGGCGAACTGTCGTTACAACTTCAGCCGTTAAAAGACGATTTGCTAAATGTGATCGTCGTCCTGGAGTCCGCCATCGAATTCGTCGAGGATGATCTGCCGAAATTGCAACTCGAGCAGCTGCAAGCAAGCCTGCACCGCATTACGACGGAAACGCGTCGGCTTGCCGATACGTTTAAGGCGGGTCACCTGATCCGCGAGGGCCTGAAGGTAGCTCTTGTTGGGCGGCCTAACGCGGGTAAGTCGAGTCTTTTCAATAGTTTACTCGGCACAGACCGCGCAATTGTTACTGACATTGCCGGGACGACTCGTGACCAGTTGTACGAGCGATTCACGGTCGACGATGTACCTATCTTGCTGATCGACACCGCCGGCTTGCAAGAAACTACTGATACCGTTGAGAGCATTGGCGTAGAGCGTTCGCGAGCGACAATTGCGGATGCCGACATAGTCGTTGTAGTCGTCGATGCGAGCGAATCTGTCACCCGTGAGGTCAGGGAAATCATTGAATCCGTCCAGAATATCAACCATATAGTCGCCCTCAATAAGACGGATAAGATATCGCTCGACGCGGTTGCCGAAATACGGAGTGACATAACTAATGCAAATGGGGAAACGACGGTTGCTGTTTCTGCGTTAACCGGCTCTGGCCTCGAAGACCTTAAGAAGGCCATCCTCGCGCCCTTTTTGGCGATCGATGTCTCCATCGCCGGCTTTATGGTCACCGATGCTCGGCATCGCGATTTGCTGCTCCGGGCTGAAACGGAAATGACGCAATCGAGCGAACATTTGAATCAAAGATTAAGCGAAGAGATAGTTCTGCTTGGTTTGCACAATGCTCTCCGCTATCTCGGGGAAATTACCGGCGAAACAACAACCGAAGATGTCCTAACTCGAATATTCTCAACATTTTGTATCGGCAAGTAGTCCTTGGGATTTGCCGCCTATAGTTCTAAAGCGAGACATACGGTAAAATTGAGTCTTTGGGGTGAAAGGTATGTTCGACGAAAGTTTTGATGTGATTGTTGTGGGGGCGGGACACGCCGGCTGTGAGGCGGCGTCGGCATCGGCGCGTGTCGGGGCCGAGACCGCTCTGGTCACTATCAATCTCGATCTAATCGGCCAGATGTCTTGTAATCCGGCTGTGGGCGGCATCGCTAAGGGGCATGTTGTTAGAGAAATAGACGCGCTAGGCGGGATCATGGGCCGCGTGACCGACCGTACGGGAATTCAATTTCGTCTTCTAAATAGGTCGCGCGGTCCCGCCGTACAGTCGCCGCGGGCGCAAGCCGATCGATCTCTCTATCGGACAGAGATGAGGAGGATACTCGAAGCCACGCCGGATCTGCATCTGCGGCAAGGACTTGTTGTTGATCTAATTGTTGAAAACAATACGGTTATCGGTGTGGAGATGCAGGATTCCCGGCGTTTTGGTGCAAAGTCTGTTGTAATCGCAACCGGCACGTTTCTTAACGGGACGATTCACGCAGGCCGCGAGACGTATTCAGCCGGACGTGCGGGCGAGCCGGCCTCGATAGAGCTTGCAGAGGCCCTTAAACGTCGTGGCTTCCCCGTGGGACGACTCAAAACCGGCACTCCACCGCGGCTTGACGGCAGGACCATTGACTGGGATGCATTCTTGCCTCAGGAGCCGGACGAGAAACCGGTTGCGTTTTCGTTTGCCACCGAAAAGCTTGAGCAAGACCAGATCCAGTGCTTTATCGGATACACGAGTGACCGGCTTCATCAGGTAATACGTGACAATTTACATCAATCACCGCTTTATTCGGGCAAGATAAAGGGTGTCGGGCCACGATATTGTCCGTCGATCGAGGATAAGGTGGTTAAGTTTGCCGGCAAGGATAGGCACCAGCTTTTCCTGGAGCCGGAGGGTCGCAATACTAATGAAATCTACCTAAACGGTTTCTCTACCTCGCTCCCCTCGAAACTTCAGCTTGATCTTCTCCGAATGATCGACGGCTTTGAGAATGTCAACATTATCAGGCCGGGCTATGCGATCGAATATGATTTTGTCGATCCGCGAGAGCTGCGTCCGACGATGGAATCCACTCGTATTAACGGACTCTACCTTGCCGGACAGATTAACGGGACGACGGGGTACGAGGAAGCTGCCTGCCAGGGATTACTCGCCGGGATTAACGCGGCGGGTGCCACCCAAAGTCGTAAGCCCTTTGTATTACAGCGAGATGAAGCATACATAGGAGTCCTCGCGGATGATCTAATTCGCCACGGCGTGGATGAACCATACCGTCTTTTTACATCCCGCGCCGAGGCTCGGCTAACCTTGCGGCATGACAACGCTGATACGCGACTCTCGCCAAAAGGTCGGGAAATTGGGCTTGTGGGTGATTTGGACTGGGACCGGTTTAATGCAAAACGCGACCGTATTGCTGATCTACGCAATAGACTAGATCTCACCCGATTCAAACGTTCGTCGGTCGAGTATGCGGCGCTGACTGAGATACTTGAAGTCGATCTTGGCGACTCAATTACTCTCTCGCAGCTGGCAATGCGTCAAAATGTCAGCCCCGATCTTGTTCGCCGTCTGTTGCCGCCGGGTCTAAGCGAAGTATTAAGAGACGGTGATCTAGAAACTGCATTAGCAGATTCTCTGTACAGCGGTTATATCGCGAAACAGCAAATTGCGACGGAACGCGTAAACCACCATGATGCGCTACGCGTACCGAAGGATATTCAGTTTAAGTCAATCGGCGGGCTTTCACACGAGATGATCGAGCGCCTCGAGCGGGCCCGACCGCAACGATTTTCTCAAGTTCGAAGCTTGCCTGGGCTAACTCCATCTGCAGTATCCTCAGTATTGGTGCATTTGACCGCTAACCAGTAGCTTTTCCGACGCCACCGCGCACATATACGAACCAATTATTAATTGTGGCACGTGCCACAATTGCCTGGACGTTTTTCAATTGTGGCACGTGCCACAATTCCAGATCGGCGGCAAATGTGCTACTTTCTGAAGTTTGGATGGCGAAGATAATTGCAGTTGCAAATCAGAAAGGTGGAGTGGGCAAGACGACAACCGCTGTCAATCTCGCGGCGGCACTGTCCTCCGAAGGCCGTAAAATTCTGCTTGTAGATGCTGATCCCCAGGCCAATGCCACCTCCGGAGCGGGAATTACGAGGAGTAATACTCGGAAGACTCTCTACGACGCATTGATCTTAGGAGCGCCTCCACGAGATCTGGTATTACCAACCGAACTGCCAACGCTCTGGGTGCTGCCCTCCGATAAAAACCTCGCAGGTGCGGAGATTGAACTCGTAGATCGAGAGAACCGGAATCACACGCTGAAAGACGTGCTGACCGATATTCGAGATTATTTTCACTACATCATCATTGACTGCCCACCGTCCCTTGGAATTTTAACTTTGAACGGCCTGACGGCCGCTGATTCACTTTTGGTCCCGATTCAGTGCGAGTATTTTGCCCTGGAAGGTGTTACTGAGCTTTTTGACACGTTGGCTAGGCTGCGGCGCGAGCTAAATCCTACACTTGTGATCGAGGGATTACTGCTGACTATGTATGACGAGAGGACAAATTTATCTACCGCCGTGGCAAAGGACCTGCGTGATTTTTACGGGTCTCAGGTGATGCAGACCGTGATTCCGAGAAATGTCCGTTTGGCCGAGGCGCCTAGTTTTGGAAAACCGATCCTGCTGTATGATCCTCGTTCGCGCGGGGCTGAGGCGTACGTTCAGCTTGCAAGGGAGGTAATTAAGAATGGCTAGACAACCTTTAGGCCGGGGGTTAAGTGCTTTATTGGGAGAAGATACGTCTTCGGACGAAGCTCTAACCGTAGAGGTCGACATCGACCTAATCGAGCCTAACCCTGAACAACCTCGGACCCGTTTCGTCGAGTCGGATCTTGATGATTTGACAAAGTCGATCCGTGCCAACGGCATCATCCAGCCAATCGTAGTTCGTAAAGCCGGAGGGCGTTATCAAATAGTCGCGGGCGAGCGCCGATGGCGTGCGGCTCAAGCGGCAGAGCTGCGGCGTGTTCCTGTCACCGTTCGAGAGGTCTCCGATGAGAAGCTGCTTGAGCTCGCCCTGATTGAGAACATCCAGCGTCAGGAATTGAATCCGATCGAAGAAGCGCGTGCGTATCGCAAACTCATTGATAAGATTGGACTTACGCAGGAAGTGATCTCGGACCGGATCGGAAAATCGCGTAACGTGATTGCCACCGCCACGCGGCTTCTGAGATTGCCGGCGGAAGTTCAGAGGGAGATCGAAAATGGAAGGATATCGTCGGGGCACGGTCGCGCACTCCTCACGACGGATGATGCGGGTATCCAGCGGCAGGTCGCTGCCACTATCATCGATTACGGCCTGTCGGTCCGCGAAACCGAAAATACGATCAAGCGTTTGTCGCGGAAGGGTGGTCAAGCCGGCGTCGATCGGTCTGTAACTCGCACAGTCGATCCAAACGTAAAAGTTGCCGAGACCCGTCTGATGCGGGTCCTAAATACTAACGTGAAGATCGTGCCGGCTCGGAAAGGGAATGGCGGAAGGGTTGAGATTGAGTATTACAGCACAGACGATCTAGATCGGATTTATTCAGTTATCTTAAGTAAATAAAGGAGTTACAAGATGTCGAAGCGGCTTACGGAAACGGTCAGCTCTGCGGGTTGAGTGGCAAAACTCGCTCCCGGCGACCTTGCTCAGGTTCTGAGCAAACTTCCGTTGCAATCAAATGAAAATGTCATCGTCGGATATGAAAATTCTGACGATGCGGGTGTTTTTCGCCTCAACGACGACACCGCGCTCGTACAGACGGTTGATTTCTTTACACCGGTTGCGGACGATCCCGAGACGTATGGGCGGATCGCGGCGGTCAACGCTCTGAACGACGTTTACGCGATGGGTGGTCGGCCCATCTCGGCCTTATCAATCGTTTGCTATCCTCAAAAGGGTGATTGGGACGTGCTCGGGCAGATATTGCTGGGCGGGCAACTCGCTATGAACGATGAGGGAGTAGTGGTGATCGGCGGGCATTCGGTAGATGACCAGGAGATGAAATTTGGATACGCCGTCACCGGAGTGGTGCATCCGGATAAGGTGATAACTAATGGCGGCGCCGAGTCCGGCGATGTCCTTATCCTCACCAAACCGATAGGAACCGGCGCGATAAATACGGCGGTTAAAAACGCCCGTGCCAGCCGTTCGACCGAGGCCGCGGCGATTGCGGCGATGACAACTTCGGCTGCGGGCGCGTCTAAGGTAATGGTCGATCTCGGGGCGACTGCATGCACGGATGTAACCGGATTTGGCCTGCTGGGTCACGGGTATGAGATGGCAAAGGCGAGCGGGGTGACGTTAAATATTGATTCTAAAGCGGTTCCGCTCTTGCCAGATGTTCTCGAATTGATTCGCGAGGGTATGCTTACGCGAGGCGATCGCAACAATCGCGTTTACGTCGGCGAAACGGTTAAGATGGACTCGAGCATCTCCGGCGAGATGCAAAGCGCATTGTACGATCCGCAGACGGCTGGCGGATTGCTGATCAGCCTAAACGCGGATCGAGCGGATGAGTATATCGGGGCGGTAATGGGTGCGGTAATAATCGGCACCGTTGCGGCGCAGGGCGAATATTTGATCGAAATAAAATAGTGTTTCTATTCATTCTCGAATCCATTGGAACCTCTGAGCTGGTCTTGATCGGCATCGTCGCACTCGTATTTCTTGGGCCGCGAAAACTGCCGGAGATCGCGCGAAAGATCGGAAAGATCACGGCCGAGTTTCGCGGAACGGCCAGTGAGTTTAAACAAACATGGGAACGCGAGGCTGATTTCGAGGAAGAGGCTAAAGCATTTGATCTCAATGAATTAGAGGCAGAACCTGTTGCCCGTGAGAAAGCTGGAATCACCGGGGAGACGGTTGCGGCCCCGGTTATACGCGAGCTTGACGCTGACGACTACAAACACATGATTCCCGCCGAGACGGCAATCGATGCCGCAAATCCCGATCCCGTTCCGGCAGAGTCCATTGCCGGCTCCACAGAAGACAAGAAAAATTGGCTTTAGATGAATGAGTTGCCCGCAGTCGAAGAGGAAGCTGGCCAGATGTCGTTTCTCGACCATCTGGATGAATTGCGCAAGCGGCTAGTCAAGTCGGTCGTCATCATCATCATTGCCTTTCTCATCTGCTTTAAGTTTTCATCGGAGATATACGAATTTCTGTCGGTCCCCATCAGGCGGGCGTTGTCCGAGGTCGACCGGCGACAACTTCCGCTCGGCGGTTTGACGGGGAACGAGCGGATCGAACCTCTCAATTCGCTTGCGGAAGGCGCGGTCGGGCGATACGTTTTTGACCGCGCGACCACGCTTGGCACGACGATGGTCGCACCCGGAACGTCGGTAGCGAGCGTTGTCGCTACCGATGCCGAGGGTAGAGTCGGTCTCTTCTCAAGTGAGGCAATATATACGCTTAACGGCGTGATTCCCGCGGGCATCAGGCTGCCGCCGGATCTGGCGGCAGGGGTCAAGGATGAACCGACCGCCGATGAACGCCTTATCGTCACCTCGGCTACGGAAGCTTTCACGCTTTACGTCACAGTTTCGCTTTATGCAGCGATCGCTCTATCCATTCCGCTCCTGCTGTGGCAGATTTGGGGATTTATCTCGCCTGCACTCTATAAGCATGAGCGTCGGTATGTCACTCCGTTTATTGGTCTGTCGACGATATCTTTTGTTGGCGGGGCGGCGTTTGCGTACTACGTATTGTTTCCACCCGCAGTGAAATATTTGATCGGGGTCGCTGAAGAGTTTCGGCCCTTACTGCGGGCAAGCGACTATTTCGACTTTATAACCATCATCATGCTGGCGATGGGCGTGATTTTTCAAATGCCGGCAATTACCTATGTCTTGTCACGGATTGGAATACTTTCTGCGGGTTTCCTCATTCGCAGCTGGAAGGTTTCGCTGGTGATTATCCTGGTCATCGCGGCGGTAGTTTCTCCGACAGCGGATGTGATCAACCTTATGTTGTTTGCGGCGCCGATGATGGCACTATATGTGGTATCGATTTTTATCGCGTGGTTTTTCGGCAAGCGTAGGCAGACGGATGAGCAAGCGGCGGCCGCTTAGCGAGCCGCCTCGACGAGCAACTACCGCCCATCCAGACGCATCTTGAACAGATAAGGAAAACTGTCTAAAATCTTGGTTTCGGGTGGATACTTCTTTATTTATAGATTTGGGGTTTTACGTTATGTCGAAAGTAAACAGTTTTAGAGCGATCTTACTTGCCGTTACCACGCTTAGCGCCGGTGTCGCGATTGCGCAGCCGCCGACCAGCGACAAGCCTGTCGATGTCCGCGACAAGGTGCAGAACGTCAAGAAGGAAGTCAAGGAAGCTTACAAGAAGTGGCTCGACAACGATGTTGCGTATATCATCACCGACCAGGAAAAGAGAGCATTTAAGGCATTGGCGACCGACGACGAGCGTGAAAATTTTATCGAAAACTTTTGGCGCCGCCGTGATCCGAATCCGGACACTGAGGAGAACGAATATCGCGAAGAGTATTACGAACGCATTGCATATGCCAATGAACGCTTTGCGTCGGGCATTCCCGGATGGAAGACCGACCGCGGCAAGGTGTATATCGCCCACGGCAAGCCCGACTCGATAGAGTCGCATCCGGCGGGTGGCTCGTATGACCGCCCCTCCTACGAGGGCGGCGGCTCGACAACCACATATCCTTTTGAAACCTGGTTTTACCGTCACATTGAGGGTGTCGGCGACGGCCTGGAAATTGAATTTGTCGATCCGAGCGGCACCGGTGAATATAGGCTGGCCCGCAATGCCGATGAAAAAGATGCGTTAAAGACGATACCCGGAGCGGGTTTGACGACCGGCGAGCAGCTCGGTCTTTCAGACAAATCGGATCGTATTAACGGCGGCGGCAGCGGCCAGGCACATTTTCAGCGTGAGCAGGACAGCTTGTTCCGCCGGCTGGAGGTTCTATCTGGATTGCAAAAACCACCGACAGTGAAATTCAGCGACCTGCAGGGTCTCGCGGGCGGCGACTCGGGTACGATCCTCGACAAGGATCCGCTGGATTTCGATGTCCGGGTCGATTTCTTTCGACAGTCTGACGACCGCGTCGTGACTGCTTTCACAGTGCAGGCGACGAACAAAGAATTAACTTTTGAACAAGTCGGCGGCCTCGAACAGGCGACGATGAATATCTTTGGCAAGATTACGGCGGTGTCTGGTAAGCGTTCGGGGATTTTTGAGGATTCGGTGACCGCTACCGCTACCGCATCGGAGCTAATCGATGCTCGTGATCGCAAGTCGGTTTATCAGAAAGCGATCGCGTTAACACCCGGAACGTACAAGGTCGATGTCGTGGTGCGTGATGTGAAGTCCGGCAATAAGGGCATTAAAAATCTGGGTTTTGTAGTGCCCCGCTACGACGATAAGAAACTGTCGACCTCATCGATGGTTCTGGCGGCGAAACTCAGGGTCACCAATGATCAGGATATCGGTCAGGCCTTTGTTATCGGCAACGCAAAGGTGATTCCAAACCTATCAGGCATTTATAAACAGGGTCAGGAAGTTGGTTTGTATATGCAGGTTTACAACGCCGAGATCGACCAGACCACGCTGCGACCCGCGGTCGATGTCGAATACATTTTGACTAAGGACGGCAAGGAGCTGCTCCGGCAAAAAGAAGACTGGAACGGCTTGAGCGACTCAGGCCAGCGGCTAACACTTGCCCGTATCCTGCCAACTGGGGCAATGCCGATCGGTGAATACGAAATCAAGGTACAGATTAAGGACCGTGTTCGCATCGATCAGGCGATGATCGAGAATAAGAGCAAGTTTACGATCATTAACTAGAATACGATTCCGCCGGTAGCGAGTCTTTATTGTTTTCTCTTGATTTCAATAAGAGGCGAGTTTTTCTTTTCGCTGGTTGCAAATATCGACTGTCCGTCAGCGCTATAGGTGATCGCCTCGCCCTGCTTTCTGCTGCCGAGCGCGACCGGCACCGGCTGCTGGTTCCATATCTGATCAAAATCCGCCACGCCGTCGGGGAGTGTTAGCTCGTAGGCTGCCGTGTAATCACAGACGATGACGCGGCGGTGATCCGGCGAGATCGAAGCTCCGGTGAGCAAACCATTTGGTACCGCCGGGACCGCAAGGTAAGTGATTCTTGCCGCCGACATTACGCCGCCTGCCTGAAAGCCGACTGCAATCTTGTAAACACCGGCCCGTAAACTGTGTTTTTTCGTTAACACATAGATTGCTTCGGTGCCGGGGTGGACTATCAAAGCCTCGGCGTCGTGTTTCCCATCCGGATACTTAAACTGCATCGCCTGAGCAGGTTCGGTATCGGAGGCATTTCGTCGTGTCCGGTCCGGCCCGTTCTGAGCGGCGGCGAGTGGCTCGGGAACGCGATAGATCGTGTGGATTGAGCGCTCGAGCTTCTCCGTGTTGCCGATCTCGCCTATGTATAGAAAGCAACCTTTGACAGTTCTGGTTGCCGCCATGTCTTCCCAATCAATATTTTCAGCCCCCGTCACTTTCCAAACACCCAGGTTTTTGCCGGAAACATCCAGGGCGTAGAGATACGGGCCATCGCCTGAGTCGTTATGGGTCCAGAAAACTCCAGGCTGGCACGGCGATGCGGCGAGTCCGCTGCTCTCGGTAATTTCGTCGGAAGAGAGCTGGCCGACGATGCGGGGCGATTCGTAGCCCGATAGTGCGGCGTCAAATTCCGGCTTTCGACGTTCCTCATCGCAGGACGAGATCAGTAGGCAGGCGAGACCGGCGGAAATGACAAGGCGCCACAATTTCGATATAGTTTTTCTCGACATACGACTCTAAAAGGCATTATATCTCAATGATTTGGCACGGGTTCAGAACTTGGCTCGTGACTTATTCGTAAACTTCAGAATGGGTGCGATGATTGTAGGTACTGAGTGGCTGATCGAGGCAACCGGGTGTGACGCCTCGGCCCTGCGCGACGAGAGCGTGCTGCGCGGTTTACTCGATGGCGTCATCCGAGACCTGGGCCTCAAATCAACCGGATCCCTGTGGCACAAGTTCGACGGCGAAGGCGGCGTAACCGGACTCATCGCATTAACCGAATCTCACCTGGCTTGCCACACCTATCCCGAATACGGCACCGCTACGTTTAATCTCTACTGTTGCCGGACACGCCCGGAATGGGCGTGGAAGGCGCATCTATCGGAGCAGCTAGGGGCCGGCGATGTGACTGTGACTCGGATCGAACGTGGCTACCGAGCATCTGACATCTCAAATTCTAAATTTGAAATTGCCGGAGGCGCACTGTGAGCGTGCTCTCGGCAAATTGCCCCTCGTGTGCCGGGCCGATCGAGTTTGCGTCGGGATCGTCGATTGTCCTCGTGTGTCCGTTTTGCCGCTCGGCGGTGGCCCGCACCGACCGTGGGCTTGAAGACCTGGGTAAGGTAGCGGAGATTGTCGAGTCGGAATCACCGCTCAAGCTAGGGTTAACGGGCACATATAAAGAAAATCGTTTTGAATTAACAGGACGTACACAGCTGCGTCATGAGGCCGGCGGGTCTTGGGACGAGTGGTATGCGACGTTTGCGAATGGCTGGGTAGGATGGCTCGCCGAGGCACAGGGACGTTTCTACATGACGTTTTACCAGCCGCTGCCCGATGGCGTGGTGCTTCCGTCGTTTGCCGGTGTGCAACTTGGGCAGACGGTGCCAGAGATCCCGGCCGAGTCGACGCTGATGGTGCAGGAAAAGGGCCGCGGAACCGTGGTCGCGGCCGAGGGCGAGATTCCTTACAAGCTTACGCCCGGCGAGCAGTTTGAGTACGCCGACTTGGCGGGCAAGAATAGCGCGTTTGCGACAATCGATTACAGCAATGATCCTCCCTGGGTTTTCGTCGGCAGCCAGGTAGCGCTCGATGAGATCGGCCTCGCGGGCGCCCGGCCAGCGGAGCGCGAGGCTCGACGGGTTTCAGCCATTGGGATGGGCTGTCCTAACTGCGGCGGCCCGCTCGACCTCATCGCTCCTGATAAATCCGAACGTGTTACGTGCCCCAACTGCGATTCCTTGCTCGACGTCAACAAAGGTAATCTTACCTATCTAAAGGCGCTCAAACCACCCGCTGATAAACCTGAATTTGCCCTGACGATCGGCAGCGAGGGTACATTTGCGGGCGGTGTGAATTATAAAGTGATCGGCGCCGTCGTTCGCAGCGTGTTTATCGAGGACGTCCATTACTATTGGCATGAGTACCTTTTGTATAACGCTGCGATAGGCTTCCGGTGGCTGGTGCATTCGGATAATCATTGGAATTTCGTTGAGCCGGTGAACCCCGCCGATGTGGAGAGTGCCAGTATCATTCCGGGGGTGACGACGCAGACGGTTGTATACGGCGGTAAGACATTCAAAATCTTTCAGGATGCTCCTGCAATTGTCGAGTATGTCCAGGGCGAATTTTACTGGCGGGTGGAACAGGGTGAGACCGTCCGGGCGATTGATTATGTCGCCGCCCCGCTGATGTTGTCGCAAGAGGTATCGGAGAACGAGATCAACTGGTCGGCGGGCACCTACTTGACCAACGCCGAAGTCGAGACGGCGTTCGGCATCACCGGTTTCGCGAAGCCCTGGGGCGTGGCGCCTAACCAACCTTTTACCGGGCAGTTCTACTACACTTGGGGAGCATTACCCCTGCTGCTTTTGTTTGTGGTCGCCGTATTTATGATCCCGCTCAGCGGATCGACCACCGTTGCGATGTCTGAAACACTGAGCCTCCAGCCGGCGGCGGCGGCTGGCGCGCCACAATTAGCATTCAGCCGCCCATTTGATCTGAAAGGAAATCGAAACGTGCGGATCACGGCATCGGCGCCGGTGAGCAATTCGGCCGCCGATCTAGATGTCGACCTTATAAACGAACAGAGTCAGGAAATCGAGTCGGTTAATATTCCGGTCTCGTACTATCAGGGCGTTGAGGACGGCGAGAGTTGGAGCGAGGGCGGCAATAGCAATGATGCGACCGTATCATCGCTGCCGGCCGGCAAATATACATTGCGTGTCGAGGGAACGCTTGAAAATGTTCCGGGTCCGCTGCCCGTGGCGGTTCAGGTCGAGCAGAATGTGAATCGCGGCGTCAATTTTATCTGCGCTTTAATCATTCTCCTTATCGTACCGATACTTGGTTTGATCAGGCGCGTATCATTCGAATCCGGTCGGTGGAAGGATAGTATGTTTGGGTCGTCGGCTTCGGAGGACGGATAGGAAACGCGAGTTTGTGCTTTACGTCTCAGCGCACTCCATCGTGTTCAGCCTTGGTTATAAGAGGAATGAAATGTTGAAAAAATTATACTTGGCGGTCGCCGCCGCGGTTTTGGTCGGGTACGGCTCGGCGGCTTGGTTTGGCTGGGAGCTTGCTAATTCAGGCAGTAAATCGCGGCTCGGCGTACCGTTTTTCTACACAGGATTCAGAGGAGGGAAATGATGCTAAACCTTTTATTTGTGGCGACATCGTTGGGGCTTGTGGTTAAGCTCGACGAGCTCTTGCCGGTCTTGATAACGACAATAATCTTTGTCGCGATCGGGCTGATTGTTTTCGTCGCTGCGTTTTTGATCGTGGTAATGGTCGCCCCGTTTTCGGTCAAAAAAGAGATCGAGGAGGACCACAATACGGCGCTCGCGATTATCATCGGTGCGATGATCATCGGTATCGCCATCGTGGTGGCCGCAGCGATTCATGGAAACTGATCTTTAATGGAAAATGAAGCATGGAGAATGATTAATGAAGATACCTTTCTGCCGTTTTCCATTTTCCGATCTCCATTTTCCGTTAAAGTATGAAGCGTGCTCCACTCCTATTTCTCAACGTATTTGTCATCGCGACCTGCGGGCTGATCTACGAACTGCTTGCCGGTACGCTGTCATCGTATGTTCTTGGCGATTCGGTCACACAGTTTTCCCTGATCATCGGCATTTATCTTTTCGCGATGGGCGTCGGGTCGTGGCTGTCGCGGTTTATTGAAAAGAATGTCGCCGAAAAGTTTGTCGAGATCGAGCTGGCAGTAGCGGTCGTCGGCGGCTTCTCAGCTCCGCTTCTTTTTCTCACGTTTGCACATCTCTCTTACTTCAGCATCGTCCTGTACGGGATGGTTTTTGTCATCGGCACGCTCGTCGGCCTCGAGATACCGCTGCTGATGCGTATTTTGAAAGACGAGATGGATTTTAAGGATCTTGTATCGCGGGTCTTGGCCTTTGATTACATCGGTGCGCTCGCCGCATCTCTTCTCTTCCCCATATTCCTCGTTCCAAAACTCGGGCTCAATCGCACTTCGCTCCTTTTCGGCATGCTCAATGCAGCCGTCGGTATATGGGGGACATGGCTACTGCTGCCATTGATTAAGAAGAACGTAACGGCGATGCGAGTTAAGGGATTTCTTATCCTCACGCTGCTGGTCATCGCCTTTATTAAGGCCGATAGCCTCACGACCCTTGCCGAGGACGCCTTGTTTACCGACAACATTGTCTACGCCAAAAGTTCGCCGTACCAACGCATCGTCGTCACCAAAGGCAAAACTGGCCACTCCCTTTTTCTAAACGGCAACCTGCAATTCAACTCGTTTGACGAGTATCGCTATCATGAGGCGCTTGTGCATCCTGCGTTCGCAGCATATGACGGCAATGCAAAACGCATACTAGTGCTCGGCGGCGGCGATGGACTGGCGATCCGAGAGATCTTGAAATACGCGTCTGTCGAAACCGTGACGCTGGTTGACCTCGACCCGGAGATGACCCGTGTCTCGACGGCTGTGCCAGCACTCGGCGTGTTGAATAAGCATGCCTTTAACGACCCACGCGTAGAGATCATAAACGCTGATGCATTCGTTTGGCTCGACGAAGCTCAGACCGAACCCTTTGACATCGCGATCGTTGATTTCCCCGATCCAAATAATTTCGCGCTCGGCAAGCTGTACACTACGCGATTTTACAATCTGCTGAAGACGAAACTACGACCCGACTCGTCCGTCGTCATCCAGACCACTTCGCCCCTGATCGCCCGTAACTCATTCTGGTGCGTGATCAAAACCCTCGAGGCAAGTGGCTTTACGGTGAAACCCTTTCAGGCGACCGTTCCTAGTTTTGGGGTGTGGGGATTCGCACTTGCGAAAACGCAGCCATTCCAGCAGCCCACTAAACCCGTCGCCGGGGTGGCGTTGGATTTCTTAAACGACGAGACTTTTGCGGCGATGTTTCACTTTGCGTCCGATACGTCACGGCCAACGGAAGAGTTGGAAATTAACCGTCTTGATAATCAGGCTTTGGTTCGCTACTACGAAGCTGAATGGCGGCGGTTTGAATAAGACCTAATAGATGAAGCTTTCCCGAAGAGAACTCTTAACCGCGTTTCTCGGAGCTCCGCTTGCTCTACAAGCCTGCCGCACTGCGGCCGGCCCTTTTCCTGACGGTGAAATCGTCGGTCAGGATGTCGCACTTGGGCACATCCTGCGCGAGGGCCGAACGTTTGAAGTTCCGGCGGCTAATTGGGAGACGAAAAAGATCGCGATCATTGGCGGCGGTATCGCGGGTTTGTCGGCGGCCTGGAAATTGAAACGCGAAAACTCGACCGATTTTGTCGTGCTTGAGCTTGAAAATGCGGCGGGCGGAACGTCGCGAAGTGATCTGGGCGTGCCTGTTCCGTATCCGTGGGGTGCGCATTACCTGCCCGTCCCGTTTGCTGAAAATCGGGATCTCATCTCACTTCTTGATGAAATGCAGTTGACCGAGGCGCGTGGGCCGGCCGGTGAGGCAATCGTAAAGGAACAGTATCTCTGCCGTGAGCCGGAGGAGCGCGTTTTTTACAAAGGCCGCTGGTATGAGGGTCTGTATTTAAGTGTTGGCGCCGGCGATGACGAGACCAGGCAGCTTGCGGAATTTCAGCGGCACGTCGATAGGTGGGTGAATTGGCGAGACGCGTTGGGCAAGCGCGCGTTTGTCGTACCGATGGCGGGCTGCTCGAGCGATGCGGAAGCGACCTCTTTAGATCAAATTTCCTTCGCCGAATGGCTGCGGCGAAACGGCTTTACTTCCGATCGCCTACTCTGGTATTGCGACTACGCATGCCGTGACGACTATGGGCTAAAGCTCGAGCAGACCTCGGCTTGGGCTGGGCTGTTTTACTTCTGCTCGCGAGTACGAGCCAGCGGCGCCGAATCGCAGCCGTTTATCACATTTCCCGAAGGTAACGGGCGTTTCGTCAGTCATTTTGTCGAACAGGTGCGAGATCACCTCAGGCGGTCGCAGGTAGTGGTCTCGGTCGTGCCCACTGAGAATGGCGTTGACGTGATATGTCTTGACGGCGGAATTTTGCGAGGCATTCACTGCGAAAAGGCAATATTCGCATCGCCGATCTTCACCGCCCCTTACCTCATCCGCGGATTTCAGACGGGCGCTGCATTTAATGCAGGCGAGTTTCAGCACAACGCCTGGTTCGTGGCGAATCTGTTCCTCAAAGATCGGCCAAAATCCAGATTTGCAAAGGATTTTCCGCTAGCTTGGGACAATGTGTTGTACGAGAGCCCCAGCCTGGGTTATGTAACCGCGACTCATCAGAGAGGCATCGACTACGGGCCGACGATCCTGACCTACTACTATCCGATGTGTCACGAGACAGATGGTCGAACTAGGTTGTTCAATTACGAATGGCGTGACCTCGCCGATGTTTGTCTGACGGATCTCTCACGAGCCCATCTTGACATCTACGAGCTCACGACGCGGATAGATATCATGCGATGGGGCCATGCAATGATCAGTCCAAGGTCGAATTTTATCTGGAGCGGCGTTCGCGAAAAGGCTGTGAAACCGTACCGCAATGTCCATTTCGCCCACACGGATCTGAGCGGCATCGCCTTGTTTGAAGAGGCGTTTTATCACGGTCTGCGGGCCGCCGGCGAGGTGACGAACGCCTCTGATGCCTGACGGCCCGCCATGACCGGCGAGTAGCCTAGATGAAGCGTTTTGGCATTAGAGTACGAGCCGGCGCCGGTGCTCGCATCGGAGTGGGAGCGATCAGCGGGCTGGTTCGCATTGGAGCCGATGGGACACGCGGAAGAAACACACCGTCTTGACCATCGGACTGATAGAAAAAACCCCCGCTTTTCGAAACTTCCGGAGTGACACTGATCGTCTGTCGGCTGCGGTCTCTCATGATGGTCACGGTGACGTCGCCGTCTTTCTTACTGTTAATCGCCCTGATCAGGTCAAGTTGATTTTTGACAGGCTTACCATCGATCTCGGTGACGACGTCGCCCGCTTTTAGCCCCGCTTTAGCGGCCGGTGTATTTTCATGAACGTCGTTAATCATCACGCCGCCATCCACGCCGTAGCGCTCGCCGAGCTGCTTTGTCACGGGGTAGACCGAAATACCGATCTGCCGGCCCTCGCCGCCTCGCCAGGTGAAGCTCTGAGCATCAGGAGCATCGGGCATCCCAAATATTTGCGGCAGATCTTTCATCGTTGGTAGATTTCTAAACTTTTCGAAATTGAATTTCTCGATCATGTCGGGCGCCATCATCTTAAAATTTCCTTCGCCGAAGGCCGGCGCCTGCCGCTTGCCAACCGTCGCGGCAATTTCCTGTTCGCTGCCGCCGCGTGAGATCGTGAGCTTGACCTGATGGTCGGGGTCGACCTCGCCGATAAGCCGCGTGAGCTTGCGGGTGCTGGTGACCGCATCGCCATCGAATCTAACGATCACGTCGCCTTCTCTCAGCCCGGCGGCCGCGGCAGGCGAATTTTCCATCACCTTCTCAACAGCAACGCCGCGGACCTCGCGGAGCCCAAATTTACCAAAGTTTTCCTTTGTAACTTCCAAGGTCTGCACGCCCAGGTAGCCGCCGTCACCGACAAATGTGAACGCGAACGTCTGTGCCGACTTTTCCGCGTCCTTCTTAGTCTCGGGCGCCGTCTGGCCGATAATGATAGTAAAAGCCGATGTTACGATCATCACTGAGCTCAATACTCGATTTAGCATAATTGCCTCCAAATTAGTCTAGGATTCTGTGCTGTTACGCACGGGATATGAATTTGGTTGCGCCGAGTGGCGGAAAAGGTTGCCCGATGGACAACCGCGGTGCGGGGGCAGGGTTAGCTCGTCGTCATTTGCCCAATCGACTCAAACGCTCAGCGGCGGCCTCGAGCGTCTCGTCTTTCTTGCAAAAGCAAAATCTAACCATTTGCGAGCCGGCAGTCGGGTCACTATAGAACGATGAGCCGGGCACAACGGCAACGCCTATTTCCCGGATCAGGTGCCTTGTAAATTCGACATCGTCGGCAAAACCAAATCCCGTTATGTCGCACATTACGTAATACGCACCTTCCGGGTAATCACACCGGAAACCGGCATTCTGCAGGGCGGGGACGATGAAGTCACGCTTACGCTGATATTTGGCTTGAAGCTCACTGTAATAGCTGGCCGGCAGCGAGAGGGCGTAAGCACCCGCGTGCTGAAGCGGGTTTGCCGCGCCCACGGTGAGAAAATCATGAACTTTACGTATGGCGGCGGTTATATCCGGCGCGGCGATACAGTAGCCGACTCGCCAGCCGGTAACGGAATATGTCTTTGAGAGTGAATTTATGACAACCGTCCGCCCTCGCATGCCCGGCAAGGCCGCCATCGAAATATGCGACAACGGCCCCGGATTTACTCCAGACTCCAGACTCTCCACTCCAGACTCATAAATGATGTGCTCGTATATCTCGTCGGTAAAGCACAGGGCGTCATATTCTTGACACAGCTCGGCGATAAACGCGAGCTCATCGCGGGTGTAGACCTTGCCGGTCGGATTATTCGGGTTACAAATGATTATAGCCTTTGTCTTTTCATTAAAGGCTGCACGCAGCTCATCGCGGTCAAATACAAATCCGGCATCAGCCGGATAGAGCGACACATGACGCGGCACGGCGTCTGACAGTATCGCGTCAGGGCGATAATTTTCATAGTACGGGTCGAAAACGACGACTTCGTCACCGGGGTCAACCGTCGCCATCATCGCGGCTATCATGCCCTCGGTGGATCCACACGTAACCGTAATTTCCGTCTCAGGATCGACATCCAGGCCGAGAAACCATTTCGCCTTTTCCGCAATCGCATCGCGAAACGATTTCACGCCCCAGGTTATAGCGTACTGATTATGGTCGTCGCCTATCGCCTCGATCGCCTTCTGCTTGATTTCATCCAGTGCAGGCCAGTCCGGAAATCCCTGGCCTAGATTTACCGCACCGTACTTGACCGCCTCGCGCGACATCTCGCGGATAACGGATTCGGTAAAGCTCGCCGCTTTGCGTGAGATGCGATTCTTGGAAATCCTAGCCGGAGTAGTCAATGCTTAACCTCGCTTCCAAACAGATGCCGATTCTAACATATGCAAACCCGACCATCTTGACTCGGTGGCGAACCGGAATGGAGCGCATTACATCGAAGTAGCTTGACCCCAGGGCGGCTATATATATTGTTTACTACGGCCTGCTGAGGTAGAGTTATTGGTTGCGGACTCTGTTGGAGATTGCTCGTATGAAGTTAAAGCTTTTATATATTTTTCTTGTTTCGATTTTTCTTTCAGCTGGCGTCGTCGCGCAGCCCGCGGCCGCGGTCACACCGCCGGTTTTGAGCAAAGGGTACGTGCTCGGACCGGGAGATGAAATTACGGTTAAGGTACTCGGCGAGCAGGACTACGATTTCACGACCGTCGTCGATGAAAATGGAAGAATAGAGGTCCCGTTTCATGCGAATCCGGTCGCCGCACGCTGCAAGTCCGAACGCGAGATCAAAGGCGACATCCTAAAGTTGCTGGAAAAGTATCTTAAGAACCCGCAACTCAGCGTACGCGTCGTGCAGAAGAGCCGCCCGCCTGCAACCGTATATGGCGAGGTCCGGACGCCGCAGCAGCTCGAGCTGAAACGGAAGGTCACACTGGTCGAGGTGCTCGCCTTTTCAGGTGGAGTGCTCGAGGAAGCCGGAGGTATGATCCAAGTGATTCGCACCCAGCCGCCTCTTTGTGCAGATCTCGAGGCCGACTGGAAACCTGATCCGCTGGACGAAACCGGCACACGGCTCAAAATGTATAGCCTTGCGAATATCAACGGGGGCACGGACGAGGTAAACCCGATCATCTATCCAGGCGACATCGTAGTCGTTTTAAAAGCTTTGCCGGTCTACATAACGGGCGAAGTCCTGCAGCCGCAGGGCATTTATCTGAAAGAGGGCGGGACGACATTGACCGAAGCTATCGGTAAAATCGGCGGTGTAAAGCGCGAGGCGAAAACGAAAGACATCAGGATCTATCGTCAAAAACCCGGCTCCAAGGACAGAGAAGTTATAAGTGCAAACTTTGACTTGATAAAGAAAGGGCTTCAGAAAGATCCGCTGCTCGCGCCGTACGATATTATTGAGGTTGATAAGGCGAAAGAGAGCCTGGCAAAGTCCATCCTCAACGTTGCCCTCGGAGCGGGCAAGTCCATCATCACAAGCGGCTCGTATAATCTCGGGTACAAAGTGATTTACTGATCTCGGTAAATCCCGTCGATCGTTTCTCGATATTTTTCGGCAACGACTCGGCGTTTAACTTTTAATGTGGGAGTCAGTTCGCCGTTCTCGACCGTTAATTCGTGTTGAAGAAGGGCGAATTTTTTTACGCGTTCGAAACTGGAAAGATTGGGTGTCATCGCCTCGATCTGGCGGGTGAAGAGGTCGAGGATTCGAGGGTGACTGCAATGGTCGGCATTCGTTGCAATGTCGAGTTCTTTCAAACGAGCATACGACTCCAGCATTTCAAAATTTGGCACGATTAGAGCGGCGACGAATTTTCGTTCGTTACCGACCAAAACGGCCTGACTAATGAAACGTGAGCCGCGAAGTGCCTGCTCGATCGGCGACGGAGCGATGTATTTTCCACCCGAGGTTTTGAAAAGCTCTTTCTTTCTATCGGTAATCTTTAAGAAGCCTTCGTCGTCGATGTCGCCGATATCACCCGTACGGAACCAGCCGTCATCTGTCATTGCATCGCGAGTAGCCTCGGCCTTGCGATAGTATCCGAGCATTACCCCAGGTCCATTGACCTCGACCTCGCCATCCTCGGCAATTCGGACTTTCACATTTCGAATTGGGCGTCCGACTGTACCGATCTTCACACTTTCCGGATTGCTCGAGCTAACGACGGGCGAAGTCTCCGTCAATCCGTATCCCTGCATGATCGAGATTCCCGCACCGGTAAAAATCAAGAATATCTCATCTGGCAGTGCCGCGCCGCCCGTAATGCAAAACCGTAAGTTGCCGCCAAAGAACTCGCGCAGCTTTGCATATACCATGTTGTCAGCGATTCCATGCTTTGCCGCGAGAGCCATCGGAATTGACGTCCCGCTTGCCTGAGCGATGGCATATTCTTTCGCGACATCGACCGCCCAGTCAAACATGAGTTCGCTGACGCGGCCGGCTTGGGCGGCCTTCAAACGGGCGCGTTCAAAGACTTTTTCAAAAATCCGCGGTACCCCGATAAAGATTGTCGGTCTCACCTCTTTCAGATTCTCGGGCGTCTTTTCTATCGACTCGGCATAGTGCACGCGCATGCCATAGCGGATGTAAACGTACATGCCGGTTCGCTCGAAGACATGTGATAACGGCAGTACCGAAAGCGCGGTGTCGAGGCCAGTGAGAGCGTATTTCTCACTGGCGTCGTGAACATTTGAGATTAGGTTTGCGTGGGTGAGCATCACGCCCTTTGGCTCGCCCGTGGTGCCGCTGGTGTAGATTAGAGTAGCGATATCATTCGGCGCAATGGCGATGCGTAGATCTGCAGCCAGCAGCGGATGTCGGGCGCCAAGGCGTCGTCCCCGTCGCTCCAGTTCAGCCAGAGAAATCACGCGCGCGTCATCTACGGCCGCCCCTGCAAAAAGGATGATTCGCTCTATCGAACCACAATCAGCGAGAGGTTCACGCAACCGCTCGTAAGCGGCCGGGTCCTGCAAAAACAAAACGCGGGCCTCCGCGTCGTCGATGATGTACCTTACAGGCTCGTCCGCCAGCGTCGTATAGATCGGGACGTCGATCACTCCGGCAAATTGGCAGCCGGCGTCAGACAAGGTCCATTCAGGCGAGTTTGCCGCAAGGATCGCTGCCCGATCTCCCTTGCGCAGCCCGATCTCGTGTAAACCTAATGCAATATTTTCGGCTCGCTCGACCATCTCGCGAGACGAGATCTGTTTCCACTCACCGTCGGCTTTGTAACTGAGAGCATCGGGCAGATCGTATTCGGCCAATGAACGCAGAAAGAGATCGGAAAGCGTTGCGGGCTCATGCGTAATCTCGTCCCGCACAAGGGAGATATCAACTCGTTCCTCGACCACCGCGCTCATCTTGCCTGCAAGCCTCCAAAATAGATTTTCAGGACGTCATCCGCCATCGGGGCCAGCGGGTATCTGCGGGGGCTCAGAATCCAATTTGTTACCATCTCATCGAGCGCGCCGTAGAGTATCTTCGCTGCAGTCATGGGTTTGACATCGATTCGAAACTCGCCCGAAGTCTGGCCTTCGGCAATCGTTTCGCGAATGATCTCAAGATATTCGTGAAACCCTGCGGCCGAAAACTCTCGCATAAACTTTGTCGAACCGCGAAGCTCAACCTGACAAACGACCGCCAGATCCCGGTCGGCACCGAGCTTCTCCAAATGCAGCTCCGCGATCCGCCTGATCTTTTCACCGGGCGAAGCAATCAGCGCCAGCTCACGACGACCCTCGGCAATGAATTCCTCCATCGCCCGGTCAAAGATCGAGTGCAAAATTTCTTCTTTGCTCTTGAAATACAGGTAAACTGTCCCGTCCGCGATACCCGCCTCGCTGGCTATATCCGAAACTTTCGAGTTGAAATACCCGCGCCCTGCAAACACTTTGATCGCGGCGCGCAAGATGGATTCTCGTTTGTCGCCAATGGGGGCTCTAGCTGTTGCGGCATTAGGGCCGATTCGTGACATATAGGCTTAGTGAATGAACCGTCATTCAGAGCAAGAGTAATCTTATATTCGAGCTTTTACAATGATGCCTGCAGGATGAAGGCACAAAAAAGCCGAGACAGGTCTCGGCCTAAACTTACCCGGGAACGTATTACCGAAGTCCTGTTAACGCGATGACGTTGAAATTATCCGCAGCCGGAAACAAGTTTGGCAATGAGCCTTTATGGCACATCATTTTGTGATCGCGGCGGGTACCTTTTTGTTGATCAGCTTGATATCCGCTTTTGCACCCGAGGTTGACGTTACGCTAAGAGTAATCGCGTGTTTCTCCTTATACTTGTCCGGCGCGACGTTAAAAACATACTCATCGCCTGCGGCCGATTTGTTGAGCTCGAATTTTCGGCCGTACCCGCCGCCCGATCCTGTTGTATTGCCGTTGGCATCCGGCGTCGAAGTCACGCTCGGAGGAGTGAAATAAATCGACGCCGATTTCAGTGTCGAGCTGGTTTTACAGTGGAGCACGCCGTCCGTCGTTATCCACACCTCATAGCCGATCTGCGGCTTGGTGCTCAATATCGGTATTGATTTTTGTATCCCAAAACGGCTGTCCGCTACGACAATTTTACTTATCGCCGCATCCGGCTTGGTTTTGAGTATTTGAGCCAGTGCGCCAGTCGCAAAAACGACGTGAAGCGCCATAACGAACGAACAGCATATAACTATTTTTTTCATATTCTCATTTCTCCTATTATGTCTAATTTCTCGGCAGTCGAGATGCCCATTACAGGTCTCCTTTAATTAACTTCCAATAACTTCCAAAGTATCCAGAACATCTCTTTCTGGTTCTTCAATTCTTCACCAGCTCGACACGACGGTTCTGAGCCCGTCCGGCCTCCGTTTCATTTGAGGCGACCGGCTTTGTCAATCCCAGCCCTGAGAAGTTGAGCCTAAGGCTTTCGATACCCTTACCGATTAGATAGGCCTTGACGGCATTGGCCCGTTTTTCGGAAAGGGCCTTGTTAGACGCGGCGCCTCCGACGTTGTCGGTATGACCCTCGACGGTCATTTTCCAGTCTTTGTTCTCCTTTAGAACGCCAACTATTTGGTCAAGAGCCGGTTTTGATTCGGGTTTGATCGTGTCGGAATTGAAATCGAAGTTAATACCGTAAACGATCGCTCGCCCGCTCTTTTGCAGCTTGTCTGTGATCTTATTCTGCCCGGCGCCCGCAGCTTCGAGAGTTTTGTAATGCTCGCAGTTTCCGACCTTGTCCGAGATCTTCTTGCCGTTCCATTCGCCGGGAAAACCGTCATTGGAATCGCCGTGCGCCCAGACGCCGAGGAACTGCTTGCCATCCTGCGAGAAAAACATCAGGGCCGGGCCTTTGCCCTCGACGTCGCGTTCATTCCAGTTGAGTTTCATCACGCGATTCTCGACGCCGCCGTCGAAAAGACCGCTATTCATCTCGTAACAGCCTATTACCGAAGTGCCCTCTTGCTTGAGATGAAAATTGCCGTAGCTGCTCTCGTAGGTGCCGCTGATATTTTGCAGGGGGAGAGTCTCTTCCTGCTCACCATAGCCGCGCATCTCCATTACTTCGATAAAATTGGGCGAGCCGTAATTGTTCTTAACGGTGAGGCGCAGCCAGCGTCCGGCGATTATTTGTTTGATCGGGAATTCCTGTGCATCCTTTTGATTTTGCAAAGTAGCGGTGAGTAACAGCTGGTAACCCTGCGCCGCGTTCGTATCAGAAATCTCCACAAATATATCCTTTGCCGCTGTACCTTCCTCATCCACGCCGGCGGTGTCAAAGACGAGTGATTGCAGGGTTGTCTTGGCGTTGAGCTCAATGGTGACGGATTGATCAGCGATCTTGTCCCTGGCACTCGCCCAGCCAATTTTCGATAGCTCGTCAACCAGACTGACGGCTCGCCATCTGCCGGAAAACTCCGAAGTCTTCGCGATCGGGAAAGACCCGTTGCCGAGTGCCAGCAAATTCTTTCTTTCAGGCAGCGTCGCGGGTTCCAATTTGGTTTCCGCAGATCCTCCATTCGAATTGACGCTTACCTGTGCCTCGGATTTCGGTGTAGTACTGCCATTACCCGCTGCGTTAGACAAATAACCGCACGCCGTCATCAGGGAGATTGCGATGAATAGAGCTAATATTTTGATTCTCATTGAAACTTATCCCTCAAGTTGCACTGCGGAACAATCACCCGGCGAACCATCCGTTGATGGCAAAATCCGTCAATTCTTTAGGTAAGTCTTTGTGTTTTTTCCGCAATCTTTTTAGCGCCTCACTGCCGACATTATTCTCATCGTCGTTGTAATTGCTCCACATTACTTTCCAGCCCGCGCCGGATTTTCGCAGAAATGCCAGATGCGTTCCGTCTCCGGCTTCAGGCAGATTGGTGCGCACAACACTGGCAAATGCCCAGTTTCCCTGCACTCTTAATCCGTGAATCTTAAAGATTTCACCTTTAAAATCGCTGTTGCGGGCAACGTCATAAACGCGAATAGCGTCCACCAGGGCTTTGCGTTCCGCGCTGCCTGTTTTCGGCTCATACATCTTTTTCTGGGCCAAACCGACGGACGCGCCGAATAGAATTAACGTGACGAATAAGATTGATTTTTTCATTTTTGTCGAGCGAAGAAAGTTCTCAGAACCGCATCGCACTCTTTTGGGGCGCATATCTCCAACTAGCGTATTCGTATCGGCAGCGCCGTCGACAGCGTGACCGCGCTCGTCCAAACGTAACACCTGATGCCTTCGTCGACGTATCCGTATTTATGAATCGCCCCGAATTTTTCGTCCTCTTTGATCGTATAAAAATGATCATCCCGGGTTTTTCCTTTCGTGGCGCGATAAACTCGGTAAAGCGGTGTCGTGCCGGGTATTTGCACGGCGGAGACGTATCCGACGATACTTTCAAATTTATAACCGTATTGGCTAATCGCTTTATCTTTTTCCGCAGCGTCAGCCGTATAAAAATGCTTCATAGGGTCCTTATACAAACGGTAAAGCGGAACAGTGCCCGGCACTTGTTTGGGGGAAACATAACCCTCGATACCTTCGTCGCGAAACCTGATAAAATAACTAAAACCACCGCTGGTCGTATTTCGGGTAGAGTTTTTGAGTAGGCTGTCGCGTTCCGCTGTATTCGCGGTATAGAAATGTTCACTCTGGTTGACACCGTTTGAGCTCCCAGTTGATTCTTCAACATATCGAAGGCGATACAGAGGAACGGTCTGAACGGTTTGCGCCTGACAGATCGTTTGCATTACCAAAAGCGCCGAAAAAATTAAGAATGAACTTACAAGTATCTTTTTCATAAATCTCCTTTTGTTTGTAAAACGCCGCGCTCAACACGGGTAAATGCCCAGTTTCCCTGCACTCTTAATGTAGTAACCTTAGATTTCACCTTCGAACGAACACCTCGATTAAAGGCGACGCCCTAACAGATAGAGCGCCTTTAACGATTTGCAAAGAACCAGCGTTTTAGTAACTCACGGGACGCGATTGTACGGGATCTCGCCGAAGTAGCCATTCATGATCTTGCCATCGATACCATCGTAAGGTCGGGCTAGGTCCAAAAATTTGTCGACAATCCACTTCTTGGCGACGACCTGTGGGTATGTGGCGTGTTGACTTGTGACCAGGTGCGTAGTGACAATCGTGATTTTGCCGTTTAACAATTGGCTGCCGTTATCATAAAACGGTTGGCCGTGATATGTTTCGGGAATACCGTCTTCCCAATTCGGATTGACAAAGCCCCGTCTGTTCCACAAATTGTCTTTAGAAGAATCCACGCTGGGAAGGAGCAAGACCGGCACGACAAGACCCTCGTCGGGAATCTCGAAAAGTCTAAGAGGGAGAATCGGTTGAAAAATATTCACGGTCTTGCGCCCTGATGTGCCTGGAACACGCTGTAAATTCACGCCAATATAACCAGGAGATTCCTCCGTCGACGCTCCTTTTACGCGCGAGATTTTAATCCACACTACGCCGGGACGCTTTTGAAAATAAGCGCTGGGTACACCCCATGTATATGGGGAATCGGCTTTGAAGCCGCAGTCGGGGGCGCCTGGAGCCGGGCAGCCCATTTCGGTAGCCAGGCGGTCAATACCGCTGCCTACCGCGCCCATCAACTTTTTACGCGCCTGCTTTTTAAGTGCGTCACCGGCGAGGGCATTGAAAGCATCGGAATCGACACCCGTGGCCTGCTCGAAAATGGCATCTGCAACGGCCCCGGCGATGTAACTTTTGCCGCCTTCAAAAAGCTCGCGCGAATTGGGAATGCTGGGTGGGATGCCGCAATAGGCCAGCGCGACATTTAGCCCGATGGTGATCGCGGCTTTGCAAGTAGCGCCGCAATCCACAATCCCGCTGCCGTTGAGACCGTCGGCAATAGTGCCGACCGCAAAACCTTTCGCACTTTTCCAACCGTTTGAGGTCTGATCAATCACGCCGGTCGCGAGATTGTAAAAATCCGAGGGGAGTGATTTGGCTCCTGTTTTCTGCAGGATGTTGCCCGCAGCGTTAGGATCATAGAGTTGTCCTTTTTTCCAATTGCGGCCCTTAAACGAAACGTCGCGTGTAAGTTCGAGTTCCTTGGCGAAGGCACCGCTGGTTAGGTCGTCATTGAATTTGGGTGGAACGTAAGACAGGATTTCAACTTTGTAACGAGACGCGATTTCATTCGCCGCTCGTTCAAGATCGGCGGTCAGCGCGGCCTGTTTCTTTTGTGCGACGAGAAGGTCCACGGCAGCTTTGTCGCCCGCGATGTAAACCGCGCGCCACGGAGATGGGTTAGAGACCAACTGCCACTTGTCGCGCGCTCGTGGCAGATTAAGGAGGTCTATTTTGAGCTGCGGCGATCGTCCAGTTTGTGGCAATCGTCCAAGTTGTGGCGATCGTCCAAGTTCTGGCGATCGTCCGAGTTGTGGCAATGTTAGCCGCCCGCCGTCTCGGCCCGGCGCTCCAGTAACCGCTGCACCGCTTCCTATCCCTGAACGACCGATCGAGCGCCGCTGAGGGTCTTTTTTCTCTACAGTAGTGCGCGCCTTTACAGCAACGACACGGACATAGATAATTTTCCCTGTCGCGGCCTCAACTTCTCCGGCCAGGCTAGAAATCAGCTTTGCTTCGATGGGGAAATTGGCAATATACTTACCGGACATGCCCTTCGCCAGCGTGATGCTGCGCGGTTCGTAGTAGATCAGGCCCTGCGGAGCGTCCCAGGCACCGCCGTCGTCAACGACCGCAGTCGAACCGGCACCTTCGGAAAATTGCAGCAGAAATGTGTCGGCCAACAGACCACTCTTCAGTTCGTGCTTGCCAATGCTAGCTGCCAGGCTCGTCTCGATGTCGGAGTAGATCGCGGCATCTACCGACGCTGGTACGACAGAGTCGATACTTATCTTCTGCAACACAAATTCGTAAGGATCGTTGTGAATGGCACCGGCCAGTCTTTCAAAAAAAGAAAGCTCGATAGATAGTGACTTGGGATCCATTCTGACATCTATTTCGGAATTTCCTGTTGGATTTACTGTGGGATTTACTGTGGGATTAATCGTAGGATTTACTGTGGGATTAATCGTAGGATTTACTGTGGGATTTATTTTAGGATCTATTCTGATATTTATTTTGGGATCTGTCTTCGGCCCTGTATTGGGTTCTATTTTGGGATTTATTTTGGGAGTTATTCTAACTTGAGCCATCGTTTGTATGCCCACCATGCCAAACATGAATAAAAATAAAAGTGATCCCTTCATGGCTAGTCTCGTATGACCAGAGTCCGGATTATTCCTGTCATTCTTCATGATTTTCTCCTTTAGTTGCTCGACTGATTTAAAATGTTTCGAGTTGCGCCGACGATACTTTATTTTTTGAGCGCTACTGTTAGTACTGCGTTGACCGCTTGTTCGAGCAGACTGCTCACGATGTCTTCGCCGTCTTTGCCGGCTTTTGCCTTGATCTTTCCCGTGGCGGCAGCCGTCCCGGTAGCGGCGCTGAACAGGGTGTATTCCAGGGTGACTTCGTCCTTGGCCTTTATGGTGAGGGCGAGATCGCCGGCGACCGTCATCTTGGCCGACGATTTCGTGGCAACCGTTGCGACCGTTGTCGCGGTCTTGCTTGCGCCCAGGTCGCTCAGGAGCGGCGCGGCACCGGCACTCTGCTTCAGAAAATCGCCAAACCCTGCGCCGCCGCCTTTTTTCTTCTGCATCATCGACAGAGTCAGATAGTAGCCACAGCCTTTCTCGACCGCCTCAGCCTGCTGTTGGACCGCTACCATTGACTCCAAGACCACGATCTCTGCTGCGGGTCCTGAGAGGTACTGGACCAGATAATTGCGCAGAGACTCGGTCGCGGTTTCGACAGGTGCCAGATTTGTTTTCGGCGTCGCCACGCATATTTTTGCCTGGTACGTTCGAGCGGGCGCCGGTGCTTCTGGCACTTCGACGGGCGTCTCTACCGGGGCAGCGGCTTCCTGGACGACAGCTGCCTTAGGTTGAGGTTTAACCGGTTTCGGCTTCTGAGCGAAAACTGCTCCAGCCGCAAAGACCGTAAAAATAAACGCGACACCAAATTTAACGACAAATTGATTAACGATACTTCTCATAAATACTCCTTGCTAGAAATCTGCGGACCCACGTTTGCTTGCGGACAACCGCCCTTTCGACTCATTTAACGCCAACTAGTTCTTAGGGAAAATTCCCTTTTTGTTCAAGAGAACTCCGTCCGGAACCACTTTGAAATTGGCCGAAAACGTATTGTTACTCTCGTCCGTCTCGGCAGTCTTCTTGTACGGGTCAATGGTGAACGTCACTTTGTTCATTCCCATTTTTAGCTTGACCGGATGGATTCCCTGTTTAATTTTTTCGCTGAAAGGAAAAAAGACGGTGTTGCCGACTAGTCCGACGCTTTCAACTTCGAAAAGCCCGTAGGTGGACAACTCGCCGCGCGTGTATGCGGATCTTGTAGCTATAAATCCAATATTGAACGTGCAGCCGCTGTCGTCGCAGCTCGTCGCCTGGCTCTTCTTTAACTCCATCGTGCCGTCTTTTGCGACGTATTTGTCTTTTCCCAAATCAATCTTGTCGGCTTTCGCGCCCGTAAAGTACAACGCGGAACGCATACTCAAATCGGGCTGCGTCTGTTGCGCGTTAATCGATATGCCACTTATTAATAGAAGCGTGAAAAGGCTGGCTAACATGTAAGGTGTGTTATTCATATTACTACTCCGTTCGTGATTTCCTCAAGTAAAACTCTCTCAAACCAAATCAGGTCAAGGCTTCCTGATCTTTGGCGGCGTATACGGCATCATATTGGCTATCTTTACGATTAATTCGTTGTTATCTTCGTCCGTTTCATCGACCTCGGATGGAATTGCAACCGCCCGCTAACGCAGGCGGTTCTGACCTTCAAATGCAATCTTGTTATTCGCTTCGTTTGACTCCCTGACCTCATTCTTTGCGTCCAGGCCCGCGCGGAGAATCTTCAACTTGCCGCAGTCCAGAACCACGTAGCGCGCACTGCCGGCGGCCATTTCCGTCTCTTGCGTCAGCATCGCAACCTCCGCTTGACCGTTCTGGCAGATGAAGGCCATCTTATACGGTCCTGCCTTCGCATCGCCCGCGTTTTTGACCGTCACGCCAACCTTCGATGGCCACTTCAAATGTTCGACTCCTGCGAAAACCAGATCAGGAAGCTTGGCCGGCGGACGCGGCGTAACAATGTTCCGAGCTCTGGCCGGCGCGCCCTGCGACCAAAAGGCAAGCGTTGCGGCGAAAAGCAGAAGCGCTGAGGCTGGTTTTCTCATTTGCTCAAACGTTTTGATCCGCCACGGGCGTTGCCATATACTCCTGCCGTCTTGACGCGTCGAATCGCGGACTGAAGTCTGCGCTACAAAATAACTCGGCCTTGCCATATACTCGTTTCGCGGCCTAGAATACGCGCGACCGAACGGCAAAGTCCTTTGCAAACTCTCAATTTTTTCTTGATGAGTTCTTGACGGCTTCTTAACCATCGGCTTTCGCCGTTATGCCATTGGAAATAAAGCGCTTCTACGATTTTGGAGATTTCCGCCTCGACATGCGAGACCGACTCATCCTGCGCGATGAAAGCGTCGTGGCGCTTACTCCGAAAGCTTTCGACCTGCTCGCGGTGCTGGTGACAAACCGAGGGCGACTGCTTGGCAAGGATGAGCTGATGAAACTCGTCTGGCCAGAAGCTTTTGTCGAGGAGGCAAATCTCTCCCATCATGTTTCCTCTTTGAGGAAGGCGCTCCGTGAAGACAAGAATCAGAAGTACATTCAGACCATCGCGCGGCGCGGCTACCGGTTTATTGCCGATGTGCGCGAGAGTTCTGAAGACGCGGAGGTTCCCGTTTTGGAACGCTCCAGAGCGCCGGTTGCTATCGCGGAAGAGCTCGATTCAGACGCTGCGACAGACATTGCGATACAGCCTTCCATCGCACCAAACGTCCGAACGGAACATCACGCGCCGCAAGCTTCATTGCTGTCTAAGGCTAAAAATCGGTGGCTTAAGCCTGGGAGGCAGAGCGTTGTCCTTGGAGGCGCCGCGCTTCTGGTGGTTTTCCTCGGAGCCGTTCTTTGGTTCTTCAAATACGCCGGTGATACGTCGGATACCGCGCCGTTTGAGAAAGTCAAATTTACGCGTTTGACTGCCGGCGGCCTGCTCGGCGGCGCAAGGATCACGGGCGGAGTCTCCATTTCGCCGGACGGGAAGTACGTCGTGCTTTGGACAGAGGACGGTGGGCGCCACTCTCTGTGGATTCGTCAGGTGGCAACCGGCGCCCTGCAACGGATTTTTGGGCCGGCAGAAGGCAACGTCGGCGGCACAACCTTCTCTCCGGAGGGCGAGTTTGTGTATTTCTCCGCGCGTGATCATGCAGGCGGGGCGAACATTCTCTATCGCGTGCCTGCGCTTGGCGGCGCGCCGCGAAAGATTCTGGCGGGAGTGGACAGTCCCATTACCTTCTCGCCGGACGGAAAGCGTTTCTCTTTTGTGCGGGCCGATGAAAGCCAGGGTAGAACATCTCTGATCATTGCGGACCTGGACGACGGCACGGAGCGATTGTTTGCAATGCGCCAGATACCTGACGGTTTCGCGACCTCGGGGCCGGCCTGGTCGCCGGACGGAAAAGTCATTGCATGCGGCGGATGGACGCTGGCCGGGGAGAACTACGCAACCGTCTTTGCAGCGCCAACCGAAGGCGGGCCCGTAACTCCACTAACCCCCGAGCGCTGGACGGACATTTTTCGGGTCGCGTGGCTCGCTGATGGCAGTGGTCTCATTGTGGCTGCTGCTGACCAGGGATTTGGCGTCGACTCGCAGATCTGGCGCGTCGCATATCCGTCCGGCGAGGCGCGAAGAATAACAAATGACCTGAACGGCTATGGGCAAATAAGCCTCGGCGTGGGCGGCGAGTCGGAAGATTCCCAAATCATCATAACCGTCCAGGAAGATTCTTCCAGTCAGATTTGGCTGGCGCCGCTTCCACTCCTGCGCGAAGGCGGTTCAGCCGGGACAGAGGCGCCCAGGGAGATCAGCCGAGGCAAATACGACGGCCTCTACGGCTTTGCCTGGACGCCGCAGGGACAGATCGTTTATCTGACTCAGGCCGACAACGTGGACATTTGGAAGATGAATAACGACGGCTCGGGAGCCGTTCAATTAACTGACGATGCCCACTTCGAATACTTCCCGTCGGTTTCACCAGACGGCCGCTACATCCTTTTCTCTTCCAACCGTGCCGGCAGCTGGAACATCTGGCGCATGGACGTCGATGGGCAGAATGCAAAGCAGTTGACTGCAGGCAGCTTTGCCGACAATGCTCCGGTCTGTTCCCCTGACGGCCGCTGGGTTGTCTTCAATTCTTTCAGGGCCGGCAGACAGACGATCTGGAAGGTTCCAATTGATGGGGGCGAGCCTCAGCAAATAACGGACGAGCACGCATCTCTTCCCTCAATCTCGCCCGACGGCAAAAGGATCGCCTTCAGCGGCGAGCTTGGCGGAGGTCGCAAACTTCGGATTATTTCTTTCGATGGCGGCCGTCCCGCGCAGACATTCGATCTTCCCACAGGTTTCGCGTCCCGCAGCGGACTTGCCTGGACGCCGGACGGCAAGGCTGTGTTTTACGTCAACAATCTTAGCGGGGTCGGGAACATCTGGTCGCAGCCAATCCAAGGCGGCGGGCCAAAGCAGCTGACAAATTTCCCATCGAAACCGATCTCACGGTTTGCAGTCTCGCCCGACGGCAAACAAGTTGCCATTTCCTACCTCAACGTCACCGATGACCTTGTGCTGATCAGGGAAGTTAAGTAAGTTAGGTAAATTTTTAATTTTCGTATCCGGCCGCGTCGGAGCGACTCAGCATCTCTTTCGCATTGACGCGGACGGCACAAACTTAAAACAGATAACATTCGGCGATGGCTCCCACAGCTCGCCCGACATATCGCCCGACGGCAGATGGATTGTTTATGCTTCTTCCGCGAACAACCAAAACAGAATCTGGAATATGCCGATTGACGGCGACAGCACCGCAGCGACTTATCTAACCGATTACGATTCGTTCGCGCCGAGCGTTTCGCCCGACGGCAAACTGCTCGCCTGCGTATCTCCGCCCGAGAACCGCGTTCAGTCCGCGCGTCTCGATATTATAAATTTCGAGACAGGAGCGCGTCTTCAATCATTTGAAATTTTGCCGCCTGCTCATCTCTATCCCCCGATCCGTTGGGCACCAGCGGGCGACGCGCTTATATATTTAAAAACCGAAAAAGGCGCCTACAATCTCTGGAAACAGAACCTGAACGGCGGCGAGCCGAAACAATACACCGATTTTAATTCGCAGTCGATTTACAACTACGCCTTCTCGCGCGGCGGCAAACGCCTGCTCATCGCACGCGGCGATTCGACGGTGAATGTCGTAATGCTCAAAAATTTCAGGAATTCGGGCCCACAGTAGGAATCTAAAAGCGGGAATATAAATGGCGGAGAGGACAGGACTCGAACCTGCAAGCGCTTACGCGCGGTAGTTTTCAAGACTACTGCCTTACCAATTAGGCTACCTCTCCGCAAGAGACCAGACTGAAAATAATACTCGATGTCTCCCGACTGGACAAAGCTGCGCTACCCGGATCGGCAAGCCTATTTATTTGACGTTAGGCACATTTGCTTTCATTGCGCCTGCCGGAAAAGTTCCCCTGAGGAATGTCTCGACCGCGGGGAAAAATATATCCGGCTTTTCCACGTGCGAGATGTGGCCAGATTCTTTTATCAGCAACAGGCGCGAATTCGGATACGCCGCGACCCAAGCTTCGGACGAACCCACTGGAATGGGGTCGACCTCGCCGTGAATGACGAGCACCGGAGCCGCGACACTCGTAATCGACGGGAGCAGGTTGAAATCGCCCAGCGAGGCCCATATTTTCGCGTTAGCGTATTGTTGCTCCCTGACGGCCTCGACTGATCCGGAACACATGTCGCCCTTGACGCGCTCAAAAGTCTTGGCGTCGTACACATAGGTTACCAGAAGCATCGTCAACCACTCCCGACACATGCTGCGTGCATCCGGCGCTTTGCGCCAATTGGCCGGATTTGCAACAACCTTGTAGCGCTTTGCCTGCTCACCGCGGTAACGGGAGCCAACGCGTGCCCCGACCTCATCGGCCATCTCGTTCAGAAATCCCATCGTGGGCGGCGCGGGGTTGTGCAGTATCATTCGTTCGATCCGGTCAGGATGCGCGGCCGCGTAATACGAGATCAACAAGCCGCCCCACGAGTTACCGAGCAATATCATTTTGTCGAGTTTGAAATGTTTTCTGACGGTCTCAAGATCGGTGACGTGGTATGCGATGGCGAGCTTTTTATAGTCTTTTATCAAGTCCGAGCGGCCATTCCCCCGTTGATCGTAATAGATGACGGTCCGCTTCCTTGCAAGCGGTTCTAGATCCGGAAGAATTGACTCCATCGAGTTACCGGGCCCGCCGTGAACCGCGACCACGACATCAGTTCCGCTACCGACTACTTTATAAAACAACCTCACTCCGTCGCCGGACGTAATAAAACCTTCGCGACCTGACTGGGCGTCTACGCTGATTAACAGAGATAGAAAAAGACCCGCAAGAGCGATGAAACGAATCATACGATTGACTGATGACCAGAACCCTTTGGTGGTTGGATGCCACTCGATTCTTTGGTTGGTTTTTAACCGCCCGCAGCACCTGATGCTTACTGCAGCAAGCGGTCAACCGCCGCGGCGACGCCTTCGGTCTTATCGTAACCACTGGCCCGATGTCGCAATGTGCCGCTTTTGTCGAGGACGTAGAACGATGGAAAACCCATGTCAAGATTGCCGCTTTTGCCCCGGTCGGCGTAGGTGAGGACTGTCCCGAAGCTGTTTGGCAGCACTCGAAACTTGAAAGAGTTTTTCTTCAAATAGGCCTTAATGATATCGTCGGCCTCCATACTCAGGGCAAGAAGGAAGACGCGCTCGCCCTTAAACCTATCTGCGAGCGCATTCAGCCGCGGCAGCTCATGATGACATCTCGCGCACCGAGTCGACCAAAATGTCATGACGACGACGCTCCCGCGAAGCCTGTCGAGGTCGTATTCGGTTCCGTCGAGCGCAATGCCGCTAAATGCCGGCGCAGCCGACCCGACCTTGAGGCTGGACTGGCCCGATGCTGCAATCGCTAACAGCATTAAAATAGTTGGGATGACAATAACACGTTTCATCTTTTTTCCTGGTCGCGTCAGACGAGGCGTCGCCTCACTACTTTAAACATATCTCGAACGTACGGCACGATTCAGAAAAAAGGCACGTGATAGAATCCTCTGATGGAGCTCGAGCAAATTTCAGCCGAGGATTTTCGCAATCTTCGTGGCGATTTCTCACCCGTGCCCGGTCTCAACATCCTTACAGGTGAAAACGGCGAGGGCAAGACAAATTGGCTCGAGGCGATCAATGTGCTCGCGTCGGTCCGCTCATTCCGCACGACTAAACTCCAGGACGTAATACGTTTCAACGCTCCTCTCGGAAGCGTCTCGGGTCGTGTGCGCGAGTCGGCGCAGATAATCCGGGAGGTCCGTGTCGCCATCGCACCAAGCTCCAAAACGGCTTTTACAAATGGTAAGATGGACGCTGTAAATCAGTATCTCGGCCAGCTTCACGCCATTGTCTTCAATTCTGATGAGCTCGAGATCGTTCGAGGTCAGCCTGACGCCCGTCGCCGATTTCTCGACACTGGGGTCGTGTCGCTGCATCCGCCATTCGTGCGTGTGATGGGCGACTATGCCCGCGTCATCAAGCAGAAAAATGCACTTCTCCAATCAGCCCGCGACGAGGCCGCCCCCGCCGACTCAGTCGCGGATAGACTGCTGCCCTGGAATGAGCAGCTTGCTACCCTGGGAACGAAGATTCACCGGGCCCGCTCGCGTTTTGTAGAGCGGATAAACGAGGTACTCGAGCGACGCCTCTTTGGCCGCGAAGAACTTTCGGTGAGATATTTATCGTCGCTGGAGGACAAGGGTGATCTCGACGATTATCACGCCTTGCTTACCGAGCGGCTCGCCCTGCGCGTTCAGGCGGAAACCATCGCCGGCTACGCTCTTATCGGCCCGCATCGTGACGATCTCGAGATTAAATTCGATGGACACGACATGCGCAAATTTGGCTCGGCCGGTCAACAACGTTCAGCCCTGCTCCTGCTGCAGCTTGCAAACATCTCGGTTTATCACGCGACGCGGGGCGAATACCCGCTCTTTCTGATCGACGATATCGACGCGGAGCTGGACTATCACAGAATTGGCCTGCTGCTCCAGTTTCTAGAAGGCAAAACGCAGACGTTCGTGACAACTTCGAAAGAAAGTTTTGTCGAAAAATTTGGCTCAGCGGCGCGCGTATTTTCTATCGCCTCCGGCAAGGCTCAAATGCAATAAAATAAAGCCTTTGACGTGTGCTGAGCCACTGTCAAAAATGACCCGGAAATGATAGAATAACCTCCAGAAACACGATTATTCCTGAGGTTATAAATTGGCTAAAGCAAAGACAGAATACGGTGCCGACCAGATCACCGTTTTAGAGGGCCGCGATGCAGTGCGTAAGCGTCCTGCGATGTACATCGGCTCGACTAGTGAGATCGGGCTGCATCACCTCGTTTACGAGGTCGTTGATAACTCGGTAGACGAAGCACTCGCGGGGTATTGCGACACCATCGAGGTTGCGATTCACATCGACAATTCGGTTACGGTAATCGATAACGGTCGTGGTATTCCTACCGACATGCATAAGCAGGAAGGCCGCTCGGCGGCCGAAGTCGTGATGACGATCCTGCACGCAGGCGGCAAATTTGACACCAATTCCTACAAAGTTTCAGGCGGCCTCCACGGCGTCGGAGTTAGCTGCGTTAACTTCCTCAGTGAATACCTGCGTCTGGAGATATGGCGCGACGGAGCGACGCACGAGATGGAATTCGAGGCGGGTATTCCGGTCGCTCCGCTGAAGCAAACGGGCACGACTGAGAGACGGGGCACAAAGATTACCTTTCGACCCGACTCGAGCATTTTTGAGACGACGACTTACAGTTTTGAGAAATTGTCCGAGCGGCTCAGGGAAAAGGCTTTTCTCAATAAGGGTATCCGCATCCACATCAAGGATGAGCGTGAGGAAGGCGAAAAGTCGCATGAGTTTTACTACAAAGGCGGTATTGCCGAGTTTGTTAAGCACCTCAATAAGAATAAGAGCCCGCTCCACGACGACCCTCTCTATTTCGAATTGATTGCGGACGAGCTCTCGATCGAAGTATCGATGCAGTACAACGACAGCTACGACGAAAAGATTTTCTCGTTTGCGAACAACATCAATACGGTCGACGGCGGCACACATCTGTCGGGTTTTCGCGGTGCTATCACTCGCACGATCAATAATTACGCGGAAAGCTCGGGGCTAACCAAAAATGCCAAAGTAACGCTAACCGGCGACGACGTACGCGAGGGACTGGTTGCCGTCATCTCCGTCAAAATTCCCCAACCGCAGTTTGAAGGACAGACCAAGGGCAAACTGAATTCTCCAGTTAAGGGGCCGGTCGAGTCGTTTTTGAACGAAAGGCTGGGTGAATTCTTTGAGCAGAATCCGGCGGTCGCGAAAAAGATCGTAGGAAAGGCGGTTGATGCGGCCCGGGCGCGCGAGGCGGCGCGAAAAGCACGTGAGATAGTGCGAAAGAGTGCCTTGGGTACATCAACCCTGCCCGGCAAGCTCGCTGACTGTCAGGAAAAAGACCCGGCGTTATCAGAGATTTACATCGTCGAGGGCGATTCGGCAGGCGGGTCGGCCAAACAAGGCCGGGATCGTAAGAATCAAGCCGTTTTACCGCTCAAGGGCAAAATCCTAAATGTCGAGAAAGCGCGATTTGACAAGATGCTCGGCCACGGCGAGATCAAGGCATTGATTACGGCACTTGGCACGGGCATCGGCAAGGAAGATTTTGACGTGGCAAAGCTGCGATATCACAAAATTTGCCTGATGACCGACGCTGATGTCGACGGCAGCCATATTCGCACGCTGCTCTTGACCTTCTTTTACCGGCAGATGCCGGAGCTGCTCGAGCAGGGCTATGTGTATATCGCTCAGCCGCCGCTTTACAAGGTCAAACGTGGCAAAAAGGAAGAGTACATCAAGGACGAAAAGGCTATGTTTCGTTACCTGATGCGAATGGCGACTGGCGACGCCAAGATTAGCTCCGGCGAGAGGACGGTAGAGGGCCGCGAGCTGTCAAAGGCACTCGAACAGACGACCGAACTCAAGAACTATTCGGAAAGACTGGCCCGTCGCGTCCTTAACGATGCACGGCTCGTCGAACTGCTGCTCGAGGCCTTTGCGAGTGTATTGGCGAAGAAGCAACTGCGGCTGCGCAAGGTTTTTGCGGACCAGGAAGTCATGGCCGAGATCGAGGGCAAGCTTGCCGATGCGGGCTATAACACCGAGCTAACGGCCGACACCGAGCACAGCCTGTGGGAAATCGACATCAGTTATCCCAACGGCCAGCGATTGAAAATCGACTGGAATCTCGGCAGCTACGTTGAGTTTCAAAAGGCGGTCGATCTGCGCAAGGGTCTCGACATCGACTTCGCCGGCCCGTTCGTAATTGGCGAAAACGGGACTAGTGAGACACTCACGTCGCGACCGGAACTACTCGAAAGGATAATGGCGATGGCCAAGAAAGACCTCACGATCCAGCGCTACAAGGGCCTCGGCGAGATGAACCCCGAACAGCTCTGGGAAACAACAATGGACCCGGAAAAACGCACCATGCTGCAGGTTACGATCGACGACGCTATCGCCACGGACGGTATCTTTACAGTCTTAATGGGCGACCAGGTCGAACCGCGGCGCAAGTTCATCGAGGACAACGCTCTCGACGTAAAGAATTTGGATGTGTAAATAACGGCATCCGACGAATTGGAGGAAGCGATGAGACGTATGCACTGCCTGGTTTATTTTCTTTCGCTCGCAGCGGTTATTGGCTTACCTACCTCGTTGCCGGCCAATGCGGCAGGCGCCTATCCCACCGACGTATCGACGGGCTATCCTTCCGGGTCCAAAAGCCTTTCTGCTACGCGATCTTCCGTTCGCCTTCGAGTTCGTGACAGTGTGTCGGGAGCGGGGGTCATCGCGCGGGTCACCAATGCGGGCGATGCAACTCGTAACTTGGTCACCGAGACCCTCGGAGTTACCGATAGCTTCGGGTTTGCCGACCTGGTGCGTCCGGCGGGATATCATAAGGTTGAGTTTTCTGCCGCCGGGTACCAATCTCTCAGTACGCATTTCTTCATCGGTGCGGACGGGATCGATGTGGTGGCGTGGCTCGACCGGATCGAGCCAAACCCGTCGGGCCATATTGCAAATGAGTCTGACAAAACATGGGTGTACGGTAACGTGTTTGATGAACGCGGCCGGCCGGTCAAGGCCGCCCGTGTAGGGATTTCGAGCTCCGCCTCTGCATTCACCGACCAAAACGGGTACTTCGAGCTATTGGCTGCGACGAAGCGGCGAAACGGGCCGGATGGGCTGCCAGAGCTGGCGACCGTCGAGGTGCGGATAGCCGGCACGATTATTTACCAAAAAACGGGCGATCCATTAGCCGAAGGCGTAAGACGGATGATCATCGACATCGATCGGGGACGGGTAAAGATCGACGACGCCCCGCACAAAATCAATCTTGGCCTCGAGGAGCTTGCGAAAAGCCAGATGTTCGATGCCGGCACAGCGGACGGGGGATTTTCGTACGCATCGATGGCCTCGAGCCCGACCGCGGTCACTGTTCCCGCCAGCATCCGCGTGGGTTCCAGCTGCCCGACCCGCCACACCTGCAGTGTATTCAATGTTTTCAGCCTGGACACTTACGTACGGTTTGGCCTCGATGACGAATGGATCGCTTCGTGGAATACAAATTCGCTAAAGGCCGGAGCCATCGCTTTTCGCAGTTATGGCGTTTACCACGTCTTTAATCCTCTCAACGCGAATTACGACATCTGCAACACCACATCGTGCCAGGTTGTTGACACATCTGACTCATACGCCAGTACCGATACCGCGACCGCTCAGACGACCGGATCGATCGTCGTAAATGCGAGCGGCAGTGGGCCGTTTTTCGCCGAGTATTCAGCTGAGAACAATAACGGGGCCGGCGCCTGTCCGGACGGTTTCAGCGGCAATAATACAAGCTGGCCGTGTATGGCCGACGCTGTCGATACCGGTCAGACCTTTAACGGTCATGGCCGCGGCATGTGCCAGTGGGGCACGCAGCGGTGGTCGATCAACCAAGGAAAGGATTTTGTCTGGATCGTAAATCATTACTACAACAATAACGGCAGTCCCGCCGGTTTTCGGACTGGCGTCCTGCAGAGTTCGCCTAGCTCCGTATTACCGCCGCCCGAGCTCGTTCAGCCCGCTGGGGCGACCGCGCCCGGAGCGCAAGTCCCTACGCTGACACCGACGCTTAGCTGGCAGCCCGTCACTGGAGCCGACGGCTACTCGCTGTATATCAGCAAGCTCACCGGCGCAACGTACAATGTCGTATTCAGCTCGGAAACATTTGTCGGACAGCCCATCACAGGCACGAGCTATGTTGTGCCAAGCGGTATTCTCGAAGCCGACTCCCAATACCGGTGGAATATGGCCGCACATAACGGGGCGGGTTATGGGTCGGCAAACACATTTCGAAACTATTTCTACATTTCCCTGCCTGCCCTCTCGGTATCGGGCCAAGTGACCGGCCCCGATGGGCGCCCTGTTCGAAATGCTTCAGTTTCTATAGTTGACGCACAGGGTGTCGCCCGACGTACGGCAACGAGTTCATTTGGCTTTTTCGCATTCGAGGCTTTGGCTCAGGGGCAGACTTACACCGTCTCGGTATCATCCAGACGTTACCGCTTCTCGGCACGCACTATAAGCCTCACAAACAACGTTACTGACCTGAACTTCATCGGACTTGAGTAGCTAAAGAGCGGGCCTTAGGCAATGTAGTGCCTATTCGCCGATACCGCTCTTTAACGCTATCGCCGACGTTACCTGTGGATAATAAATACAACGTTCCAAAGCCTAAGAAGCCCGTTACCAAATCTGAGATCCTGCAGCAGCAGATCGAGGAGCTTGTGAAACGCCGCGATGCCGAAACCAACGCGGGTACCAGGCAGAAAATTAACGCGGAAATCACTACGTTGTTTTCCCGATTCGAGCGCCTGAAGCTGTAGTTAGAGACTAACCTCGCTTCCAGACGGCACCTGATCCGCCACACGTTCCACAAGGACGTTGACGCCCCTTGGGAGGGGCGATTTGGGGAAAGTATGGAGCAATAGACCGATCTGAGGCAGCAAAGTTATGAGTAGTAGTATTACCACGCGTCCCATTTTGTTTCTCCTGTCGATCCTGCTCTTGTCCTCGGCAGTCTTCAGCCAGCCGCCGACGCCTACGCCGGACGCTGACGACGTGGTAAAGATCACTACAAAGCTGGTCCAGGTCGATGTAGTAGTAACCGATAAGAAAGGCAGTCAGGTGCGGGACCTGCGTGCCAGTGACTTTGAGCTGCTTCAGGACGGTAAGGTACAGAAGATCGTGGGCTTTACGTACGTGGCCGTCGATTCGAAATCGGTTTCTAACACCATTGAGCGGACCCCGCAGGAAAAAGGCAGGCCGTCGACCGTTATACCGCCGGCCCGGCTTGCACCGGGCGACGTGGGCCGCGTGATCGCGGTTATGGTTGACGACGGGGCGTGTGGTGCATCGCTGTGGGGAATAAACTCTTCGCGAGACGGTGTGAAGCGCTTTATCAATGAGCAGATGTTGACGACGGACATGGTCGCGATTTACCGGACGCGTGCGGGCAGCAGCACCTTCCAGCAATATACGTCCGACAAGGCGGTGTTGATGAAAGCGGCGGAAAAGATTCGCTGGTATCCCGGGCAGGGTGGATGCGGCAACGCCGACGGGAGCTTTACCGAGGCGGCAAAAGCAAATACTTATACAACCACATCCGCCGAGGGTACAAAGACCATAACGATCGAATCGGATGCCGAGAAGAAGAGCCGTGAGTATCGCGAAGACTCAATTCGCAACAATCAGGTCGTCGGCACCCTTGGGGTGATCCGCTACGCACTGCGGGGGCTCGAGCAGGCCCCGGGCCGGAAGCTCATGTTTCTGCTGTCGGACGGCCTGGCCTTCCGCAGCCGCCAGAACGAGACCCTCAGTGCTCGCGACGCTATGCGGGACGTGACCGATGCAGCCAACCGAGCAGGCGTGGTTGTGAATACATTTGACCTCCGCGCAGCAAACGTGTCGGGCATGATAGAGGCAAAAGACGAGGTTCACGTCCGCGACAATTTCAACGCAACCGAACCGATATCGCAGGGCCGCATGAGGGACGCACGTCTGGCCCAGGAGGGGCTGGCTGTTCTGGCGTATGATACCGGCGGCGAATTTTACCAGGGTTCGGACCGGTTAAACGTACCGATGGGCGAGATTCTGCGTCGCGAAACCGGGTATTACCTACTGGCATACGAGCCGGGTGATGAGTCGTTCAAAGACAAACGTTTCAACAAGATCGAGGTAAAACTGAACGTTCCCGATTTGAAGGTTGCTTACCGTGCGGGATTTACCGGGGTCGTTGACGCAGAGGCCAAGCCGAAGAGGCGATCTGGTGACAGCGAGCTTTACGAGGCGATCGCGTCACCGCTTCCCCGGCCAGGGCTCGCGCTCCGTCTATCAGCTTGGTTCGCCAACACCCCCGGCCAAGGGAGCTTTGTCAGGTCGGTGTTTCACGTTGACGGAGCCGATCTGGCCTTTACGGACGCTGGCGACGGGCAAAAGAAGGCAGTGTTTGACGTCGTGGCCGTCGCAATGAATGAGAAAAACGAAGTCGTCGACGAATTCACGCGAACGCATACGTTAAAGTTTGATCCAGAGACCGCAAAGCTAGTAAACCGTTTCGGCCTCGTGTATTCCGCGGACGTGCCGATAAAAAAACCCGGTGCGTACAATTTCCGGATGGCGATTCGCGACGGGGCGAGCAAATTGATCGGCTCGGCAAGCCAGGTCGTCGAGATACCCGATCTCAAGAAAAGCCCCTTGTTTCTGTCGGCAGTGACGATCAGCGGAGTAGACGCGGCGGGCAAATTCGAAACGCCCGCTGAGTCAAGCGCACAGAATGCGATCGCACTCCCTGCGTCGCCGGGCGTACCCGCCATCAGGCGTTTCCGACGCGGTTCGATCGTCGCTTATTCGTATTCGGCTTACAATGCCAAGCTAGATCGCGCCAACGGCCAGCCTAACCTCACGATCCAAACGAACCTCTATAAAGACGGGCAGCTCGTCGTCGAAGGCCAACCGCAGCCCGTCGATGCGAAAGGCCAAAAAGACCTCGCCCGCATAAGCGATTTCGCCTATATGCGCCTTAATACGTCAACTGAGCCGGGCGATTATGCACTCCAGATAACGGTCCGAGACCTGGCCGGCGGCAAAGATGCTGTTTCGAGTCAATGGGTTGATTTCGAGGTGATCGACTGAGCTACAAGCTAGGCGCGTGAATGCGTTCATACTGCCAATTCGAGAATATTGCTGATGGACCTCGTCAAACGCCCGTCTCTCGCTGTACACCATCTATCTCTAGGACAAGATCCGCCCCGTAAGCTTTTGCGGGCGTTTGAAATCCCGGCTTAAAGTTTCGGTCGATGATCTTTTGCGCGATATTGAGCGCGGCGTGGGCTGTCAGGGTGTAGCCTTCGGGTCCTTGCAGGCGGGCTGCGACGCGATTGCCGTTTAGGTCTGAGACTTCGCCCCAGAGGAGGGTTCTGCCTTTGGTCCGTTCGGCGTCGCTGGGGCCGCCGGTGGGGATTTTCTTTTGCAGGTAATCTTGAAAGGGTTTTGTAGCGAGCAGCCAACCGATGTAGCGAGACGCTTTCATCATCTTTAGTGCTGAAGAAGGCACGACCGTGAAGACCTCGATGTTTGGAATACCGGTTGAATAAAAGGCGGTGGAGACATCGCCCCAGGGGATCGTGACGCCTGTCTTCTGGATTTCGCCAAAGTCGATCTCGCGAGTTTTCCACGCAGCAGGCACAGTCGTAATTTTACCGTCCTTTCTGATCGCTCCGCCGCGGCCGATATTCATGGTCATAGTGGCCTGCGTCCCGTGCGACATCCGCCCGACGCCGAAGAAGGCAAGTGAAAGATGAGTAGCTGTCGCCAGCTCATCTTTCAAATGCCGAGCAAGGCAATCGCTTGGCACGACGTCAAAACCCACGCCGGGCATCAACATAATCCCGGCCTCGACGGCCTTGTCACTGAGAGCGGCCATCGCTTCGAAGACCGATATCTCTCCGGTGATATCCGTGTAGTGCTTTTTGTTACGAAGACAGGCCTCGACCATCTTTCGCGACGTCAGCGAAAACGGACCAGCACAGTGCAGCACCATTTCGACCTCTTGCAACGCCGCGTCGAGCCTTGCTGTCTCATCAAGTGCGAAGACGCGATAGTCGAGCTGATGCTTTTTCGCCAACTCCTCAATCGCGATAGCACTCCGCCCGGCAATTATCGGCGCCATCCCCCGCTCGGCCGCGAACCGTGTTATCAGCTCACCGGTGTAACCGTTCGCTCCGTAAATCAAAAAATTATTTGCCACTTCATCTTAAGACTGCGAGGCGATTGAGATCTTATTCCATCAGGCCAGCTAACCTAACGCAAGATAACCTTTTCCATCGGTTATCGGAATAAAATGTATCCCTTAACTTTCCTCTAGCGAATTGGGGCTTTTGCTTTTGATACAACGGTCGCGGGATATATAAAGTCCCCGTATATGTCTTCTGAAGCCTTTTTCAACTGCCATTGATTATAGTTTCCGGCCGTAACTACCGTGATAATGTTCCGCTCTTTGTCGATCTGAACTACCTGTCCCCCGTTACCGTTGAACGCTATCGTTGAGATCTTAACGTCACCGACCGAATAGCTCGGCAGCCAGATCTGATAGCCGTAAGACATTGAAAATCCTGGCGGCCCACCCGGGAGGGCGATGTGCGCCTTTACCGATTCCTCCACCAACGTGCTCCGGATGATCTGTTTCCCGTTCCACTTGCCGGAATTCATCAGCAGGAGGCTGATCTTTGCCAGATCCCTTGATCTAAGCCGCAGCCCTGATGCTGCAGACGGATAGCCGTTGCGATCCTTCACCCATGTGAATGTTGTGATTCCGAGCGGGGCAAAGAGGTTTTTCGCCGTGTATTCGTCTATCGGTAACCCGGTCGTTTTTTTTACGATCTCAGCGAGAACCTGAGTAGTTCCCCCGCTGTAATTGAACACCGTTCCGGGTCCAGCAACTAGCTTCTGGCTAAGCACGAACTCGATCGGGTTCGTCGATCTGTCCATTTTTATTTCACTGTTGGCCGGATCTGTGTATGGGACCCTTTCGTTCCATTCCAGACCGGCGGTCATGGTGAGCAGATGCTTTACTGTTATGTTCTTTTTGTCGCCGTCGGCATACTTAGCATATTCGGGGAAGTAATCGAAGACGGGCTGATCAAGGCTTTTTATCTTTCTTTGCTCATGCGCGAGCATCACAGCCATCCCGACAATACTCTTGGTTACGCTCCGGATGTCGTGAAGCGTATCTCGCGTATGCTTCACTACCCCGAGCGTGCCCGCACCCCGATCAACGTCCTCACCTGTAAAGTAGTTCTCGTAAACAAGCCTGCCATTTCTGAATATCAAGAGGCTGTGAATGTTCGGATATGTACCTTTTAGTATCTCATTCGTGCCAGCGACGATCTTCGCTTCATCGAGTCCGGTGTCTTTCAGCGTTCCCGTGCGGATACCGTCGTTCAGTTTTTCCGGCGGAGTGTATCTGTACGCAGCCGGCTGCTGTGCAACCACTACAGACTGGATGAAAAGACCGACAACGATAACAAGGATTTTAGGCGTGAAAGATCTGTGAACGTTCATAATGGGTTGGATAGTAACCCAAAACGGATAATCAGGAATATTTTTTTTTGTCTTCGGTGATCGCCTGCACTCTGCCGACCTGCCCGTCCGTCAGTCTCACCTTTATTCCATGCGGGTGTGTGGACGAATTTGTCAGCAGGTCTTTTACAACGCCGACAGTCTGCCTGCCTGTCCGCTGGTCCTGTTTAAGGACAATAGCGACGCGGAGGCCGGGATGGATGTTTTTTCGTTCGCGGTGGGGCATATTTGATTGCGGATTGGGGAATGTGGAATCGCGAACCAAGCGCAACTCTTTCAGAATAGTTTCAGATCTAGCTTCTGCGTTTCCTTTAGTTTTCGCAGAAACTCTTCGCGCGTGATATCCCTGGCTCCGAGAGCCTTCATATGCGGCGTCATCACCTGCGAGTCGAGACAGGTTGCGCCGCGGGATCGGAGGTGGTCGATAAGGAAAAGGAGAGCGAGTTTCGAGGCGTTGGCTTCGAGATGAAACATCGATTCCCCGCAGAAAATACCGCCCGCGTCGACTCCGTACAGACCGGCGACCAGATTGCCTGTTTCACTCCACGCCTCGACGCTGTGCGCGATCCCGGCGTCATGTAATTCGCCAAAGACCTTCTTAAACTTTTCAGTGATCCATGTACTGCGCTGCTCGGGGCGGGGCACCCGCGAGCATTGATGTATCACCGTGCGAAAATCTCTGTCGATCGTGAAAGTCAGTGTACTCGAACGGCGAGCCTTTGCGAGGCTTCGGGAGATGTGAAGCTCGTCAAAGAAAAGAATCGCCCGCTCATCGGGGCAGTGCCAGGGCAACGGGATACCATCGGTCGGCCAGGGGAAAATTCCTTTCGAATAGGCCTCGCGAAGATTCGCAGGCGTCGGCGGGGTGCCGAAGGCGACGATACCCTCCGAGAGGATCATGTAGTTTCCGACGACCGTCCAAGGCCGAAAATGGAACGTCGCCGGATCTGGAAAAGCGTCACGCCGCATTGAGAGAGTTTAACCGCAGAGACGCAAAGGCGCTGAGAGAGAAACCGTCAGATTCTCTGCGTCTTAGCGTCTCCGCGGTAAATTATTCTCATACCTTCTTCAGCTTCCACTTGCCGCGTTTGAACAGGATCGCGCTTGCGATCGCGAGCACCGAGAAGGCAATCGTGATCGCCCAAAAGACGCCGCTCGGGCCCATGTCGAAATAATATGCGAGCAGATACGCCAGCGGAATTTCGAAGAGCCAGAAGACGAAGATGTTCAGATAGGTCGGCGTCCAAGTGTCGCCCGCACCGTTGAACGCCGTCTCCAGCACCATTCCGAGACCATAAAATGCGAAACCATACGCGATGATGTGCAGCGCCGAGGTGCCGTAGGCTAGCACTACAGGTTCCTGCGTAAAGATGCCGATAATCTGGGCCGAAAATAACCAGAAGACGACACCAATGGCGAAATAGATCGCCGCATTTACCTTGGCGGCGGTCCAGACGGCCGCTTCGGATCGCTCTGGCTTGCCGGCACCGAGATTCTGCCCGACCATGGTGGCAGCCGCATTGCTCAGGCCCAATGCCGGGAGAAGTGCGAACATTACGACTCGGAGCGCGATAACGTAGCCCGCAATCGCGACGGCTCCAAAACCGGCGACGATCGGCATCAGCGCGGTCCAGCTGGCCGTTGCGACTAAGAGCTGAAAGACGCCCGTTGACGAGAGCTTTATCAGCTTTCGGAGTAATGACGAATCGAAGCGCCAGCTGGCACGGCTGACGTGGATGCGTCCACCCGGTCGAAAAAGGTGCCACGCGGCATAGAGCACTCCCATACCCCGTCCGATAGTGGTGCCAACCGCCGCGCCTGTAACACCGAGCTCTGGAAAGGGCCCGACCCCAAAAATGAAGCACGGCGAGAGGACGATGTTGAGCCCGTTAGCGAGAATCAGCACGCGCATGGCAATGGCCGCGTCGCCCGCCCCGCGGAAGATGGCGTTCAGCAAAAAGATGAATAGCACGACGGCGTTGCCGCCGACCATGATCCGCATGAACCGGGAGCCTTCGTCGATGATCTGCGGCTCGGCACCGAGTGCGCCGAGAATATTGGGAGCGAAGATAATGCCGATCACGCTGATAAAAAGCGACACAACGATCCCCGAGTAGATAACATGAGCGGCAGATTTCGCCGCGCCCTCAGGGTCTTTCTCCCCGATTCTACGCGCAACCGTTGCTGTCGCCGCGATCGCGAGACCAAAGGCTACGGCGTAAATGAGGGCCATCACTGATTCGGTCAAACCGACGATTGCCACGGCGTCGGCGCCGAGCTTGGCGACGAAGAAAATGTCGACGACCGCAAATAGGCTCTCCATGCTCATTTCCAATATCATTGGAATGGCCAGGATCAAGAGAGCGACCCAGATTGGCCCTTGTGTGAAATCGCGCTCGGACCCGCGCAAGCCCTCACGCACAACCGCAAAAAACGAATTATCCGCCGCCACTTCAGACGGCGTGGCAATATTTTTAGACATAACAGAATTTGGACTCTGGAAAAGAAATGAAAGAGCCGTAGAAAGCGCGAATGCAACAATTCGCTGACTGATACGACGGCCAAGAGTCGGCTTAGAGACGGGTCTCTAAAGGGCAGGCGGCTTCATAATTTCCCGAATATAACACTCGCGAAAATCGATTGTCAAAAACAAAGTTTTAGAATCTCGGGGCGACGTTCAGATGTGATTTCCTTGCGCCGGACGGATTATAGCTTCAGAATGGAGAGTGGAGCATATGAAGATTGCAGTTGCAATGAGCGGGGGTGTCGATAGTTCGGCGGCCGCCGCGCTTTTGAGGGAGCAGGGTCACGAACTGATCGGTTTCACTATGCAGCTGTGGAACCAGCAGCGCGGCGTCAGCGTTGATGAGAACGGCGAATCGCTCCCCTCGCGATGCTGTTCGCTTGATGACGTATACGACGCCCGTCGTGTCGCCGAGTCGCTCGGGTTTCCTTTCTATGTTTTGAATCTCGAAAAGGATTTCGAACGCGACGTCGTCGAGCCGTTCGTTCAGAGCTACCTCGACGGTGAGACGCCCATCCCGTGTGTTGCGTGTAATTCACGACTCAAATTTGCCTCGCTTGACAGGATGGCGGTATCGCTGGGCTGCGACAAGGTGGCGACGGGGCATTTTGCCCGCGTTGAGTACGATGAGGCCTGCGATCGATACCGTCTTTTTCGCGGCCGCAATCACTGGAAGGATCAGAGCTATTTCCTCTGGGAGCTGAACCAGGAACAGCTCTCGCGCTCATGTTTTCCGTTAGGCGAGATGGAAAAGGAAGAAGTGCGCGACATCGCGCGGGGCGCCAACCTGTACACGGCCGAAAAGCAGGAGTCACAGGAGATCTGTTTCGTTCCTGACGGCAAGTATTCTGAGTTTATCGACAGATATCTTGGCGTGGAGGGCCGACTTGATGAGGTGCCGGCGGCCGGCGACATCGTCACCGCCGCCGGGCAAGTCGTCGGACGGCATGCGGGTATTCATCGTTACACGGTCGGCCAGCGTCGCGGGCTGGGAATCTCAAACGAGAAGCCGCTCTACGTCACGCAGATCGAGAAGGCTAGGAATCAGATCATTGTGGGCGAAGATTTTGATCTCGATGCGATTGAATTTGAGGCGAAGGGCGTCAACTGGATAGCATTTGAGACACCAGAGAAGACATTGCGCGTAGGGGTTCGCATCCGGTACCGGCACGAACCTGCACCGGCGACGATTTATGCACTGCCCGGCGCCGGGGCGCAAATAGTATTTGATGAGCCGCAGCGGGCGATCACGCCAGGACAGACAACCGTTTTTTATAACGGCGATGAGGTGATCGGCGGTGGCTGGATTACAAAAAGCTGAGGAGACAAGGATGCCTAAACCCAAGAAAAGACCTAACAAAACTGCCAAGGCGGCTGAAAAACTATTGACTGAGTCCAAACTGCTCGCTTCCAGTAAAGCAGGGGCAAATTCCGGTCAGGAATTTAAGTCGTCCATCGTCACTCCCCGAACCAATACGATTGCGATTAAGCCACGACCGAACAAGAAGCGCGGATAACACTGTGCACAAATCAGTAAGGTTACGCACACATTGATCGCGGGATGCATCACGGAGCGAGCGCACTAAAACTCTCACGGCGCGGGGGGCGATGAATAAGACCCAAATGCGGACCCGATACCTCGCCCGGCAGAAAGCGCTCGCGCCCGGCGAGAGGGGGCGACTCAGCGGGCAAATTGCCGATCTATTTTTCGACTCTGTCGACCTTAAGTCCGCGGAGGCCGTTCATTGCTTCATCACAATCCAGAAATTCAACGAGATTGACACCAGCCTGATCTTCGAACGCATGTGGAAAGAGCTTGCCCACATCCGAACGCTCGCCCCACGCGTAAATTTCCAATCACAAAATATAGAAAGTGTGGTTATCGGCCATTCCACTCACCTCGAAGAGAACGAGTGGAAGATTCTAGAGCCGGGGGAAGGGGAACGAGTTGCTCCGACGGACATTGATGTGGTGTTGGTGCCGGGCTTGGCCTTCGACGAGAGCGGCCATCGGGTTGGCTATGGGCGCGGATTTTACGACAGGTTTTTGGAGCGCTGCCGGCCAGACTGTTTGAAAGTAGGACTAAGCTATTTTGAGCCAATTCTCCAAATCACCGATATCCACGCGGGTGACATGAAACTGGATCTATTGATCACTCCCAGGCACGCAATATCGACGGCCTTCTAATTTTTATCTTTGGATATCCCTCTCACGCAAAATATCGCGAATCTCGGAGAGCAGGATGGTCTCATCAGTAGGCGATTTGACGGCCTCAAACATCTTGAAGATTTTGACCGCGTAGCGGGCGACCAGAAATAGAATCACCGCGACGATCAGAAACGTGACGACGTCGTTGATAAATTGGCCGTACATCACCAGGGGCCTTCCACCCTTAATTGCCGACTCGATCTGCTCCGGTGTGGCGTTCGCGGGCAGGGTGCCGCTGAGATCATAGAATTTAGATTTGAAATCAATACCGCCGGTAGCCAGCCCCACAAAAGGCATTATTATACCGTCTGTAAACGTCTTTATGATGGCGCCAAACGCGGCTCCCAGAATTACCGCGATCGCGAGCTCGAGGACATTGCCCCTCGCTATAAAAGCTTTAAAGTCACTAAACATTCATTCTCCTCCCACATGCGAAAAATTCCGCTCCGCAACAAATGAAAAGGCGGGATGCCCCGCCTTATTAATTGCTGGTTTGAAACCGGTCACTAGGCCGTTGCTGCCCCGGCGGTCGTCTCGTCGTCGTCGTCCTCGCTGAGATACGCGTTTGAGTCGGGGCTTTCATCTTCGCCGGTCAAGGGCAGCCCTCCCAACGACGATGCAGGTTGGTATTCCTCCTCTGCCTCGACTGCGGATGCGGATGCTCCCTCTTGAGTCTCACGGGCTTTCATCATACTGCAGCTGCCCTCGAGAATCGCACCTTCCTCGACGATCAAACGAGGACTCTGAATATTCCCCATTACGCGAGCTGTGCGGCCGAGCTGGAGCTTCTCCGTGGCCAGTATATCCCCATTCACTATTCCGTTAACCATAGCGGCTGCAACAGTTACGTTCGCATCGACTTGCCCGTTCGTTCCGATTATCAGAGTTCCGGATTCGGATGAGACCGTTCCAATCAGATGCCCGTCTACCCTCAACATGGCGTGGAAATCGGTCTCGCCGGTCAGGGTCGTGCCGTGTCCCACGAAGCCGCTCAAGCGGCCCTCTTTGATGTCGCGAGCCATCGAATCGCTCTCTGAGATGGCGCCTCGCGTGACGGATGCCTGTGCTTCGGTGGCGTAGCGGTAGGCCTGTTCTGGCGTGACGTCTGGCTGCTCGGATGCGCCGGCGGTTTCGGGCTTGTTACCTCGTCCCATTCTGATCATACATTTGAACCTCTCTTAAGTTTTTTTGGCGGGATCGCGGAGCGGGACGGGCGATTAGGCCAATCTCGGGCAACGCGTGCGATGCACTAAATATTCCTTCAGATAGATAATAGATGAGTTTGGCGATGGGGTCTAGTCATATTTTGGGTTGTAAATGGCAGTGTCGCGTGTCAAACTCAGTAGTTTTCGAGGAGTGCGAGGAACGCGTGCAGGCTGAGACAAAGACAAAGCAGAGGCTGCTAAAGAAAATGGGCCGGGCGATTGCCGATTTTTCTATGATCGCCGAGGGCGACCGGGTGATGGTTTGCCTGTCCGGTGGCAAAGACAGCTACACGATGCTCGATCTGCTGCTCGATGTGCACAAGCGGGCACCTATAAACTTTGAAATTGTTGCCGTTAACCTCGATCAGAAGCAGCCCGACTTTCCCGAGCATGTTCTGCCAGATTATCTAACGGAACTCGGCGTCGCGTACCGCATCGTCGAGGAAGACACGTTTTCTATAGTCACCGAGCACATACCCGAGGGCAAGACCTATTGCTCGCTCTGCTCGCGGCTGCGTCGCGGCATCCTGTACACAACTGCGGTCGAGATGGGCTGTACAAAGATCGCGCTCGGCCATCATGCCGACGACATCCTGGCGACTTTTCTGATGAATCTCTTCTACGTCGGCCAGCTAAAGGCAATGCCGCCAATCCTTAGATCTGACGACGGGCGCAACACGATCATCCGCCCGCTCGCCTACTGTCAGGAGAGCGAAATCCAGCGTTATTCGGACGAGATGGCATTTCCGATCATCCCCTGCAACCTCTGCGGCTCACAGCCAAACCTAAAACGAGCCCGCGTCAAAAGACTAATTACCGAGATGGAAAAGGAAACCCCCTACATCCGGCAAACAATGATGACCGCCATGACAAACGTCACCGGCAGCCACTTGCTCGACAATAAACTCTATGATTTCAATAACTTCGAGCCCATGATAAAACAAATCCCCGCCGGCCACGGCTCAGTCGAAAAAGAACTGGACGAGGTATTCGACCATTCCGAAACACACATGGCCGAGAGCCCACAGTTCTCATCTATCAGCCGCGAAATAATCGGAATGCCGTAACCGCCCTTCCGAATCTTAATCCCGACTCTCAACACCTAACTCGGAATTCATATGTTCCGACCTGTCCCACGCTCACTCGCCGCTACTCACTTCTTCATCGGTGCAAACACTTTATCGTCTATCAGGACGTTGTGTTTTATGCTCTTGATGGTTGTTACCATGGTGCCGTTGGCGATGTTTTCCGTGACGGTCTTGAATGGCAGTTTTATGCCGTCGACGTCGCGGTAATCGCTGAGTGTGGTGGTATAGGGCAGCTGCTGTGAGCTGGTGCTCGAGGCGATGACGCCTTCGCGGCGGATTAGCAGGAAGGTTTTGGTTGAGTAAAATTCCCTGAAGGTCGTGCCGTCGACGGGCTCGAATGCGACGACGTAGGTCTCGTCTTCACCGAGCTTTCGCGTGCCGGTTACCGTGACCTTTTTATAGCCCGTTTTCCAGTCAAGCATCGAGTAAAAATCGGCACCGCGGCGGACGTCAGCGAGTCGGATGCCGGTGTACGCCTCGCCCGGCATGAACGAGAGCGTCTGCCCGCCGCCCGTGCCGTCGAAGTATTCGCGGCCGGTGGCGATCTCTTTTCCGAGCGCGATCATGCTGGTTTCAGAGGCGATGCGGTTGGGGGCTTTCTGCCAGGAGGTGGCTTTGGCGATGATGCCCTGGTTTTCCATATCGGTTTCTGACTCGATGACGCGGCTCGTGACTTTTCGAAGATTACCCTCGCCCCCTGCGGCCTCGACGGTCTTTGTACGCAGTTCTTCGACCGTAATCAGCGGTTTTGCGTGGGCTGTGACAAGCTTGAACTCGAATTCGCCCTCCGGCTGGTTGACGACGACGCTGAGCAATTTACCCGCCGCGTCGCGTTTGGAGCGCATCGAGTAGGTCTCGGGCAGCGGAGACATCGCGTAAATGTCTTTCGATTTTTCGATCAGTGCGTATGGCATCTGGCCCTCGATATTGAAGTTGATCTTGCCGTTTGCCTCGCTGATCTCGACGGTGCCGTTACCGTTTGGACGAGTATACTTGCCGATCAGCTCGCGGGCCGGGTCGGTTCCGGCGGCGGCCTTTTGAGCGACGGTGCCATCGGCGTTTATCCGCGCAAATGTGAACACGCCATTTGGCTGGGTGAGCTGCATCTCGGTGGCATCGTCCTGCTCTGGAATGAACTTTGCCGAGAAACCGTCGGGGCCGTCGAGCGGTTTGAACTGACGCGGGCCGGTGCTCACGAGTGCGGCCTGCGGTTGTCCGGGCACAGCCATCACGAGCTTATCGCCATCGACCTTTATCTCGATGTCGACGATCGGCGAGGCGAGGCGGTATTTGCCTGCAATTTGCTGCATCTCGGTAAGCGTGAGTTTCGGGGCGTCGGGACCTTTTGGCCGGTCAACTAGGTTTGACCAGATGATCGGCATCAGCTCGCCGCCCAGCGAAGAGCCGGTGACGTTGGTCAGCATTACGAAACCGAGCTTTTTCTCCGGTATCATCGCGACCAGCGAATTAAAGCCGTCGATATTGCCGCCATGCTGCACGACGCGCATTCCGTTCCAATCCTGCAAAAACCAGCCGAGCGCATAGCTGCTCGTTCCACCCATTTTCGTTTGCGGTTTAAGCCATTCGGCAAAACTCGCTTCGCTGACGATGCGCTTGCCGCCGACCGTGCCGCCCTTTAGCACAAACCGCAGCCACTCGGCCATGTCGCGTGCCGAGGAGTTGATCGAGCCTGCCGGAGCGACCGGCCCGATCCCGCGAAACGGTAATTTCTGCGTCTCTTTTGTATCGAAATTATAGTTATAGGCAAGCGAGAAATCTTTCGCCGCCTCTAGCCCCTTGATTGACATGTTGCTGTTTCGCATGCCTAGCGGGGCGAAGATGCGTTTGGGAACAAAATCTTCCCATGGCATCTTTTGCACCTGGGCGACGATCTCGCCCGCGGCGGCATACATGATGTTTTGGTACTGCCACTTTTCTCTGAGCTTTGCGGTCGGCCGGGCCTGCGCGGCCACCTGCACGAGCTCGGCCCGCGTCAGCTTGCCGGTCATCATGGCGAGGTCGGTGCGGTTGAGGCCGGACGAATGTGACAACAGGTCGCGGATGTTGATGTTTTTGTCGGTGTCCGCGTCGTACATTTTGAAGTATGGCAGCGTTTTCTTTGGCGAGTCGTCGAGCGAGAGCTTGCCGTCGTCCTGTGACATCAGCACCGACAGGGCGGTAAATGCTTTGGTCGCCGAGCCGATACCGAATTGAGTGTCGGGCGTGACCGCGATCTTTTTCTCAAAGTCCTTAAGCCCGAGCCCCTTCATATAAATAATCTGGTCGTCCTTAACGATTACCAGCGACATGCCGGGTATGCCGAGCTCCTTTCGCCGTGCCTCGACCTTTGCCTCGATCTCGGCAAGGGCCTTTGTATACTGTTGGGCCGCGGCGACCGTGGGCGCCGCAGTCGTCTGTGCGAGGCCGATCGCCGGAAGCGAGACGACGAGTAGAGAAACCAAGAGTGCAACGCTAGTTAAATATTTTGCGGACATAATTGGTGCTTTTTGTCTTTAAGACCGATCAAGTTAGATTACGATTAGGATACCCGAAATGTTTGCAGAAAGTATCGCCTCACGCATGATGGTGAGCAAAAGGAGCAAGGCGGCAAAAAAGGGCAACTGACGCCTACCCACATGCACGAAACCGATCTTTCACTACCGGCCGAGATCAGTCTTTACTACGATCTGTACGCGCCCGAGAATATTGAGAAAGGCGCTCCGCTGTTGATTGCGGTCCACGGATATGGCGCGCATAAGCGATATATGATGCGCGAGGCGCGGGCTGTTGGCGGTGAGCGGTTTGTGATCGCCTCAATACAAGCGCCGCATCCTCATTACCGGCGGACTGATGACGGTTATCGCGTCGGTTACGGTTGGCTGTCGGACGAGCGGCCCGAGGAGCATATCAGACTGCATCATCAGTTTATTTTAGATCTGATCGATCGCCTTGCCGCCGATAGTATGATCGACCGGTCACGTGTCTTTCTATACGGATTTTCGCAGGCGTGTGCCCTGAATTTTAAGTTCGCATTTACGCATACGGATGCTTTGCGAGGGATCATAGGCGTATGCGGCGGCATTCCGGGTGACCTGGATACAAACGGAATTTATAAGCCGTTCAGCGCTGAAACATTCTATCTTTTCGGGGATGACGATGAGTTTTACACGCAGGAACAGTTCGCAACTTTTGATAGAAAATTAGCCGACGCGGTTCCAAATTATCGCTCGAAGCATTTTGCAGCTAAACATGAGATCACTGACGACATGCGTCATGCTATCTCGCGGTTTTTGGTGTCCGTTTGATAAGAGTCTACGGTTTTAGCATCCGACAGACTCCTGCACAACCCCTCGTAAGATCGTCATGGCTTGAGCATGACTTCGCGGATTTCGATGCTTTTCGGCCAGTCGGCGGGGAGGATTACTCTGGGGCTGTCGGTACCGAATTCGTCTTTTGTGAGCTCTACGGTAAATTGGTCGGTGCGGGCGCGTGAGAGGACTGAGCGCGCTCCGTATAGGATGAAGGTTGCGGTGCGGGTCGATTCGCCCGTTATGCCGACCGAGAACATTCGCTCGACGCGTTTTTCGCCGATGCGGAAAAAGACGTCGACGAATGTATTGAGCACGGCTGCCTGCGGGTTTGGGGAAATTACCGGGATCTGGCGGCCTGAGAAATCTTCTTTTTTGCCGGCGAGGTCGATGCGTTCGGTCTGGACGTATTCGAGCATGCGGACGATGCTCGCCGGGCCGCGAACACTGATGCGGGACGGCACTACGTTTACGCTATAGACCTCGTAACCGGCCGCTGCGGCACCCTTTGTCTCGACTTTTACCTCCAGCTCTTTTTCCTCGACCGTTTCAAGCTTGACCGCAATACGCCGCGTCTCGACCTCGATAACTTTGACGCCCTGCGGCAGCGGAACATATATAACATCGGGCGTCAGCGAGACGATGCGGTCGCCGGCGGGCATGTCGGTGAGGTCGATCGAGGCGGTGAGCTCGCTGCGGTTGATCTGCTCGATCCTGCGCTTGTCGCCGCTTATGAGGATCGTGACCTCGCCCTGAGGCTCATTTGTGATCTGCGCATTGCTCGATATGTTCAGGTTGAGCGGCACCGTAAGGCGGCTGGTCGTCGGTGAACTGAGACCCGTCACACCGACCCAGAGAGCGAGCGTAATAACGAGCGCAAAAAGCTTGAGCGCCCAGTCTTCGAGAAATACCTTGCGGAGCAGGTGCCGGACCAGAACTTGCCTGGATGCTTCGGGTGTCATCTTGTCGGTCATTTGATGCGCGGGCGGTTAGCCGATTGTAACGTCGGATTCCGCCTCCGCCATTGGCTTTTTCATATCCCGCCGGGTTTCGATGAGCGGAATGTCAAGAGCGTCGAGTAGCAGCTTTCTCAACTGGGTGGCGTCGATATTTCGCCTCACGTTGCCGGCTTCGACGTAGGTTATCAGGCCTGTTTCTTCTGAGACGACGAGCGATATTGCATCCGAACCCTCAGTGATGCCGATCGCTGCCCTGTGCCGAGTGCCGAGCTCGCGCGATATCTCGGGGTTTTTTGTCAGCGGAAGAAAAACGGAAGCGGCGGCGAGGCGCTCTTCGCGAACGACCACTGCACCATCATGCAGGGGCGACGACGGGTTAAATATCGAGACGAGCAGGTCGTAACTGATTCGCGAATCGAGCTGGACTCCCGCATCGATAAAATTACGCAGGCCCACATTGCGTTCGATCACGATCAGTGCCCCGACTTTCTCTGATGCCAGCGTGGTTACGGCGAGGACAATCTCGTCATAGACACTGCCGCCGAACTGGCCGCGTTGCCGCTTAAGGATTGGAAACCTGAGCCGATTGGCAAAGTAGATCAGCGCCTGACGGATTTCGGATTGAAATAGAACAATTATTGCTATCCCGAGGAAGCCGACGGCGTAACGCAGCACGAATTCGAGCGTCGACAGTTCTTGCACGACGGCCAGCCAGTAGAGCAGCGCCAGGATCACCATTCCGACCAGCGTGGGTACGGCCCGTGTGCCCCGAAACAGCTTGAGCACGACGTACACAATAATAAAAACGAGCGCGATGTCGATGACACTTCGCAGGGTGGTTATCGGCGGAATGTAGTCGGCAAACTGCATCGCATCGCGCGGTAAATCAATGCGATAAGGATAGCATACGGCGTTTAACGCCCTTGCGGTGGATTGCGGAAAAGCTCGGGCAACCGTTAATGCCGTCGCCTCTGCGATAAACAACAGAAAGCAACTATACCTCGAATGGAATCTCGGAATTTTGCAGAACGCCCATCTCGTTGCGAGACACGCGTTCGAGCAGTTTTTCGTCGTCAAACATCTTGAGGAGGCCATTGACGGTCGCGTAGCGGGGTTCCTCGGCAATGGTGACGGGCAGGTTGATAAAGGAGCGCATGTATTGATCGATGCCGTCTAGCAGGGCGCCGCCGCCCGTGAGGATAACGCCGCGGTCATAGATGTCGGCCGCGACCTCGGGACGCAGCTCGGTGAGCGTGTCCTTGACCCGCACGGCGATGCGGCGCACTATTGCCTCAACTATCGGAAAGATCTCGCCCGATGTGACCTCGACGGAACCCGGGCCGCCGGTCTGTACATCACGCCCGCGAACCTTCATGGTTTTCTCGATATCGTCGGGCAGAAACGTGGATGCGAATGTGGTCTTCAGCAGCTCGGTTGTTTCTTCGCCGACCTGTAGGCCGCGATGGCGGCGTAGATGCGTGGCCAGGCTTTCATTTATCCGGTTAGAACCGAATCGCTCGCTTGTCGAATGAACGATCGAGCCCTTGGCGACGATCGCTATATTCGTGGTGCCTGCGCCGATATCGACGATTGCCGTTGCACGTTTATCAGACGGCAAAACGCCCGCGCCAAATGCGGCAGCGAGACCCTCTTCCATCATAAAAACCTTGCCGATGCCCGCATCGTCAGCGGCATTAAGGAGAGCACGCTGCTCGACATGCGTGACATCTGAGACCATGCTCATCACGGCCTTGAGCGAAATGTTTGAGCCGCCGGTTTTTGCTTCTTTTACAAAGTGCGCGAGCATCTCTTTCGTCCGAACAAAATCGCCGACGACGCCGCCGGTGAGAGGTGCACGCACATCGATATCACGGCCCTCGCGGCCGGTCATCTCAGCCGCATCGCGGCCAAAGGCGACGATCTCCTCGGTGGTTTCATTGATCGCGACCAGCGAAGGCTCATCGAGCACGACACCGCGCCCCTTGACCGCAATTATGGTAGATGCGGTGCCGAGATCGATTGCCATCGAGTCGGTGACCAGTTTTTTCAGGGACGAGATTTTAAGCATCGTTTGCCCCGAGCTTTCGGGGAGTCATTAATAAACAATATTATCGAACGCGAACGCTTTCCGAAAAAGAAAGCGCTAATTCCATCTTACCTCATAGAGGTTTACAGGTTGTACTCGATTTTTAACGGTCAGGGGATCATTTTTGACCAACGGATAGATGTCGCCGGCGGCAAGCGCCGTTGCCTCGCTAATCAGGATCTGCCCTCCGAGGGTATTAGATTCAAGCCGCGAGGCCAGGTTGACAGTATCGCCGATCGCTGTGTACTCGGAACGGCGCTCCGAGCCTATGTAACCGACGGTAGCAACGCCGGAATGGAGACCGATCCCGACGGACAGATCCTTGAATCCCTGCTCGCTGAGCTCGGCTTTGAGCGTGACGAGGCGTTGCTGCATCGCAACCGCCGCTTTTACCGCGTTTCGAGCATCTTCTGGCGTGGCGGTCGGGGCACCAAAGAGGGCCATCAATCCGTCGCCGATGTATTTGTCGAGCGTGCCACCATGCTCGAATATGATCTCGGACATTGCGGAAAAATATTGATTCAGCAAGGCCACGACTCGCTCGGGGTTTTCATTCTCAGAAATAGAAGTGAAGCCGCGGATGTCAGCGAACAGCACCGTGATCTCCTGATTTACGCCGCCAAGCCGGAACGAATCGGGATTTTCAAGCATCTGCTGGACGACATACTCTGGCATAAAACGGCTGTAGTTTGCCCGAGCGACTTCTTCGCGGGCGAGGCGTTTATGGGCTTTGACAGTTTCGACCGTTACTGCCGTCTGTGCCGCGACCGCGCTGATCAATTCCAAGTGGTCGCTGGAAAACGCGGCAAACGGGTCGAGCCTGTCGGCATATATGACACCGTGAACATTGGCCTGCGTCACGAGTGGAGCGCAGATGGTCGAGCGAACGCCTTGGGACACAATCGACTCGGCACCGCGAAATTGCTCGTCGGTTTTCGCGTCCTGCGACAGCACGGCGACCCGCTCGGTCATAACCTTGCTCGTGATCGTGCGGCTGACAGCTAGGCGTTCGGTCAGTTTCTCAAAGCTGGCGTCGCGCGTCTTTGCGCCTATCTGATAGAGGTTCGCCGTGTCAATCGTGCCGTCCGGTTTTTCTTCCGCGAGCAAGGCGACAACGCGGTCGGCAGGCGTACCCCGAAAAATCAGATCGGTCGCTTTTTCAAAAATCTCCTCCAGGTCGAAAACGGTCCCCAGCATCTTGCTGCTCTCGAATAGCAGCTCGAGAATTTTTGCCTTGCGACGCAGGTCTTTGATCTCCTCCGGCGTGGCCGATTCCGGCGCGAGCGATAAATCAGAACGACGACCGAGTAGCTCATTAACCGAGATCTGCACCTGCGTGTGGCCCATCGGTGCGTCGTCAAACTTTACGGTTTGCGGTCGGTCCGCAACTGCATCAGGCTCAACGGGTGCCGAGAGATCGACTCGAAGCGTCGTCTCGCCAATGGTGATAATGTCGCCGCTGCTTAGCTCGCGCTCGGTGACAACTGCGGCGTTGACGAAGACGTGATTGACGCTGCGCGTCAGCTCGCCGTTTTCGATATAGCCATCAACGATCTCAAAGCCGTTTTCTGTCGAGCGGAGGAAGGCATGTTTACGAGAGACGCGGCGGTCATTGAGGACGATGTCGTTCTCCTTGGCGCGGCCTATCGTGAGAACCTGACCGGCGGCGACGTCCAGGTTCCAACCGCGGCCTGTGGGTTCGGTTATGGTCAGTTTTGCGTTCAACGTATTGGTAATTGTAAATCGGAATGGGTAAATGGTAAATTGACCGCTCGCCAATATGATCTATCTCGATAACAATGCGACCACGCGCGTCGCGGATGAAGTGCTCGAAGCGATGCTGCCGCACCTGACCGGGTCGTACGGCAACCCGTCAGGCCCGTATGCCATCGGCCGGGAGGCGGCCCGGGCGGTCGCAGAGGCGCGCGAAAGCGTCGCGAAACTGCTGGGCGCTGCTAGTGAAAGCGAGATCGCCTTCACCTCCGGCGGAACCGAGAGCGACAACTGGGGGATTCTCGGCGCACTCGAGCTCGAATCTGACAAACGGCATATCATCACGACGAGGGTCGAGCACGATGCGGTGCGGAAGATGTGCACGAAGCTGGAAGCGGAGGGATACGAGGTCACCTGGCTCGACGTTGATAGGGATGGTGCACTCGATCTCGATCAGTTGCGTTCGGCACTTAGGGCAGATACAGCGGTAGTCTCGGTCATGTTGGCGAATAATGAAACCGGCATTCTGTTTCCCGTGAATGAGGTTGCCGCGATCGTAAAAGAACGTTCAAATGCCCTCGTTCACGTGGACGGTGTAAATGCGGTCGGCAAAATAACGATCGATCTCAAGAGTTCGGAGGTTGACCTATTCTCGCTGTCGGGCCATAAGTTTCACGCACCCAAAGGCGTAGGTGCACTTTACATCCGCGAGGGCGTCGATCTGCCGGCGTTCACGATTGGCGGGAGCCAGGAGAGCGGGCGACGGCCCGGCACCGAGGCCGTCCATCAGGTTGCCGGGCTTGGTGCGGCCGCTCGACATGTGTCCGATTTGTCGGCGCTGAGCGCCATCGGCGTGATGCGTGACCGACTCGAAACTGAAATCCTCACGCAAATTCCGAACGCCCGGCTTAACGGCACGGCCGACGTCACAAAGCGTCTGCCGAATACCTCAAGCATCTCATTCGAAAACACCAACGGCGAGATGATCATGGCCCATCTCGATGCCGTCGGCGTTTGCGTATCGACCGGCTCAGCCTGCAACTCAAAAACGAAAACCGCCTCGCCCGTCCTGGCCGCGATGGACGTTCCATACTCAGCCGCTATGGGATCGATCCGGTTTTCACTCGGGCGGTATAACACCGACGCAGATATCGATACCGTACTTAAGTCGCTGCCGGGAATCATTCAGGGACTGCGACCTAGGTCTGCAAATTGACTCGGCCTTGTCAGGCGGTCTTCTCGATCCCATATCTCGACAATTTCAGATAGAGTCCGCGGCGCGTTAGGCCTAGTTCGGTAGCGACACGTGAGATGTTCCAGTTGTGGCGCGCGAGGGCGTTTTTGATTAGCTGCATTTCAAGCTCGGTAACGGCAGATTCGAGCGTGCCGCCGCTGCCGAGATTTGCAAACGGCGAGAAATTGCCGTCGTAGGTGGCGATCGGGTTTACGTTTGTACCGGTAGCGCCGAATGTCGTGAGCGGTTTTGCGTCTCGTTTTAGCTCGGGCGATAGGTGACCCGGCGTGATGACCTCGCCGTCCACGGCCCGGGCGACGACGCGCTGGATTTCGTTACAGAGCTGGCGGACGTTGCCCTCCCAATTGCAGACCATCAGCATATCGACGGTTTGCGGCATAAATGTGACATTCGCCTTGCCAAAACGCTTTGAATATTCGCCGATATAGTGATTGACGATCGGCGGTATCTCGGCCCGGCGTTCGCGCAGAGGCGGGACGCGCAGGCGTATAACGTTCAGCCGATAGAATAAATCCTCGCGAAACGAGCCGTCGGCGACCTTGTCTTCGAGCGGCATATTGGTCGCGGCGATGATGCGTACATCGACCTTGAGCGGCCGCTTTTCACCCAGCGGCTGTATCTCGCCCTCCTGCAGAAACCTAAGCAGTTTTGGTTGCACATCGAGCGGCAAATCGCCGACCTCGTCGAGGAAAAGCGTTCCGCCGTCGGCCGTGCGGATCGTGCCCGGCGAATCGTTGACCGCACCGGTAAATGCCCCCTTGCGATAGCCGAAAAGATGCCCCTCGGCCAGTTCCTTGGGCACCGCCGTACAGTTGAAAGGAACGAAAATCCTATCTTTGCGATTAGACAAAGCGTGGACGGCGCGAGAGACAAGCTCCTTACCTGTGCCCGATTCGCCGGTGACCAAAACGGTCACGTCTGAGGAGCGAATTTTATTCACCTCCTCGACCAGCGTCGTCATCGCCGGCGACGAGTGAATAAAACCGGGCATGATGCTGTGCGAGGCGAGTGAGCTTGACTCGTTGGTAAGCGACGGCCGGGTCTTGCCCTCGCTCAGGGCGATCAGGTCCATGCCCATTTCGACGACCCGCAGCAAGGGCGCAAGCGAGCTGCCGTCGCTGAGCTCCGCACCCGTTTGCGGATTAATGATCAGTACGGCAGGCTGAGCGGCTTTTGTTCGGAGCTGAAAGACGGCGAGGTTCTTTGACCGCGATAACACTTTCTCAGTTCCACTCGCCAGCGCTTCGCCGACCTTGCCGGCAAGCTCATTGCTCTCCGGCGGCGAGTAACCGTGTGTAATAAAAGGGTACAGCCGCTTTTGGTCGTTGTATTGAGCTATGACGATCTTTTTGGCATTGCTCTCCTGCTGGAGCACGGCAATCAGCTCTCTGAATAGGAGCTCGCGTGAAGCGGTGGCCTCGGCCAGGCGAAGGGTGAGCAACTGGGATACTACAGAATTTACGCGCCCCTCGGCGCGAGTTTCCGCGATGACCGGTGTCAGCCTGACGCGTTCAAGCTCTTTGCCGATTTTTTCGATGAATGGGATGAGGCCGAGCTTTTTAAAAACATCCAATGCTGACGTCAGGTGTTTTGCGGCCCTCGCGGCGAGGCGATCATCCAGATTGGCACCCACCAGGTAGTTCATCAGGCCCGTGTGATAGAGGTCGCCGGCGGTTTCAAAATTGGTGAGTGCCCGGCTAAAGTGATGGACGGCCAGCTCGGAGTCACTATCACAGAGTGCGGCGAGGCCACGGATCCGCTGGATATTGCCAAGTACGAAATAATCTTTGGACGGGTCGCTCGACTCGATCTCGCGCAGGGCGTCCTCGGCCTCCTCGATCAGTTTCTGTTCGACATATGCCTCGGCCAGCACGAGGCCGGTCATATTAGCGTAATGCTTATTCCCGATCTCAAGGGCATAATCGATCGTCTCTCTCGCCTTCGAGATTGCTTTTTTCGACCGGCCCTGAGCGAGGTAGCATCGCCCGAGATTGCGCATCGACTGGACGGTGTACCACGGGTGTTTATGTTCCCGGGCAAATGCAACGGCTTTGTCGAGCAGTTTCTCGGCTTCCTCGAGATTGCCCTCCAGGATTTTAAGCTCACCCAGCGAATCGTAGATCCCGGCGACGTGAACATAATTTTCGCGCTCGCCGATGGCGAGAGCGCGGCGGACCATTTCTTCGGCTTTTTTCCAATCGCCGGTCAGGATCAGGTTAATGCCGAGATTGTTGTAGGCGATGACTGTATTAACGGCGTGCTCCGTGCGATCAAAGAACTGGATCGATTTTTCAAGACAGGCGATGCCATCCTGTGGTCGGCGGATAAACCAATACGCGCCAGACATATCGGTGTAGAGCTTACCGAGCATGAACGGCGCCGAGTTTTCGCCGATAATGTTGATGCCTAGCTGAAAGCTCTCAAGCGATTTTTCGCTCGAGCCTTCCTGGTGATAGCTGTTGGCGACCTCGCGATAGGCCTCGGCCATGCCCAGCCAATTGCCGGTCTCACGAAAGTTGTCGAGCGCCCGCTGGGCATGGTCGCGGCAGATCGGGTACTCGCTGAGCTTGCGATAGACGCGAGCCAATGCGATGTCGATGCCGCCGGTGAGGGCCCGCAGATCGTTCGCCTCGGCCTTGACCAGATTGTCTTTTAATAGCGTAACGGCTTTGGGCTGGTCGCCGTTGTTGCTAAATGCCAGGGCGAGCTGGGTGGTGACACGGACCTGCGTCTCGGGCGTAAGTTTTGAGAGCGTCTCTTCGTCAGCAAACGGTTTGACCGTCTCAAGCGACTCCTTGTAGCGGCCGGTCGTCTCGAGGGTAAATGAGAGCAACCGCGTGAGATTGGCGAGATTGTCGGGCGTGTGGTCGTACCGCTCGATGGTGCGCAGGATGATCTCCTCGGCCTCGCCGGACAGGCCCTCGCGCAGCTTCTGACCGACGCTGGAAAAAAGCGCATCGATGCTGTCGTGAGATATGGCCCTGGCCGCTGCCGTGGCTTGCTGCGAACGTTTCATTTATAGGCTCGTGGACAAAATAGGACGAATCCATCGAGCATTTCACGAATTGAATACTTGGTAAACAGCGCGTCTTGCCCGAAATTTAACAAAAACAGACGCGCAAGTCTATAATTTTCTCTCGTATGCCCGAGTTTTCCGACACAGACGGCGGCGGCGCCGTGCTCGCAGAAAGAAGGACACGGCTAAAAAAGCCCAAGCTTTTTAACGTCCTGCTCCACAATGACGATTTCACGACAATGGATTTCGTCGTTTTCGTTCTCGCCCACGTGTTTGGCCGGAACGAGTCCGAAGCGATCGTGATAATGCTGAAAGTCCACAACGAAGGCATCGGCCTTGCCGGCACCTACCCATACGAAATCGCAACGATGAAAAGTGAAAAAGCCATGAACCTGGCAAAGGCCCGGGAGTTTCCGCTGCTGTGTACTGTGGAGGAAGAGTAATTCACCCCCGACAGGTATCTGGCGGAAATGACCGCACGCCTTTTTTCTGTCAGATGAGCGGTACCGACTCAGCATCGGATTGTCACCGCACTACCTTTCTAACCACTAAACAGGCGGCTGTGTTATTGTGTTGTTTTATGAGTAAGCCGAGGCTATCGCCTATTACGATAATTATTAACGGGACTTTGCTCAGCATGAGCTGAGCGGCGGATAAATCTTTGTCACGCACGAGTCCCAAGCCGAACACGAAAGGCTTGGGGCTTTTTTGAATTTGATTGTATGAACGACGAACTTGATTTGAAGAAAACTGTTAACCTGCCGCGGACGGACTTCCCGCAGAAGGCAAATCTAGGGCAGATGGAGCCTGCGCGTTTGAAAAAATGGCAGGAGATGGGTCTGTATGAAAAGGTGCTCGAGGCTCGGGCGGGACGTGAGAAATTCATCCTGCACGACGGCCCGCCGTATGCGAACGCGGACATTCACATCGGCACGGCGCTCAATAAAATACTCAAGGATTTTGTCGTCAAGACGCGGTCGATGATGGGTTTTGAGGCGCCATATGTGCCGGGCTATGACTGTCACGGGCTGCCTATCGAGACGATTGTGGAGAAGAAACTGGCCGAGAAAGGCAAGAATAAGGCCGATATTCCGGTCGCATCCTTTCGCCGTATCTGCCGCGAACACGCCTCGACGGCAATGACTAACCAGACGCGCGATTTTGAGCGGCTCGGCATCCTCGGTGAGTGGAAAAATCCTTATCTGACGATGTCGCCCGAGTACGAATCTTCGACCGCCCGGCTGTTTGGCAAGTTTCTCGAGCGCGGATTTATCTATAAAGGCCTGCGGCCCGTTTACTGGTGCATCCATGACCAGACCGCGCTGGCCGAGGCAGAGGTGGAGTACAAAGAGCACACATCACCGTCGGTCTATGTAAAGTTCCCGATGAAGACTGACGCCGGCGAAATCGACGGTGCTCTCGCCGGTAAGAATGTCTTTGTCGTCATCTGGACGACGACGCCGTGGACACTGCCCGCAAATCTTGGCATCACCGTGCATCCTGATTTTGATTACTCAGCGATCGAAGTTTCGGACGGCGAGGTGTTTATCGTCGCATCTGAACTCGCGGCCGCGTTTGCCGAGACCGCCGGATTTGCGGAATATGAGGAAATTGCAAAATTTAAGGGCGCAAAGCTTGACCGGATGGAGGCCCGTCACGCGTGGCTCGACCGGACGTCTCTGATAATGAATGGCGAGCACGTCACGCTCGGCGAGGCCGATGCAGAGGTCGAGCTCGATGTGCGGTTCGAGAGCAAATCGGGAAAGAAGTCGGGCACGGGCTGCGTTCATACGGCCCCCGGCCATGGCTCAGACGATTTTCATATCGCAAAGCAGTACGGGCTTGAGGTGTACGCGCCGGTCGACGCGGCCGGACGTTTTACACCGGAAGTTGAGCATTTTGCCGGCGAAGACATTTTCACCGCCAATGCGAAAATCGTGACTTTCCTGCGAGAGAGCGGAGCACTCGTATTCTCTGAGAACTATCAGCACCGCTATCCGCATTGCTGGCGTTGCAAGAATCCGGTCATCTTTCGCGCGACTCCGCAATGGTTTGTGTCTATGGACTCGGGCGAAGCTGACGTGAGCTTGCGCCGACGCGCTCTCGACGAGATAGCGCAAGTGAAATGGCATCCGGCATGGGGCGAGGGGCGGCTTGCGAATATGTTCAAGTCGCGGCCCGATTGGTGCGTCTCGCGCCAGCGCTCATGGGGCGTGCCGATACCCGTATTTTATTGTAAGGGTTGTGAAGAGGCGGTTGCCGATCCATTCATCGTCGACCACGTCGCCGATATTTTTGCCGAGGAAACGGCCGATGCCTGGTACGCGCGGACAGAGAGGGAACTGCTGCCTGATGGCTATAAATGCCTGAAATGCGGCGGCAGCGACTTTAGAAAAGAAACAGATATTTTAGATGTTTGGTTCGATTCGGGTTCGAGCTGCGTCGCGGTGCTCGAGACACGCGGCGAAACGCTGCGCTTTCCGGCCGACGTTTATCTCGAGGGCGGCGACCAGTATCGCGGCTGGTTTAATTCAAGTTTGAGTTGCGGCATCGCGGCTCACGATGCGGCTCCATACAAGCAGGTTATAACCCACGGCTGGGTTGTCGACGGCGAGGGCCGCAAGCAGTCAAAATCAATCGGCAACGTGACCGCGCCAAAAGAGATCATTGATAAATCCGGTGCTGACGTGCTCCGTTTGTGGGCGGCGGCGGTGGATTATACAGAGGATGTCAGGTGTTCCGATGAGATCCTCGACCGCGTGGTCGACGCGTATCGCAAGATGCGAAACACGCTGCGTTATGCCCTCGGCAATCTTGCTGGTTTCGACCCGGGCCGCGATGCCGTCGAGCCCGATGACATGCTCGAGATCGACCGGTGGGCACTGGCAAATCTGGCCGAGGTAAGCAGCAAGGTTATCGGCGCTTACGAAACATACGACTTTCAAGCAGCGTACAATGCTCTATACAATTTCTGTACTGTGACGCTGTCGGCGCGGTACTTTGACATCATCAAAGACCGGCTCTATATTGCGGCCCCTGCATCCCATCAGCGGCGTTCGGCGCAGACCGCTCTTTATCAGATCGCTGACGGGCTGTGCCGCCTGCTCGCGCCGATTCTTGTATATACCGCCGATGAGGCTTGGGAGAACCTACCGGCTCGTGATGTCGTAAGTGTACATATGGCGGAGTTTAATGGCGTGCCCGCGAGCGATACTCTGCGAGGCAGCCTAAAGTCTGACTGGGAACGGGTTTTTACCATTCGGGATGAGGTCTTGAAAGCTCTCGAGAACGCCCGCATCGACAAACAGATTGGCTCGTCGCTCGAGGCGAAGGTCGTGCTCACCACCGACCACGACATGACGCGGTTCCTCCTGGATTATTTTGATCAGCTCCGATATCTGTTCATCGTGTCACATGTCGAGGTTAACGAGGGCGACGCCTTTAGGGTCGAGATCCGAAAAGCCGAGGGCGAAAAGTGTGAACGGTGCTGGAATTATTCGACCCGCGTCGGCGAATTTGAAAAGTTTCCTACCGTCTGCGAGCGCTGCGAAGAGGCGTTGGTAGAGATCGAGAAAGCGGTATAATCGTGGTTATATGAAGGAGTGATTCATCTCTATGTTTAAGAAAATACCTTTCGCCGCGGTATGCATCCTCGCCCTGTCTCTCGCCTCGGCTGCCCAGCAATCGGTCCACACACCCGAGAAAGGCTCTGCGGAACGTGCCGCGATCCTCGCCGCGCTTCGCGTGCCGGTTGAGCGGGATTTAAAGCAAAAAATAGTCTTTGTTACAGGTCATTTCAAGGTGCAGGGCATCTGGGCGTATGTCAGCGGTGAACCGACCACGCCTTCAGGCGGCAAACCCAATCTAAAAGGCACGCAGTGGGCGGGAGCCGAAGACCTTTTCGACGACAACTTTTTCGGGTTATTTAAAAAAACAAACGGCAAATGGCGCGTCGTCACTCACGCTCTCGGCTGCACGGATGTCTGTTACCTCGACTGGCCGAGCAAATTTAAAGCTCCAAAAGCGATCTTTCCTTATACTGGATAATGTGACTCGTGATTTTCAGACATTGATCTCGTCGCCGACTGCGACGTATGCAGAAGGTATTAGTTTCTTTAACGGGACGGGAATGTTAAACGACGCTCTAACCCGACTTGCCCGGGCATTAGAACAGCATGATATCGACTATGCCGTGGTAGGAGCCGTCGCGCTCAACCAGCACGGGTTTCAGCGATTCACCACCGATATCGACATCCTGCTCACCGCCGACGGGCTCGAACAGTTCCGCGATAAATTGGTCGGCCTGGGATATCGACCGGCATTTGAGGGTGCACGAAAAAACTACAGAACCACTGATGGAAACGTACCGATCGACATAATAATTTCGGGCGGATTTCCGGGCGACGGTTTGCCCAAGCCGGTCGCATTTCCGGAACCGTCTGGTGTTTTCGTGTCGATAGACGGTATAAAAACAATAACGCTTGAAAAGCTAATTGATCTCAAGCTGGCTTCGGGTTTGACCGCAACCGATCGGTTAAAAGACCTGGCGGACGTGCAAGAACTGATTAAGGCAAAGCTTCTGGATGAATCGTTTGCGGAACGGCTAAACGAGTACGTTAGGGAAAAGTTTATCGAGTTGTGTCGGGGCGTCACGAATGCGCGAGGCGGCGATTTGGAGCATCAGTAATGGGTGGGCGTTTGAATCGCAGACACGACCAAAGTTGAATATGAAAAAATTGATCTTTGGAATAATTTTAATCTTTTCTTTCTCGCTATTTGCCCTAGCACAGACGGCAGAGAAAGATGCCGTGCGAGTGCCGCTTGAAAACTATTTGACGGGCCATGCGACCGGAGATGGCGAGTATTTTCGCAAAGCATTTCACACGGAGGGCAACATGGTATTTATCCGCGAGGGTAAATACATGACCCGCTCATTTGCCGAATATATCGCGGGTGCAAGCGGCAAGCCCGCGGCGGATGAGGCGGCCCGCAAGCGGTGGATCGAGAGTGTCGACATCGCCGGTAACGCCGCGTTTGCAAAGATCATCCTCGATTACCCGGCCGTCAAATTTACCGACTACATGAGCCTGCTCAAAATAAACGGCGAGTGGAAGATCATCAACAAATCATTCTACGCCGAGCCAAAAACACCGCCGGCCGAGGTTAAAAAACCTCAGTGACAAGACGAGACGTTTTCTGGAAACTTGGCTACCTCGCAATCGCGGGCGGCGTCTTTATGATCGATCAGGTCACAAAGTCCTGGGCGTCGCGCGTGCTGCGTTTGGATGGCGACCGATCCGTTATCGACGGCTTCCTGAATCTCGCCTACGCTCAGAATCCGGGCGTTGCCTTTTCGATGCTCGATGACCAGGGCGACGCGGGCCGCTGGGGCCTGTCGGTTGTGGCAATCGTAGCGGGCGTGCTCGTGCTTTATTTTTTCTGGCGTACGCCGCGAGCCGATGATCGCATCCTGGGAGCTCTTGCATTACTGCTCGCCGGTATCGCCGGCAATGTCACTGACCGCATGCGGCTCGGGTACGTGATCGATTTTATCGACGTCCAGTTTGGCTCGTGGCATTATCCAACCTTTAACGTTGCCGACGCGGCGATCTGTCTTGGGGCGGGGTTATTAATACTTGACATGTTTTTAAGCAAGCGGCGAACCGCGGATGAAAAGGCTCTTTCAGAACCGTCGGAGAATGTGCGGTCATGAGAGATGGTGAAAAATTTTTCGCCATCTCAATTTCCCTGATCATCGGTCTCGGGCTTGCCGGTGTAATATCAATGTTCGTTTTTGAAATGCTAGCCCGGGCCGCACTCCCGGAGGAAATGCGAACGCCCGAGATGATCCAACGGCACTACGATGGGGCGGTCTGTCTGAGTTGTGAAATGTCGGGCTATGTAATTGTTTTCTTAACCGTAGTGTTGGTGACCATCGTTGTGATTTGCTTTGCCTTTTACCGCTTGTTCGCCGGGCGCCCATCGTGATAGGAACACACTCGCTGCCATCGTGTTTCCGCCTTCTAATCTATGTATCCTGAGCTATTTCGCATCGGCGATTTCCCGGTAACCAGCTACGGCCTTTGGATGGCGGTTGGGATGCTTGTTGCGCTTTTTGTGACCTCGCGCCTGGCGGGGCGTGATGGGCTGCCGCGGGAGCGAATCTACGATCTCGGTCTATGGGTGCTGGTCGGCGGGCTGGTCGGGTCAAAGATTCTGATGCTGCTGGTTGAGGACAATGTCAATATTTTGTCGCTAGATTTTCTGCGTTCCGGTGGGGTTTTTTACGGCGGATTGATAGGCGGTTTCCTGGCCGTCGCGATCTTGGTCCCGCTCTACAAGCTGCCTTTTTGGAAGGCGGCTGATGCCTTTGCACCCGGCGTCGCGCTTGGACAGGCATTTGGGCGGCAAGGCTGTTTTGCGGCGGGTTGCTGTTGGGGCGATGCGTGTGATTCGCCGATCGGCGTGCATTTCACCGAGGCTGGCCACCAGTACACCGGCGTGCCGATTGTCGGCCCCGACGGCAGCGATCTCTACCTTTATCCGACACAGCTTATCGAGTCGTTTACGATGCTGGCCGTTTTTGGCTTTCTATTCTGGCTGCACCGCCGCAAAAAGTTTGACGGCCAGGTGCTGATCGCCTACGGCATCATCTACTCGACATTTCGCTTCTCGATTGAATTTATACGCGACGATCCACGCGGCGATCTGTTTGGACTGACGACCCTCACGGGGCTTTCGACCTCGCAAATTGTCAGCCTGCTGGTGGCTGGCACCGCCGTATTTTTCATGATCTGGCGGCTTTCAAAAACGGCCATCTCCGAGGAGCCACATGCTGAGGGCAGTCGGGACTAACCATTCCCCCCCGAGATCTCCTATCGCGGCGCGGATCCGCGACTCTGTTAAACTCATTCCATCTTGACTGAAGAACAAAATAGCAACTCTCTGATAATCGCGTCGGATGAGGCCGGCACTCGGCTCGACGCATATCTTGCTGAACGGGTTGAGGGCTGGTCACGTTCACGACTTCAGCGGCTGATTGAGAATGAGGATGTGCTGATTAATGAAAAGCCGGTCAAGCCCTCATACAAGCTGCGCGTGAATGACGAGGTCGATATCGACCTGGTCGAGGCGCCAGCCGTTGTTTTCGAGCCCGAAGACATTCCGCTGGATATAGTTTTTGAGGACGAGTATCTCGCCGTCATAAATAAACCCTCCGGCATGGTCGTCCACCCGGGTGCCGGCGTGCAAAGCGGCACGCTGGCAAATGCGATTGCGTTTCATTTCAACTCCGATGTGCGAGGGCCGCGGGCAAAGGATGAAAACCTTAATCGAATCGGTATCGTCCACCGTCTTGATAAAGATACGTCCGGCCTGATCGTGGTCGCCAAGAATGACGAGATACACGAGGCTCTGTCAGAGCAATTTCGCGAGCGGCTAGTCCATAAATCTTATATCGCGCTCGTACACGGCTCGCCGGATGAAAATATCGGCAAGATCGAGGCGCCGATCGCGCGTAATAAACACAACCGCCTGCGGATGAAGGTCGGGCCAGCGGGACGCTCGGCCCTCTCCATCTGGAAGGTAAGAAAACGCTACGACAAATTTACGCTGCTCGATGTAGAAATAAAAACGGGGCGCACCCACCAGATACGCGTCCACATGGCGTACATAAATCACCCGGTCGTCGGTGACGAGATCTACAACGAAGGCCGCGACAACACTGTCATGGACAGCTATGCGCGCAACGCGATCGCTACGATGCGGCGGTTTTTCCTCCACGCCGAAAAGCTATCGTTCACTCACCCTAAAACGGGCGGGCGGAAGGAATTTACACAGGAAATGCCGGATGAACTGCAGCGGTTTTTGAGTATAATTGCCGCTTAGTAAGGGAACACGCGCTGCGCCGGAACGCAGGCACCCTTGCCTGCAAAGCGTCCGATAGGGCGCTGACGGCGCCGAGGATGATTCAAGTTCGGGTTACACCGCGACCCAACGCCGGAGGAACCGGCGTTGCAGGCAAGGGTGCCTGCGTTCCGGCACGCCCGCGTTATGATGAAGAATATTTCGAGAGTGTTTATTTTTGTAATGGTGGTTGCTTGTGCCTCGATCTTCGGTCAATCGAGCGAAGTCAATATCATTCCACAGCCGGGTTCGATTCAGCATCACCACGGTACATTCATTCTTAGCTCGAGAACAACGATTGTCGCGACCGATAAAGCGGAACGACGATTCGCGGGGATTCTCAATGACGCTCTGCAAAAGCGTCTTGGATTCAAGCTTTCGATCTCGAGTAGGACGAAGAAAACAAATGCCATAGTCTTTGTGCCCGAGGTAATCGATGGAGATCTCTCCGTCAATCCCGAAAGCTATAGTCTCAACATCGATCAAAATCAGATTCGTATTTCAGGCCGCGAAGCCGGGATGTTCTACGCCCTCCAGTCCTTACTGCAATTGTTGTCGATTGGACGGCCGAATGAAGTGACCCTTCCGGCGGTTCAATTCGGAGATGCTCCCCGCTTTCCCTATCGCGGCATGCACCTCGATGTCGCTCGGCATTTTATGCCGGTCGAGTTTGTGAAGAAGTACATCGACCTGATGTCGCAATATAAATTCAACACCTTTCACTGGCATTTGACTGACGATCAGGGTTGGCGAATTGAGATCAAGAAATACCCACGCCTGACCGAGATCGGATCGATGCGACCGGAGACGGTCAAGGAGCGCAATCTGACGCCGTATATAGGCGACGGCGTGCCGCATGGCGGGTTTTACACACAAGCGGAAATAAGGGATGTGGTCGCCTATGCAAAGGAGCGGTATGTGACCGTAATTCCTGAGATCGAGCTTCCCGGTCATGCGTCGGCGGCTCTGGCGGCTTACCCTCAGTTCGGATGTAAATCTGACTACAAGTACAAGGTGCAGACGACGTGGGGCATTTTTAAAGAGGTATTTTGCCCGACGGATGAGACCTTCAAATTTCTCGAGGATGTGATCGACGAGACGATCTCGCTGTTTCCCGATTCGCCTTACATCCACATCGGCGGCGACGAAGTCTTGAAAGATCATTGGAAGGAATCGCCTTTTGTCCAGGAGCTCAAAAAACGCGAAAACCTGAAAGACGAGCACGAGGTGCAGAGCTATTTTGTCCGGCGCATGGAGAGGTACATCAACTCGAAAGGCAAAAAGATAATCGGCTGGGATGAGATTTTAGAGGGCGGCCTAGCTCCGAACGCGGCGGTGATGTCATGGCGCGGTATGAAAGGCGGCATCGAGGCGGCCAAGGCAAAGCACGATGTGGTAATGACGCCGACTGACTATATGTACTTCGACTACGGCCAGGGGGACCCGGCCTATGAGCCGCTGAATATCGGATCATACGTGCCCATAGAGAGAGTCTATTCATTCGATCCCGTCCCGAAAGAATTGTCGGCTGAAGAGGCAAAATATGTGATCGGCGGCCAGGCAAACATCTGGACAGAGTATATGAAAACGCCCTCGCAGGTGGAGTACATGGCCTTCCCTCGAATCCTTGCTCTGTCAGAGGTACTTTGGTCGCGACCGGACGATCGAGACTACAGAGACTTTCAGCGACGGCTTTCCGCACATCTGCCGCGACTGGACCACCTAAACATCAACTACCGGATTCCCGAGCCGCACGGACTGAGAAATGTCATCGCTCAGACCGAGAAGATGTCGGTCACCCTGACACCGGCCGCCGGCACCCGCGTTTACTACACTATCGACGGGACGACTCCTGACGAGCGGGCTCGGGCCTACACCCAGCCAGTTGAGGTTAAGCTTGCGCCGGGAGCCTCAGCGACGCTCAAGACGGTTGTCGTCCTGCCGTCGGGACGCAGGAGCATCGTTTATGCGGCGACCCTCATGCGCGACGAGATGCGTCCGAGCCTCGAGCCGCCCGAGAAGAGACCGGGTGTGTTCTACGAGCTGATCCATCCATCCGAGTCGGGCACGGGATCGACAAACGGCGAGACGCGCTCGATATTCCTCCCGCAGTTTGCCCAACAGATCGATTTGAAGAAAAGCTTCAGCGTATCGTTCGATGGCTACCTCAATGCCCCAACCGACGGCATCTACGAGTTTCAGGTCGACTCGACATGGGATGCAACGGTCGTCGTCGACGGCAAGATGATAATCGACGACACCGGCACGAAAGATCGCAAAGTGAAGTCTAAGGTCGTTCCGCTCAAGTCCGGCTGGCACAAGATTTCGCTCAGATACAACCACCGCGGCGGCGACGCTGCCTTCCGCGTGAGATACGGCATCAAAGGCCAGGGCCTTCGGCAGATCGGCGGTGGGGAACTGGTGCATTAGGGGGGAATGCCGTTACCGGGAACGCAGGCACCCTTGCCTGCAAGCGTCCGGTTGGACGCTGAGCCGGCAGTCGACGACAGTGGTAACCCTCTCGACCACATCACGCCAAAGTCCGTATCTACTATGCGTACGATGGGGGCGAGATAAGGCTCGTTCTATACGTCTGCGTGCCTTCAACATTGGGAAGATCTCATCGTGGCATCCCGGCGCCGGCGGCGAGCCGTGGATATTTGTGGATGAGATCTTTATCAAGTAGCTTGTCCCCTCGATTATCCGTCTTTCAACTTCGAGGCCTTTGCAAGACTGCGGGCGGCTTCGGTAAATTCCGACGGGATCAATACTATCGTTGTCGTATTGTTGTCGATGCCGATCTCCGAGAGCATCTGCATGCGGCGGAGTTCGAGGGCGATCGGGCTCGCCTCCATTTGCGTGGCGCCCTGGGTGAGCTTGATCGATGCTTCAAGCTCGGCCTCTGCTTTGACGATGCGGGCGCGTTTCTCGCGGATCGCCTCGGCCTCGCGGGCCATCGCACGCTGCATTGACTCAGGAATCTCGACATCCTTCATCTCGACCATTTCGATCTTGATTCCCCATGGCTCGGTGGTCGCGTCCACGATCGTCTGCAGCGTCTGATTTATCTGCTCGCGACCTTTTAGAACCTCGTCCAGGGAATGCTGGCCGATGATGTTTCTGAGCGCGGTCACTGAAAACTGATACACAGCTTGTTCATAGTTGGCCACCTCAAGAATGGATTTCGCGGCGTCGACGATACGAAACCAGAGGACCGCATTTACCTTAATCGTAACGCTGTCTTTGGTAATGGTTTCCTGTTGCTCGAGATTGACGGTCGTGGTGCGAGTATCGATCTTTTGCTGGCGATCGAATAGCGGTATCAGATAGTAAATACCCGGGCCCTTTATCCCAGCAAATCGGCCTAACCGGAAAGCTACTGCCCGCTGATATTCCTGAGCGACCCTGATTCCCGATAAGAGGACGATCAAAACGATGATAAGAGTAACGGCGTACGGTAGATATGCTTGCATATACTCGACTTTACGCCGAAACGTTGCGTTGTCAATCAGACTTTTTCGGCCACGGCCGCGTCTAATAGGTGGCGGGGAAATCTGAAAGGACTAACGCAATTATGGATAGACGATATTTTTTAAAGACGGGCGGAATTGGGTTGGCGAGCTTTGGCTTTATGGCGGCGGCGCCCGGGTTTTTGCATCAATTCGCTAATGCGGCGGCCAGCGAAACATACGGTAAGAAAAAAGTCCTCGTGACAATCTTCCAACGCGGAGCGGTCGATGGTCTAAACATGATTGTCCCGTATGGCGATAGCGAGTATTACAATCTACGCCGTTCGATCGCGATTAAGAAGCCGAGTGAAAACGGCGGCGCGGTTGATCTGGACGGTTACTTTGGTCTGCATCCATCGATGCGCCCGCTCGAAACATTTTGGAAGAATAAGCAGCTCGCCGTGATTACCTCAGCTGGCTCGCCAGATAATACTCGTTCGCATTTTGACGCTCAGGACTACATGGAATCCGGCACGCCCGGCATCAAGGGCACGCGTGACGGTTGGCTTGGCCGCGTGCTGCAGGCGACTGCAGCCAAGGAGCAGTCGCCATTCCGCGCCGTCTCGATGACCCAGTCCCTTCCGCGATCGCTATATGGCAAGGCACCGTCAGTCGCGATGACAAATCTCGCTGATTTTACGATCAAGGCGGGCACGTTCTCTAGCGATCTCAAGGGCGGTTTTGAGGGCATCTACCAGGAAAAGGTGAACGACTCGCTCTCCTCGACGGGTAAGGAAACTTTTCAAGCGGTCAACTTCTTGAAAACAGCAAACCCGTCACAGTATCAGCCTCAGAACGGTGCTGTTTACCCAAACACGGAGCTTGGCCGTTCATTACGACAGATTGCCCAGATGATAAAGGCCGGTATCGGGCTCGAGGTTGCTTTTGCCGAGTCGAAGGGCTGGGATACGCACACCAATCAGAGCTTGGGCAACAACCCGTCACAGGGTCAGCTTGCTAATTTGCTGAGAGATTTCGGCGGCGCAATCGCTGCTTTCGCAACCGACCTCGGTAAGCAAATGGATGACGTCGTTCTTATAACAATGAGCGAATTTGGCCGCACAGCCCGCGAAAACGGCACCCGAGGCACAGACCATGGCCACGGCAACTCGATGCTGATTCTGGGTAACACGGTGAAAGGCGGCAAGGTTTACGGCGACTGGAAAGGTCTAAAGCCGGACCAGCTATACGAGGGCCGCGACCTGGCCGTCACCACCGATTTCCGAGACGTCTTTGCCGAAGCAGCCCACAAACACATGGGCACCAAAGACCTTGGAAAGATCTTTCCGAATTATTCAGCGACGAAAGAGAAGTTTAAGGGATATTTAGGTTGAGACGCCCTCGGACGGCGACGTTTTTTGTCAAAAAAGGGGCAGCTCAATACACGAGCTGCCCTTTTTTACGCGAGAGCCTCATTTTTGATTCGATCTTTGCTTCGATAACAAACTAATCTTTTTCTTCCCACGTCCATGCGTTTTCGGGTCGAGGACCATCACTATTTGCCAGTCTTCATCGGCGAAGTGATCGCCGGATTTTATCAGAAGCCAGTCTTTTTCTCCACGCGAGCTTTTGACGAGGTTGAAGCGGCCTCGGAGTTTCAGGCCGAAGAAGGTAACAACGATCTTGCCTTTTTTCAGCTGGATCTCGGGTTCGATATCTGTCTCGTAATGGCCGTCGTCCCAGATTCGCACCTCGCCGGCGCCATAGGTGCCCTCGGCTAGCTGTCCCTCGAAACTGCCGTATTCAAGCGAATGGTCGGGGACGGCGACGGCTAGGCGTTTATCCGCCGGATTTAGCGAGGGCCCTTTTGGCACGGCCCACGATTTAAACACGCCGCCCATCTCGAGCCGCAGATCCCAGTGCAGCCTCGTTGCGTGGTGCTCGTGGATGACGAATCGTTTCCTCACTGGCATTAGTTAAGCAGGATTATTCAACCACCACTGATTGCCAAACGGATCGCTGACACCAGCAGCGCGGCCATATCCACGATCGTCGGGCGCCTGGATCGAGGCTGCCCCGTGCTCGAGCGCCTTGGCATACAGGCCGTCAACGTCCTCGACGACGACAAACATCCCGCATGGAAACGCCGACCACTCTCCGCTGGCTTGGCCAAACATAACGGTGCCGCCGTTTATGCTGTATTCGCAGTGCACGGGCGAGCCGCTGGCGTTATTGACCCTGAGTATCTCGTGCGCCGCGAATACGTCTGTGATAAATCGAATAAACCCTTCGGCGTCGCCGACGATGATGTAGGGCATTATGGGCGAGTAATGTTCTGGAATATTCATATTGTTATTTCTGAGAATGAATACCAATCATATTTCCCTCGGTATCGTATACGAGCGAGATAAAGCCGTATGGGCCAATGGACATCCTCGGACGCTCGATGCGGCCACCGGCCTGTTCGACCCGCGATTCCTCGACCGAGCAATCTTGGGACGTAAAATAAACGAGCGTACCGCCCACGCCGGGTTTAAGGCCGGGCATTCTTACGAGGGCTCCGCTAGAGCCCTTTCCCTCATCGTCTATCGGAAAATTCAGCATTTCAATATCAGGAACCGGAAGCTTTTCCAGTTTTACCTGAAACACGGCCTCGTAGAATCCGCGGGCCCTTTCCATATCTTCGACATAAATCTCAAACCAACCTACCGCATTCCACATAATAATTTCCTCCAAAGTTAGTTATTGACCGGCCAATTTTTATCGACCGGAGTGATATGACTAAGCACGCATAGCCAATTTCCGTCTTTTTTAACAAAAACATCGGATGTCCATTCATCGGCGTCAAGCTCCTGCCCGCCAAAGTGGGCCGTGTTGGTCACGCGGCATGTCAAGACCGCGGTATCACCGTATATTCTTGTCCTCGCGTCACCCGACATTTCAAACAAACTGTGAGTGAGCTGTCCGGATTCGACAAAGGACAAGAATTGCCGCTTTGTCGCGATTCCGCGTTCAGAAACGATGATCCAGTCGTCGTCCATAAAAACGCCGATCGCATCGGCGTCGTTTGTGACCATCGCCAATGCCCAGCGTGCTCCGACTTCTATTAGTTCCTTTTCGATTGCGGCGTTATACATCTGCTTCAGTCCTGCCATCCCCACGGCGCGCCGGGTGCGGCAACCGGCGTCTTCAAATCAAATTTGATGCTGAAATAGCGCTCGCTGCCCATCCGGCGAAGATTGTAGCTGAAGAAATCGCCTCCGGTCAGGTCGATCCACCAGACGTTTGTTGCTGCAGCGGCGATTACCTTGACGGTCTGATCATCCGCAGGAAACATCTGCCGGCCCGGCATGCCGACGCTCGTCGTCCAGCCGCCGTACATAGTTACAGCGTCAGGTCTGCCATCAGCATGTCGATGATCGTGCCGCAGCTCGATGCGACCGTTTTTTCGGATCAAAACCCAGGTCCGCGAGCGGTCGTCGCCGACGACGAACGGGATACGGATCCGATTTTTTTCACATGAACGAACATGCATCACGAGGGCTTTGCCTTTGAAGGTCGTGTCGTCCGCCGGAGCCGCGGCAACCGTGCCCGCATATGCCTTGCCGCACAGTGACTGCAGAGTGGTCCAGAAGGCCTCGTTGTTGGCCGGAGCGTTGGATTGTGCGCGGGTTATGACGGCGGGCGAGAGGAATAATAGGCCGACGACCAGTAATTTATACGACATTGCTTTAGTACGGAAATACCTCGATCCGCGAGAGGACGCCACTTCTCATCCGGATAACCCAATACACTCCGTATTCAGTATCGAGCAGGTTACGAAAAACCTCCTTCTTGGCAAGCAAATTGGCGAGTGCAGGGATCGTGTTGCTATGACCCACAATCAGGTAATGATCGGTCTTGCTGGCCATTATCTTAGATATAAGCTCTGCGGGCTTTGCGGCGTCGTAGGTTTGAATCTCTTTTCCGCGTCGCTTTGCAATCGGCTCAGCCGTTTGCCTGGTGCGTTTGTAATTGGTCGAGAATATCTCGTGCGGCTTATACCGCTTCGAGACGGCTTTGTTAAACCTCTCAGCCCGTTCGCGGCCCTCGGCAGAGAGCTCCGGATCGGGCTCAGTCGGCGGAGCCGGCGCCTTTTCCGCATGGCGGACGAGGACGATGGTTTTATTGGCAGACTGGGCAGACGCCGCCGGAACGCATGTCAGTAAAACCAATAGGATTAGGATAGGCTTTCCCATATTGTGACCACAATCATACAAACATCTTTCCAGGATTCAGAATCCCGTTTGGATCAAACATCTTCTTGATGCCTTTCATCACCTCAAGCGTAGCCGGATCGATAGCATAGTTCATGTACTGGGCTTTTACGTAGCCGATGCCGTGTTCGCCGGAAATGGTGCCGCCCAACTTAACCGACAGCTGAAATGTCTCCGAAACGCACAGGCGGGCACGAGCGATTGCCGCCGGATCGTCACGGTCGACAACGAAATTTACGTGGATGTTACCATCGCCGGCGTGGCCAAAATTAGCGACGAATGTGTCGTTACGCTTGCCGATCTGTTCGATCTCGGCAACGAGTTGGGGGACCTTTGAGCGTGGCACGACTACATCTTCATTTATCTTTAGCGAGCCGTATTTCATAAGGCTTGGCGAGATTGCACGGCGGACGTCCCAGAGCTTGTCTTCCTCCTCCTTTGATTTCGCGCGGATCACGTCAAAACCGCCGTTCTCACTGATGATGTGCGCTATAAGCAACGCGTTTCGTTCAACCTCGTCTCGCGATCCATCAACCGCGACCAGCAGAATTGCACCTGCGTCGCGTGATAGCCCAAACGCAAAATTTTCCTCGATCGCGGCGACACAGTGCTTATCGAGGACCTCCATCGCCATCGGCAGTAGGCCGTGCGGCGTGAATTTTGTGAGCACTTTGCATGCCGCTTCCATTGAGTGGAAGTTTGCACGCACGGTCGAGGTCGCCTCAGGCATCGGCAGCAGCTTCAGGGTAGCCTCGGTGATAATCCCCAGCATGCCTTCGCTGCCGCACATCAGGCCCGTCAGGTCGAATCCGACGACGTTCTTAACCGTCTTGCCGCCGGTTCGGATAACCTCTCCTGTTGCAGTCACGACCTCAAGGCCAAGAACGTGGTGCTTGGTAACGCCATATTTCGGTGTCCGCATTCCGCCGGCGTTCTCGGCGATATTGCCGCCGATGAATGAGTCCTTATAGCTGGCAGGATCGGGTGCGAACATCAGACCCCTTTTTTCAACTGCCTGTTGGAGCTCAATCGTCCGCAAGCCGGGCCCGCAAACCGCATAGAGGTCATCGGCATTGACCTCAATGATCCTATTCATCCGGTCCGTGCCGACCACTATTCCGCCATCGACCGGCACGGCCCCGCCCGTATAACCAACGCCGCCGCCCCGAGCGGTGACGGGAAATAGATACTCATTCGCAAGCCTGAGGATCTTTACCACCTGAGCGGCCGCGTCTGGAAAGACCACAGCCTCGGGAGGAAATTTCTCTTTCACCGCGTCCGCACCGTAAGGTTCGACACGGTCGGGGTCGACGATCAGATTTTCGACACCGACTATTGCGCCAAGCTTTTCGAGTACGGCAGGGTCGGAGGCGGTCGTTTTCGCACGGCCTTTTGTTACAAAATGAATCGATTCGAACATGGGTTACCGCCCGGTAAAGACGTGACGCAAATTTATCAAATTGCCGAAACTTCTGCTAAACTCACACCACTTTCTTGACCCAATTTAGAGCACGTTAATGGAGCTACCGAAATGAGCGTACAGGACAAGGATCCGATTCTGCCGGACGATTACGAACGCGAACTCGATACCGACCTCGATGACAAAACGCCCGACAAACCCTCGGGCATGGCCCTGCATACAAAGATCCTTATCGGACTGATTGTCGGCATCTTGGGCGGTTTAATCGCGAACCAGGCGCTCGGCGGCAGCGACCCGACTGTTGCGTGGACAATCTCTAACGTCACACAGCCGGTCGGTCAGCTCTTTCTTAATCTTCTACTGATGATCGTCGTGCCGCTCGTGTTTTCTTCGCTGGTTGTCGGCGTTTCCGGAATCGGAGACATACGCAAACTCGGCCGCATCGGGCTCAAATCGTTTGCCTATTGCCTGATAATCTCAGCAATCTCCGTCGTAATCGGTCTGGGCCTGGCAAATACTATTAGACCGGGCGAACGGATAAGCCCAGATATCGCCGCGCAGCTCAAAGAGAAGTTCTCGAGTGGGGCAAAGACCGCAACGGACGCTCAGGTGAAAGCCGCTGAGGCGGCGAAATCAGATTCGCCGCTGATGCAGGCGGTCAAGACTATCGTGCCTCGTAACGTGTTTAACTCAATCGCGGGCGAAAACCCGAACATGCTCCATATCATGTTCTTTGCCCTGATCGTCGGCATCGCGATCACGCTAATGCCTGCCCCGATCTCGACGCCATTTGTCGCGGTCATGGAATCGCTCTTTGCGATCACGTCAAAGATCATCGATATGATAATGAAGTTCGCCCCGTTTGCGGTGGCGTGCCTCATTTTCAATAATATCGCTCAATTCGGCGTCGACCTTCTCGGCTCGCTTGCCTGGTTTGTTATCACGGTTTTGCTCGGGCTAGGCATTCATTTCTTTGGGGTTTATTCGCTGTCGGTCTGGTTTTTGTCACGGATTAATCCGATCGATTTCTTTCGCCGCGTCTGGACGGTTATCATCACGGCTTTTTCAACCTCGTCCTCTAATGCAACGCTGCCCACGGCGCTCCGCGTATCCGAAGAAAATCTTGGCGTCCCAAAAGAGATCAACAGCTTTGTCCTCACGGTTGGCGCCACCGCGAACCAGAACGGCACGGCCCTATATGAGGGCGTCACCGTGCTGTTTCTCGCCCAACTCGCCGGTGCCGATCTGACGCTGGGCGTTCAACTAATGGTCGTTTACCTCGCCATCCTAGGCGGGATTGGCACGGCTGGCGTTCCGTCAGGCTCGATTCCATTCATCATCGGCATACTCGCCATGATCGGCATCGACCCGGCCTTAATCGCCATCATCCTCGGAGTCGACCGCATTTTGGATATGTGTCGCACAACGCTGAACGTTGTGGGCGATCTGACCGCGGCAACTTTTGTTGCTCGCAGCGAGGGTTACGAGCTTTTAGGAAATGACCGGACGGAGGCAGCGTAATGTTCCCAATAGGTGACGACAATTCTGACCGGACCATCACACCGTTTGTAAACTATGTGTTTATCGCCGTGAATGTGCTCGTGTTCTTGCTACTGCAGCAGATTGGGTCGAACGATGCATTTTCTTATGCGTTTTCGCTTGTTCCCAAAGAGGTCGTCGACGGTGTTGATATCACGGGTGTCCAGGTAGTTCGTGACGCCCTCGGGAACACTGGCGAGGTGCGGCATTATGAGACGCCGCTGCCGGTTTATTTTAATTTCCTTAGCTCAATGTTTATGCACGGCGACATCATGCATATCTTCGGCAATATGATGTTCCTATTCGTTTTCGGTGACAATCTCGAAAACCTGCTCGGCCACATCCGCTACGCGGCGTTTTACATTGTCTGCGGCCTCGCCGCCGCTCTTTCACAAGTCGCCATGGACACAAGCTCCATCATTCCGATGCTGGGAGCATCGGGTGCTGTCTCGGGTGTTCTGGGCGGTTATATTCTTCTCTACCCTCGGCGGCAGGTGAGGGCCATCATCTTTAGCTTTCTCACCACTGTCCCGGCCTTCGTCGCCCTCGGCATCTGGATCGTGCTGCAGATCGTCACCGGCTACTTCGCCGACCCGGGAACGGGCGGTGTTGCTTATGCAGCGCACATCGGCGGCTTTATTGCCGGATTGGCCTTAGTGAAGGTTTTTGCGCTTGGGAGGCGCATTTAGTGGTCCTCCGCAGTGTCGGGACATCGATCGAAGGTGACCGCGCTAATATATGCGCTGGGAAAGGTATAGGCGAGCGCGATGTGCGGTACGCCACTCGAACGTAGCGCATGGCCTTAGCCCGTGCTCGGGTGGTTGAATCGCTGATCTATTCCGTGATGTGAATATCTTCCGACTTATTGACGCGGCCCGATAAAAACATCACTCCAAAAACAACCATCAGTAGGCCAAAAACAATTGTGCCGACGAGATAAATGGTGTTTGCATCAGGCGGAGTTCGGCCGTACGTGTAAAAGCAAAATCCGGCGGCCACGAGACATACGATTGAAATTAAGCCGTTAATCATAACTTTCACCTCCGATTTACTGTTGGCGAAACCTGGACCTACCACGCCCGCCCCCGCAGATCAGGCACTTTGCCCGAGATATTTCAAAACCTACGCTACCGTTGAGTGTAGGTAATATACATCCACTTTTGTTAGAAAGGCAAGTGTTTTCGGGCGGCGTCAGGCGTCAGCGGCTTAGCTGTGCCACGACAATTCGAGGGATGCCCTGTAGATCGGGCAGAAGCGCGACCGACTGCCAAACGGAATCGCCGAACAGATCTTTGACGTCCGCCGCCTGCCCAAAGCCGATTTCTATCAGCAAATAGCTGTTAGGCAGTAAGAATGGGGGCGAGTCGGCGATTATTCGTCGGATGATATCCAGCCCATCGCCGCCCGCGAATAAGGCGCCCGGGGGCTCAAAATCTTTAACCTCAGGCTGGAGATCCTTCCGATCTGCTTCCGAAATATAAGGCGGATTCGATACAATCATGTCGAACCGGCCAGTCACCTTTTCGAAAAGGTCGCATTCCACGAGTTGCAGTGAGCTGGCTGCTCCATGGGCCGCTGCATTCTCCTCGGTCAAAACCAGGGCGGCTGGCGATATGTCGACGCCGAGCGCGGCCGCATCCTTAACTGCGTTTAGGATCGAAATGGAGATGCAGCCAGAACCAACGCCCAGCTCGCAAAATCGCGGTAAGGCTAGCGGCTTCAAGAAATGTATCGCGGTCTCAACCAGGATCTCGGTTTCAGGACGCGGAATTAATATGCCCGGCCGCACTGCAAACTCGAGGCCAAAAAATTCCTGCTTACCGGTAATATATTGAAACGGTTCCCGATTGGCTCTACGGCTAACATACCCGGCAAACTTCGCCGCCTCGTCCCTGGTTAAAACGTATTCGGGGTGAGCGTATAAGAAAACGGAAGATTGGTCGAGCGAGAATGCGAGGAGCGAGGCCGCCTCTTTCCGGGGTTCGGCGATTTTGACCGCCGCAAGGTCGGCGGCAGCTTTGGCCAGTGCCGTCGCGATGTCCATCTTAGGTCTTGCGGGAAAGTTTCGCGGGCACGCCAGTCACGATTGTACCGGCAGTCACGTCTTTTGTGACGACAGCTCCCGCGCCGATGATTGCGTTTTCGCCGACGGTGACCCCGGCGAGTATAGTAGCGTTTGACCCGATGCTTGCTCCGCGATCTACGATGATCGGAACGACCTTCCAGTCGGCTTCGCCCTGTGGCGAGCCGTCCGGATTTGTTGCCCGGGGATATTTGTCATTTGTAAACATCACGCCGTGGCCGATAAACACGTTGTCGTGAATGGTTACGCCCTCGCACAAAAAGCTGTGGCTCGATATCTTGCACCGCCTGCCGATCGACACACCTTGCTGAATCTCGACAAAAGCTCCGACACGGGTTTCGTCGCCGATCTTGCAGCCGTAGGCGTTGACGAATGAAAAGATCCGCACATCGGCTCCGAGCGTTACATCCTTGAGCCGAATGCAGTTTTCTTTTAAGTATTCGGGTGTGAACTCTGTTGTACTCATAGCTTGACGGAACGCCCGCGTTCCTTGATCGAAATTTCCGACGCTTCCAGTATCCGCACGACATTCAAACCCGCCTGGCCATCGGTCAGCGGCCGTGTCCCGTTCTTTACGCAGTCGATAAAGTGCCGCGTGCCGACGGCGAGAGCCTCTTCCGCGTCGAGCTTGGGCGAGAGCATATCGCCGGTACGGTATTGTACGAGCGTGTCGTATTCGCCCTCGCGAGTGGTCACATCGATTCCCTTATCATAAACTTTTACTTTCTCACTCGCCTCCGTATCGTCGTACACGATCATCGACTTGGTACCGCCGATGAGCGTTTTCCGGATCTTCATGGGAGCCAGCCAATTTACGTGAAAATGGGCTATCAGATTGTTATCGAATTCGAGGGTCAGATAGGCAATGTCCTCCAAGCCGTTTCCGACGTGACATGTCCCAATCGCTGAGACCGAACGGGCTTTGGTTCCCAGAAGGTAGTCCATTATCGAAAGATCGTGTGGGGCGAGGTCCCAAATTACATTAACGTCGTGCTGGAAGAGGCCGAGATTGATTCGCACCGAGTCGAAATAATAAATCTCGCCGAGCCGGCCCGACGCGATGATCTCCTTCATCTTTCGCACGGCCCCGGTGTAAATAAATGTGTGGTCGACGAAGAGAACGAGGTTTCGGGCCTCGGCAATTTCGATGAGATCCTCGGCCTCCGCAACGCTTGCGGTCATCGGTTTTTCGATAAAGCAGTGCTTGCCCGCTTCAAGCGCCGTTTTTGCGATCTCGTGATGGGTCGACACCGGTGTTGCGATCACAACGACGTCGATGTCGGCCCGACTTATAACCTCCTCATAGTCGTTAGAGGTTTCGATGCCGAAGAAGAGCTTACGCATCTTATCGAGACGTTTGTCGTCGACATCGCACGCGACGACAGCGCCGACTTCGTCGAGAGCGAGGAAGTTCCTAATAAGATTCGGGCCCCAATAGCCCGCGCCGATTACCGCAACTTTCATGTGATCTCAGTGCCCGCCTTTCGCCAATAGCATCACGGGCAGCGTCCGGAATATTATACGCAGGTCAAAAAGCGGTGACATATTATCGATGTAGTAAAGATCAAGAATCACCATGTCGTTAAAGTCGACGGCGCTCCGTCCGGCCACCTGCCACAGGCCGGTGCAGCCCGGAATCACCGACAGGCGGCGGCGGTGCCACTTCTCGTACTGCTCGAGTTCGTAAGGCATGCACGGACGCGGGCCGACGAGGCTCATCTCGCCTTTCAACACGTTGAGCAACTGCGGCAGTTCGTCGAGGCTCGTCTTGCGCAGGAATCGCCCGATCTTGGTGACGCGGGTATCATCCTCGATCTTTTTAACGACCTGATCGCCGGCCTTGGCCTGTATGAATTCACTGACAAAGGCGCGGTGCGACGAATCATCGTTGCCAGCATACATGGTGCGGAACTTATGAAACTGAAAAGGCCGGCAGTCCTTGCCGATCCGGGTATGGCTGAAAAAGACTGCTCCCGGCGACGTCAGCTTGATAGCCAGAGCAATCAAAATAAATGGAATGAGTAAAAAGACGCCGCCGATCAACGTCACGGCCACATCGAAGACACGCTTGTAGACGCTGAAGAGGCCGTTCTCGTAATTCTGCGGCATTTTCACAACGGGTACGCCGAGATATTTTTCGACCAGGACCTTCTCCGGAATGATGTTGTATAGCTCGGAGACAAGCCGCACCTCAGCCGGGGTTTTCTGGGCCTGGTCGATAATGTCAAGCAGCGACTGATGGGTGACGTCGCTCTCGGCGACGATGATCTCGTCGATCTCGTACCGGCGGACGAGTGCGTCGATGTCGCTCAGTTTGCCGACATTTCTCAAGTCCTCAAAAACGATCTCGTCCGCCGGGAGGTCTTCGTTTACAAATCCGACGACATCAAACCCGTGCGTATCGTTGACGGCGACCTGTGCCGCTACCATCTTTGCCGTCCGGTCGCGGCCGATTATCAGAACCTTGCGACGAACGATCTTTTTTTGCGAGGCAAAGGCGAACAATCGTCGAAAGACAAGCGTTCGAAAGGCCGTGATCGCAACCAGGCTGAGGAGTACAAACAAAGCGAGAACGATTCGCGACTCGACGAAATCGAGTCGCTTGAAAATGAATGTGATCAAAATCAGGCCGAGCAAGCCGTACAACAGCGACTTAGAGATCGCGATGACCTGCTCGCCAAACGACATGAAGAAATTTAGCTTATAGAGGTTGAAATGCTGAAAAATTACGATCCAAACGACGGAGTACACCAAGATTAGCGCTGCCTGAGTGCGGACCAGCGGCCGGGACAGCAGGTCAATGATCGGCACGCCCCAAAACCTGACAAGTATTGCTGCCACCCACGCAGATATAAGCAATATGTAATCACACGCAGCGAGTACGAATTTATATTTCGGATATTGCTTGAACATCGGACGCGGAGGCTTCGAAGCTTATAGAAAGGAATCGATCTCGCCTATTACAAACCTTTCGACACGGTTGGTTAATTTTAGCATCGCCGGACGGTCGCGCCGTCGCAGCTTAATATTGGCAATCTCGCTGGCGTCGCGGACGAACGTGATCAACCCATCCTCCTCCATACGCGCGTCGAGCGAGCCGAGCCGGCCGGCAAAGATGCTGTAAACCGGCACGCCCAAGAGGACCGCCTCGCGGTTCATCGTGCCGCCGCCGGAGACGACTACGTCGGCCGCATCGATCAAATCGAGGCCGTTAACAGCTTTATCGAGAATGACGTGGCGCTCCCGGGCCTTATCCAATCCGGATGCCATCTGTACAATTTCGGCTCGCTGTTCCGCCGAACGCGGAACTATCACGGTAAAGATACCCGCCGTCGACAAGAGTCGCTCAATGAGAGCAGCGAAGATCAGGTCGGAATTATTTGAATGATAATTCGCGGTCGTCGCCGGCGGACGCAACACGACCAAAGTCGCCTCAGTTGATTTCAAACCCAGCTTTGCGCGGAGGTTACGTGGGCCGTCCTCGATTCGCTGGTAGCGGCTTAGATACAGCTCCTCCTTAATTCCCGGATACCGCGCCCGCTTTTTTTTTGGTAACCCTATCTGATCGAGCACGGACTCGGGAATTCCATCCGGAACGATCACCCGATCCGACAGCAAGTTGAAGATCCTCGTCTCAGTAAACTCGTAGTCGTACATCGAGATTACGGGAATTCGCGACCATCTTGCGGCGAGAATCATCGACCGAGAGCCATGACTGATGGCAACGGCTACTTTGCGAGATCGCACCGACCTCGCAAGCTCGACAGCACGTTCTACAACGCCGCGAACCTTGTTTAGTTTGCTTTTACCGTAATGTTTTCCGACGACAGAAAATGTCCCAGCGAGTCCGCTAAGTGTTAACAGTTCGACAGTTTGCGCGTGGTCGCGGGCTGTGAGAATTACCTCGACGCCGAGTCCGCGATAGTGTTCGATCAAGGGAATAAACAGCGGAACGTGAGGCGAGTTATCAAGATCGATCCAGATGGCTTTATTGGCGTTCACTTGGCAGCGGCGGCTAACGATACTGCGTCTTTGAGTGTCGCGCAAACGTATTCGATCATCGCGTCGGAAAGCTCGGCATACATCGGCAGCGAGAGCAGCTCGCTCATGTGCGCGTGGGCGATCGGAAAATCCGCTGGCGAATACCTTTTGTCGGCGTACGCCTCCAAGAACGGCAATGCCGTGGGGTAGTGGAGACCAGTCTCAATACCCGCAGCACTGAGCTTCGCGACGACCGTGTCTCGGTCGCGGACGCGGACGACATAGAGGTGGTAAGTATGCGTCGATGATTCCGAGGCGGTAGGCAGCACAACCGGGGTGTCGGCCAGCATCTTTTCGTAATGACGGGCGTGATCTCGACGCGCCGCGAGCCAACGGTCAAGATGCGGCAGCTTCGCGGACAGCACCGCCGCCTGTATGCCGTCCATGCGGCTATTACGGCCGACCATCGCGTGGCGATGTTTCGCGCTTTGACCATGATTCGCGATCAGCCGCGCCCGGGTCGCAGTATCGGCGTCGTTTGTAACAACCGCGCCAGCATCGCCCGCCGCACCTAGATTTTTACTCGGGTAAAAGCTAAATGTCGCGGCGTCACCAAACGTCCCGGTGCGTCGACTCTTGTAATCGGCACCATGCGACTGCGCGCAGTCCTCGATTACCTTGAGGTTGTGGCGCCGAGCGATGTCCATCACGGCATCCATCTTCGCGGGCTGTCCGTAAAGATGAACCGCGATTATAGCCTTTGTTTTTGCTGTTACTTTAACCTCAATCTTATCGGTGTCGATATTGTAATAATTCGGTTCGCAGTCAACGAACACAACCTCGGCGCCGACGTTCGACACGGCCTCGGCGGTAGCAAAAAACGTGTTCGCCGGCACGATCACCTCGTCGCCGCGCCCGATGCCGAGTGAAGTCAGGGCGATCTCGATGGCATCCGTCCCATTGCCTACGGCGACACAATGGCTGGTGCCGATATATGCTGCAAATTCCGTTTCGAACGTCGTTGCGTATCTACCGCTGACAAATGCCGTCTCTGACATCACTGCCGATACGGCCGCATCGAGCTCTGGTTTGAGGCTGTTGTACTGCGCTTTGAGATCGACAAACGGGACTTTCATGCGGTAACTATATGCGGTAACTATTATGCGGCAAGTTACAGATCATTCAAATCCGTCTTAGCTTGCTGCCCTCCACAGCTGCTTGTAGTATAGGCTCTTGCTCATCCGATGAAACAAATCCTGCAAGACATGCGCTCCGGAGTAGTCTCCGTGCTCGACGTGCCCGCGCCGTCGATTCAGCCGGGACGCGTACTCGTGCGAACGCGGGCCTCGCTGATAAGCGCCGGCACGGAACGCAATACCGTCGAGCTCGGCAAGAAGACCCTTCTCGGCAAGGCCAGGCAGCGCCCGGATCTCGTCAAGCAAGTAATCCAGAAAGCGAAGACCGACGGCATCCTGAACACCTACACCGCGGTCAGGGCTAAGCTCGACGGCAAAACGGAGCTCGGATACAGCGCCTCGGGCATTATCGCTGCAGTCGGTGAGGGTGTGCGTGGATTCACTGTCGGCGATCGCGTCGGGTGTGCAGGGGCAGGCTACGCGTCGCACGCCGAGATGATTTCCGTACCGCAGAATCTATGCGTAAAAATGCCGGAGAATGTCGATTTTGCCGCAGGAGCGTTCGGCACGCTTGGGGCCATCGCGATGCAGGGTGTTCGGCTCGCTGCTCCGACACTTGGCGAATCCGTGGTCGTTATCGGTCTCGGGTTGCTCGGCCAGATTACGGTTCAGCTCCTACGAGCCAATGGCTGCCGCGTTTTTGGCGTCGATCTGGACGAAGCAAAACTTGACCTCGCGAGACGGCTCGGTGCTGACGGTTGCTCGACCCCGGGCGACGCGAGTTCGAGGGTCGAGGCCTGGTCGAGAGGCCGCGGTGCAGACGCTGTGCTGATTACCGCTGCGACGATGTCTAACGACCCGATAGAGCTTGCGGGGGAGGTCGCGCGAATGAAGGGCCGCGTCGTAGCTGTCGGCCTGGTTGGAATGGACGTACCCCGAAATGTCTATTATTTAAAGGAGCTGTCGCTCCAGATTTCTATGTCCTATGGGCCAGGCCGGTATGATGCGGAGTATGAAGAGCGCGGCCACGATTATCCCTTTGCCCACGTTCGATGGACTGAGGGTCGCAATATCGAGGCCTTTCTCGATCTGATTGCGGCAAAGTCGGTTTCGGTTGACCAGCTCATCACGCACCGCTTTCCTATTGCCAAAGGCGAGGACGCGTACAAGCTGATCTCGGGCGAAACGCGAGAGCCATATCTCGGCATCCTTCTCGAATATGACTCTGACGACGCCTCGCAAGAGCCGATCAAACTGGGTGCGTCTCGACCGTCTAGCTCCGTAATGGTTGGGATGATCGGTGCCGGCAGTTACGCGAAAAAGTTTCTCTTGCCGCATCTCAAGGCCAACAAAGTCGATTTCTCGTCGATCGCCACCGCAGGTGGCGTGACAGCAAATGATGTCGGACGCCAATACGATTTCGCGACGATCTGTTCAAGGCCGGCAGATGTCATCGCTGACGATGCGGCAAATCTCATTGTCATTGCCACGCGTCACGATACCCACGCATCGCTTGCCATCAGTGCGCTGGATAACGGAAAGCATGTATTTGTCGAAAAACCCCTCGCGATGAACGATGCGGAACTCGACGCCGTTGAGGATGCCGCGACGAAATCGACAGGCTCCATCACGGTTGGATTTAATCGCCGATTCTCCCCCGCGGCGAAGCTCGCGTCCGAGTTTTTTGCCGATCGCGAGTATCCGCTTTCCATAGTCTACCGAGTTAACGGGGGCCGTATACCTCGGGATAGCTGGATCCAGGACCCCGCCCAAGGCGGGGGACGCATCATCGGTGAGGTATGTCATTTTATCGACCTGATGCACTTTCTGACTAGCTCTATTACGCAGCGTGTATTCGCAGAGTCGGTTTCGATCAACAATGCGGCAGTGGCTCGTGAGGACTCCATAGTAATCACGATTAAATTTGCCGACGGTTCAAATGGCACGCTAGCCTATCTGGCCGAGGGTGATAAGGCGTTGGCAAAAGAAAGAGTTGAGATCTTCGGCGGCGGACAATCTTTTGTAATAGACGATTTCCGACGTGCTTCGTCGTTTAAGAATGGACGTGAACGGACCAAGCGGTTCATGGGCCAGGATAAGGGCCAGGCCGCCCAGATCGCAGCAGTTTGTTCATTTGTTAGAATCGGCGGCGAGCCGCCCATCGGCTTCGCCGACTTGGCCGCGACCACGCGCGCCACATTTAGGATTCTCGATTCGCTCCGAACCGCCGAACCGCAAACGATTTGACCACGCGGACAATGTTTACGACCCAATTGCTGCGAGGGCTTTAACGCAGACAAAGGCGACGAGACCCTAGCGCGGTAGGTTTACCGAAAAAGAACGCATCCACAACTCGAGTGTGAGCAATTGGAAGACCTGCAGGCTGAAATCTTCGCGGCCCGAATTGTTTGCGTCAATGACTCGTCGCACCTCTTTGGGCTGAAAAAGTCCGCGATCCCTGACGACACTCTCCGCAAGTAATTCCTCAACCATCGGCCGGAGCGGTCCGCGAAGCCACGACCTGACCGGTGCACCAAAACCGGCTTTTTTTCGCCAGACCACGTCATGCGGCAGCAGTTTTTCGGCAGCGCGTTTGAGGATGTACTTTCTCTTCAGGCCTTTGAGCTTGAGGTCCGCAGGCATTCTCGCAGCCAGGTCAACCATCTCCTTGTTCAGAAATGGCACGCGGACCTCAAGATTTGCCGCCATCGATGTTTTATCCGTATATGCGAGATTCAAACAGGGCAGGAATGTCTTGAAATCGACGTATAGCAGTCGATTGATCGGATCAGCGTCAGCAACGCGGTCGAAATACTTTCGATGATGTAAATAAGGATCGGAAGTACGTGTATCGTCGGCAAGTTCGCGCGAATACAGCTTTTGTTTCGCCTCGGCGGTGAAATAGGTTCCAAATCCGAGATATCTTTCTTCAAAATCCAGGCCTGCGCTTCGCGCAAACTTTTTCGCATTCCGCAGCGGGCCCGTCAGCGGGCCGGGCAGGCCGCCAGGCAGTAAACTCGCTACCGCGCCGAGCAGCGGCCGGCGTACTAAGCCGGGGATAGGAGCAAGCACCCCCGCCAGTTTCATCGCTAGGTGCCTCGGGTAGCCGGCAAAAACCTCATCCCCTCCGACACCCGAGAGAAGTACAGTCAAAGTATCGCGGGCCGCCTTGGATATGAGATAGCTCGTCATTATCGCCGGGTCGGCGACCGGCTCATCCATATAATAAACGAGTTTTGGCAACAGCTCCGCGACATCGGGCTGCAGCATGATTTCGTGATAGTCGGTGTTAAAAAGCTTGCCGATCCGGCGTGCCCAGACAGCGTCGTCGGGGATGATGTCGTATCGCAAATCTCGCTGCTCAATACCAACCGTGTAGGTAGAAACCTGTCGGCCGGCGGAATGCTGGTCCATGAGAGCCACGATGGACGATGAGTCGACACCGCCCGAAAGAAAGGCTCCGAGCGGCACATCGGCGACCATCTCCATCCGCACGACTCGATCGAGAGTTTCGAGAACCTGATCGCGCCAGTATTCTTCGGATCGTCCATATTCGATCGAGTCAAAACGCAGGTCCCACCACTCGGTTTCCACGATCTCGCCCTCTTTCCATTTCAAAAAATGTCCCGGCGGCAGCTTGTGGATACTCTTAAAAACCGTCTGCGGGTCCGGCGTCCATAAAAACGTGAGGTATTGATCAAGCCCGGCGACATCCAGGTCGGCCCCAATGAGGCCCGACGCCAGAATGGCCTTGATCTCAGACGCAAACACGAAGCCGCAACCTGTATTTGCGTAGTATAGTGGCTTGATTCCGGCCCGGTCTCGCACCAGCGTTAGCACTTTTAGGAGCTCGTCCCAGACGGCGAAGGCGAACATCCCGTTGAGTCTGTAGAGACAATCGGTATTCCACTTGCGAAACGCCGCGAGCAATACCTCTGTATCGGAGTCCGTCACGAATGTCTCGCCGGCTGCTTCGAGGTCCTCGCGGATCTCGCGGTAGTTATAAATCTCGCCGTTGTAGATGATCGTGAATCTACCGTCGGAGGTGGTCATCGGCTGATGTCCGGCCGCCGACGTATCGATGATCGAAAGCCGACGATGACCGAGCCCCACTTTAAGCTGATCCGACCCAAAACGATCCGTGAGATGGATCCCCTCGTCATCCCGCCCGCGATGCTCAATGGACAACAGCGCCCTTCTGAGTCGCTCGTCTGGCTCCCGGGAAATAATACCGACAATTCCGCACATAGGGCTTTCATTTCCGGTGAGCCGGAGCTTGGGCTGGAGCTGATCTTAGACCTTCTTAGGTTTCATCTCCACCCATAAGTGCCAGCCAAGGAGACGGGCAAAAGGCAGACGGCCCACCGGTAGCGGCGGGGCATGCATGAACTCTTTATGCGAACCAACGATATCAAAATCCGTGAAATCGGCTTCCAACTCTCGCCGATCGTATACTTTTGAATACGGATTGCAAGGGCCGTCGGTACTCACGTTTATGAAATTTCGCATCGAGAGGTAATTGCCCAAACCCATCTTCCGCGCATTCGCTAAATGGTCTCCGTAAATCCCGGCCGGGTTCATGCCTATTGCATACATCGCCGCCAGCCCCGCCCGGCGTGCGAGTAAGATTGATGCCATATAATTCAAGGATCGCTTTGCATAGAGCATCACGATGAGGCGGCCTGTGGGTTTGAGCACGCGAGCAATTTCGGCCTGCGCCTCTCGGATTTCCGGTATGTGATGCAAGACGCCGTGGCTGTAGACAATCGCAAATGATGCATCACCAAAGGGTAGCCGGCTGGCACTGGCCTTCTCGATTCGATGATACGAAAGCTCTTTCAAATGAAATCGCATCTTTGTCCGCTTGACTGCCTCATCGGTAAGATCGATTCCAGAATAAATCGCACCACGACGGGCGATCTGCTCTGCGTCCGCTCCCTGGCCCAGGCCGATCTCCATTACGCGCTTACCGTCGAAATTAATCCGATCAAGATTAGTCAGGATATGCCCTTCTGTTGAGTAACGGAACTGGTCATAGCGATCAAAAAAATCAAGATACGCTTCGCGCGACTCGGCGGTGAGGTCGCCGACGAGCTCGGCGCCGCAAGGGTGCGTTTCCCAGAAATCTTTTATCTCAGGTTCCACTTGCCTCGTGTTCCGCCTCGATCAATCGCGCGAGCGCGTATGCCATCCAAGCCTGGCCCCAACGCATGAAAGGCGTTTTGATAAAACCGCGCGCGCGCTTTTGATAATAGAAAAATCCATCATCATCGAGCATGTTCTCAATTGTCCACTCCGCGACGCGCCGGGCAAGCGGTAACAGCCGCGTGTCCGCCTCCCTCATCTCACTCGCGACCGAAATCGCGACCGCGGCGGCGTGGATGTCGACGGGGTATGTCGTTTCGTCGTAGTATTTAGGCGTACCATCTGACAGAAAACAATGGTTTATCCAGTAGTCGATTCCGCGTCCTATTGTATGCGCTGATTCCGACGCAATTGCCGGTATCGAAAGTGAGATCCGTGACAGCGACTGCAGTACGTAGGCCGTGTGAAAGTTATCCACCCATCCCTGATTGGGCGCGGAGCCGTACGTCCACGCTCCGTCCGGGCGTTGCCGATTGAGCACAAATCTGACCGCTTTTGCGGCGAGTATCATCTGCTCACTATTACCTGTGATCGAGCCGACGCCGGCTAGGGATTCCGCCGCGAGCAGACTTGCATTATAGATTACGGTCTCGTCGTTCGGGGTGTAGCTAAAACAGACTTCATCATCAGTCTCGATGCGTTTGAGCCGTTCCAGAATAAAATTGCAGATTTCCGCCGCAACGGTGAGATATCGCTCATCCTGGATGATTAGGAATGCTTCAACCAGTGCCTGTGAGGCGAACGCCGTGGGAACGATGGCGGGCGTGCCCCGCGGTGCGAAAAAATGCCGCGACTGCCAGTCAAAATTATACCCGAACGCATTAGTCACTCGCCCGTCCGCAGTTTCGCCGCTAATCCTCAGTGCTAATAAGATGTCGATGAGTTCGCCCGCCTGCTTCCTGTGGTCATCCTCCGCATTAACACGGAACCGCGACATCTCAGCAAGAGCAAACAAGGCGATCGCCTTTGGATTGACGTCGGGCTTCACGCCAAGAGGTTTGCGAAGATCGACCGGTGAGCGTTTCACCATCTGCAGCCATGCCAGTCGTGCGAGCCGCGATCTTCCGAGTGGCGTCGCTTGAAGCAGGGAACTGTTCAATCCGTCAAAAGGATCGTATCCCGCAAAATCTCGGGTTCGGCAGTATTTGAACAAACTTTCGTAAATTTTTTCGAGGTCGCAGGCCATCGCTATAAGCTACGAGGTTAGCATCCGGGCCCGCAAAGAAATAACGGGAGATGGATTAGAACTGCCACCGGACTACAGCAAGGAATGCCGCCGCTTTTGCCCTTTTTTTCGAAAAGCAAGATAATGGCGTTTGACGAAAGATGAAATTTTTCTCCAATGTTAGGCTCCTTGTGCTGGCGATTTGGCTGGGATCGGCGGTCTTTTTCATCAGCGTGGCTCAATCTGCGTTCGCCGTTGTGACTGATCGTGAATTAGCCGGAGCAGTCGTGGGTCGAAACTTAATGGTTCTAAATCTCGGAGGGATCGGGGTCTCGACGATCCTGCTGCTGACCTCGCTCATGAGCGCATCGATGGTCAGTCGCGTTTCGCTGTGGACAGAGCGTTTCCTGCTACTTGTCCTCGGCGGATGCTGCGCTGTCGGACAATTTGTAATTGGCGTTTGGCTTGGATCGGTGCGGAGCCAGATGGCCGGGCCGATCGACACATTGAGCCTGGAAGACCCATTGCGAATGCAGTTTAATATGCTGCATCAGTACTCCATGTGGGTGATGCTCGCGGCCATGATCGCGGCTCTCATCGCATTTTTTATCATCGCTAATCGCCAATTTCACCGGCCGCCCGTGGAAAAGTCGGACGTATACGACTTCTCAAAGGAATTCAAAACTTAATCATGCAGGTGATCGAACGACCTACCAACTTTGCGGACAATTTTTCGCGTTGGCGCTCCAATGACCGGCTCTCCGGCTATCCCTATGTAGAGAATACGCGGTCGCCGTTGACGGTTGTGCGCCGGGCCCTGCCCATGCTTAACCTTGGATTGGTCTCCTCTGCAGGAGCGTATATCGAGGGGACGGAGCCGTTTGATATCGATGCAAGGGATGGGGACCTCGACTTTCGCGAGTTCCCGATCGAACTTGAGGCTTCGGATATGCGCTACGCCGCCAAGGGCTTTGATCCCGCGGCTGTACTCGCCGACCGTAACGCTCAGGTTCCGGTAGATCGGCTATCGGAATATCAAGACAACGCAGTCATAGGCAGCCTTAACAATGTCTGGTGGAGCCTCAGCCCGCACATCCCAAATGCCGCGAGGATCGCGGAGGAGCTGGGTCCTCAGCTTGCCGAACGATTAAAGCGGTACGACGTGCAGGCCGCGCTTCTCATTCCGGCATCCCGTCTTTGCCATCAGACGCTCGGGATCGTCGCCCGTGTAATCGAGGCTGCGGGCATTCCAACAATTACAATCTCGGTTGACCCGGGAATGACCGACCGTGTGCGCCCGCCGCGCACAGCCTATTACAACGGCGAACTCGGCTTGGTTGCCGGCACGCCAAATCACCGCGAATATCAGCTACGCATTCTCGACGAAACACTTCGTTGGATTGAAACATTTGACCAGCCGGGCTCGCGCAAGCTGGCTGTCGATCTCGAATCCCAAGTCGAGGCCGCACGGGGCGAACGGTGAAAAGCCACGAGCTCACATCCCGCCTGTTTGCCACCGCTTGATCGCCTCTATCGGGTAGAGAAGCATAATGATATTTACTATCAAGCTGTCTCTGATCCATAGCAGGAGCACGATCTCAGTCGCGACAAATAGTACGACGGAGCGAAGTAGGCCGAGCCGTTTTGCGAGTAAGAATCCTGCCGCACAACACGCAATATCGGCAAGCGAATTCGCGATAGAATCTCCCAAATAGTCGAGCGAGATCGTCGCCGCCCGGTACCGTTCGATGACTGCGGACGAATTCTCAACGACTTCCCACGCACTCTCGATAAATAGGGCAAGCGCAAATCGCCAAGCGAGCGGAAACCGATGGAATAAAAGCCCGATAAGCCAAAACTCGAGTATTCCGTGCAGGATATGTGTGAACGAATAGGGGTCGAGAATGTGCTGCGAATTATGGCGCGAATTGACGGTCCACGACCATGGAACAAAGTCCCCCGCCTCGCACCACCAAACGCGGCCCTGAAGTGATAAAAGCACAACGGCTATCGCTACGATTCCCACAATCGTCGCCATTGCAAGACGGTTATTTCGCAGTTCGTCGAGCAACCCTGTGCGACGGTGATTATTCAGTTGAGATGACTTCTTCGCCATGGAGCGCGGCATGCAGAGTGTGCCAGCTCAGCGAGGCGCACTTAACGCGGGCCGGAAACTCGAGCACGCCTGAAAATATCTTCAATTTTCCTAGACTGTTTTCCTGTGTCGCGATGTCCAGTTCACCTGTCACCATTCGATGAAACTCGTCAAACAAGATTTCCGCTTCCTCTCGGGTCTTTCCCTTGACCGTCTGCGTCATCATCGACGCCGATGCCTTTGATATCGCACATCCTGAGCCCTTAAATGCAACATCGGTCACCGTATCGCGGTCGAGACTGACATAAACCCTGAGAGCATCGCCGCACAAAGGATTCTTGCCGTCAGCATACTGGTCGGCATTTTCGATCTCACGAAAGTTTCGCGGATTCTTGTTGTGGTCCAAAATGACCTCTTGATACAGATCGCTTAGTTCTGACATTGTTAAGTGGAACGCAGGCACCCTTGCCTGCCAGCCGCAATAGCGGCGAAAAATCTCGCGTTCACACGCGTCACGCCGGTACAACCGGCGCTGCAGGCAAGGGTGCCTGCGTCCCAGTTACGCAAATACCTCGATCACTTTCTGAACAGCGTCGGCCAATTTATCGACTTCCTCTTTTGTATTATAAAACGCAAAGCTCGCCCTTGCCGTCGCCGGAACGTCAAAGAACTCCATGACTGGCTGGGCACAGTGATGGCCGGCACGGATGGCAATGCCGGACTGGTCGAGAATCGTGCCGATGTCATGCGGGTGAATGCCTTCGATAGTGAATGAAAGTACCGAGGCCTTTTCTGCTGCCGTACCGATGATCGTGACTCCGGGAATATCGGCGAGACGCTGGGTGGCGTATTCGAGCAGTTCGTGCTCATATTCGGCAGCCGCCACAAAATCTATCGAATTGAGATAGTCAATCGCAGCACCGAGCCCGATACCGGCGGCGATGGCCGGCGTTCCCGCCTCGAACTTGTCCGGAATCGGTGCGAACGTTGTCCCCTCAAAGCTAACGGTGCGGATCATCCCGCCGCCGGTCTGATACGGAGGCATCTGATCGAGCCAGGCACGCTTGCCATACATCACGCCGCTGCCCGTCGGGGCAAACATTTTGTGGCCCGAGAACACAAAGAAATCACAATCAAGGTCCTGAACATCGACCGGAAAATGCGGGACACTCTGGGCCGCGTCTACACAGACGGGAACGCCAAATTTATGGGCCGTCGCAATCATTTCCTTGAGCGGGTTGACCGTGCCGAGCGAGTTTGAGACATGTGTTACCGCGACCATTTTTGTGTGCTCGTTTAACAGGTTTTCGTATTCATCGATGATCAGCTCGCCGCGATCGTTGATCGGAATCATTACAACGCGGGCGCCCCGCTGCTCGGCGATCATCTGCCAGGGAATGATGTTTGAGTGGTGCTCCATCTGCGAGACCAATATCTCATCGCCCTCGCCGATAAATTTGCGGCCGTACGAATGTGCAACCAGGTTTATCCCCTCAGTCGTACCGCGAACAAAAATGCACTCCTTTACTTCTTTTGCATTGATAAACCGTTTGACCTTTTCTCGCGCAGCCTCATACGCCGTTGTCGCGTGCTGCGACAGGTAATGAACGCCGCGGTGAATGTTCGAGTGCTCCTCCTCTAGATACTTCGACCCACGATCGACGACGATCTGCGGCACCTGCGACGAGGCTCCGTTGTCGAGATAAACAAGGGGCTTGCCATTCACCGTCTGCGACAGCACGGGAAAATCTTTTCTAACCTTTTCTACGTCCCAATTGTTCATTGACCTTACTGCTTTCATTTTACGCTTCCAGCCTAGTATTCAGTCTATTCAACACTGTCGCGTCCAGATCCTTCTTGATCGATTCGATGCCGATCTTGTTTATGATCTCTTCGGCAAATCCGTAGGTCAGCAAGTTCCTTGCCAGCGTCTGTGGAAGCCCGCGGGTCAGTAGATAAAACAGCTCTTCTTCCTCGAGTTGCCCCACGGTCGCACCATGCGAGCATTTTACGTCGTCGTTAAAAATCTCAAGTTGCGGTTTCGTATCGACGCGGGCCTCGTTTGAGAGCAGCAGGTTTTTATTAGACTGCTGGGCGTCGGTGCCGTGAGCGTTTTCACGGACAAAGACCTTGCCGTTAAAAACACCGCGGGATTTATCATTAAGCACGCCTTTGTAATTCTGATGCGAATTACAGTTTGGCACCTGATGATCGATGATCGAGTGCGTGTCGCTGTGCTGCGAGCCGTTTAACATATACAGCCCATCGACAAATGCCTCTCCGCCCGCGGCGGTAAACTTAACGTCGATGTCGTGACGCGAGATCGCTCCGCCGAGATTTATGTTGGTCGAGTCATAACGGCTGCCTGCTCCTAAGCTGACCTCGGTCGTTCCGACATGAAATGCGTCTGGGGAATCTTTTTGCACACGGAAATGCGTTAGATTTGCATTGTCTCCGACAACGATCTGAACCCCCGCATTTGTAAATCCACTGCCGCCATACGACTCCACAATTGTCGCCTTGCTCCCGGATTCGGCAATGATCAGAATGTGCGGGAACGCCGCCATGCCCGAACCGGTTGCAAATGAAAAGTCAATCGGCTCGTCTATGCTCGTCTCCTTGGGAATGCGGACAACCTGAATTTTTGCAAACGCAAGATTTAACGCCGCGAATCCGTTTCGCTCAAAATTGAACCGCCGCAACAATTCTAAGAAGTCCGCATCCAGTTCCTCATCTCGTGAACCATCAAATATCCAAGAGAATTTTTCGATCGGCGCGACATTTGTATACTTCCAGTCCTCCGCTTTGACGGTAGGGAAACCAACTTGAGCAAAGACTTCAAAAGCCTCGGTGCGAACCGGGCGCAGAACAGCGTTCGACTGCTGAATAAACTGCCTAAATTCTCCCGCAAACTGCGTTTCAGTTACGGCCGTTGTTGAAATCATCGCTAAAATACCTTTACTAAGCTAAACTTTTTGTCAGAGCGAATCGTATTCGCCCGATCTAAAATAAACTCTTTTGTGATCCTTAATTTTGCCTCGTTCTCAGCCCTTGGCCGTGCATCGTCAACAAGCGACGATTTGTCGTAATCAAACAGAAAATCGTGCCGCGCCAATACATATTGGATGCCAAGCGCGGCTGTTTTTGCTTTTAATTCCGGCGCCGAACGAGATTCCCAGACCATCTTTTTCAAGGTCCAGTCTTCAAATAAATAATCTGACACCATCTGCCGCTCCGCATGATATGTATCGCGCCGCATGTTGATCAACCAGACCTTTGCATCAGCCCCGGTGTCGGTGTTGATCGCCTGATAGTAGGGATAGTAATCGAGGTTACGCGTGAGATATTCGTCACGCGTCTCGCCGCCGAGTACGACGCGCACCGGCGCACGCTGAAGAAACCACGCCACTGTTGTAAGAAGTGCCAGAGACGCAGCACCGGTCAGAGAATATCGGAGGGCGGTTTCCAGCACACGACTTCGGCCGACTGCTAAGGCTGATGCCGCTATGGCGACCGCCAACAGTGGCGCGATGGGCAGCAAATATCTTAGCTGCTCGCCCGAAAACAGCCAGAACAAGTACATTATACCTGCAACCCCTGCAGCAATCTTTGCCTCAACTGGAACGTCGAATTTCCAGACCGCCCAAATCAGAATCGGGAGCCCAACCAGAAACGCCGCGCCTAGTACACCGTCATAGTTAGCCGGCTGCTCGGGCTGGGCCGCTATCGACACCCTGGCGGGTGCAGTCAGGTAGTTGAGCTTGTTTTTGTCGATTCCGCCGTACTGCGAGTTCATGCCCTGAAAGAGGCTCGACCGCTCGACATCCCAGCCCGGCGCCTCGCCCTTCCAGATGCTCATATAAAACGGGAACACGGGGCTGCCTGTCTCTTTCCACGTCCGCAGGTACCACGGCGACGCAAGCACGCAGGCTAAGAGCAGTGCAGCGAAACCCCCGGCCAGCACTCGCTTGGAATCGTCCGAGGCGCGTGCCCGCAACAAGATGACTAGAGAGAATGCAGCCATAACGAACACAGCTGTAAGCTTGTTCGACAGAGCGCCGCCCAGAAAGATGCCGAACAATACCAGCCAGCCGTGCGCGCCCGATCGCCACCACCTACTCAATGAATATGTCGCCAGCGTCACAAACAATCCGAGAGCGAGGTCGCCGTAGCCGCTCGATGCGATATGAAAAGCTGTCGGAATCGTCGCGACCATCAAAACGGCAACGAGCGCCCAGCGCCGCGGTATGTCGATCTCACGCGCCCAGCCGTAGACCGCGGCAAGCAATAGCGGAAAGAACAAGAAAACCGTCGCCCCAGCCGCAGCCTCGGCGGCACGCAAGCTGCTAAACCCACCAAGCAACATCGCCCAAACTACGTGCATCTCCGTCCCAAGGGCGAGGTAGCTCGCGATATTGCCATCGATAAACGTGTTGCTGCTCTGAGCGATAAACATTCGAGGCACCGCAAAATGGTAAAGAAGCGTGTCCTTCGCAGTCGGCGGCGCCAAAGCCCCAACTAGGGCGAGGGTAACTGCCAAAGCGATCAAGCCAATAGACAGCAGCTCGGAGACAGGTAGTGCCACTTTCAGCTTCCCCGAAGTCCTCGCAACTCGCCACGCCAATGCCATCTGCACAATCGCTAAGCCCAACCCCACGGCTACCGCAGCTGCCGCGACCACGGGCGTGTACAACCCGGCAACCCCTAACGCAAACCAAATCAGCGACCACGCCGCCGCTCCGACCGCAGTCCTGATCGTCACCTCTAGAAGCTGAGAACGATGTTCGGCCTCGGGAAGCTTTAGAAGCAACACGATAAGGTTGCCGAGGCCGGTCCAGGACGTGAAAAGGACGACAGCCGTAAGAATCCCGAAGAGGCTATCACGCAGACCGCCGCCACCGATCCATGGCCCGCCGCCGAGACTACCGGCCAGCTGTCCGAGACGCCCGACATCCTCGCCGCGGTTTGCGAGAAACGCAACGAGGCAGACAACCGCGAATATCGCGAATGCCGCCGCTGCTATCATTTGGTCCTTACCTTCCTTTACAGCCATTCCCCTAAATCCACCGACGGACCCGCGTCCAAAATTCCGTATACTGTCTGCCATGCGCCCCGGTTAGAAACTCTTCCTCGAGCCTGACCTGTATCTGCATGAGTATGTCCGCCAGCACAACCGCGGCTAGCATCAGCGCGCTCGGCAATGCAAGAAAGAATCCCAATAACGCGAGCCTCATGCCCAGAAATCGGGTTGCGCGATACCGCGAACAGCCCCTGATCGATCAACTCGGTCTTATGCTTGTGATCAATGCCGATTCGCCACGACTTGCCCATCTGCATCTGCGCCGTTGCGGTCCACGCGAGAGCAAACGCCATTAGAATGAGCCCGCCGATCTTTACTTGAACGGCGTCCATCCAAAGGATTGGCGATGCGTAAACGTAAGCGCTCGGCAGAAACGAATAGGCGAGCGTTGTCGCCAGGATTACGAGGGTCGGCACGCGGTAATACGCCTCGAGAAAATCGATCGGCCGTTTTGTTTTGCCGACGACATATGGGTTGATGCCGGTTCGCTTGTAAACGAGATACGAGCGCCAGACGAACGCGATCAGGAAAAACGCCGCAAGGTACGCGGGCAGGATTATTCGCAGGGCCTCGTTCACTAATTTCCTGCGGCCTTGACCCAGTCATAACCTTTTTCTTCAAGCTCAAGGGCAAGCTCCTTGCCGCCTTCCTTTACGATCTTTCCACCGGCGAGCACATGCACCATGTCGGGCACAATAAAATTGAGTAGACGCTGATAATGCGTGACTAAAATAATCGCGTTGTCCGCACTTCGCAGCGTGTTTACACCCTCGGCGACGATTCGTAAAGCGTCGATGTCAAGGCCTGAGTCCGTTTCGTCGAGCACAGCGAGCTTCGGTGCGAGCACCGCCATCTGGAGTATCTCGTTACGCTTCTTTTCACCGCCGGAAAAGCCCTCATTCACCGAACGCTTGAAAAACTGCGGGTCCATATCGACGATCTTCGCTTTCTCTTTCAGATAATCATTGAATTCGAGCGGGTCCAATTCCTCCTCGCCGAGGTGCTTCATCTTTTCGTTGTAGGCGAGGCGCAGAAACTGCGAATTGGAGACACCCGGCACCTCGATTGGATATTGAAACGCCATGAAAACACCACTTCGAGCACGTTCGTCGGGCTCAAGGTCGAGCAAATTCTTCCCCTCGTACAGCACCTCGCCCGAGGTCACTTCGTACGACGGATGACCGGCCAGGACTTTTGACAAGGTCGATTTGCCGGAGCCGTTGGGGCCCATGATCGCGTGCACCTCGCCCTTTTTAACCTGCAGATTGAGGCCCTTCAAAATTTCTTTGCCGTCGATGGCGGCGTGTAGGTCTTTAACTTCAAGCAGCATAAATTTCGTTCCTACCTGGTCGCCATCGTGCCCGGTTCGACCAAAAGCTTTTCCATCTCAAATCCAGGCACGCCGTACCATTCGTCCGCCGTCGTATCCCGCACCCATCTGTATCCGTGTTTTTCGTACATCCCCTTCGCCCCGCTTTGAAACGGCAGCGTGTACAAGAATATTCTTTCAATTCCGGTACCCGTTGCGTGCTCGTGGAGGGCATCGAGCAACACGCGCCCGATACCGAGCTTTTGCGCCGCCGGCGAGACCGCCATACTCCGCATGTATAAGCCGTCCGGTTCAGTGGTCGTCGAAACCGTGCCGACGATTTTGCTATCGAGTTCCGCTACCCAAATCGGACCTTCTGCGAATCGATCCGAAACTGTTTCGGGCGTCGGCGTAACAGCCGCAAAGGCCTCATCGGTGTAATGCTCGCGGATCACCATGAAGGCCTCGATAAGAACTCGAGAAATCTCTGGCGCATCAGCGGTCGTCGCGAGACGAATTGTGGCCTCAGCTGCTAGCACTTCTCTCGTACGCGACGTCGACACAGATCTCACCTTTCATAAAAAGCACGGCGTTGCCGCCGATGTTCACCCGCCCGCCGGCGAGGTCGCAAAATAACTCACCGCCGCGTGCCGATAGCTGTTTAGCGTAAAGGCCTGTCGATCTGTTGAGTTCATTTGCCCAATAGGGAATCAGGGAGCAATGAATTGCACCGGTGACCGGGTCCTCGTCGATGCCAAGCCGCGGTGCGAACATCCGCGACGCAAAATCACAAGTCTCGCCTTTCGCCGTGATGATTACCTCTTCATAGGGCAGAGCCTTGATCATGGCGAAGTCTGGTTCAAAACTCACGATGTCGTGCTCGGTTGCCATCTGGACAAAAAGCATATTGTCTTGCGACTCAAAAAACTTTTCAGCATTTGCGCTCTCAAATCCGGCGATTGGCGCAACCTCGCTCATCGGATACGCTGGAAAATCGAGTATTAATTCGCGGTCGTGCTTGGCCACACCGAGCTGCCCGCTGCGATGCGAATGAAAATTGATAAATCCGACCTCGAGCTTTAGCTCGTCGAAGATTACGTGTGCCGTCGCAAGTGTGGCGTGGCCGCAGAGGTTAACTTCTGTCTTGGGCGTGAACCAGCGGATGTCGTATCGATCACCGCTCTTCACAAAAAACGCCGTCTCCGCGAGGTTATTCTCCGCCGCGATCGAAAGCATCGTGTCATCCGCAATCCACGCGTCAAGCGGTACGACCGCAGCCGGATTTCCCCCGAATCGCTCATTCGTAAAAGCATCGACCTGAAAGATTTGCAGCTTCATAACCCGCTATTTCCGACCGCCGCCTCGCCTTCCATATCTCCGTTTCTCTCGTCACGTCGCCACGAAATAAAGCCCCTAAGATGCATAATAAAAAATATCGAGCTGCCGATAATCACCGCCAGACTGCCCGTCAAGACGCCAAACGTCACCCAACTCGCACTCGCCATCATAAAGATCAGAAACCCGTATTTGTTCTTGTTCCCCAACAGGAAAACACCCGTCAAACCACACACCGTCGCCAGCCAATCTATCCCGTAAAATTGCATTCCGTATGCCTTTTCACCGCAGAGACGCTGAGTAAATGTCTATTCTTCTTTTAATCTGCATCTACCCGCGTCTCTGCGGTTTAATCTGTTCGAACCGCCGCAATTGCCTGTATCTCGATCTTCGTACCAAAATGCAGATCCTTGACCGGCACAATCGCCCTCGCCGGCCTGTGATTGCCCATCACCTCAGCATATTTTTTATTGACCCCGTCCCAGACGTCCATATCCGACACATAGATCGTCATCTGCAAAACACGCTGCAAATCGCTCCCCGCAGCATTCAAAACCGCCTCGACATTCTGCAAAGCCATCTCAGTCTGCGTCTCGATATCACCCGTAAACGGCTCACGCGTCACAAGATCCATCGGCAACTGCCCCGACACAAATATAAGGCCGTTGTGCTCGATGCCGGGCGAATAATGGCCTTTCGGCTCGGGACTGTCTGGTAAATTTATCCTTATCATCCGAGGTGAACTATTCCGATTCGCTCGCCCACCTTTTTACATTGAGACTAAGGAGCTGCGTGGAGTTTTCCGTCACGCCGGTAGCAGGGACGAACACCTTTCCTTCGATTAATTCTGTAATCCTGCGCGTCGCAACCTCATCCCCGTCCATCGCGATCGAGACCCGACGGTTATTATTCTCTTTGAAACTCTTTTGCTCGAAGCGACGGATAATCCGCCGTACAATATCAAAAAGAAACACAAGCCCCAACGCTATCGGCACTAATCTCACTTCAACCTGATAGCCGGAAAAATAAAGTGTTAGAAACGCAACAATAACCGAAACTATTAACAAAACTTCCGCAAAATCGAGGACCTTTCTTAAGCTGCGGAAGGTCTGCATCTTCGGTGTGTCTTCACCAAAAACCAATTGGCCTGAATAAGATGTTTCGAGGTCACGCAAACTTAGTCCGCAAAAGCGGCAGTAGTTCTGCTTTGTCTTGTTCTGCGAGGCGCAATTTGGACAATACATTAGCGCTTACCCTACGCTTCCTTCCAATTTCAACCCCAAAAGCTTCGTCGCCTCCACAGCGTATTCCATCGGCAGCTCGCGAAATACTTCTTTGCAAAATCCATTGATTATCAGAGAAACCGCGTCTTCCTGCGAGATGCCTCGCTGCTGAAGGTAAAAGAGCTGATCCTCGCTGATCTTCGACGTCGTGGCCTCATGCTCGACGCGGGCGGTGTTGTTCATCACTTCGATGTAGGGAAACGTGTTCGCCTCGGATTTGCCGCCGATCAGCATCGAATCGCACTGGGTGTAATTACGCGCACCTTCGGCCTTCGGCATTATCTTTACGAGGCCGCGATACGAGTTATTCGACTTACCGGCCGAGATGCCTTTGGAGATGATCGTCGATTTTGTGTTCTTGCCGAGATGGATCATCTTTGTGCCGGTATCGGCTATCTGGGCGTTATTGGTCAGAGCGACCGAGTAAAACTCGCCGATCGAGTTGTCGCCTTGCAGAATGACGCTCGGATATTTCCACGTGATCGCCGAGCCTGTCTCGACCTGCGTCCATGAAATCTTCGAGCGCACGCCGCGACAAGCGCCGCGTTTTGTGACGAAGTTATAAATGCCGCCCTTGCCCGTCTCGTCACCCGCGTACCAGTTCTGAACGGTCGAATATTTTATCTCCGCATCGTCCATTGCAACGAGCTCGACGACGGCGGCATGCAGCTGGTTAGTATCAAACTGAGGAGCCGTGCAACCCTCGTTGTAAGCGACGTAACCGCCTTCCTCCGCAACGATTAACGTCCGCTCGAATTGCCCCGCTTCCTGCGTGTTGATGCGGAAGTACGTCGACAATTCCATCGGGCATCTTACGCCTTTGGGAATAAAAACGAAGGAACCGTCCGAAAAAACGGCCGAGTTCAACGCCGCATAATAGTTGTCGCCAACCGGCACCACCGAGCCGAGATATTTCTTGATCTTGTCAGGATAAAGCTCAACCGCCTCGGTGAAGGAGCAAAAAATCACACCCGCTTCCAAAAGCTTTTTCTTGTACGTCGTCGCCACCGACACCGAGTCAAATACCGCATCGACCGCGACATTCGCCAGCATTTTCTGTTCTGTAATGGGAATGCCGAGCTTCTCAAATGTCTTGATCAATTCCGGATCAACTTCGTCCAAGCTCGCCTTTTTTAACTTTTCCTTTGGTGCCGAGTAGTAGGAAATGTTCTGAAAGTCGATATTCGGATACTGAAAATTTGCCCAGTTGTCAGGCTGCTCCATTTTCAGCCATTGACGATACGCCTTTAGCCTAAATTCCAGCATCCACTCCGGCTCTTTCTTCTTTGACGAGATCAGCCGCACGGTGTCCTCGGACAAGCCGCGAGGTATCGTCTCTGTCTCAATATCGGTAACGAAACCGTATTTGTATTCGCGATTTGTAAGTAATTCTGCTGCTGTACTCATGAAACCTGCTGCCGGTTCGCCATCGGCTCGACCGTGCGGTGGATACCCTCTATCTTGTGAAACATCTCAACCACTTTGCTTTCGTTGCCAACCAACTGGCCCAGCGTGATCTGCGACAACGCATGCTCGACAATCTCGTGCAGCCCAACTATCACTGGGCGTATCGCGCAGTCCCCTTTGTGAACGCACGATTCCCGAACTCCCGTATAACTATCGCAATGCTTGCTCAGAACATCCTGGTCTAATACCCGGATGATCTCGCTGAGACGTATCTCGGTCGCAGGCCGTGACAATACATAGCCGCCCTTTGTACCGCGCGTTGACGTTACAAATCCCGCCTTGTTTAGCAGCCACATCAGCTTGCCCGCGTTGGCGCCTGAAATGCCCTCGCGCGCGGCGATCTGAGGCAGTGTCAGGCTTTGGCCGTCTGACAGGTTTGCAAGCTGCACGAGGCATCTCAGACCGTATTCTTCTTGAGCCGAAATCTTCATAAAAGGCCTATGAATTACATATCTTCCCAAATCATTATTTTTTTGTCAAGATTATGGGTGCGTCTGTGCTACACGTCAGATCCCAGGTGAACATACGTCGCCGCGCCTATTACGGCCTGCGAGATTTCCGGTGCCGGCTCCTGCCAATGTCTGAATCAATAGCCGCGAGAGATCGTGAGTAAGGACGAGTGGGTAGACCTAGGGTGTGTTTGGAGTTGAGGTCGGTACGATCTCTTTAATACCTACCAGTTCGACGATGAAGATAAGCGTTGCATTAGGCGGGATTGACCCGCGGCCGCGTGGGCCGTAGGCAATTGCAGATGGGATAATAAAGACTGCCTGCTCGCCGACCCGCAGTTTTCCGATACCCTCATCCCAACCCTTGATCACACGTCCCTGACCGAGCGGAAACTCGATCGGCGTGCGGCCCGGGTCCCGCGAGCTGTCGAACTTCGTACCGTCGGTAAGCGTGCCCGTGTAATTGACTTGGACGATCTCGCCAACCTTTGGCAGTCGGCCGCTGGTTTTCTTGGTTACGAGATATGTCAGTCCCGAGCTCGTTTTAATTGCACCGGTTACGGTCGGTAAGGGCTTAGCGACCGGGCGTTTGACCGCCTTTCGGGCCCGCGACTGGCCGCTCGCAAGGGTCGCCATTGACGCGATCAATAACAGTAAGAAACAAAATGTGAGTTTCATCGATTTCATAAGACGAGGCCGGTTAAAGCGAAAAATTGAAATTTACAAACCCCATCGCCCTTACCGGCTGGCCGTCTCGGACAAAGGGCTTGAATTTCCACTTGCGCACGGCGTCTTTCGCCGCGGCCTGGAGCATCACCGGGCCAGAGGCTTTTTGGATATCGGCTACATCCCCGGTTTCACTCACCGTGAGCTCGACCTTGACCACGCCAGTAGTGCGCATCGTGCGGGCGGCGGCCGGATACACGGGCTTGGCTTGATTTGTCGCGAAGCTGACGAGCGAACCGACATCGAGCGGCCCGTCGCTCGCTTTGGCCGTCTCACCAGCCGATGAACTAACCGGAAAGACAGTCGGGGTCACAGAGGAATTCGACGGCGAGGCCGACGGCACAATAATCGGAGCGTCGGGCAATGGCGCAGCCGCTGTTTGGTCGTTGACCTTTGCCTCACGCTCGCGCGTCACCTGAGATGGTGCGGGTGTCGGGGTGGCAATGTTGGCGGATATTGCAATTATCGCGGGCGTCGAGGCTGCACGGGGCAAGGTGATAACCGGCGGTGCAAGTGGTTGAGGAGCTCCGGAATCACCGATGGCGCTTACGACCACGCTATGTGAGCCGGTCATCTTCTCACGTGTATCGGCGACCTCTGCGGTCCATTTACGAGAGTCATAGTCGTCGCGGGCAAGCATTGACCGGGAGCTTGACGCTTCTTCGAGCAGCATCATCGCTTCGCTCGTCTTTGCCTTATTCGCGCCGATCTCTTTTGAGTGTGTGATCACAAGCTCAAGCGTTTCGCGCATCTTCTCAAGATCAGTCGTCGCTTCAAGCGGCAGCGTCCGGTCGGAAACACTTAGGCCGAGCGCACGATAACGCTCGACGCGGGTGCGGGCTCCCTTAATAATCTGACTGGCCACGGCCAAATAGCTCGCTGAGGCATTGGGCTTGGTCGTTTTCTGCGCGGCATAAAACTCTCCCAGCAGATCCTGAGCACGCTTATAGTCGCTCTGCTCAAGGTAACTGTTCATCAGCAATGTGTTTACCACACCGTGCACGGTCGCGTCGCTGGTCTCGCGCCGGATATTCTCGAGCTCATATATCGCCGCATTGTAGTTGCGGACGGCGATGAAAGCTTTCGCCCTCGAAACTCGCTCGCGCATTACATCCCCCGACGTCGGAGCTGTGACAGGCGGTGTATTGACAGGCTGTGAAAGGGAAACCGGCGCGGTCTGCGCCAATGAAACTAAACCAAGACCAGAAAAAGCCAGCAGTGCGGAAGCACACAACATTCGGACATTTAACGGCATTATCCTCTCCTTTAGGGCGACAGGCGAATTTCCGTAAAGGCCAAGCGACGAAACGCGTGCGACACGCCAACTTTTAACGACCCGATAGAACGAAAAAACCAAATTCAAATCATCGCGTGTTCCGCGAGCGGCCTAAAAGCGAGGGACGCGAAATCAACCTAACGTAGGCTTTCGATGATTCTTTTGCGGTATGCGTTTGCGTCTATCTTTATAGCACGTTCGTTTAGGGTCAGCAAACGTCGGTCCAGCATGACGATGCGGCCATCAATGATCACCGTGCGGACGTCTGACGCCTTTGTTGCATACACGAGGTGGGAGTAAATGTTGAAAAACGGAACCTGATGCAGACCGTCAAAATCGACGATAGCGATGTCCGCACGCTTGCCAGCTTCGAGCGAGCCGGTGAGCTTATCGAGATGCAAAGCCCGTGCGCCGCGAATCGTCGCCATTTCGAATGCCTTCTCGGCGGGCAGCGTTTTCGGGTCATTAGAGATCAACTTATGCAGCTTTGCGGCGGTGTCCATCTCCTCCCACATGTTCAAGTCGTTATTTGAGGCTGCCCCGTCCGTCCCCAACCCAACCGCAACATCACGGGCAAGCATCGCGGGAATTGGCGCAACCCCCGAAGCAAGCTTCATATTTGACTGTGGGCAATGCGCCGTGCCGACGCCGCGGGCTTTGTAAATCTTTATCTCGTCATCCGTCAGCCAGATCGAATGGGCCGCGATCGTGCGATTGGAAAAAAAATTGATGCTATCGAGATACGCAACAGGCGTCTTGCCCTTTTGCGAAAGAATATCGTCGCGTTCTCGTTTCGTTTCGGCCACGTGGATGACCACAGTCGAATCAAGCCGGTCGGACATAGCTTTGATTGCCTTCAAGTCCTCGGTCGAGACCGTATAAGGCGCGTGCGGAGCAGCCGCGGGCACGATGAGCGGGTCATTTTTCCATTTCTTAATAAACCGTTCGGTATAGGCGAGGGCCGCCGCCGGCGTTTTGTTATCGGCAACCGGGAACTGAATGATCGTCTCACCCAAAACGCCGCGCATTCCCGCTCTCTTAGTCTCATCAGCGATCGCGTCCTCAAAGTAATACATATCGCAGTAGGTCGTCGTCCCGCCGCGTATCATCTCCGCAAGGCCGAGCTGCGTCCCGGCCCGCACAAACGCCTCGTCCACATTCTTGGCCTCAGCCGGAAAGATGAACTTGGTTAGCCAATCATTCAAATCAAGATCATCAGAAATACCCCGAAACAGAGTCATCGGGATGTGTGTGTGAGTATTGATAAGTCCCGGTATCACGACCTTTCCAGTTGCGTTGATAGTGCGCCTTGCGCGCACACTACGCATGACTTCTTCCTGACTCCCGACCAACTTAATCTCGCCATTCGAGATCGCTACCGCACCGTTCTCGACCACGTCCCGCCCGCCATTCATGGTAACGACGGTACCGCCCACTAGCAGAAGATCAACGGTAATTAATCTCTCAGTGGAGCGCCCGGAGGCTGCCCCGGCAAGGAGGAACGTTACCACCAGGAGCGAGGCGGGCCAGATTCTTATCTTGTTCATATCTACTTAAGGAACTTGGTATCGAATGCCCTCGGCAGGAGGTCCTTCATTTGAACGGTTTCGACCTTTCCGTTGAGATTCGCAAATATTACCGGAATATCGCCGCCGAATTCCCAGATTATCTGGCGGCAGACTCCGCAGGGCGGTGTGAGGTCTTCGGTATCGGCGACCACTGCGATGCGCTTTATTTTCGTCTTGCCGATCGAGATCGCCTTCCAGATTGCGACGCGTTCGGCACAGACGGTGAGGCCATAGCTGGCAGATTCGACATTACACCCGATAACAATCGAACCGTCATCTGTCAACAAAGCCGAGCCCACCTTAAATTTCGAGAACGGGGCATAGGCGTTTTCACGCACGGCGGTTGCGGCCTCGATCAGGTCATTGTCTGAAATATCCATGAAAACTATCTTATATCGTACGTTCGGATTGCAGTTTTTCGCGGACCATGCTGCAGAGAAATTCTACGCTCACGCCCATCTGCCCGCCCTCGGGGATGATGACGTCTGCGTGGCGTTTTGACGGCTCGACAAACTCGTGATGCATCGGCCGGACAGTGCGGTAATATTGACCGATGACCGAGTCCGTAGTCCGGCCGCGTTCGGAAATATCTCGCTGCAGCCGGCGAATGAAACGGATATCGTCCGGGGTATCGACGAAAACGCGTACATCTAGCAGGTCGAGAACCCGCGGCTCGGCAAAGATGAGAATACCCTCAACGATCACGACCGCTTTCGGCTCGATTATTAGTATTCTACTGCTGCGGGTGTGCGACTTAAAATCATAAAGCGGCATCTCGACAGTCAATCCCTGCTTCAATCGGAGCAGATGATTTACCAACATGTCGCTGTCGATTGAGTCCGGGTGATCGAAATTTGCTTGGTGCCGTTCGTCGAGCGGCATGTCAGCCAGGTTGCGGTAGTAGGAATCCTGTTCGATGAGAACGACATTCGACGCGCCGACCGCCTCGACTATTTTGCGAGCAATAGTCGTCTTTCCCGAGCCGGTGCCGCCGCAGATGCCGATGAACATACCTTTATGTTAACCGCAAATCAGCGCGGACACTAAATTCCTAGCCGATCCGTGCGACGACCCGGCGAAGCAATTCTTTGAAAACGTCGGCAACGCGAGCTCCCGTCTCCATTACTTCCGAGTGGTGAATCGGCTGATCACCCATGCCTGCGGCGAGATTTGTAATGCATGAAATTCCCAGCACGCGCATGCCCATGTGGCGGGCGGCTATCGCCTCAGGGGCCGTCGACATACCGACAACATCGGCGCCAAGCTGACGGTACATTTTAATCTCGGCCGGTGTCTCGTAGGTCGGGCCCGACAAAGCACAATACACGCCGCGATGGAGAAAGTCCGTAAGTTCGTCGTCAATGCCCTTCTCAAAACGCTCACGGGCGATCGCATCAGCCGCTTCAGCAGTATATTGCTGAAACTCGCGGTCGTAAACCTCCGTCATATCCGGAAACCGCGGCCCAAACCGCTCGTCGTTCAGGCCGCGTAGCGGATTCACGCCCAGGCAATTCAAATGGTCCGAGATCAACATCAGCGAACCCGGCGTCATGTCAGAATTCAGGCTGCCCGCGGCGTTGGTCAATATCAGGTTTTTCACGCCCATTAACCCAAACGCACGCACCGGCAGTACCACCTGCTCCATCTCATAGCCTTCGTAATAGTGAAACCGACCCTGCTGCACCGCGACCCCGACACCGCCGATCTCGCCCAAAACAAGCTGCCCGGCATGCCCCTCAACCGTAGACGTCGCAAAGCCGGGAATATCTGCGTAGGGTATTCGGACGGAATTCTCCACCCCGTCCGCGAAGGCACCCAGGCCGCTGCCCAGGACAATGGCGACGGAGGGAGATTCGCCATGCTGCGACTTAATATACTCGGCCGCTTGCGCCGCCTGCGTGTAGCTCATCTAAAGACATTTCAGACCGAGATGCTTTTCGAACGGTTCGAAATCTCGATCGTTGTGAAGAAGGTTGAGGCCGCTGACGATACAGCGCGTGGCAATTATCGTGTCGATCGTCTTACGCACGGTAAACCCTAAGGTACGCAGTTTGCGAAAGTTTAAAGCCGCTTGCAGAGCAATCTCTTTACTGCTGAGAACTACAAAATCCAGCGAGTCAAACAGCCCGCGAACTTCGTTGAATTGCTTGTCGCTGCTGACTCCCTGCAGCACTTCGGTGGTAATGAGATCGCCGATGACAATACGTTCCAGACCAAACAGTCTGTCGAGTGTATCCGTCTGCCGCGAGTTCGTGCCGCGGAAATAATCGATCCAAACGCTCGAGTCGACAAGGATCACCGGTCAAGCCTCATCGCGTCAAGGTCGCCCTGCCAATCTATTTTACCACGCAGCTTTCGAAAGCCTTCCTGCTTCTTTAATCGCAAAAGTGTCTTCAAGCCCAACTCGACCGCCTCGCGCTTCGTTCGCAGTCCAGTGGCTTTTAGAGCCTGATTCATCAGACCGTCGTCGATAACGATATTTGTGCGCATATGTGTATACCGAGGTAATTATATACACATACGCGATGAAGTTTCAACTTTCCTTGCGATAGGGAACGCCGAGCGATTTTGGGGCACGCGAGAGGCCGATGAAACCGGCGAGGACGATAATGGTCAAGACGTACGGAATCATCTGGATAAACTGCACGGGAATGTCCTCGCCGGAGGGCATTTTTACGACGCCCTGCATTTGTATCGCGAGGGCCTCGGTAAAGCCGAAGAAAAGGCAGGCGACGAGGACGGGGATCGGTTTCCACTTGGCGAGAATGAGGGCCGCGAGGGCGATATATCCGCGGCCCGCCGTCATGCCGCGTGTGAAGAGAGAAGATTGGCCAATAGAAAGATATGCACCGCCGGCTGCGGCCAGGACGCCTGATAGGACGACAGCGACGTAACGCAGCCGGATGACGTTCACGCCCGCCGCATCAGCCGCCTCAGGATTCTCGCCCGCTGCACGGATTCGTAGTCCGAATGGCGTTTTATACAAGACGTACCAACAAAGCGGGACGATTAAAAAAGCGAGTATCGATGCAATCGATAGCCGATTATAATAATCGGGCAGCAAAAACTCTTTCGCGATCTGCTGCGTCGAGCCCGCCGAATCGTACAGGCGGCTGCTGATCACTGCCGGAAGCCCGAGCATTAACAGACTAATTGCAAAACCCGTGACGACCTGATCGGCCTCAAACTTGATAACCGCAATAGCAAAAACGAACGCGACGAGGGCACCGACCGCCATTCCGCACGCGAAGCCGAGATACGGGTTCTGCAGCTCGTAGGTGGCGACGGCCGCCGTGAATGCTCCCGCAAGCATCAGTCCCTCGAGTGCGATGTTAATTACGCCCGCGCGCTCGGAAAACATCCCGCCGAGCGCCGCAAAGATCAGCGGCGTCGCCAGTCGGATCGACGAAAAGAGCAGGATGAGGAGAAATGTCGGTGTCAGTAATTCGCTCATCTGATTTAAAACCTCAGCGTTTTGATCTCGCGTCCTCTGCGTTAATAACAGAGATTTCACAGAGACCGCAGAGGATACTACCGCTTAATGAACCTCTGAAACGACGCCACAAAGATAATAATAATCGCCTGTAAGACCTCGACTAGGTCCTTCGACACGTACTTCGTCTCGATGTCGACGAATATCTCGCCGCGTTTCAGCACGGCGAAGAAGATCGCTGCGATAAAAATCCCGAGTGGGTGATTTCGCCCGAGCAGCGCAACCGCAATACCTAGAAATCCCCAACCATCGGAAAATCCATCGTAATATCGATATCGATAACCGAGAACTTCGCCGATCGCCACCATCCCGGCCAGACCGCCCGAAATCGTCATTGCGATAATAATTTGTTTCTTCGGCGAGATGCCGCCGTATTCAGCCGCGGAGGGGTTTTCACCCACGGCCCGAAGCTCATAGCCCCATTTTGTCTTCCATAGAAAGACGTACACAAGCACGCACATCAAGACGGCAAGCAGAAACGCGACGCTGAGCGGCACGAATTCGGGCATGCCTGGAATAAAGCCGCTGATCCGAGGGATGTGCGCATTCTGGCCGATCTCCGCCGTCTGCAGTATCGGATCGCCCGGAATCTTAAAGTAGTACTGCGTAAAATAGCTGACGAGCGATATGCCGATAAAGTTCAGCATGATCGTATTGATCACCTCGTGTGAACCAAACCTCGCTTTGAGGATTCCCGGTATCGCACCCCAGATACCGCCTGCAACTACGGCGGTAATAATGCAGAGCAAGACGAGCAAAACGGCGGGCAGGCTGTACCAAGACCAGTCCTCCGTCTTGCCAAAGATCGTGACCATCGCGCCGCCAAACTTGATGCCTACCCACGCGGTCGCAAATGCCGCCACGTAAAGTTGCCCCTCGGCACCGATATTCAACAGCCCACAGCGAAACGCCACCGCGACGGCCAAACCCGTAAATATCAGCGGTGTCGCAATAAACAGCGTGTAGCCGAAATCGTTCCACGAACCAAAGGAATTGCCGACAAGCTGATAAAAAGTCTGAAAAGGGTTGTCACCGATCAGCAGCACGATAATGCCGCCCACCACAAAGGCCGCAAACACAGCGGCGAGCGGCCAAAGAATTTCGCGGAGAAGTTTCATCAAATGATCGATATAGGAACCGAAACAATATAACCGTATTTGCCCGATATGTCACTGGCCGCGAAAGCCGCGCGCTTCATCTCGCAAGCGAATCCATCGGCCATCAAAGTCCTTCGCGAGCGAAACCCACGAAGCCAAATATTTGACATGAGCACACTCATATTTTATTATGCTTATTCGCTAATACTGTTAGCGTGACAACTTTATGAAATTCGATAGATTCACAATTCGCGGCCAGGAGGCGGTGCAAGGCGCCATCGGTGTTGCGGAAAAGGCACAGAATCAACAGGTCGAGCCGGAGCATTTGCTTGTATCGATGCTTGAGCAAAAGGAGGGCCTTCTCAAGCCGATTTTGGGCAAGATCGGTGCGAATGTGCAGGCCATTGGTGTCGATATTGCGGCCGCGATCGCCAAATTTCCTAAGGTGCAGGGTGGGCAGCAGTATTTCAGCTCTCGCACGAATACGATCTTTCAGGATGCTCAGAAGCGGGCCGAGAGGATGCAGGACGAGTACCAATCGACCGAGCATCTGCTAATGGCAGTCGCCGCAGAAAAAATGGGGGATGCGGGTCGTATCTTGAGATCTAACGGCGTTACGAGCGAGGATCTTGAGAAGGTAATCACAGATATGCGCGGCGGCTCGCGTATTACCGAGCAAAATTCGGAAGACAATTTTCAGTCGCTCGAAAAGTACGCACAGGACCTCACGGAGCGTGCTCGCAAAGGCAAGCTTGATCCCGTAATCGGCCGTGATGACGAGATCCGCCGGGCGATTCAGATACTTTCGCGGCGGACAAAGAATAATCCGGTGCTGATCGGCGAGCCTGGCGTCGGCAAGACCGCGATCGTTGAGGGCCTGGCCCAGCGCATCGTCTCCGGCGACGTGCCCGAGACGCTCAAAAACAAACGGCTCGTCTCGCTCGACCTCGGGGCGATGCTCGCTGGTGCGAAATACCGCGGCGAGTTCGAGGACAGGTTGAAAGCCGTATTGAACGAGATCGAAAAGGCCGAGGGGCAGATAATTCTGTTCATCGACGAGCTGCACACATTAGTGGGTGCGGGTGCCAGTGAAGGCGCGATTGACGCCTCGAACATGCTTAAGCCGGCCTTGGCCCGCGGCAGTTTGCGGGCCGTGGGAGCGACCACCCTGGCGGAGTATCAGAAGTATATTGAAAAAGATAAGGCCCTGGAGCGGCGTTTTCAGCAGGTGTATATAGGCGAGCCGAATGTCGAGGACACTATTGCAATTCTACGCGGGCTCAAGGAGCGTTACGAAGTGCATCATGGCGTTCGAATAAAGGACGCGGCGATCGTCGCGGCCGCGACGCTATCGAATCGCTACATTACTGACAGGTTTCTTCCTGATAAAGCCATTGATCTGATCGACGAGGCGGCCTCGCGAATTCGGATTGAGATCGACTCGCTCCCGCAGGAGATCGACGTGCTCGAGCGCGAGATATTGCAGCTTGAGATTGAGCGTCAGGCGCTGACGCGCGAGACGGACGAGAAATCAAAAGCACGGCTTGATGACATCGAAAAACGCATTGCCGATCTAAACGAAGAGTCTTCGGGAATGAAAGCCCAGTGGCAATCTGAAAAAGAAGAGATCGAGAAAATGCGCACCGCCAAGGAGCAGCTTGAGCAGGCTCGCCTTGAGCTAGAGCAGGCGCGGCAGGCGGGCGACCTTACCAAGGCGGCGGAGATTCAATATGGGCGAATCCCCGAAATCGAGAAACTGCTCGAGTCGGAGCAGGCGCGTCTCGGCGAGCTGCAAAAGGACGGTGTTTTTCTAAAAGAAGAGGTCGACGAAGAAGACGTCGCCGAGGTTGTAGCAAAATGGACCGGCGTGCCGGTGTCAAAAATGCTTCAGGGCGAGATGCAAAAGCTCGTCGATATGGAGGCTGGCCTTCGCAAACGCGTGATCGGCCAGGACGAGGCTCTATCTGCTGTATCTAATGCGGTTAGACGTGCGAGGGCAGGTTTGCAGGACCCGAATCGGCCGGTCGGGAGTTTCATTTTCCTCGGTCCGACGGGCGTCGGTAAAACGGAAACGGCGCGGGCCTTAGCCGAGTTTATGTTCGATGACGAGCGGGCGATGGTCAGGCTCGACATGTCCGAATATATGGAGAAGCACGCCGTCGCACGCATGATCGGCGCTCCGCCCGGATACGTCGGTTATGAGGAAGGCGGCCAGCTGACCGAGGCGGTCCGCCGCCGCCCGTATTCGGTCGTGCTTTTTGACGAAATCGAAAAGGCCCATCCGGACGTTTTCAATCTGTTGCTCCAGATCCTGGACGATGGCCGGCTGACGGATTCCAAGGGCCGCGTGGTCGATTTTAAGAATGCGGTCCTGATAATGACATCAAATCTGGGCTCGCGAGAGATCCAGGCATCGACTGAGAATCCGCTTGCCGACCGCGACATGAGGACCGAAGTCTTAGGTGTCCTGCGCGATCACTTTAAGCCCGAGTTTCTCAACCGTATCGACGACATCGTGGTCTTTAGCCAGCTCGGCCGCGAGCAAATCGCCTCGATCATCGATGTCCAGCTGGAAAAGCTCCGCAAAATCCTGGACGAACGCGGTATCAGCCTCGAGCTCGACGACACCGCCCGCGATTTGATCGTCCATGAGGGTTATGATCCTGTGTACGGTGCCCGGCCGCTGCGGCGTGCGATACAAACACTGATACAAAACCCGCTGGCCGTGAAGATGCTCGGCGGCGAGATCGTCTCGGGCCAGACCGTGCGCGTGTCGGCGGCCGATGGAGCCATGAGGTTTTCACCCGCGGAGGAAACGGGAGAAGCCTCGACGTAAGCCCGCGGCAGCGGCTTGTTAGGCCTACTATCGCGCGCGGCTTCCGCCTTGTTACAATCAACTCAGGAAGATACATGAACGAGAAAGATTTGAATTTTGATGAAATGGCCGACGACGGCATCCCTGTTTTCGACAAACGCCGCTTCAATGGCAAAGGCGAGCGGGTCAATGACGATGAACCGGCACCTTCTCCGCCGACGAAACCTGCGGCCGAGACGGCGCTAGAGGACAAGTTAAAAGTTGAAACCGAACGCCGGGAAGCGGCCGAGTCTAAACTCGTCAGCGTACAGGCAAAGTTTGACGAGGCCAAGGCGAATCTCGAAAAGGAAACAGCCGAGATGCGGACTCGTCTGATGAAAACGCTCGAAGATCGCGCAAAGCAGGCCCAGTTTAATTTCCTGACAACCCTTTTACCCGTCCTCGACAATCTAAACCTCGCGGTAGCTGCCAGCGAGACAGATCCATCGATCGAACATCTGCAAAGCGGTGTGGTGGGCACGGCCCGATCGTTTGAGCGGGCCCTAATAGATGTCGGCGTCGAGCCAGTGCCCTCGGTTGGCGAGACATTTGACCCGCAGATCCACGAGGCCGTCGATATGGCGGAGAGCGATGAGGACGGCAAGATACTCAAGGAATACGCGCGCGGCTACAAATTTGGTGACAAGCTCTTGCGGCCCGCACGTGTTCAGGTTGGGCGAGCGGTGGCCGACAGCTCAATTGACTAGCGTTGAAGCGGCTGTAAGTGCCGGTTTCGGGTCATGCCGAAATTCCCGCCGGCTACGTTTCTAGATGTTATGATTGGGTTGGGGCTACGACGGTAGAGGTTTTATGGCAGATATAGACGCATATAAGGATAAATTCAGCGAGAGCGGACAGCGTATTTTGGAGACCGCGCTGGGCGAATCCAAGAAACGCGATCAGAATTATGTTTCGATCGAGCACATTCTGCATGCGATAGCGTTTGAAGAAGAGGACTTGTTTTCATCGACGATGCGTGACCTGTCGGTTGACCCGCGTTCGGTCAAGCTGCTGATCGAAAAGCGGATGGAAGACGGGCGCCAGCATAGCGGAAAAGGCTACCGTATCGCTCCTGAGACAACGGAATTGTTTAAGCGAGCGATGGACCGTGCGCGATCACAAGGGCGGCGCGTGATCGATGGCAGCGATATTTTTTACGTCCTGTCTAATGACGAGCGGAGCGTGCTCAACGATGTCCTGCAAAACCTCGGTGTCCCCTCGGAAGAGGTAGCGCAGTCGGCTCGCACCCGCATCAACAAGCGAGCCAAAGAGGAAGAACGCAACAGGCAGAAGTATGAACTGCCATCGTACCTGCGCCATTTTGGCGTCTCGATGAACAAGCTTGCCCGCCAGGACAAGTTTCCGCCAACAATCGGCCGCGAGCGTGAGATTCTGCAGATGATCGAGATTCTCTCGCACCGCGAGCGGTCTAATTCACCGATGCTGGTTGGGGAACCGGGAGTTGGAAAAACAGCCGTGGTCGAGGGGCTTGCACGCCTGATCGAGCTCGAGCCCGAGAAGGTTCCCGCTCGTTTGCGCAACGCACATATCGTCCAGCTTCAGATGGGCGGTCTGGTCGCGGGCACGATGCTCCGCGGCATGTTCGAGGAGCGAATCAAGGGCATCATCGACGAGGTTAAGGAAAAAGATCACATCATCCTCTTTATCGACGAGGCCCACACGATCATCGGTGCCGGTGCGGCGATGGGCACGACGTCTGATGCGGCGAATATGTTTAAATCGTCGCTTGCCCGCGGCGAGCTGCGAATTATCGGTGCGACCACCATCACCGAGTACAAAGAATATATCGGCGAAGACGAGGCCCTTGCCCGTCGTTTCCGCCTGGTGCGGGTCGAGGAGCCGACCATCGACGAGACAAAAGAAATCCTGCTCGGCCTCAGGCCGCGGCTCGAGAAAAATTACTCGGTGACAATCTCTGACGAGGCCATCAACACGGCCCTCGAAATGTCGCCAAAGTACATCCGTCACCTGCACCTTCCCGACAAAGCCATTGGCTGGCTCGACACCGCTTCGGTCAAGGTGGAGATTAATGAGCCGGGCGAGCTTATCGTGCGGCCCGACCACATCATCGACGTCATCTCGCAGGAATCGCGGATTCCGCGTGACATGATTTATCGCGATACGAGCGACCGGTTCTCGTCGATGGAAGCCGATCTTGCCGGTCGTGTCATCGGCCAAAAGGATGCGGTCCGCGCCGTCGCCGAGCGTTTAAGGCTGAACAAGGGACCATTGAAGGAGAATCATTACGCACCTGACGGAGTGCTGCTGTTCTTGGGCCCGACGGGAGTTGGAAAGACAGAGCTTGCGAAGGCCGTCGCGGAGTTTATGTTTGGCGACGAGAGCAAAATGGTCCGAATCGACATGAGCGAATATGGCGACGGCACCATCGGCATCGAGAAACTTATCGGCATGCCTCGCGGTATCGTCGGCTCGGAGCGCGGCGGCATTCTGACGGAGCAGCTCCGCGATAATCCATACACGGTTTTGCTGCTCGATGAAGTAGAAAAAGCCTCGCCGTATCTGATGAACATCTTTCTTCAGGCCTTTGACGAAGGATGGATAACTGACGGTCGCGGTAAAAAGGTTTACCTGTCAGACGCCATCGTCATCATGACGTCCAATCTTGGCTCGAACAACTTCAAGAAATACGAGCAGCCACTCGGTTTTGGCCAGAAATCGCAGGGCGATATGAAACAGATCCGCGGCGACGTGATGAAAGCCGCCGAGGAGCGTTTTACGCCGGAGTTTCGTAATCGCATTGACGAGATAATAATCTTTGCCCCGCTCACCATGGACGAGGTTCGCGAGATCGCTAAGCTCTACTTGGCTAAAATTCAGCGGAACATGGAGCGGCAGGGAAAGGTCGTCGAGGTTAGCGAAGCAGCCCTGGACCTGCTGACCGAAAAAGGCTTTAGCCACACGTACGGTGCTCGTTTCCTAAAACGTCATATCGACCAAAAGGTAAAACTGCCCATTACAAACGAATGGAAGGCCGCGATCAAGTTTGTGGTCGACGCGGTGGACGGTGAAATCACGGTGACGCCCGGAGAGCTATTTAACCTAAACTAAGAACCCGGACGCAGTTTTTAGCATCTCAAAGGCTTCGGTTATATTTGTAACCTAAGCCTTTTTCTTATGAACTATAGAATGCTCTCTCGACTAATATCTTCGTTCCTTGTAATCGCGGCGTTAGCGGCGGCCGCGAGCGCCCAGGCCGATTCTCAATCTAATCGTGCGAATGAGATCGTCACGAAGGCGATCCAGAATCTCGGCGGCGACCGGTATCTGAAGGTGAATTCACAGATTGGCAAGGGAAAATTCAGCATCATTCGCGAGAACGTCGTCATCTCATTTCAGAGTTTTACAGACATAATCGTTTTTCCCGATAAAGAACGAACCGAGTTTAAGGGCAACGGTTCGCGAATGACCCAGGTTAATACAGGTGACACGGGCTGGGTGTATGACGGTGATCAGTCCCTGATCAAAACGCAAACTCCGGATCAGATCGCGGGATTTAGAAGGGGCATCAGGACGAGCCTCGACAACCTGCTGCGGGGATATTGGAAAGGCGACGCGGAGCTAAGCTACGTCGGCCGCCGGGCAGCAACTCTCGGCAAGCGAAACGATGTGTTGAGGTTGAAATACAAAGACGGCTTTGTCGTCGAGTTCGAATTCTCTACCGAGGACGGGATTCCCGCAAAATCAATCTTCACGCGCACGAGCGCCGACGGCGAAGATATAAAAGAAGAAGACCGCTATGCGCAATTCGTCGAGACAGGCGGTGTCAAGTCGCCCTACATCGTAGACCGGTTTGTAAACGGCAAGGCCTCGTCGCGGATCAATTACGAATCCTTGGAATTCAATAAAAAGATCTCCGACACGATCTTTTCCCGCCCGACGAACCCGAAGGAGGCAAAAAAAGAGGTCAAATATTGACCATATCTTGATGCTCTAACCATAGGAGCATACGCGTCGGCATAGTCGTTTTATTCGGGCTTTGTGTGTTCACGTATGACCAAAAGCCCGCAAACCTGACCACTTTTACCTTGAGCTTTTCCGCAGTGGCGGTACGAGGGAATTTGTCGGCACGAGTTCGGAATCGGTGGAATTGGTCGCGGCATATTTTCGCTAATCCTTCAGCCACTCCCTCGTGTCTTTTCGGTAGTGCATCACTTTGCATTCAATGATGCTTGCCACGCCGACGGAGGCCTGAGCGGTAGCGAGGCCGTAACTCGAACGCCAATCGTGCCCGCCCTAAATAACGAGAACGGCGGGTTTGTCACTACGATGTCCGCTTGTTTTAGCAGTTCGATACATTCTTCGCTGCGAAAATCTCCGTCGCCTTTTAGTTGGTGCTTTTCGATCTCTTCGTCGTCCGGGATTCGGTTACCGCTCTTATCGCCAGTGTATTCGAGCGCAATCCCTTGCGTTGACTTGTGCTGGCTAAAAAGGTTGTATTCCTCATTTCTATAACAGGTTGAGATCAGCTTCTTCAAGCCCAACTGCTCGAAGTTTTTTGAAAAAAAGTCCCAAAAGCCGCTAACACGCGGATCGTCACAGTTACACAACACTACCTTGCCTTTGAAGTGATTCTTGTAATGTTTGAGTTCCTTTTCAATGTCCGACACCTGCGTATAAAACTCGTCATTCTTGGAGTTTTTAGCGGCGTGTAGATTCTGATTTAGAGCTTTGTTTTCCATCGATGGTGAAAGTGCATTCAATTATGCCACTCTCCTCATACACCAGCCAGCGCCTCAGTCTCTCCTTGAACCTGGAGACCCTTCACAATTTTCCAATCTAAAACAAGCAGTTCACCGTAGGACGTCGGATATTGGTGGCGGGTTATGCGCTGACAGTAACCGCCGCAACGTGGGCAGGATTCCATCGAGAAAAAAAGGGCTGCGTTTGACGACGCAGCCCTATGAGGTTCTCTACTATTTGGACGCAACCTAAACAAAAGCAAAGTCGAACTGGCCTTGGTGGACTGACTTATCCGACGTTACATCCACAGCGCCTAGATAGGACTCGATTTCCTCCAGCACTTCGAACTCCGAACCTCTTAATGCCTGTGCAACATCGGGGTGGACGCGGACAGTTGTGTGGCGGACGTCTTCGACATTTTTCGACAATCGCCGCGCCTCGGCCAGTATCTCGTAGCAGACGGTGATCGGCGATTTAACCCAGCCGGCACCCTCGCAGTAATCGCACGGTGCACACATAGTGCGCTCAAGCGACTGCTTGACACGCTTGCGCGTCATGATGATCAGACCGAAATCGTTGAACGACAGCACTTTATTTGGCGACCGGTCGGAGGCGAGAGCCTCTTGCAGTGCCTGGGCTACCTTATTGCGGTTGCGACGATCCTCCATATCGATCAGATCGAGGACGATGATGCCGCCCAGGTCACGAAGGCGTATCTGGCGGGCAATCTCATCGACAGCCTCCATATTCGTCCGCGTGATCGTGTCCTCTAGCCGGGCATTGCCTTTACCGACAAATTTACCGGTATTCACGTCGACGGCGATGAGGGCCTCGGTCTGATTGATAACCAGATAGCCGCCAGACTTGAGCCATACGCGCGGTTTGAGCGCCTTGTCGATCTCTTCCTGCACGCCGTAATAATCGAGGATCGGCTCATCGCGAGTGTACAGTTTGATCCGCTTTACGAGCCTCGGCTGGATCAGATTGATAAACTCGACCGTACGCAGATACTCCTCTTCGCTATCGACGCGGATCGCCGTAAAGTCATCAGCCAACTGATCGCGAAGGATGCGTTGAACGAGATCGAGATCCTGGTGTACGAGGGCGGGAGATTTCTTTTTCTCAGAGCCTTTCTTCGAATCGACCCACATCCGCGCGAGATACTTTGCATCGTTACGCAGATCTTCCTCGGGCACGCCGATCCCGGCCGTGCGGACGATAAAACCACCCGACGGAATTTCCGCGTCCTGGCGGATGCGTTGAATTGTCTGTCTCAATCTACTTCGCTCGGTCGCCGATTCGATCTTTCGCGAGACGCCTAGATGCTCGATCGTCGGCATATAAACGAGATAGCGTCCGGGTAGGGCGATGTGAGATGTAATGCGCGCGCCCTTCTTCGCAATCGGCTCTTTGGCGATCTGCACAAGGATCTCCTGCCCCTCGCGGAGCAGATCCGAGATAGTCGGCTGTGGCCCGCGGTCGCGGCCCCGGTCGTTTCGATCAGGACGCTTGTTGTCGCCACCCGGCCGGTCGCCGCGTGGACGGTCGTCTCGCGGACGTTCCTCGCGTGGGCGATCATTACGTGGGCGATCCTCACGCGGGCGGTCTTCCCGTGGGCGATCTTCCCGGGGACGGTCGTCTCGCGGCCGGTCCTCGCGTGGGCGTTCCTCCCTCGGACGGTCGTCCCGGCCGCGCGGAGCGCGTCGGCTGCGGTCGCGGCCGTCAGTTCGTTCACGTCCGCTGCCTCGGTCCTCGCCCGCGGGCGCTGGTTCCTCTGTTGTAGTTTCGGGCGGCGTCTGCTGTTCCTGGGCATCGCCGGGGCCCTCCGACATTGCCTCGACCGGATCGTCAGTATCCACCGCTGTCTCGACGGCCGATTCCCCGTCGACGCTTTCTAATCCTTCCTCGACACCTTCATCTTCTTTTTTACCGCCCCGGCGGCGACCGCGCCCACCCCGACGGACGGCCATCTCGGCACTATCCGGTGACTCTCGGTGACTGGCTTCGGTGTCCTCTAGGCCATCTGTTTTTGTTTTCTTCGCCTTCGAAGTCTTTGAGAACTTACCCTTGGCTCCAGCCGCCCGCTTTCTCGGGACTTTTGGTTTGGCCGCAACTGCGTCCTCGCCGTCGGCGGGTTTTCCTTTGCCGCGCGGCTTTTTCGGAGCCGGCGTCTCATCTTCTTCGTCAGCGATCCTCTCGAAGCCGCCAACATCGGTCGCGACTTCGGAAAACAGTGACCCGACCTCGGCCTCGGCCGTGCTCTCCATGTCAAACTCGACCGCCCTCACCCTGTCAATGATTGCCTCTTGTACATAAGCGTCCTTAAACGACTCACCGGGCTCGCCATCATCGCTGATTCGCTCAAAGCCCGAATTGTCAAAATCGACCTCGACCGGCTCGCGAGCTTCGACATCCCATTGATTATCCGCATCGGCCATGGGCTCATCGATGATTTCAACCTGCTCTTTTCGTCCGCGTCCCCGGCCTCGCTTCGGCCGGGCCTCCGGCTCGACAGGTGCCGAGACTTCTTCCTCTTCCGGTTCCTCTACCCGTTCATAAGCGTCCGAGAGGTTCTCATCCGCTTGCTGCTGCGGCGTTTCGGCCATCGGCTCGGCAATTTCCTGCACGGCCTCCATCTGCTTTTCGCGCTCGGCACGACTGCGTTCGATCTGGTCGTTTGCTTCACGCTTCGCCTCTTCCGGCGACGTTTTCTTTCCTTTCTCCATCACGATGCGTTCGATCTCTTCTTCTTCGTCAAAGAAGTCCGATACATATAAAAACGCATCGCGCTCGAGGCCGATGTCGACGAACGCGGACTGCATTCCCGGCAGCACGCGCATTACGCGGCCCTTATAGACGTTACCGACGACGCCGGAGTTTTCCTCACCGCGTTCGATATAAAATTCTGTGACCCGGCCATTATCAAGAATGGCGATCTTCTTTTCGCGTCCGTTGACGCTTACTATCATTTCTTTAGACATTTTTACTTCCTTATGTGCAAAATTCAGTGCGAAAGCCCCGCCTTTTAAAGCACAGACATGAAGCGAAGATTTGGTTGGAATTTAGACGATGCTGCGGCTAGCTCGATATTAGAAAAGAGTGCGCTGTTTCGGTTTTATAGCTTGGGCTTGGAAATGATTTCCAATCGGCAAGTAATGAAATTTTCTTCACGCGGGGAACTCTTCTCGTGGATGAGCGACTGCCGATCCACATTCGGGGAGCACCAAATCCTTATCAGAATCGTGCCTCAAACCCGATAAAACTCAATCTAACTAATCTTTAATCTCTAAAATCCTCTAGATCCTTCGCCCTGTTCCGCCTGCAAATATATTTCACGGCGTGGCAAACCTCGCACAGTATAAACAAAGGGCCCGTGGAAGTAAACACTAAATATTGAATGGCCGCCGCTTTTATGAAAGGTCCGTCGGGCGCTATATAATCGAGGGTAACCCCGTATGGAGATTTATTTTCAGCTTGTCAGCGACGCCGAATCGCTAAAGAAAGCCGTTGACGAGCTGCGCGATGAGCCTTATTTGGGCTTTGATGTGGAGACGACCGACCTTGATCCTTATAAGGGTGAACTCCGGCTCGTGCAGCTGAGCAATGGCGTAAACACTAAAGTCATTGACCTCAAGCCTTTCGGTCGGAACGGGGACTTGCGGGAGAACGCTCAGCTCACACCTCTACGCGACCTTCTCGCGTCCAATCGTCAAACGAAGATCGCCCATAACGCAAAATTTGACACAAAATGGGTCCGCCATCACCTCGGGGTCGAGGTGGGCAGCGTATACGACACTTATCTCGCGAGCGTTTTAGTGGCCGCAGGCGAGGGCGACCGGCGTCATGGGCTTGCCGACGTCGTGCAGTTTTTCCTCGGCCGAACGCTTGATAAAACGGAACAAGTCAGCGATTGGGGTGCCCCAGAGCTCACGTCGAATCAGATCGAATACGCCGCGAGAGACGCTGCGATAATGCCCGAGGTTCGCGAAAAGCTAGACGAACGCATAGCCACAGACGGTTTGACCGATGTACTGAAACTAGAGAACGAGTGCGTAGTGCCGATCGCCGAGTTGGAGCTCAACGGCATCTATCTGGACCAGGGCCGCTGGCGTGAGCAGCTCGCTGTCGTTTCTAAGGCACAGGCAAAATATGGCGAGGAGCTGCAGGATATGTTGTCGGCCGGTGTCGCTCAGGCGTCGCTGTTTGGCCGGCCTGAGATCAACCTCGACTCACAGGCGCAGGTAATGGATGCGCTCGTTAACCTCGGTATCCCAATTCCAAATACAACCCGCGCATGGGAACTGCAACCGCTTGCTCTCGAATACCCGCAGGTCGCCAAGCTTCTCCAATACCGCACCGCCGCCAAGGCCAGCCAAAGCTTTGGTGAGAACATTCTAGAGTTCATCGAACCAAAAACCGGACGCATTCATGCTGATTTCCGACAGATCGGAGCTCCCACCGGAAGGTTCTCCTGCTCCAGCCCAAACCTGCAGCAGATACCGCACGAGGCCGAATACCGCCGCTGTTTCATGGCCTCTCAAGGGCGCACGTTTGTGATCGCGGACTATTCACAGATCGAGCTGCGGATCTTGGCGGACTTTTCCGACGACAAAAATTTTATCGATGCGTTCATTGCGGGGTCCGATTTTCATTCGGCTACCGCTGCACAGGTATTCGGAATTAAGGCCGAGGACGTGACGGCAGACCAGCGTTCATTTGCGAAACGACTCAACTTTGGCGTCGTGTATGGTATTGGCGCGTCGCGTTTTGCGATGATGACGGGACTTTCCCAAAGTGATGCGGAAAACACCTTGCGTAAATATTTCGCGACCTATCCGCGGATGGACGAGTGGCTGAGGATGCGTGCGAAAGATGTCCTGACCGAGCGTTCGGCACGAACAAAATCCGGCCGTTTGGCGCGGATCAATTTTGATGCGGGCGACCGCTCGTCCGTCGGCGGTGCACAGCGATATGCAAAGAATATGCCCATTCAAGGCACCTCGGCCGATATCCTTAAACGGGCCCTGCGCCTACTGCACGACGATATCCGGGCGACATCCGCACGCCTGGTCAACATCGTTCACGACGAGGTGATCGTCGAGTGCGACATCGCCGAGGCAGAAGTAATCGCGGCAAAACTGGAAGGGTCAATGCTGCGGGCGGGCGAAGAATTCGTTGCCAAGGTACCTATCAAAGTTGACGTGCATACCGCTGAGGAGTGGACGAAATAAGCCGAAGTCGAGCTCGGCTTTGGCGATGGTCGGCGTGCTGCCCTTTCGCCGGACAAGATAGATGACACCCGCGTGATCGTCGCTGAAAAGAAACGAGTTGGCATCCAGCCGCAGAATGTCGCACGGCCTCCCGTATACCGAGCCGCCCCGCAAGAATCCGGTTATTAGGTCGCGAGCACGTTCACCCCGCCGCATCCCAACGATTTTATAGCCGTGGCCCAACGCTTTATCGGTTGACCCATGCAGTGCGACGACAAACGAGTTTTTCAGGGCCGCATCAGTTGCGGACTCGTCAAAATAATCAAAGCCGAGAGCCGAAGACCGCGACGGAAAGTATGCGTAGGGCCGCGGGACATTTGCACATCCGGAGCGGCGTCGAAATTTCGGATCGCGAAACACTCTGCCGTTTGACGTGTGACAGTAGGGCCATCCGTAATCGGCACCGTCTCGCAACGCGTGAAAGGTCTCGTCGGGCTTTGATAGTCCGAGATGGTCTGAGCCCTGGTTGGTCGCCAAGATTTCGTCCGCAACCACCCGGAGCCCGACCGCATTTCGGAGTCCCCGGGCAAATACTCGTTGACCCGTGCCATCGGGGTTCATCTCGAGTACGGTCGCACGAACCTTCTCTTTTTCCTCGCACGCGTTGCAGGATGACCCAACCGATACATAGAGCTTTCCGGCCGGCGAAAAGGCTATCGTGCGTGTGAGATGCCAGCCGCCGTATTTGTAGCTCAATCCATAATCGGGGAAGGTGGCGATCGTTTCCGGGCTTCGATCACTCGGAACGCTCTCGCCCCTCGTAAATTTTCGACGAGTCAGCTTTGCGGTTTCCGCAATATACAGCCAGTCTTGACCCGACAGGTCCCGATAAAACTGAACGCTGTTGGGATTCTGGAGCTTTGCCAGGTATTGCGTGACCGACGTAACCCGGCCGGATGTGGCGTCCCAGCCATCGAGGATATAGATCGCACCGCGCTTATTATCCGTGAGGTTGTACAGGTCGGTAATGAAAATTCGGCCGTCAGGCGACTTAGCAAAGAAACGTGGACGCCGAAAGCCCTCGGCTGCCGCAATGATTTCATAGTCAGATGGTAAGTTGAGGGTGAATGGCCGGCTGCCCTTGAGCGCAATCTTTTGCGGCACCAGCTTAGATTGGCCGAAGGTGACGATCGGCAGCAACAGCAGCAGCATCGCAATAGTCGTGACGCGTCTCATATTTTGCGGTTATTCTGAAACATCTGATAGCTTATAACTGATAGCGATAGGCATGAATTTAATCTACCAATATGAATATTGAAAAACTACGTGTAGTCGAGGGTTCGAAGGTCGACTTTAGAAAACACCCGACCGATTTTACTGCCGGTTACACCGACAAGCGCGGAGCAGTCGAGTTGCTCAAAGGCAATGTTGAGCGGCTCGCCGAACTGCAGGACACTCTTTACGCTCACAACGTTTACTCGTTGCTCGTCGTATTTCAGGCGATGGACGCGGCGGGCAAGGACGGCGCGATCAAGCACGTTTTCAGCGGGGTCAATCCACAGGGCTGTCATGTCGTCTCTTTTAAGCAGCCGTCGCCCGAGGAGCTCGATCACGACTTTCTTTGGCGGTGCCAAAAGAATTTGCCGGACCGCGGCAAGATCGGCGTCTTTAACCGCTCCCACTACGAAGAGGTGCTCGTCGTCAGGGTGCATCCCGAAATTATCGCCGGCCAGCAGCTTCCGCCGGAATTAAAGCGGGACAAGGGTGTTTGGAAAAAACGTTTCAAGCAGATTAAGGATTGGGAAGATCATCTGCACGATAACGGTACCCACGTCGTCAAATTCTTCCTCAATGTATCCAAGGACGAGCAGAAGGCCCGATTTCTTTCCCGCATCGATGAAAAGGAAAAGAACTGGAAATTTTCAATGGGTGACGTCAAAGAGCGGGGTTTCTGGGAGGACTATATGAAGGCATACTCCGAAACCATTGCTGCGACCTCGACGGAAAGATCGCCCTGGTACATCATCCCCGCTGATAAAAAATGGTTTACGCGGCTCGCCGTTTCGCAGGTTCTGGTAAAGAAGATGGAATCTCTAAAGCTGCATTATCCCGTTGTAACCTCCGCACACGAAGCCGAGCTGCTGGAAGCAAAAGAGACGCTGGAAAGCGAGAAGTAGCCCGGAACGCAGGCATCCTCGCCTGCACGCCAGGAACGCAGTCACCCTATTCTGCAAGCTGGGAACGCAGGCACCCTTGCCTGCATTGCGTTCAAAAGAACGCTGATAAGCGCCAGGGATATTTCAATTTTTGGAATACAAAACGCCTCGCCAAAGAACCCACCCTGCAAGCAAGGGTCCCCGAGTTCCGGGCAGATGCGGCGTTACCGCCAGAACATTTGACGACTACCTTTCGTTAACAAATCAGCGGAGACACAAAAAATATGTTCTGTCCGGATTGTGGCGTTCAGGAAACGAATGCAAACCCATTTTGCCGGGCATGCGGCAGCGACATGCGGCGCGTGCGGTCCGGCCTTGCGTCCGCAGAGACATCGTCGGGAGCGGCCGCACGGGCTGAAATCGCCAGGGCCTTGGCAGATCGTATACGCGAAACTCGGACGGCCAAAGAGCTGGCTTTGGTCGCCGAAGAAGTTTTGCCTGAGGTCGAGAAGTTTCTCGAATCGCCGCGTGAGAAGCGGATGCGGCGGATGCGCACCGGAACGATCCTATCCTGCATCGGTCTCGGTGCAGCCGTAGGGATGTCCATTACCGCCGCCGCCATGGATAAAGATGACCTGCTGTTCCTCGCCGCGCTCGGCGTAGTGTGCTTTTTTATAGGAATTGCTTTTGTAATTAACGGAATCTTTTTATCGGTGTCGACGGCGACCGAGGACAACGAGGAGCGTCTCGGCAGCCTGACTGCCGACGGTACGACGGACGAGACTGGTGCAAATGAGCTCAGTTCCCCGGCCGCCGGTGATATTTTCCCCTCGGTCACCGAGCACACGACCAGACATCTAAAAGAGGACAAATGGATCGGCGTCGATCGTGACGGCTAAACTCAGCGTTATTTTGAGGGCACGATACGCAGAATGCGGTCGTCTTCTTTGGCGGGCGAGCCTCGGCCGTCGCGGTTTGAGGTGGAGAAATAAATGAATCCGTCCGGCCCCTCGCCAATTTCGCGGATGCGGCCGTAGACGCCGTTAAACAAGTTCTCTTGCGATACGACGTTCCGTCCGTTCAGCTTAACGCGGATAATCCGTGCACTACGAAGACATCCGAAGAAGAAATTGCCCTTGAAATCCGGCAACTGCGATCCATTATAAAATGCGGCGCTCCCGGGCGCGCACGCTGGTGAATATTCGAGCAGAGGCGAAACCATTCCATCGCGGGTTTGGGTATGGTGGATGGTCGGCCACCCGTAATTCTTACCGGCTTCGACGATATTTGCCTCATCACCTCCCGATCCCTTGCCCTCAAAACTACTCGGCCCGTGCTCGGTCTGAAACATCAAGCCGGAACCGGGCTGCCACGCCAGACCCTGGGCATTTCGATGGCCGTATGACCAAATCTCGGGCCGTGCACCGGGCGTCTTTATAAAGGGATTGTCGGGTGGAATCGTTCCATCGTCATTCAGCCGCAACGTTTTGCCCGCCAGCGAGTCCAGCTTTTGCGCCAGCTCCCAGTCGGTCGAATCACCGACCGTGATATACAGTTTGCCGTCAGGGCCAAACCTCGCACGCATGCCCGCGTGATTGGGCGCCGCGGGCATGTCGGCAATAATGACTGTGGGCTCGGTAAACTTATTATCGACGTATTTATATCTAACGACCTTGTCACGCTTGCCGTCCGCTGCGTAAGAATATGCGAGATATACAAAGTTATTCGCGGCGAAACTGGGGTGGACCGAGACGTCCATTAATCCGCTCTCGCTCGACGGTTCCACATCCGGGACAGAATAGACGGGCTCAGGCCTTAGCTTCCCATTCTCGACCAAACGCACTCGGCCGGGACGCTCGGTGACGAGCAAATTTTTGTTTGGCAGCCATGCGAAACCCCACGGCACCTCGAGCCCTCCGACATAGGTTTCCACCCGAAATTTGACCTTGTCCTGCGTCTCAAAGTCCGTGATCTCCGCGGCGCCAGTAGGAGCCGAGTTGTCGCAGCCGAGGCCGAGAAAGGAAACGATCAGCAAAATGGATATGGATATTTTCACGAGGACAAAGGGCGCTTGCAGGGATCTCATGAGGGTAAGATGTCGGCTCGCGGAAAACTGTTTCTAAAATTCGCAGCCTTTACGTGACAGCACCGCAGACTCTACCCGCCGATTCCCAAGGCAAGTCCGGCAAAAGCATTAAACTTTGGTGCATGTGAACCAAAGCCGGGCCGAAAGCCTCCATCGACTCGAACGCGTCGGCTGACCTTATACGTCACCGCGCCAAGCACGTAGATTCCCCGCGGTTGGCGTTCATCCACGCTGTTTCCCCAGGTCTCGGCAATCACCGAGAACTTGCGGGGCAGCTTCCGCTCATAGCTGAAAACGAATTGTCCGCCTGAAGCGCGACGCTCGCTGTCGTCGCGGCCGACGTCCAGGTATGAAAGGTTGAACGTAAAGTCATTGTCGCCATACGTCCGGTTCAGGATCAGGCGAATATTATGATCGACTCGCCCGGTTCCAAGCCCTTTTTCCTCACTGGCCGCAGGGAGCTTTACTGAATAGGACATCCCGACTCCGAGGCGTTCCTTGGGCTTATCGCGAAATATTGCCTTAAATCCCAGACTTACATCGCCGATACCGGTCTCACGCATTTCCATCCGATTTCGCTGGGATATAAAGGTGGTGAACTCAAAGTCGAGGCGTAATCGTTTATGCGCACCCAAGAAAACGCCTGACGGGCCGCTCTGTTCATTCTTAAACTCTGGCGAACGAAAATCGAATTCACCGCCGTACTCGAGCTGTACAACTCCTTTCTTAGGCACGCCGACCGACTCGGAAACGCCTGGTCGGGTCGGAGAGATCAGATCTTCTTCTTCGTCGTCTTGGGCCGCGACACCGAAGCATAGGATCAACACAACGGGAAGGATTAGGAAGGGCCCGTTAAAGCTCCCACCACGACGATGCGCCCGCTCATTAACATTCTTCGATCTCATAATGGCCGTCTACCCTCATCCCGACCCCGGACGCCTATCTACGTCTTAGTCGACTGCGGTTGCTCACTGACCATGTCGGGTTTGAGCACAACCTTGATACATTCATCTTCTTTATTATTAAAGATGTCGTAACCGTGCGGAGCGTCGGCCAATGCCATCTTGTGGGTGATGATAAAGGACGGGTCGATCTCGCCTTTTTCGATGAGATCAAACAACATCGGCATATATTTCTGCACGTGTGTCTGCCCCATTTTAATAGTCAGCCCCTTGTTCATGGCCGCGCCGAATGGAAGGTGGTCGACCAACCCGACGTATACGCCGGGCACTGATATGGTGCCGCCCTTGCGGCAGGCCATGATCGCCTGGCGGAGAACGTGGGGACGATCGGTGGCGAGCATCACGGCCGATTTGACCCGATCGACCACACCGTCAAAGGTGCCGCCCGCATGGGCCTCGAGGCCAACTGCATCCATGCACCGGGCGGGGCCCTGTCCGCCGGTCATCGCCATCAACGTGTCATATACGTCGTCCTTGCAATAGTTGATGATCTCAGCCTTGCTTGACTGAGCCATCGCCAGTCGCTCAGCAACCTCGTCGATCATTATTACGCGTGCAGCGCCGAGCAGCCATGCGCATCTTACGGCAAGCTGACCTACCGGGCCGCCGCCCCAGATCGCGACCGTATCGCCTTCTTCAATCCCGAGATTCTCGGCTGCCATGTACGCGGTGGGGAATATGTCTGACAGGAACAAAACCTTATCATCCTCGATGTCCGACGGCACTTTGAACGGGCCGACATCTGCGAACGGGACTCGAAGATACTCGGCCTGACCTCCGGCAAAACCACCCAAAAGATGTGAGAAACCAAAAAGCCCGGCTGGTGATTGCCCCATCGCATCGCGGGCCAGCTTGGCATTTGGATTGGATATGTCGCAGAGCGAATACATCTCCCTGTCGCAGAAGAAGCAATTTCCGCATGCAATCACAAATGGCACAACGACCTTGTCGCCCACTTTCAGATTCGACACCCCGCTGCCGACCTCGACCACTTCGCCCATATTTTCGTGGCCGAGAACGTCACCCTTTTCCATGGTCGGCTGAAACCCATTGACGAGATGCAGATCTGATCCGCAGATAGCGGTGGAGGTGATCTTAACGATCGCGTCGCGCGGATTTTCTATTTTCGGATCCGGAACTTCTTCGACGCGAACATCGCCTGTCCCGTACCAACAAAGTGCTTTCATTTTTTGTCCTCTGGCAGTCTTAACGGTTCCGCTTCGTCGACCGACAGGCCGGGACCGCCCTCTGAAAAAAGGAAAAAAGGGCGACGATCCTTTGGACGCGTCGCCCTGTCAAACCGATATTAGCGTTTGTTAGCGTTCATATTCCCGTTTGAGTTCGCGCCCATATTACCGGACATCTTGTTCTGGATACCCTTGACCATCTCGAGATGGCTCTTGAGCGTGGGCAAAGTCTTCGCGGCGAAGGCCTTGACATCGGCGTCGGTCGATTTGTCGGCCTGAGCCTGGAAAGCGGCGACAGTGTCTTCGTGGTCGGCCACCATCGTATCGACATACATCTTGTCAAAGTCGGCAGTAGCCTCCTTTAGATCATCGTTGTCATCCTTATGCGATCCGAGATCGTTGGGAAGCGTGACATTTTTCTTCGCGGCGAGAGTCTTGAGTTCTTCACCGGCCTTGGTGTGGTCACTCACCATCATCTGGGCAAACTTTTTAATCTCGGCATTCTTGCTCTTTTGCAGTGCAACCCTGCTGTTCTCAACCTCGGCCATTCCGCCGTGGGCTGCATCTATCATGAAATCGTTCGGGCTGTCGGTCGTAAGCGAGGCCGCCGCATTAGCTATAGAATTCGCCGCCGACCCAATTGTGTTTGAGACAGACGAATTGCTGTTCGCATTCATATTCGACATTCGATTTCCGTTATTCGCGTTATTCGTAGCTGCGCCGCCGCAGCCTGCTACAGAGAGGGCCAGGGTGCTCGCGATCAGATACTGGATTGATCTTGTTGTCATAAATTCCTCCTGAGAATCGTTTTACTGATTACCCGGAAAGTCTATGGCCCCAAAGTGTCGGTGAATGTTCGCCCGATTACATTCCAACAATGTAATCGTAAGACGTAGAGAAAACTGCTAATATCGACTTGCACCACGACGTTTTCAGGGGAGCGAGAGCTGAGAGTTGTTGCTCGTTTTAGCGAGAAACAAGACCCTAAAAACCTGATGCGGATAATACCGACGAAGGGAGAAAAACAAATGAGTCAGCAGTCAGCAGAACAGTCGAACGATCAGGCAAAATTACCGGCTTCGCAGAAGGTATATGTCGAGACGAACGGCTCGACACTTAATCAGGATCGACACAGCCTGCGGGTACCGTTCCGCGAAATCGCCCTATCTCCATCTAAAGATTTTAACGGCGTAATCCACGAAAACGAGCCCGTGCGGGTCTATGACACGAGCGGTCCCTGGACTGATGCCGAAGCCAAGTGTAATGTGCGCGAAGGCTTGCCCGCCGGGCGTCGCGATTGGATCATCGAGCGGGGCGACGTCGAGGAGTATATCGGCCGCACGATCCTGCCTCAAGACAACGGCTATTTGACTAAGGGTGCCGAGGCGATCGCCAAGGTAAATGAGCGAGGGACGCTCGAAGAATTTCCGGGTCTGCGACGCGCACCGCTTAGAGCTAGAGCCGGAGCCTGCGTTACGCAGATGCATTATGCCCGCAAGGGCATTATCACGCCTGAGATGGAGTACATCGCGGTCCGCGAGAATCTCGGAAGGGCGGGCCAAGCTCCGGCGGGCGACGATAGGAGCTCTCTCGACCATCAGCACAAAGGCGATTCGTTCGGTGCTGCGATTCCCGAGTTCGTCACACCCGAGTTCGTCCGCGACGAGGTCGCCCGCGGCCGGGCAATTATCCCCAACAACATCAATCACCCGGAAAGCGAACCGATGATCATCGGCCGCAATTTTCTGGTGAAAATCAACGCAAACATCGGTAATTCTGCTATCGCTTCGTCGATTGAGGAAGAGGTTGAAAAGATGCGCTGGTCGACGCTCTGGGGTGCCGACACCGTTATGGACCTCTCGACGGGCAAGAACATCCACGCGACACGCGAGTGGATATTGCGTAACTCGCCCGTTCCTATCGGTACCGTGCCGATCTATCAAGCGCTTGAAAAGGTAAACGGGAAGGCTGAGGATTTGACTTGGGAAATTTACCGCGACACGCTCATCGAGCAGGCTGAGCAAGGCGTCGATTACTTTACGATCCACGCCGGAGTTCGGCTGCCGTACATTCCGATGACGGCGAGGCGCACGACCGGAATCGTCAGCCGCGGCGGGTCGATCATGGCCAAATGGTGCCTCTCGCATCATGAGGAAAGCTTTCTGTACACGAGGTTTAGAGAGATTTGCGAGATCATGCGGACGTATGATGTCGCTTTCTCGCTTGGCGACGGACTGCGTCCGGGATCCATCGCTGATGCGAATGACGAGGCTCAATTCGCCGAGCTCGACACACTTGGCGAGTTGACAAGGATCGCCTGGGAAATGGATTGCCAGACGATGATCGAGGGCCCGGGCCACGTGCCTATGCACTTGATCAAAGAGAATATGGATAAGCAACTGGAAATCTGCGGCGAAGCCCCGTTTTATACGCTCGGGCCGCTCACCACGGACATCGCCCCGGGCTACGACCACATCACTAGTGGAATCGGAGCGGCGATGATCGGATGGTTTGGCACCGCAATGCTTTGTTACGTCACGCCGAAAGAGCACCTCGGTCTGCCCAACAAACAGGACGTGAAAGAAGGCGTAATTACCTATAAACTTGCTGCTCACGCAGCGGATCTCGCCAAAGGTCATCCGGGTGCTCAGTATCGCGACAACGCTCTGTCAAAAGCGCGTTTCGAGTTTCGCTGGGAGGACCAATTTAACCTCGGTCTCGATCCAGAAAAGGCAAAGGAGTTTCACGACGAAACGCTGCCTGCCGAGGGCGCAAAACTCGCCCATTTTTGCTCGATGTGCGGGCCGCATTTCTGCTCGATGAAGATCACCCAGGATGTCCGTGAATATGCGGAGAAACAGGGCCTTGAGGAAGGAAAAGCCCTGGCGGTCGGCATGGGCGAAAAGGCAAAAGAATTTGTCGCGACCGGCGGCGAAATCTATCACGGCAACCTGCCGAAGGGCGGCGACCACCATTAAGCTAAGTGAGTGCTGACCCGGCAGACATCGTGACCGAAAAATCCGAACGCCAAACCTCCGGATGGGACATTCGCAATGCTCCGCGTAACTACGCCGCGCTGATCGGCTTTCAAGCCGGGAGCGCCTTATTTTCGTTTGGCTCGGTCTATCTGATTACACAAAATCTGGGCAGAGACGGCTATGGCGGCATCATCGCCGTTATTGCCGCGTCGCAGGTGGCACAGGTGCTAACCAATTGGACCGCCGTAGCCGTAGTGCGGTTTGGTGTAGAAGAATTTGTCGAGACCCGCGCGATTGCCCGCGTGTTCTGGGTCAGGCTGATCACGCTCACAGTTAACCTGATCCTGGTTATCGCGGCCGCCAGCTTATGGTTCCCGCCTCTAGCCGGCTGGCTAAAACTTGCTCCCGAGACATTCTGGCTCGTCCTCGGCCATTTTGCAGCGACCGCCTTCTGGGTGCACGTCCAGATGAGTTTACAGGCCGTTAAATTGCCGCTCGTCCAAGGCGCACTGCAGATGGTGGAGCGGCTTATGATCTTCGCCGGGATTGCGTTACTGCTCGGAATGGGCATGCTTACTGGTGGGGCGGCGATGGCGTGTTTCGCAATTGCTCCGGCGGTAATGGCTATTGCCGGCTTCATACGTTTGCTGCCTTTTATTTCCGCCAGGTTCTCAGTCGACGCGGCCTTCGTTCGCAAGGTGCTTATCTACTCGTTGCCTTTGGTGCCGTTTTACCTTGTCGGGTATTTCTCGGGAAGCTATGTCGACGCTGTTTTTATTTCGAACTATCTATCGACGGCTGATCTCGGCGTCTATTCCGTGGCAACACAGATTGCCGCGATTGCAATCCAGCTTCCGACACTCGCCAATACTTTGCTCCTGCCGCTATTTATCACCCTACAGAGCGAGTCGCAAAAGGAGCGATCGTTCGACTATTTTCGACATATGCTGCCGGGTTTGACGCTCCTCTGGGGTGTAGGTTGTGCAGTTCTCGCCTTTGTAATGTTCTTTGCGATTCCACTGGTCTTCGGTGCCGAGTACACCGAGGCCACTCGGCCTCTATGGATCCTGTTGGCGGCCTCCGTCGCGGCCATACCTGTCGCAATCGGATATTCACCTGTCACGAATGCCACCTCGCGGACATACATCGCGTCGATCGCCGCAATCGCTGCCGCAGTGACCAACATTGCGTGCAACGCAGTGCTGATACCCAAATATGGATTGATAGGCTGTGCGGCAGCGAGTCTGTTTGCGGCGGTGGCCGCAACTTTTGCCTATGCGGTTGCGCTAAAACTATCCGCGGGCGTGCCGCTCTCGTGGAATACGCTCGCCGTTGTACCCAGCATCGCATCCGTCGCGTTTCTCGTGATCTTTCCAAGTCCTGTCTGGGCGGGCCTAATGTGGTTGGTGTTAAGCTTTATTATCGTTATCACTTTTCGCCATTCCGTTACAAAAGCCGTTGCTGCCCTTTCGATTTTTAAACGAACCGCTTAACGATGCTCAAGATGTTTCACAATCAGGCCCATGCCGGCAGCTCGCCGGATTTCTGGGAAGATAATTGGGCGGCCGCGGATTTTGAGCGCTCGGTCCGGTTTTCCGCCGTCGATCCGCTGCGTCCGCTTTTTGAGAAATACTTAAAACAGGACTCGCTTATGCTCGAGGGCGGCTGCGGGGTGGGTAACTACATTGGTTACTACGACGCCCGCGGATTCCGTGTCATTGGCCTGGATTTTGCGCAAAAGGCCCTCGACACGCTCCACCGACGCGCTCCGCATCTGAAACTTAGCGGCGGCGACGTGTCAAAGATGCCATTCGCCGATGAGACTTTCGACCTGTATTATTCCGGCGGCGTAGTCGAGCACTTTGAGGGCGGGGCCGATGCCGCTCTCGATGAGGCGCGCCGCGTTTTACGGAACGACGGAATCCTATTGATCAGCGTGCCCTATTACAATCCTTTGAGAAAAATTCTGATGCCGTTTCGTAAATTGGATTGGAAGGTAGTCGATCGAGCGTCTGTCGACGAGAGATCGGAGAAAGATCGGCAGTTTTTCCAATACGCTTACACCCGGCCCGAATTTATCTCCATGCTCGATAATGCCGGGCTCGTCTGCATCGAGACTCAGGGTTATGCGGTAACCTGGGGGCTGTATGAGCTGCCGTTTCTCAATTCAAACGGCGGGGGTGAGTTTGCCGTCGAGCCCGGACCGCGGGCTGCGCGGCCTGTCGTCGAGAAAATTGACCTTCAACCGCTGGCCCGCGACCCCGCCGTGCCGTTCCTAAAGCGCCTCGTCGTGAGCGAAGACGCGTCAATCCCGCTGCTCGGCCTGGGTGTAAAGGCGTTGCGATGGGCAGCGGCCAATATGATGATGTACGTCTGCCGCCGGAAGTGAGTGCTGCGATGAAGCCCATCAAAGTTCTCCACGTCACCAACGTAGAGAAGGAAAACTACTACCTCGTCAACCTGGCCGATCACACCGATCCGTCGGACGTGGAGTTTTCGTTTGTGACGTTTGGATCTGCCGATTGTGAATTCGTGCAAGATTTCCAGCGTCGCGGGCTCAAAGCGGTGGGCCTCGACTCTTTGGGCCGGGGTGCGTATCCACAGGCATACAGAGGGATAAAATCTATCCTGGCCACAGCCGCTCCCGACATTGTCCATGCTCACCTATTCGATCCTGCCCTTGTCGCACTCTTTGCGGCGCGGCGAGCCGGGATATACACCGTGCTCACCCGGCACCACTCCGACGCCATCCACGTTATTACCTCATCGGTGAAACGACGCTTTTATCTGGCTGTCGACAGTTACATTAGCCGACTCGCCGACCACATCATCGCACCGTCCCGAATGGTGCGGGAATTCCTGGTCGAGCGGGAGGGCGTCGCCGATAATAAGGTCACCGTTCTTCCGTACGGACAGACAACCGGGCGGTTCGACGCGGTCACACCGGAAAAAATCTCCTCATTACGATCGGAGCTAAGCATGGACGGCAGGCTCTCGCTCGTCTGTGTCTCGCGGCTTAATCATCGCAAGGGACATAAGTTTCTATTCGCCGCAATGGCCGAGCTGATTCGCGAAGGCCTCGACGCTCAAGTTATTCTGGTCGGTGACGGCGATGAAAAGGCGGCTTTGGAAACACTCGCGGCTAGTCTCGGCATTCACGACCGGGTAGTATTTCTCGGTTGGCGCGACGACGCATTGGCCGTCCTGGCGGCGGGCGACATCGTCGTCCATCCTTCACTCGAGGACGCTCTATCCTCCGCGGTGATCGAAGCAATTATGCTTGAGAAGCCAATCGTCGCAACCGATATCAGCGGCGTTCGGGATTCGCTGGATGACGGCAGGTACGGCGTTATCGTTGCGCCGGAGAGTTCCGTGTCGATCGTCGCGGGAATTCGCGATGTGTTGAAGGATATCGGCGCCGCACGAAAAAGAGCCGCCGCCGGACGAAAGTTTCTTTTGGAGTATATGAGTTCACAACGCGTCGCGGATGAGACGCTGTGCATATACAAACGCGTGCTCGGCCAATTGTAATGTCACTAATCGCCGGCGTACTCGCCGCTTATCATCGCAGCGGTCTGCGCGGCAGCCACAGGCTGACCGGTCTTCTAGCCAGGCGGCTATCGTCGCTCCGCCAGCTGAGCGTCGCAACCCGGAATGGCATAATCTATGTCGATCTGAATATCGCCTCGGCCCGCGCGATTCTCGCCGATCCCGACAGTCACAGCGGAGAGGAGCGTGTGATAAAACACTTTTTGAAGGCGGGAGGCACCGTCTTCGACATCGGTGCGCATTTTGGAGTCTATACGCTCCTTATGTCGCGGCTGGTGGGTGCCGAGGGTCGCGTCTTCGCATTCGAGCCAAACTCGGAAGTCTTGCCGAGCCTTCGCAAAACCGTCAGCAATATCGCAAATATCCGGCTCCTTGAGCACGCCTTATCAGACAGCTCCGGAACGCTGGATTTCTTTGTACCCGAGGACGCGTCCATGGCGAGCCTGCGCGACTGGAGCGGCGGGAGCGGCGGGGAAGTTCACAAGCTAAGCTGCGAGACCCGCCGCCTGGATGACCTGGTCGCAGGTGGGCTTCCACTCCCCGACTTTGTAAAGTGCGACGTTGAGGGTGCCGAGCTGTCGATATTTGAAGGTGCTCGTGATACTTTTGACCGGGTCGATGCTCCCATTATCATGTTCGAGATCGTTCGGCGGGCGGCGACAGCTTTTGGGCACACGCCCAGTGACTATCTCAATGTACTGAGGTCGTTTAAGCAGGTGCAATACTCATTTTTTGAGATCGTTCCGGACGGGATTCGGCGGTTCGAGTCCGATGAAATCGAATATGCGAATGTGCTTGCCGTGCCTGCGAATCGGTCGCAGTCGGCCGAGGCACTACTCATTTAAATTATGAGCTCCGCGCTCGCAAAGCTATATAACTCCTCAATTGACCGCGTTGGCGGCGTGGTCGGATCCTACGCCAGTCGCCGGGAGAGTCTCAGATTCCCATACCTTTCCGAAATGCTCTCACGCATCCCGTACGCTTTTGGATGGAAGCTGCGTCGCGCGGTTTACTCCCGCGTGCTGCCTAGCGTCGGCACTGACGTCGTGCTGCATTTTGGCGTAGTGATCGACGACCCGCGAACCACCTTTGGCTCCGATATCTGGATTAGCGTGGGCACCTATATCGACTATGCCGCAATCGAGGATCACGTCCTGATCGGGCCTCATGCGGTGCTCCTTGCCGGGCGAAATCATCACAACATCGACCGCATCGACATTCCGATAAAGCAGCAGGGGAATCCGCCCAAAGAGCCGATCACAATAGGCCGCGGAGCATGGATCGGGGCGAACGCAACGGTCATGGCTGATGTAGGGCACGACGCGATAGTAGGAGCCGGCTCGGTCGTCACAAAGCCTGTGCCGCCCTTTGCGATCGTCGCCGGTAACCCGGCCCGCGTCATCAGAATGCGTGTGTGATATGCCGGGAACAGTATCGGTAATCATTCCGGCATACAACTATGGCCGGTTTCTCGGCGAGGCGATCGACAGCGTTTTCGGGCAAACTTATCCGATTACTGAGATCGCTGTGATAGACAGCGCATCGGAAGATGAAACGCAGGCGGTGCTTGCGGGCTATTCAGGGCGTGTCAAAAATATTCGCCAGGCGAACATGGGCGTGTGCGAGGCCCGCAATCGCGGCGTTGCTGAAACAACCGCGGAATACATCGCCTTTCTCGATGCTGACGACACATGGCACCCGGCTAAAATCGAAAAGCAGATGGCGAAGTTCGCGACCGATGCGGAGATTGGCCTGGTGCATTGCGGTATGCGGGAGTTTGCTGACGGGACAGGCGAAACTATCAAGCAACATCTGAACGGAGGCGAAGGCTGGATCGCCGACAATCTACTTCTTTGGCAAACGCCGGCGATTATTGGCCCCGGCGGAACGATCATCGTCAAGCGGTCGATTTTTGAAGAAGTCGGTGGATTTGATCCTCGCCTCATAGTTGGAGAGGACTGGGACTTTTGCTATCGTGTCGCGCGTGAGCACAAGATCGGATTCGTCGGCGAGCCCTTGGTAGATTATCGGAACCATGGAGCAAACGCTCACAAGAATGTCTCAGAAATGGAACGCGGAATGGCGCTCATGTACGAAAAAGCATTTGCTACAGACGACTCTCACGTATTGGGTCTAAAATCTCGAGCGTACGGAAATTTCCACCGCACGCTCGCCGGCTCGTACCTTCACGCCGGCGATTACTATGCATTTGTTCGGCATTCTATTCGGAGTTTGATAAATCGTCCATCAAACATCGGCTACTTCTTAAAGTTTCCATTCCGTCGTTTCACGAGGTCGGGTGTCGGCTAAATCCCTCTATATCTGTTATTTCGGTGTACGCGAGCCGCTCGTGCGAACACAAGTTATCGCATACCTGCGCGAGCTAATGAAGGACGGGCACGAATTGCACTTGCTGACGTTTGAGCCAATCGCGCCCACGCTCGACGAGCAGGCTGAGATCAGGAGCGGGCTCGGTGACATCCGCTGGCATTGGCTGCGCTATCACCGTCGGCCTTCTGCACCCGCGACGCTCTATGACGCGCTGAACGGTGTGCGATTCATCACGCACCTGATGAAGACCCACGAGTTCGATATACTTCACTGCCGGATCCACGTGCCGATGCTGATGGCGGCGCTCGCGCGTAAGTGGTCGAGCAGAAAACCCAAGCTTCTGTTCGATATCCGCGGTTTCTTTCCTGAGGAGTACACGGACGCCGGCGTGTGGCCCGAGGGCGGTCTTTTATATAGGACAACCAAGCGCGTCGAACGGTGGTTGATGGCTGAGGCCGACGGCTTTGTCGTATTAACAACGCGGGCCCGCGACATACTTTTTCCCCAGACGGCCGACACGGGCCGCGACGAGCGTGCGCGGCCCGTGGAAGTGATCCCCTGCTGCGTCGATATCGGCCGCTTTGAGGGCGTCGATAATTCGCGGGAAGAGATGCGATCCGGGCTTGCCATCGGCAGCCGGTTCACGATCGCGTACGTCGGATCATTCGGCGGTTGGTATCTGACCGAGGAGATGTTTGAGTTCCTCGCCATCGCCGGCGAATCAGATCCCGATGTCTTCGTGATGATTCTCACTCAGCGTGAGCCAGACCGAGCGGCCGAGCGGCTCCGATCGATTGGTTTTAGGGACCGCGATTTCTTCGCCGGAAGCGTGTCTCCAGAGGAGATTCCGGCTTATCTCAGTGCCGCCGACGCGGGCATTTCTTTTATTAAGAATTCGTTTTCCAAGCAGGCATCCTCGCCTACTAAAAATGCCGAGTACCTCGCCAGCGGGTTGCCGATCATCGCGAACGCCGGCGTCGGCGACGTCGATGAGGTGATAAAAACCGACAGTATCGGCGTCATTATCGACGAATTGAAGGCGGACGGATACAGGCGGGCGTTTCAACAAGTTCGAGAGATGGGCGACATCTCGGAGCGGTGCCGGGCGTCGGCCAAGGTCCGGTTCGACCTCCAAAGTGTCGGAGGCGCGAGATATCGCAGGCTTTATCGACGGCTTCTCGCATAGCTATCGGTCCCGTCGCCGCACCTCCGGCCTCACTCGTTGCATGACAGGGTGCGAGTTGCTAACATCTCATCCTTTGTTTATGCGTGTTCTAGCCATCGTACCCTCACTTTACGACACCTCGCCCGGGCAGCGTTTTCGTATTGAACAATGGGAACCGCTATTGCGTGAGGGCGGGGTCGAGATCACATATGCTCCATTCGAAACGGACGAATTGCGCAGGGTTCTCTATCAAAGGGGCAATGTACTGTCTAAGGTCGGTGCCGTTTCGCGAGGCATGGCTCGGCGGCGGCGAGAGCTCGATGACTTAAAGGGTTTTGACCTCGTCTATATTTTTCGCGAGGCCGCTCTGCTTGGCCCGCCATGGTTTGAGAGAAAAATCGCACGGTCTGGCGTACCCGTGATTTTTGACTTTGACGACGCCGTTTTCTTTTCGTATAAGAGCCCGTCGAATGGCTATCTAAGCTATCTCAAGTTTCCTGCCAAGATTGCCGAAATCTGCCATCTGGTCGACCATGTGATGGCCGGCAACGAGTTTCTTGCCGACTACGCACGTCCGCACAGCGACCGCGTAACGATCGTACCGACGACCATCGACACCGAGAAGTACCGGGTTATCGAGAAATCTAATGATCCGGGGATCCTGACAATCGGCTGGAGCGGCAGCTTTAGCACTATTCAGCATCTCGATACGATTCGCGAAGTACTACAGGAACTAGCCGCTACGGAAAAGTTTAAGTTGCGGGTCATTGGCACCCCGGCGTACGATCTGCCGGGCATCGACGTCGAGGCTTTAGCTTGGCGCTCGGAAAGCGAACTCGAAGACCTCCGCACGATCGATATCGGATTGATGCCGCTGCCGGATGATAACTGGAGCAAGGGAAAATGCGGTCTCAAAGCCCTCCAATACATGGCTCTCGGCATACCGACCGTTTGCTCCCCTGTCGGTGTAAATTCTACAATCATTCAAGACGGCGAGAGCGGGTTTTTGGCCGACACGGCGCAAGACTGGATCGCGAAGATTAAGCGTCTCCTTCACTCTCCCGAATTGCGCAGCGAGTTCGGCCGCAAGGGCCGCGAAACCGTCGAGGAGGCGTATTCGGCTAAAGCAGTAGCGCCGCGAGTGCTGGAAATCTTCAAGAGCACTGTGCGGCAGCGGCCGTAAGCGGGCCTTCTCTGTTTTATTAGAATGGAATCACTGAACATCTTAGTCACCGGCGGTGCCGGCTTTATTGGCTCGCATCTTGTCGACGCACTGGTCGAGGAGGGCCACCGCGTGTGCATACTCGACTCGCTAGTCGAGCAGGTGCATGGCGGGTCCGCACCAGATCATCTGAACAACGCCGCTAAATTCATCCGCGGCGACGTCTGCGACCCTGACGCGGTCGCCGCCGCTCTCCAAGGCATCGACGTCGTCTACCATGAGGCCGCCGAGGTCGGCGTGGGTCAGTCAATGTACGAGATCGTCCGTTATGTGAAAACAAACGATCTGGGCACTGCTGTATTGCTCCAGGAAATGATCAAGCAGCCTTCGCAGTACAAGAAGCTCATCGTTGCCTCTTCGATGTCGATATACGGCGAAGGAGCTTATCGATGCGAGGCGTGCAGCAAAAATATCAATCCGTTTCTACGGCCCGCCGAACAGCTCGCAGCACACGAATGGGAATTTTCATGTAAAGACTGCGGCGGTGAGCTAAAAACCATCGGCACAACCGAGGAGAAACCACTTTTCCCGACGTCGGTTTACGCAGTTAGCAAACAGGATCAGGAGCAATACTGTCTATCCGTGGGTCGTGCGTACAGCATTCCAACCGTCGCGTTTCGATACTTTAACGTTTATGGTACACGCCAATCGCTCTCAAATCCGTACACCGGCATCTGCGCGATATTCTCGTCGCGACTGATGAACGATCAGGCCCCGACCATATTCGAGGATGGCGAGCAGACGCGCGATTTTGTAAATGTAAAGGACATCGTCCGCGCCAATCTGATCGCGCTGGAGAATAGCGGCGGCGACTATAATTCATTCAATATCGGCACCGGTCGGGCGACGAGCGTGACGCAAATCGCCCACCTGCTCGCTCAGGGGCTTGGCAAGGATATAAAGCCCGTCATCGTCGGCAAGTATCGCGAAGGCGACATCCGCCACTGCGTCGCCGACATCTCAAAAGCCAGCAAAATGCTGGGCTACGAGCCAACCGTAACGCTGGAGGACGGGCTGGTCGAATTACTCGAATGGCTGCAAACACAGAAGGCGGAGGACAGAGTAGAAGGAGCGACCGCGGAGCTGGCGGAGAGGAGTTTGGTAAAATAGTATGCCGACACTGTCGGTGTTTTTTGGAATCGTGATTCGGATGTATTTTGAGCCGAAGGAACACGAACCGCCGCATCTTCATGCCATCTACCAGGGAAGCGAGGCAGTCTCCATACACGATTGCGAGAAGACGGGTAATTTCCCTGGACGCCAAACAAGACTTGTACAGGCGTGGATCGAGATTCACCGTGAAGAATTATTAGCTTACTGGGAATTATGCCAAAACAGGGAAAATCCGTTCCCGATCGAGCCATTGCGATAGCTGTATGTACTGGACAGTGAAAAGTGTTGAACCGCGCGAAGACTACACGCTCGCACTAACTTTTGAGACCGGCGAGAAAAAGCTGTTCGATATGAAGCCGTATCTGGATCGCGGGATCTTCAGAGAGCTTCTAGACGTCACCCTGTTTGATACAGTTCGAGTAAGTTTCAGCAGCGTAGCGTGGGCAAATAACGCGGATTTCGATCCCGAGGCGCTTTACGATTTCGGAGTTCCTCTCGCTGATTGATCGTCGATTCCGATGTACATTTTGGGCCTAACAACACTTGGCGATTCTGCCGCTGCTCTTATTAAAGACGGCGAGCTCGTTGCCGCGGTTGAGGAAGAGCGATTCTCGCGTAAGAAACATCACGCGGGCTTCCCCTATCGGGCCATTGAGTTTTGCCTCGACCATGCCGGGATTACGCTCAAGGATGTCGAACACGTCGGGCATTATTGGAAGCCCTGGATCTTGAGGCACAAGGCGATGCAGGCCGCGCGCGTTGCGTTCATTTCGCGAGAAATGTTTAAATCGCGGGTCGATCGGGGCGTGGCACAGGTCAGCGAGAGCTATCTCGGAATGTTTAAGCATCCCCGGCGGCTGCGCGAGCACTTTGGCCCCTCGGATTTCAAGTTCCACTTTCTGGAACATCATCAAACTCACGCCGCGTCAGCGTTCTTTGTCTCGCCGTTCGATTCGGCGGCAATTCTGACCTGGGACGGAACTGGTGAAGATACGACGACTCTCTTTTCACGCGGGAAGGCGAACAAGCTCGAAGTTTTGAAACGCATCAAGCTGCCGCACTCGCTCGGCCAGTTTTATTCTGCAGTAACCAACTACATCGGTTTCGATATGTTTGCGGGCGACGAGTGGAAGGTGATGGGCCTCGCCGCCTATGGCCAGCCAAAACACACCGACTTCTTTCGCGAAAAGGTTCTGACGACGAACGGCAGCGGCGATTTCAGGTTTAATATTCGCATCCTCGATCACCACCTGGCTAAGCATTACCAGTTTCCCGACGGCATGATAAAGGAACTCGGCCCGCCGCGCATTCCTGGTGAAGAACTTACAGAGCATCATTGGGACGTGGCATGTTCCGCGCAAAAGGCGCTTGAGGAAACCGCGATTCATCTCGTCGGCAAAATGCACGAGATGACGGGCGAAGAAAATCTGTGTATGGCCGGCGGCGTCGCGTTTAACTCCGTGTTGAATGGCCGCATTTTTCATGAGACGCCTTTTACGCGATTTTTTGTTCAACCGGCCGCTGGTGATGGCGGTTGCTCGGTCGGTTCTGCCTACTTTGTCTGGCATCAGATCCTGAACAAGCCGCGTCAGTTTGAGATGAAGCACGCCTATTACGGACCTGGCTTTTCGAATGACGAGTGCCAGGCCGCCCTCGACGAAGCCGGACTGAAATACGAGCGGCTCGATGACGATGTACTCTTGCCGCGGCTTGCCAAGATGATATCGGACGGTGCGATTATCGGCTGGTTCAACGGGCGTATGGAATTAGGTCCGCGCGCCCTCGGTGCCCGAAGTTTTCTCGCCGACCCGCGCCGCGCCGACATGCGCGAGATCCTCAATAGCAAGGTAAAACTGCGTGAATGGTTTCGCCCGCTTGCCCCCTCAATGCTGGAAGAAAACGGGAGCGAGGTTTTCGGCGTCGAGCATCACGACCCCTTTATGATTACGGTCCTCGCAGTTGCCGATAATTACAAGGACAAGATTCCGGCTGTGGTACACGTTGACGGTACTGCACGGCCGCAAATGGTCAGCCGCGAGACCAATCCGCGCTATTGGAATCTGATAAACGAATTCAAAAAGATCACGGGCATCCCGATGCTGCTTAACACGTCGTTTAACGTGCAGGAACCGATCGTCTGCACACCGCAGGATGCGATTAAAACCTTTGGAAACGCGAATTTTGACGCTCTAGTGATGGAAAACAATCTTGTTCTGCGTGAGGAGAACGCGTAGCGTGGGAAACCGGTTTTTACTCCTTGCATGCGTTCTCATCATCTCGATGGGCGTATTCGTCGTTGAGTTTCCAAATGGCCTGGTTGCGATTGGCCTCGTATTTGTCTTATCGGCCATCGCGATTTTTCTCTTTCGCAAATTCACAAAAGAAAAAGACTTTTTGACGACCGTTTTCCTGGCCGGGCTCGCCGCGCGAATGGCCTTTGGCCTCTTCATCCATGTATTCGAGCTGAGGTCATTCTTTGGGGGCGACGCTCTCTCTTATGACGAGAACGGCGTCCAAATGGTCGACGCTTGGATGGGCCGCGGCCAACTCACTGGCCTGCTCATGTACCAGCACAATCCGCAAAGCGGTGCAGGCTGGGGCATGAATTACATCACGGCGGGGCTTTATTACGTGCTCGGCAAAAATATTTTTGCCGCCCAGTCCTTCTGCGCAGTAATCGGAGCGGCGACGGCGCCGATGGTTTTCTATTGTTCAAAGAAAATCTATAACAACCTGAGTGTCGCCAAAACCGCAGCGATTGCGATCGCGATCTTCCCGTCATTTGTCATCTGGTCGGGCCAGCTCTTAAAAGACGGCTTGATCATCTTTTTGCTGGTGACAGTGATGACGATGGTACTGCAGCTGCAGGAACGTTTTAGCTACCCCGCTCTCGCGATCCTGATCGGCTCTCTTTTCGGCATCTTGTCGCTTAGGTTCTATATATTTTACATGGTCGTCATCGCGGTCGCGGGCAGTTTTATTATCGGCCGGTCGACCTCGACACAATCGATCCTGCGCGGCACGCTGATACTCGCGATCATGGGCACGGCCCTGATGTATCTCGGGGTCGGGCAAAGTGCTGATGTAGAGCTGCGCGTCTTTGCCAACCTCGAGCGCGTGCAGAGCAGTCGTCTCGACTTGGCGCGAAGTGCCGACTCTGGATTTGGCGAGGAGACTGACGTCTCCACCACCGAGGGAGCCATGTTCGCGATGCCTACGGGTTTCGCCTACTTGTATTTCGCGCCGTTTCCCTGGGAAACCGCTAATCTGCGGCAGGCCATTACAATTCCCGAGGTTCTGCTGTGGTGGGCGACCTTTCCGTTCCTGATAATTGGAATTATTTACACTGTACGCAAGCGCCTTAGAAACGCGCTGCCGATCCTTGTTTTCAGCCTGCTGCTGACGCTTGCGTACTCAATCTTTCAGGGCAATGTGGGCACTGCCTATCGGCAACGGACACAGATCCAGGTTTTTCTGTTCATTCTGATCGGAGTAGGCTGGACCGTCTATCGCGAGGAGCGTGAGAATAAACGTCTCGCCCGCGCGGAATCTCAACGCCGAGTCGATATGCAGCTGCGAGGCTTTCAAAAGCAACGGGAAAGTCAGCAGCGGCTTACGGGCCAAACACCGAACGAAATCTAATGTGTGGAATTACTGGATTTATCAACGCCGGCGGCGGCAGGGTTGACCGCACTCTGCTCGGCCGGATGAACGACGCGATCGCGCATCGCGGACCAGATGACGACGGCTTTTATGTAAACGAGAATGCGGCCCTTGCGATGCGGCGTCTATCGATCATCGATGTCGCGGGCGGTAAACAGCCCATCCATAACTCTGACAAATCAAAATGGCTGGTATTCAACGGTGAGATTTACAATTATCAGGAATTAAGGGCCGACCTCGAACGCCTCGGCCGAACGCTTTACACCAAATCGGACACCGAGGCAGTCATACAACTCTATGACGTGTATGGGGCCGATTGTCTCCAGCACCTTCGCGGCATGTTTGCCTTTGCCATTTGGGATGAGCGTGATAAATCACTTTTCCTCGCCCGCGACCGGGTCGGCAAGAAGCCACTCCTTTATTCCCATCAGCCAAATGGCGACCTGATTTTTGGCTCGGAGTTCCAGGCGCTGCTCAAACACCCTTCGATTTCCCGTGAGGTCGACCGCGACGCGATCGACAGCTATATGTCGTTTCTTTGCGTACCGGCTCCGCTCACGGCGTTTAAACAAATTCGCAAGCTGGAACCCGGCCATTGGCTTCGCTGGAAAGCAGGCGAGATCGAAACGCGGCGCTACTGGGTACCGGATTTCTCCAAAAAGATAAAGATCACTGAGGAAGAGGCGATCGTAGAGACGACACGGATCTTGCGCGAATCGACGCGGCTGCGTATGATCTCGGAGGTCCCGTTGGGCGCGTTTCTGTCAGGCGGCGTTGACTCGTCAACCGTCGTCGCGCTGATGGCCCAGGAGAGCGATAAGCCGGTCAAGACGTTTTCGATCGGGTTTGAAGAAGAAGATTTTAGCGAGCTCAAGTACGCAAAACGTGTGGCCGAGCATGTCGGTGCCGAGTACCACGAATTCATCGTCCGCCCAAACGCCCTTGACGTATTGCCGACGCTAGTTGAGCACTACGGCGAGCCGTACGCCGACTCATCCGCGATCCCGACATATTATGTAGCAAAAGAGACTCGTAAACATGTGACCGTTGCCCTAAACGGCGACGGGGGCGACGAAAGCTTTGCCGGTTACGAGCGTTACACCGCGATGCGTATCGCCGAGGCGTATCGGAGAGTTCCGGCCGCACTCCGAAAAGTATTCGTCGAGGCGCCGGTTGGCCTCTTACCCAGCGATGAGCTTCGCCGCAGCCGGATCCGTGACGCCAAGCGTTTTCTACAGGCCGCTAAATTGCCGCGAACCGAAAGATACCTACGCTGGATGTCGACCTTTAACCGCGATGCAAAACGCGACCTTTACACCGACGAATTTACAGCATCGCTGAACGGCCATGACGCCGGTGATGTCCTTGAAAAATGGTTCGCAGAAGCGAACGGCTCGGGCACGCTCGACGCTACGCTGCTCACCGATCAGATGACCTATCTGCCCAACGACTTGCTGGTCAAGGTCGACATAGCCACAATGGCGAATTCGCTCGAGGCCCGCTCGCCATTCCTCGATCATAAACTAATCGAGTTTGCCGCAAGCTTGCCCGAAGGGATGAAAATGCGGAGCTTCGAGACCAAGTCTTTGCTTAAAAAAGTCGCCGCCCGCCTCGTCCCGAAAGACGTCGTTTACCGTCGAAAGATGGGCTTTGGCGTGCCGGTCGGCCGCTGGTTTCGCGGTGAAATGAAGGATTTTGTGTCCGGCGTCCTGCTTTCGGAAAAATCATTGAGACGGGGCATTGTAAAACCAGAAATCGTCGAGCGCTACGTGGCCGAACATATCGCGGGGACCCGCGACCACTCATTCCAACTGTGGACGCTGCTGATGTTGGAAATGTGGTTTCAGCGTTTCATCGACCCGCAATAGCTCGACGTGTTAAAATTCGGGTTTCGGCTCGATAACCGGCAGCGAACCTACCGCACGATCATATGGTGAATCCCCGCTCGAGAGAGGCTCGAGTCGCGATTTCTCAGTCCGGGTATCATGTCATTTTATGGAACGCGCCGCCGTTACTAACGCTCTGACTATAGATTTTGAGGACTGGTACCAGGGCCTCGAGATCCCGTATTCAGAGTGGGACAAATACGAGAGCCGCATCGAGGCCGCCGGGGATAAGCTGCTGAAAATTCTTGACGAGGGCAAGACGAAAGCGACATTTTTCATGCTCGGCTACGTCGCCGAAAAACATCCTGAAATCGTAAAACGAGTTGAGGCCGAGGGGCACGAGATTGCCACTCACGGCTATTCCCACACACTTATTTATCAGCAGAAACCCGAATTATTTAAAGAAGAGCTGACGCGCGCGATTGGTTACCTTGAGGGACTGACCGGCAAAAAGGTGCTAGGTCACCGAGCGCCGTTTTTCTCGATCACAAAGGACTCTCTCTGGGCTCTCGATATCCTGGGCGAACTTGGCATCAAATACGATTCGAGCATTTTCCCCGTATTAAATTATCGATACGGCATAGCCGACGCTCCGCGTTTTCCCTACACGATCAAACGCGAGAAATTTGAGTTCATCGAGTTTCCGATATCGACGCTAAAGCTCCCCGGCTTTACAATGCCTATCTCGGGTGGAGCGTATTTTAGGATCTATCCTTATCAGGTCACAAAGCAGGCGATTAAATCAGTCAACCGGTCGGGCCAGCCGGTGACGTTTTACCTTCACCCGTGGGAGCTCGACCCTGATCATCCACGCATCGACGTCCCGCGGCGAATCGCTTTGACGCACTATTTCAACCTCGGAGCGACCGAGCGGCGTCTCAAAAAACTGCTCCGTGACTTTAAAATGGCCCCAATGAAGCAGGTTCTAAATATCAATTAACGAGTAATTTACTGTCATATGCCGCAAAGTGTAGAAGAAAAAGTTCGAGTCCATTTCGATGACGACGCGAAGCGGTTTGACGCAATCTATGATGAAGACAAGGGCCCTGTCGCGAGCTTTATAGATAATTATTGGCGCGGCGTGGTCCAAAAACGCCTCGAGCTGAATGTCGAAAAACTGCGTCCGTTTGAGGGGAAAAAGATCCTTGATGTCGGCTGCGGGTCGGGTAGATTCTGCATCGCATTTGCACGCGAGGGTGCCGAGAGAGTGGTCGGCGTCGATTTTGCCGAGGCGATGATCGAGATCGCTGATAACCTGGCAAATGATGCGGGCGTCGGCGACAAATGCGAGTTTGTGGTCGGCGGCTTTCCCGACGCGATCGACAAGTCCGAAGCGCCTTTTGATGCCTGTACAGGTAACGGCTTTTTTGACTACGTAGAGCATCCGGTGCCCATCATCACTGCCATGCGCGAGCTGACAAAGGGCAAGCTCATCATGAGTTTCCCCAAGGCTCATGAATGGCGCGTCCCGCTCCGGCGCTTTAGGTTCTGGCTCAAAGGCACGCCGCTATTTCTATACACAGAGGAGCAAACCCGCGACCTCCTACAACTTTCCGGCGTTACTGATTTTGAATTCATCCACCTCGACCGCGACTACCTCGTAATTGCCAACGTCTGATCCGCTAATGCATCCGGAAGAAACACCAGGCTCGGCGCCCACACGCGTCCTTCACATTATCACTCGGATGATCGTCGGCGGAGCGCAGGAGAATACGCTGCTTTCGGTCGTCGGTCTCGACGCGATGGCGGAGTACTCGGTCGATTTTGCAAGCGGGATCGATAAGGGAAAAGAAGGCGAACTGCTCACCCAGGCTCGTGAGACTACAAACCTGATAATCGTGCCTGAGATGGGCCGGAGCATCAACCCGATCTCGGATCTCGCCGCGCTCCGGAGCCTTTACAAACTAATCAAGAAGGGCCGCTACCATATTGTTCACACGCACTCGTCTAAGGCGGGCGTGCTCGGCCGCATCGCAGCCTGGCTTGCCGGCACGCCGATCGTTGTCCACACGCTGCACAGCCTCGTCTTTCACGATTATCAGCCGTGGCTCGTAAACCGGGCGTGGTGGCTGACCAAGAAAATCTGCGCGCCCCTCACGCATTTTTTTATCAGCGTGTCCGACATCATTTCTAAAAAAGCTATTGCCGCGGGCATTGCGGAGCCCGAGCGATTTCGCACCATCTACAGCGGGATGGAGCTAGACTGGTTTTTGAACGCAAAGTTTGATTCGGCAAAAATCAGAGAGGAATTCGGCATCCCCACAGACGCTCCGGTGGTCGGCAAAATCGCCCGCCTGTTTCCGCTGAAAGGCCACGACCAGCTGATGGACGCCGCCCCTGAGATCGTCAGGCGCGTCCCCGATGTCAGGTTTTTCCTGATAGGCGACGGCATTTTGCTCGAACACCTCCAAAAACGTGCAGCCGAAGCTGGAATTTTAGAGAATTTTGTTTTCGCCGGCCTGATCGATCGCACGCGGATTCCCGAGATGATCTCGGCGATGGACGTGGTCGTTCATACCTCGCTTCGCGAAGGCCTGGCCCGTGTGCTGCCACAGTCGCTGGCGATGGGCAAACCGTGCGTTTCCTTCGATATCGACGGGGCTCCTGAGGTCGTCATCGATGATTACACCGGCTACCTGGTTAAGGCGTTTGATTCAGAGGGCCTCGCAGCACGCATATCGCAGTTGTTAAAGGATCCCGACCTAAGGCAAAAGCTGGGTGCTAACGGCCGAATACACGTCGATCCAAACTTCCGCACAGAAAAAATGGTCGCCGACATCTCGGAGGTCTATCAAATGCTCCTCACCAAGTATGCCGACCGCGTGCAGAAGTTAGACTCACGAAAGGAAAAAAGATCGCTCCGGAAAGCCGTCTGATGGCCTGCAGACTAAAATCGCAGAATCGCAGAATCGCAGGCCTGACCCGTTCATATCTGCAAGCTATTTGTTGGTTGTCAGTCTGCTGGTTGTCAGTCTGCGGAACGAAGTGAAGAACCGGTTCGCGATGTCCGAGTCGAGATCTTTCCGCAGTTTCACTGTCATTCCCAGAACATAGATTTTATCGCACCCATCAATCATGAGACCCTTGCTGTTTTGCTTTTTATAAACTATTTCTTTGGCACTCAAGCCGTCAATGGTTAGATATTTTCTCGTAAAATCGAAATCGTCGTCGCCGCCGACAAGAAATTGCAGACCGTCGAGTTTCTCATCTAAAGCAACCTTCTTTTCCGTTTCCCGTAAGTTAATAACAACTATCTGAAACGAATAGTTCCCCAGGCTTTCGCCATAAGATCTGATGCTTTCGTAGCCATCAGGATCCTGATCCCCATATTCTCCCTTACTTTCTTTCAGGGGTACGGGCACTTCAACGGAGAAAGTTTTGTCGGGGGGCAACCATGTTCCTGAGAAATTCATAGAATTTTGTCCAAAACAGAAATATGCCTGGGACAGTGCGAGCATACACAGCATCGAAGCCATTCGGGTATATTTGATCGTAGTTTTCATATCGTGTATCTCCACAGTTTTCTTTGTCTCAGTCTGTTTTGTCTGGAAATCTATTCCGGCTAGCATTCAGGTGCCGAAATATGTCATAGCACTAATTCAACCGCCTTTCCGCGAACGATTGCGAGCTGCTCGGATCGCCTTACAGTTCCACCGGTCTCCTTATCAACTAAATCCAAATGCCAAACGCCTTCGGGTATATTGAAAACGACTTCTCTCTTACGTTCGTCCAGCGCTGGAGCGAACGATCCAGACGCAATGAGTCGCTTGTCGGAATCACTTATATTGAAATAGATTTCATGCCGCTTGATTTTAGCCACCAATTCGTCCCGACATTGCGTGACGTCAATTATCGCCTGTCCGTAGCGAACGTAATTGCTAACTTTGCCGAGTTCGAAATTCCTTGAATATCTGCTAATCGTCACCCCTCTAAAGAACTTTCTTTTCAATAGGGCGGAACGATCAATGGGAAAGAACCCGATAGGCCTTTCCTCCATCAGGATTTTCAGATCCTTGCCGGTTCTCCAATGCGTTTCTAGTCCGAAGAATCCATCGTTTAAAACGGTTAAGCTTTCCGTGACGTGACTCTTTGTGGTCAATGGGGCAAAGAACACTGTGATCGAGCCATGCAAGACCGGAGCCTCCGCCGCATCGACTAAAAAGCCGCTTACATTCATCGGCTGAGCGTGAGCGTGAAGGACCCAGGACAAGAAGAAGAGGATTGGGGTCAGGCGTGCGATTCTGCGATATTTTGGCATACTGGATGATTCTATGATGCGGACCTTTGCCGGATCGAAAGGAAAAAAATCGCTATGGAAAGCCGTTTGATGGCCTGCAGACTAAAATCGCAGAATCGCAACCCTGACTCCGTTCATTTCCCCGTTCATTTCCTTGCAATCACCTCGTTGATCGTAATATGGACGACGGCGAAAGCAGGTCGGCGGGAAAATGTTATAACCTATCCCATATTCGTCTCCGCCATATTTTCTGAGACCTAGATGCAAGCGGTTACATCACATCCGGCGTTTGTAGCAATTATCGCCGCCCTCGTGGCGGTCGGGGCGACTTACGCGGTAAGACGATTTGCCGTCGCTTACGGTTTTGTCGCCAAACCAAAGAGTGACCGCTGGCACAAGCGTCCGACAGCAATGTTGGGCGGCGTCGCTATATTTGTCGCGACCGTCATTGTTTACTTCTCGCTCGTACCCATCACCCGCGAATCGATTGTCGTCATGGGCGCAAGCTCATTCCTTTTTGTGCTCGGGCTGATCGACGATCTCTTTACCATACGCCCATACCAAAAGCTGATCGGTCAGTTGATCGGCGCCGGTATTCTGGTCCTCTCGGGCCTCAAGCTGCCCCTTACCGGTTTTGAGATCGTCGATATCTGGATCACCGTCTTTTGGGTGATCGGCATTACGAATGCGATCAACCTCCTCGATAATATGGACGGTCTGGCCGCCGGCACTGCGGCCATAGCGGCTCTCTCGCTCGCATTCAATTTTGCGGCGAACGGTCTCACGAACGAATTGCTCCTGGTGAGCGCGTTAATCGGGGCACTAGTCGGGTTTCTGGTATTCAACTTTAATCCAGCCTCAATCTTTATGGGCGATTGTGGTTCGATGTTTATCGGATTTCTGCTCTCGAGCTCCGTGCTGCTCAATCAGGTGGGCGGGCGTTCGCGCGGCATCTTTGCGATCCTGGCCGTGCCCGTTCTGATTCTTTTCGTACCTATTTTTGATACCACTTTTGTCACTGTCCTGAGAAAATTGTGGGGTCGCAAGGCGTCACAGGGTGGCCGCGATCACACGTCACACCGGTTGGTCGCCCTCGGCCTGTCTGAGCGTACAGCGGTGCTGATGCTCTATGCATTTGCCGTCGCTGCGGGAGCGCTGGCCATAGTTGTCGGGCAGATCGGAGCCGTAAAAAGTTTTGCGTTGATTGGCTTTTTTACCCTGGTGCTGGTCATCATCGGCGTCTACCTGTCAAAAGTAAAAGTCTACGAGGGCGAGGAAGAGGACCGCGCGGTAAGTGACAATGCCGTCTTCGCTTTTCTTCTCAACGTCTCGCATAAACGCCGCATTTTCGAAGTCTTTCTCGACGCGTTTCTGGTAACTCTCGCTTACTATTCGGCGTGGGCGATTCTCTTCCGCTCATTTGAAGACTCGAGCAGTTGGGAACTGTTTATGAACACTCTCCCGCTGCTGATCGTCATCAAGCTCGGAGCCTTTCTTGCTGTCGGCGTCTATCGCGGGCTTTGGAAATACACGAGCGTCGGCGATCTGATTACTTTTACCAAGGGCGTCGCTCTCGGCTCGGTCCTGAGCGTGCTCGCTGTGCTGCTGCTCTATAGATTTCAAGGGTTTTCACGTACCGTTTTTCTCCTCGACGGAATACTGTTGTTGTTTGCGGTAGTCGGCAGCCGGATGGCGTTTCGCCTTATCCGTCAAGTGCTGCCAATGCCCCTGACCGGTGACGGTCTCAAGGTGCTAATCTATGGGGCCGGCGATGGGGGCGAGATGGTCCTTCGAGAGCTAAAGAATAATCCTGAGTGGAATTATCAGCCCGTCGGATTCCTGGACGATGATCCCGGAAAGGCGGGTAAGCTCATTCACGGACTGAAGGTTTTTGAGGGCGGCGGCGATCTCGTCGAGCTCTGCATCAGGCATGACATCGCGGAGATCCTGATCTCGATTCGCGCCTATCCGCCCGAGAAGTTGAAGGCGATAAGGGAAACATGCCGAGAGGCAAATGTGACGCTGAAACGCGCTCAGATCAAGATCGAGCCGGTCGATATTTTGTAGTTATCGGTGCTTAAAGTAATCAAAATCGATCAAAAGCCCGCCCGCATCGCGCTCGTAGTGATCGCGGTTGTGTGTTTGGTCGTGATGTGGTTTTTCGTTCGTTGGCATTTCGCCAATACCATCGCCTCGCGGCTCGATGCCGACCGGCCGGAATCGAGGCTCGTTGCCGACTGGCTGATCGGCGTGGCCCCACACGATCCGCAGACGCACTTTGCGGCCGCCACTATTTTTGAACGTACATTTGATGAGGGCGACCTGGAGCGCTCGCTTGCTGAATACGAAACGGCCGCAGGCCTGTCGCCCGAGGATTTCCGCCTCTGGCTGCACATAGCCCGATCGCGCACCCAGCTCGGTGACGCGGTCGGAGCCGAGGCGGCATTTCGACGGGCCGCGGAACTCGCTCCAAACTATACGGCCGTCCACTGGGCATTTGGTAACTTTCTCGTACGCCAGGGCTCAGTTGACGCTGGCTTTGCATTAATGGCCCGTGCCGCTGACAAAAATCCAGACTACGCCCGTGCCGGCGTCATCACGGCAATGGAGCTTTTTGAAGGCGATGTCGAGCAAACACGACGCGCCCTCGGTGACAGCGACGCAGCAAACGCGGCCCTCGCTCTGCACCTGGCGGCCGCAAAACGCTTTGCCGAATCGGCCGAAACCTGGTCGCGCGTTCCCGCATCCGCCCGTGACCACAAGACGCTGGGCGAAAAGCTGTATGCCCAGTTTATCGAGGCGAAACAGTACCGGGCCGCCGCTCTGGTCTTTGCCGATATGCAGGGCGAGGGTAGTCGGCCTGCGGGCGGGCAGATCGCGAACGGTGATTTTGAGGCCCAGGTCAAACTGCGCGGCGCCGGCCTGTTTGAGTGGAATATTTCCGAGGGCGTGCATCCGCAGATCGGTCTCAACGAGTCGCAAAAACGCTCCGGTCGCTACAGCCTCATTCTTGCTTTTGATTCGTTTGAGAGCGCGGCATATCGCAATCTGCTGCAAACCGTACCGGTCGAGCCGGGCGCGACCTATGAGTTTGAAGGCTTCTACCGCTTTGACCTGAAATCGACGGCTAAATTCAAATGGGAGATTGTGGACCCTGTTGCCGGCGTGATTGCGGCGACGGAGCCGCTTGCGCTTGCCGGTGATTGGACGACGCTGCGGGCAAAGTTTACCGTGTCGGCGGCCAGTGACGGCATTGTATTGCGCTTCACCCGCGAGGGCTGTTCGGGTCCGACCTGCCCCACGAGCGGGAGAATATTCTTTGACGATTTTTCGATTCGTAAATTATAAAGGCCGATGAAAACCACCCGAGGCAAAAGCCGATCCGCCATTGCCGCCGAGACGACATCGTCCTCGGGCGGAGCGTCGCGGCTCAGCACGGTGATTTTTGGCCTGCTGTGTTTTTTGCCGATCTTTGCCACTCTTCTCTTCGGCGCCGTCGATACGATCACCTGGGTTCTAATCTTTTTTGTCTGGGCGGCGATCGTTCTCTGTTGGCTCGGCGAGTGTTGGAATGCGGGCGGAGCGGTGGTCAACACGTCCTCGATTCAGCTGCCCGTCATCGGCCTCTTGTGTGTCGGGCTGCTGCATCTGCTGCCGGTGGTGACGACATCGATCGAGCCAAACTCTACCCGCTTTTTTGTCGCCCGGCTGGTCGTTTTCCTAACATTCTTTGCCGCGTGTCTCGCGTTTATCAATACTGAGAAGCGGCTGACGCGCATTGTCACCGGTGTTGTAATCTTTGGCGCCGTTATGGCGTTTCTGGGGATTCTCCAGCGACTGGCCACGCCCGAGGGCATATACGGAATGCGCGAGACGCCCTTTGCCGTCCCGTTTGGCCCATTCGTTAACCAGCATCACTTCGCGGCGTTTATGCAGATGGCGGGAGGAGTCACGCTTGGGCTACTCTTTGACAAAGAAATGAGCCGTGAGAAACGGGTGTTGTTCGGTGGGGCGATGGTGGTAATGGCTGTCGCGGTCGCGTTGACCGGGTCTCGTGGAGGATTGCTGGGGTTTCTGGCGGTTACCGTGTTTGTTATTGGGATCAACTTTCTGCCTGGTCCAGTCTCACGCTCTGGCGAGGCCGAGACCGGTCGGCGAAAATTTGCCCTGATCGCCGGTGCACTCGCGATCGCGGTTGTGACGCTGGGCGCAGTTTTGTTTCTCGGTGGAAACGAACAGCTTCTCCGCGGTATCGGCGCGGTCAATGCCGAGGTCGACGTCTCGGGCGGGCGTCTGCATTTTTGGCCGGTCGCCCTGAGCATCTTTCTCGAGCATCCCGTCCTGGGTGCGGGCCTGGATTCCTTTGCGGTCGCGTTTACCAAGCACGACTCGTGGGCAGGTTTTTTGCGTGTCGATCACGCCCACAATGAGTATCTGCATATGCTCGCTGAGGCTGGGCTTGCAGGCATTGCCGCCGTCGGAGCATTCATCTATCTGCTTTTCAGCAAAGGCCTTAACGTGATCTCGAATTCTGATGGGTTTCGTCGCTCGGCGGCGATCGGAGCGCTGGGGGGCTGTTTCGGGCTTCTCATCCACAGCTTCTTCGACTTTCCGTTGCGGACCCATTCCAACTCGTTTTTCTTCCTGCTACTGGTCGTGATCGCAACCGTTTCCGTCGAGCAATCAAGTCGCTCGCGGCGTCGTCACCGCACTACCTGACTCTGACGTTGACGTCTCTGCTCCCGCACGCCAACCCGAATCTGACCTGGAAAACTCCCGTCTTCTCACTCGTTGAGCTCAACACAAACAGTGCCCGCGATCTGACGCCGGCGATAACCTCACGCCGCACTTTTACGTCGTCCGGGCTCGTCGAAACCGCGGTGAGGTCAACGAGGTCCGCGTCGTCAGTGCGGCCGACGATCACGGCGAGATCGCCGCCGCCTTTCTGGAGCGTGACCGATTCTTCGCTGAGCCTCAGGCTGCACGGCTTGACCTCTGAGGCCGTGTTTGCGGGCCGCGAGTTAACCACTGGTGGCGGGATGTTGATCACGACCGGTGGAAAAAGGTCGATTGGCGCCTTGGCCGTCATGCTCGACTGCTTCGTGGCCGCGAGGGCAGCCTCCGGGCTCGGACTTGGTTGCGGGCTGGCCTCCGTTGTCACGGGAAGCGGCGTTGGCGAGCTTTCCGGCGACGGTTCTGCGACTACCACGGCGACCGGAGTCGACTCTGGCGTCGGCTGGGCGGTAACCTCTGGCATCGGTGTGGCCGTCGGTGTTGGCTCGGGCGTCGGCTCCGGCGTGAGGCTCGGCACGGCGACAGGCACCATCGACGGCGAGGCGACCGGCACCGACGGAGGGGTTTCGATCGCGCGGGGCGCCGGTGTCACGATGGGAGGTCTCGCCCGCGGCATAGGACTCACGGCCCCTGCGAGCGGCTCGGCCGCGGCTACAACGCCCGAGGCGGGCATCGCCGGATTAGGTCCGATCTTAGCTTCGAGTCCGTCAGTAGTACCGTTGACTTTCTTATAAATCGCCTCAATCACGCCATATGAGAACCCGTTTGGCGCCGATCCCTTATAGCTTTTGACGTACCATTCGAGAGCTTCAGCATCTTTCCCAGTCTGGGCAAGCGCCCTCGCCAGACGCCAGGTGCTCGATCGCCACCAGGCACTCTCAACCGGGCTAACGCTGGCCGCCCGTTTTAATCGGACGACAGCCTCATCGGGCTTGTCGGTCTGGAACGCCGCCCAGCCGCTCAATTCTTCAATCTGCCCGCGCATGATAGCCGACAGCGTAGTCCGCGGAACCTCGGGCACGTTTACGTACTCGCCCCGTGCGGCGGCGACTGAGCGCGACTCATAGAGCTGAGACGCCATCACGGCCGTTGCTGCGTTTGGAGCGTCGAGGCCGGCCTCAAGGCTCGCAGGGGCGGCCTTTAGAATCTCAGTAAGTTTTGGCCCGGCAACCTTCTTATCCAGCAGCTGCGTAGCTGCGAATATTTGCCGGTGGATCTTCATCGCGTCGTCACCGCGGACAAAATTGTCTACCGCATTCGCGACTACTTCGCCTCTCGGTTCGGCGACCTCGAGTTCCTGTTTCAGCTCTAAAAGGGCCGTGAGCCGCGCGGCATTTTCAGGACTGTCCGCAGCGGTCGGGGCAAAAATGCTCGCCCGCCGCTCATACCCGATTAGTTCACCAAGATTCTTAGACTCGCGGGCGACCCGCCCGCCAAGTTTTGCCTGCACCGTACCGTCTTTGCTCACAAAACTCTTTACCAGTTCCTCGGCTGCCTCGCGATAGAGCCCGCCCTGCATCTTGGCCGAGGCGATCTCATACTCAAGCGTCGGAAAGTTGCCATATCGCCGGGCGGCGAGCAGGGTTTTTTCGGCCGCAGTCGGGTCCTTCTTGACCAAATGACCGCGGGCCAATGCGATGTGCGACCATATGAAGCGCGGATCAGCCGCGATCGCCTTTTGCGCCAGTTCCACGGCCCGGTCGCCTTCGCCGCGGGTCGCGTACCAATATGCCGCGCCTGCGAGCAGGATGATATTGCCGGGATTCGCCTCCAGCGATTTCCCCATTTCAGCCTCGGCCTCGACGCGTTTATCGGCGTCAAATAGGGCGAGGATCAGGCCGGTCTGAGCCGGTGCGTACACCGGCTCCTTGGCCAAAATCTCGCGATAAAGCGCTATTGCCTCCTCAGGCCTGCCGAGAGCACGTCTCATTTCGGCAAGGCCGCGCCGCGCGCTCAACGAGTCCGGCTCGATCTCCAGCGCTTTTGAGTACCCCGCTGCTGATTCTTCGAGCATGAAATCCATGCGGGTTGCGAGTCCGAGTGTCTGGTAGGCGGCGGACGAAGCGGCGTCGAGCTTAATCGCCTTCTCTGCCACTCGGCGGGCCTCGGTCCCATTTTCGACGCTCATATAGAAGGTCGCGATCCCCAACGTCTGGCTTACGCTGGTCGAGGATTTTTCCTCGAGCATTTTGGCGATCTCGTAGGCCTCGGCCCTTGCACCTCTAAAAAAGAGATTGACCGGAATCTTGGAGAGCGTCTCGTTAAATAACGCGTCGGGGAGCGGTTGAGGAGCACTTTGAGCAGCTGCCAGAAAATGGGTAGCGGCCCCAGCGAGATCTCCCGCCGCCATCTTTCCGTTGCCAAGTGTCGCCTCAATCGTCGCGATAGCAGTCAGAGTTTCGATCTTCTTCTCCGAAGCGGGAAATGCGGCCGCGAACTTCTTGAGGGCTTTCAAGCGCCCAGTCGCGTCCGCGATCGCCGCCGCCTTAGCCCATTCGCCCTTCTCGTCTAGTTTCTTTGCGGGCGTAGCGGCTTTGAGCTTACTCGTTGGATTTGGCGTTGGTGACTTGGCCTTTGCCGTCGTGGCGGGCTTCTTGATCGTTGACGGCTTAGGCGCAGCTTTCGCCAGAGCAGGTTTTTTTGCGGCCGAGGCTTTTGATTTAGTATCCGCCGACTTTGATTTTAACGCCGATTTCGCCTGCGTCGCTTTTGCCTTTGATTTGGTGTCCTGCGCCGACGCGGCACATGCGAGGGCCGCCGTTACCAGTACTATCGTGAAAATTCTCATAAATCTGCCGCCCGCCAGCCGAAATCTTATCACGGGATTGCCTTTACCGACTGGCCGCCCTATGCTCCCCGTATGACCGAGCTGGACGAGATATGGTCAAAAATGCTTGCAGAGACCGCCGTGAAAGCAAGTCGCGCGGGCCGTCGTCACGTGGTCGAATATCTCTTGCTCAAGACCGCCAACGATGCCATTCGTGCAGCGGCGTCGACCTGGCTGCTCGACACCATGGCCGAGATCGCCCTTGCTAAACCGGAAACTCTGCCCGCGGTGAAAATGGAGCGCGAATCGCCGCATAATTTTACCCACCACTCGTCAAATATGGTTGGTTCGCTTATCCGCCTCCGCAGTGGCGTAAGATGTCTGACGGTAGACGCGGGTTGGGTGCGAACACCGTCCGACGGCATTATGAAGGCCGGTGCACTCGCTCTGGCACGTATCCGCCATTTCGGTTTGCCGCGCCTTGATGCGGAATTGCGGCTGGTGCGCGGCACTGAACTGCCGCGGTGGCTGGACACCAGTGATGTTCCGGTCGATTCAGCATATCTCGCGGCGCATATTGCCGTACTCCTCGAGAATGAGAAGCCGTGAACAAGGGGCCGATGAGCAGCCTTAGCTGGTTAGTTACCATCCTTTATTTTCCCCTAATTCTGCGGTATTATTGTAGATATTAAGCCCCAGGAGATATTGAAGTGATACCAGACCTCGACAAACTGATTGAGTTACAAAAAACGGATACAAACCTTAGGCGGCTGAAGAAGTCACTTACAACAGCGGAAGCCGGGCGTGCGGAGATCGAACAAGAGTTTGAACAGCACGCCTTTTCTATACGCGAAATTCAGGGGAAACGAGACGGGCTGAGTGCAAAGCGGGCCGACCTCGAAAAACAGATCTCCGAAAACAAAACCTATCTCGAACGAGCGGACCGCAATCTCAAACACGCCCAAAATCAGAAAGAATACGAGACCGCAATGCGTGAGACTGACGCCCTGCAGAAGCAGATCACGGCTTTTGAAACTCAGATAGTTGAGTCGTTGGAGGAATCCGAAACGGTTAACAAAGAGCTTGAGGAGCGTGCGGATGAAATAAGCTCGCTCGACAGCAAACTTGCAGAGGCACTCGCCGAATTCGATAAGAGTCTCAAGAAGGACAAATCGGAATTCTCAGCTGAAACCAAGCACCGGGCCGAGGCCTTTGCCACGCTGCCGCCACGCCTTGCCACGATTTATGATCGGATGTCCCAACGGAGCCGCGACGGGATTGCCGTAGCCGAGGTGGTCAACGGTTCGTGCAGTGCTTGCAATATATCGCTCCGCCCACAGGTTCAACTCAACGTAAAACGCGGCGATGAGATCATCACCTGCGAAAACTGCACCCGCATTCTCTACATGCCGAAACGCGAGGAAGCCACCGCCTGACCGCGGCTGGCTCAAAAAATCGATTTCCCCGCCTCACCTGTTAGAATCGTCCTTAATGAACATCGGCATCACGGTCTATCCTACCTACGGCGGTAGTGGAATTGTCGGCTCCGAGCTAGGCCGCGATCTCGCCGAACGCGGACATAACGTCCATTTCATCTCGTCCGTCCTGCCGACTCGCCTTACCGAACTGAGCGAACGCATCCATTTTCACGAGGTCGAGATGATGTCATACGCATTGTTCGAGCATCAGCCGTACGACCTCGCTCTGGCGACGAAAATGGCCACGGTTGCACGTGCCGAAAAACTCGATCTCCTCCACGTCCACTACGCTATACCACACTCAATCTCGGCGATTCTGGCGCGCGAATCGATCAAACAAAAGCGTTATGTGCCCGTAATTACGACGCTCCACGGAACGGATATAACGCTGGTCGGGGCCGACCGGTCGTATCTGCCCATCACACGCTATGGGCTGCAGCAATCGGACGGCGTGACCGCGGTATCCAAGTTTTTGAAGCAGGCGACGATCGAGACATTCGACTTCGACGATGTAGAGGTTATTCCGAATTTCATCTGTCCAAACCACTATCTTCGGCTGCCCGATTCGCCCTTGAGAGGCGAACTCGCACCAAACGGCGAGCGGCTGCTCGTCCACGTTTCGAATTTCCGAGCAGTAAAACGCCCGGTCGACTGTATCGAGATACTCGCCCGTGTCCGCGGCGAAGGCATTGACGCTCGCCTAGTAATGGTCGGCGATGGCCCCGAGCTTTCCGCCGTGCGATATCGCGGCGAACAATTAGGGATGAACGGCAACGTCATCTACGTAGGTAAACAGGCCAACATCGCCGACTACCTGGGCGTGTCGGATATCTTCCTGCTGCCCTCGGAACTAGAGTCATTCGGCCTAGCCGCCCTCGAAGCCCAGGCCTGCGAGCTTCCCGTGATCGCCACCCGCATCGGCGGAATTCCCGAAGTCGTCAGCGAAGGCGAGACGGGTTATCTGAGCGAAATCGGCGACGTGGAAAAGATGAGCCGCGACACGCTAACGCTATTGAAGGATGAAGACCTGCGCCGCACCTTCGGCGAAAAGGGCCGCGAGCTGGCCATCCAACGATACTCAACCTCGAAGATTATTCCGCAGTACATCGCCTTTTACGAGAACGTTGTCAATAAGGCCCAGTCCGCCGTCGCCTGACTGCGGGTCTGGCGGGCAAGAGCCAAAGATGAAATCGAAGCTGGTCGGGCGAATTTTAGCGCTATCTGCCGTTGTTCTCGGCGTAACCGGTATCGCCGCGGCGTTTTTGTTCGTACGTCGCGAGCCCGGTCAGAGCGTTTCGATGCGGGCAGTTGAGCTTTTTTTTCGTGTCCAGGGAAAAGGCGATCGGACTGACGCAAATCTGCTCCGTAAAAACTACCAGGGGCGTGTTTATCCGATGGTTCCTTCTGTTTCTGAAGGACTTCGCGAGACGTGTGAGATCAGTGAGACACAGGTTCAGGGGCAGACAGTCTTTACGCTAACCCCGAGACAGGGCGGTTCGGGGCTGCACATAATCTACACGCACGGCGGATCATATATCAATGAACTCATCGACCCACATTGGGACATCATTGATCAACTTATTCGGCACACGGGCGCAGATGTCACCGTCCCGATCTACTCTCTCGCACCCGAACATACTTACAAGAAAACCTATTCGCTGCTCGATGAGGTTTATCGGACCGTCATCGCCTCCACCCCTGCGGACAATGTAATCCTCTGCGGCGATTCTGCGGGCGGCGGCTTGGCTCTCGGCCAGGCAATGCATTTCCGCGATCTGAATTTGCCGCTTCCGGGGCGTGTCATCTTGTTCTCGCCGTGGCTGGATATTACCGTGTCCAACCCGGAAATTCCGGCAGTCGAGCGCTTCGACCCAATGCTCGCAACACCGGGCCCAATCGAGGCGGGCAAATGGTGGGCAGGTGGCGATGACCCGAGATCGTCGCTTCTGAGCCCGCTCTTCGGGAATCTATCCGGACTGCCGCCGATTGATGTCTTTGTAGGTACGCACGATATAACATTTCCGGATACCCGCGTTTTGAAACGGCAGGTGGCAACAGCGGGAGGCGAGATAAACCATTACGAATATCCCGGTGCCATTCACGTGTTTGTCGCTGCCACGTTCACGCCCGAAGCAAAGGATGCGTTCGAAAAAATTGCCCAAGCAGTGCGAAAGAACTACTGAATGCTAAAACGCTTCATGCACAATCGCGAACGACGGTTTGCGACGGTTGACAACAACCGCGTGGTTCAGCCGTTTGGGTGGGGTGCCGAGTTTATTGCCGACAATCAGGACGGGACCGACCCGCACGGTTTTTTTGCCGAGTATTCTCGTGTATCGGTCGAGAACAGTGACGAGTTTTTCTTCGATCCAACAATTTCAGATTTCAAATTTGAGATTTCAAATTCCGCCGGACAGGTCACGTGGACGAGTGCTGTCAAAACTCCCTCGACCGAAAACAACACAGTTCGCGCCCGCTATTTCCCGAACGGCAAAAGCAAAAAAGCTGCCGTTCTGATTCTTCCACACTGGAACGCGAAAGCCGGATCGTATTTCGACCTCGCAAAGGTTTTCAACCGCTTCGGCATTTCGGCATTGCGAATGACGATGCCGTATCACGAGGAGCGCAACTCGCCCGGTTTCGAGCGGGCCGATCATCTGGTTCCGCCGAATGTCGGCCGGACGCTGCAATCCCTGCGTCAGGCGGTTGTCGATTCGCGGGCTGCGGTCACGTGGTTAAAACAGCAAGGTTACGAAAAAATCGGCATTATGGGCACCAGCATCGGCTCCTGTGTCGGGTTTTTTGCGTTTGTTCACGATATGCGGATCGATGCGGCGGTCTTTAATCATGTCTCCGGCTATCCGGCCGACGTCGTGTGGCACGGCATCACGACACAGCATGTACGGATGGGGTTCGGCGACAATCTGACGCTCGAACAGCTTCGCGAATACTGGCTGCCGATCTCGCCGATGGCTTACATAGAAAAACTCGCCGGCCTGCCGCCACGTCCGCAGCGTTACATTTACGGTCTTTACGATCTCAGCTTCCCGCTCGATCTATCACGCGATACGATGGCCGCCCTCCGACGCCACAACATCAAGCACAGCGAGGTCGCCATTCCATGCGGTCACTACACGCTGGGCGAAAAACCGTGGGTATATTACGACGGGTTTAAGATCGTATCGTTCCTGCGTAAACATTTGCGGTGACGAATGCAGAAGCCCGAGCGTGAGCAAGGGAGTAACCGCCGATATGAGAGGTAAGCCCTTGCTCATCCGCGGGCTTCTACAACTCAACGCCAACAAACAACGGCATACCTTCCATCGGCCATCATATAAAGTGTTAAAATGATCGCACCATTTCCAGATGAGCCAACTCGCGGAAAAGCATAAAAATACGGTTGCTGAAGCTGTGGAGCACCTGGTCTCACGGGCTGAGAATCGGCGCCAGCTCAACGGCGAAGATTTGACGCCACGCGTCGAAAAGACGCTCGATAAATATCTGCTATCGGCCAATCCCGCTGCCTCGAATACTGATATTAAGGAATTTATCGATGAGATCAGGGCTGACGATCTGTGCCTGATTATCGCGTGCGAACGCGGTGATGAGGGGGCGTGGGAAGATCTTGTCGCGAGCTTTGATTCGACAGTCAAAAGCGCGGCGCGAAAAATTTCAGCAAACGCCGAGGATGGGGAAGATCTTGCAAGCTCGATCTGGGCCGAGCTCTACGGGCTACGGACCGATGCCGACGGCAATAGAAAGAGCAAGCTGGCTTATTATTCGGGTCGCGGCAGCTTGGCTGGCTGGCTGCGGGCAGTCGTTTCGCAGCTTGCGGTCGACCAGTTTCGCAAAACGTCGAAATTTGTCCAGATCGAAGAAGATCGCGAGTTTGAAAATCTGGCAAACGAGGCTGCAGAGGGCGATAACGGATTCCTCGGATCCCGCACAAACAATCCCGAGGAGCTTTTCAGCGAGGGGCAGACGCAAACGGATGTTTCAAGTGCCCTGTCCGCTGCAATCGAGTCACTGGACCCTGAGGATCGACTGATCCTTAAACTATATTATTTCGATGAATTGAAATTAAAGGACATTGCCGCAACCTTTGGTTATCACGAGGCGACGGCGAGCCGCAAGCTGACTCGCGTGCAGGCCGAGATCAGAAAAGGAGTGGAGAAAGAGTTAAAATCACAACACGGATGGACCGAGGGCGAGGTCAAGCGTCATCTGAGCGAGACGGCCGCCGGGCTTGGGTTAAATTTAGAAACGATGTTTGCAGTGCTGACGGCCTTCGTTCTGGTGCAAGATTTCTTAACCTAAGGCGTTCTGATATCGGGTTACGAAACCTTTAGCCGCAGAGAATATGGAGCTTTCGCGAGAAAAACTAGAACGAATTGGGGCCGAACCGCCTCATAACACTTCGGCTCAGGGGCGGCTCCGACTGCTACATGTCCTCTGCGGTTAAGACTTTTTGATGGAACTGGAATTCGACAAAGAAATCGATGCGATCTTGCGGAAAGGGCGGGCGGGCCCCGGCGAGTCTGTGACGGCTACTGGGCATTTGGACGCCGACTCGATAGCTGCCTTCGCCGAAAACGCGATGCCGCAACAGGCCAGGCTCGCCTATACGACTCATCTCGCGGACTGTGGCCGCTGCCGAAAGCAGTTGGCGTTCGTGGCCACTGCTCCAGCCGAAGAGTCCACTACAAGTGTCGCGCCCGCATCTGCCCCGGCTGTAGGCATCACGGCCGCCTGGTATAGCGGCCTATTTCAAAAGCAGAATCTCGCACTTGCAATGGGTGCTCTCGTAGTCGCCTTTGGCGGAATTCTAGGCTTTATCGCAATCCAGAACAGCCGAGTTGATCAAAACGCGAGTGTCACGCAGGTCACCGAGCAGGAGCAGCAACGCGGCGGCCCGTTCTCTCATGAGACGGCTCCGATGGCCAATGCCAATATGGCTGCAAATATAGCTACGCCGATGCAGCAGGCCGCCGGCAACACAAATGCTGCCGATTCGATCGCGTCTGGAATGGCCGCTAGTGCTGCGTCAAATTCAGCTTTGAGCGTCACGAATTCACAATCGAAGCCTCGGGAGTTGGCTAGACTGGATGAGCAGGCCGAGGCTCAGGCAGCCGGAAAGCTCGCTTCCGCCCCTCCACCGCCGGCGTTAACCCTGGATGGAGACGCGACGACGATGACGTCAGAAAAGAAATCGGACGCCGATGACGCGGCAGACAAGGAAAAGGACGTCTCGGCCAACTTGCGTAAACGTGCTGAGAGCCGTCGCGACATGCCCGCACCGGCAGCGAAAATGGGACCTACACGCTCGGGACCGCTCCAGGATCAAGCAACCCAGAATAGCCAGCTCAACCAAATGAGCGTAACCCGAACGGCCGGCGGCAAAACCTTCACGAATCGCGACCGGGCGTGGTATGACACGGCGTATCGCGGTCAGGCGACCCAAAACTTCCGCCGCGGAACCCCGGAATACAGAGGCCTAGAGGCCGGCCTCCGCAGCATCGCTGACTCAATCGGCGGTACGGTAGTAATAGTCTGGAAAGCGAAAGCGTACCGCATTCAATAACCTTTACAATTTTGGTCGCGGCCGGGGACTAGATGAGCACAGATTCTGAAGGATCTGGGATTGATCTGTGTTAATCTGTGGCTAAATCCAGCTGCGGGCATCATCTATGAGATCAAGAATCCAATTCGCTATTTTACTGTGCCTCTGCGCCGGTGCAACGTCTATTTCAGCCCAGAAACCCGATGCGGAAGTCGCGAAGATGGCCAAGGAAGTCTCGGCTAAGAATATCGAGGCGACCATTCGCAAACTCGTCTCATTTGGCACGCGCAACACCCTTAGCGAGCAGGACAATCCGACACGCGGCATAGGTGCGGCCCGCGATTGGCTGTTTGCGGAGTTTCAGCGGATCAGTGCCGATTGCGGCGGCTGCCTTGATGTTCAAAAGCAGGCGTTCATTCAGCCTAAGGCAAACCGCATCCCTGACCCGACAACGCTGACTAATGTTTTTGCCGTGCTAAGCGGCACGACCGACCCGACGCGTGTCTATGTCGTTTCCGGCCATTACGATTCAATGTGCACATCGCCGACAAATGCCGTCTGCGACGCTCCGGGTGCGAACGACGACGCGTCGGGCACCGCTGTATCGATCGAGCTGGCCCGAGTAATGTCAAAGCGGAAATTTGACGCGACCATCGTCTTTATGGCCGTGCCCGGCGAGGAACAAGGTCTGCTCGGTGCCGCGCATTACGCCGAACAGGCCCGGCTCGCTAAGACGAACATCGAGGCGATGTTTACCAATGACATCGTCGGCGGTGTGACGAGTTTTAGGAATTCGCCTTTTCGCAGACGAGTGCGAGTATTCAGCGAGGGCGTGCCATCAAATGAGACCGAGCAGGAGGCCGCGTCGCGTCGCAGCGTTGGCGGCGAGAATGATTCCGCGTCGCGTCAACTCGCCCGATACGTCAAGGAACAGAGCGACCGCTATCTGAAAAATTTTGGTGCATGGCTGATTTATCGCCGAGATCGGTATGGCCGCGGCGGCG
>JBBJMG010000006.1:0-234146 GCA_037720205.1 Pyrinomonadaceae bacterium
TTGGTGACAAATCAAACCGGCACGTTTCTTTATGCCGCCAATGGCAACAGCCGCAATCTGACAACTTACAGCGCCAATCCGACGACCGGAGTGCTGACCAATAGCGGCGTGCAACCGCTGGACACATTGGGAACAACAGGGCGTTTGACTGGAATTGACTATCTCGCCCGAGTGCCGACGACAGCCGCCTCGGTTACAGTCGGCGGGCGAGTGACGACGGCGGCGAGAGCCGGAGGCGTGGCAAGAGCGCGTGTTACATTGACGTATATGACGGGAGAAACGCGCACAGCTTTGACTAATTCCTTCGGCTATTACCGATTTGAAAACGTGGCAGCAGGCCAAACTTACATTTTTGAAGTCCGCCACAAACGCTCTCAGTTTGCGCCGCAAGTCATCACGGTAACAGACGAGATAGACAACTTGGATTTTACGGCGGCACAGTAAGACTGTCAGCCGCCGCCCAACAAATCATGAGGGCGAAACAGCTACTCTATAAAATCTTGCATGGCAAAATCTAACTTGCGTGAATTCGGTTTCGCCCCATGTCGACTCAATCATTAGCTTGTGCAGCGAGTCAGATGAACCCCTTAAATTCACACTCAGTTTCAATGACGTGCTCTTCGGATTTCTGGGATGCACTGGCGCCGCACCACGCGCCGCTTGAGAACAGCTATCTGGATCTGGCAAGTCTCCGCCGCATCCAGCATGAGATTCGCCAGCCCGTGTTGGTGGTTGGCGCAGGTCAGGGGCTAATCGTGGCCGCACTACACGAGCAAGGGCTCCAATGTGATGGCGTCGATCTGAGCGCGGAGATGATTCGATATGCCCGGCTTCGCCGGGGGCTGGCTTTGGTTCACGCGGACGCCAAGGCTTTGCCCTTTGCAAGCAAAGCTTACAAAACGATTATCTATGCCACCGGCGTCATTGATTTCATGAGTAATGAAAAGGAGATACAACGGGTTCTGAACGAAGGCAGGCGAGTAGTGGAAGACCAAGGGGACATATTTGTCGCCTTCTACAGGTTCAGCGCCGCTACCGAAGATTTCGTAATAAGGCTCGGGTTGCTCAGGAGCAGCGTCCTGCGCTTTAGGGAACTCCTGGGCATTTACCGCCTTACGCCGGTGCAGACGATTTCATGGATCGCCGAGCGTGCAAACGTCAGTTACTCTGGCGCGGTGATGCTGATGCTTCGCTCGTGGGCATTTTCTTCATGGCAGGAAAAACGGAACACCTTCCACATGCAGAAAGTATTCGGCAAAGCGAATGATGCCGGCGCGATGATTCGGGCCGCCCCCGTAGACCAGACTTACCGGAATGAAGTGGAGATCAGGAATCTCTTCGCACGTCTTTCCATTCCGATTATCCAGTTGGGATCATACGATAGTTGCCACTTGGTTAGGATATGACGACGCGAGGCTTCATGCAGCACCAAAGCCATGTGGTCTGCCAGCCGACCAAGCGCTACAGCGAACGGCCGCGGGCAATCGCGGTTGCAATCGGCACGGCTCGTAGCCGCGAAGCGATAGAACCGCCAAACGCTGGCGGGGACCTGGTAGAAGTGAACGCAAGCTAACAATGGACGCGAGGCGCGACGTTCATAAAAACATCGGTGCGTGTGCCGTGCCCGCGTCAACTCAACCGTTGGATGCTAGTTGAATATAAGGAAGCATGATGAAACTTACATCGTTCGTAGTGCGGAGTTTCGTTGTAGGTATCCTCCTTGGATGTTGCCAAGCGAGTCTTGCCCAATCTCGTGAAGCCAATCCGCCTCATTCCATGAAAGGGTATGAGCTGTACAGTTGGAAGGATCGAGGAGAGTGGTATTTCTCACTGCTTGTTGGAACCAACCGCCTCAAGAGTCGGAAAGAAGTTACCTCGCGCAAAGTTCGTGTTAAGGGAGTGCGAGCTCTTGCGCTAAGGTTGAATCGGCTTTCGAGAGGGGAAGAGGTGTCATGGTCAGAGAGGTTGATGCCTGGAATGGTTTTGCCGTCTGACAATATCATTAAGGACGTTGAAACCTACTGTAACCTGCACGGTCTCATTCTTAGAGTAAGTAAGCGTGCGCGCAAGTCGCCCATCTACGGGGGTAGTTTTCAAGACAGAACGGCGGCCAAGTCGGCGGGGGGCCGGATTTGCCGAGAACGGAAATTTGCACGGATAATGGACCTGGACGGCAGCAAGCCCGAACTCTGAGCGTCGATGATTTTCGAGGAAACAACGAGAGTGCCTGAAATGCTGTCTTGGCCGCCCTCGAAGGGGAATTTTTATGAGAAATAGGGTAGCATCGTCGCTTTTGATCGCGTCAATCTTTGTGTGGGGAATTTGGTGCGGTGGGCAGGTTTTTAACGAGATGATGAGTGTTCCGAAGTGGAGCGCATCGCCGCCGGAATCGCTCAAGGCTTACGACGCCCTGCCGACCAAAGGCGGCCTGCCGTTTTTTCCGCGTTTTAATCCGTTGTTTGCTTTGTTGGCAATCGGCGCGGCAATTGCGGCTTGGAAATCGGCACGACGCTCCCGGCTTTGGCTCGCATTGTCGGCAGGAACTTCGGTTGTTGTGTCGGCGGCCTTAATTCTCTACCTTGCCCCGCTTGTCCAAAGCATGTTCCAGCACAGCATTGCGGGCGATCTGCCGGCCGCCGATATTGCAGCCGGCGTCGAGCAATGGAAGTTAGGAAATCGTGTCCGCCTGATAGTCGAGTTATTCGGATTTATCTTTTCCATAATTGCATTGCGATTTTGGTCGGCCGAAACTGCTTCGCCTGATCAACGTGTATGAAGCGACAACCTATATTCAGAAGCACTTTCCAGACTCGTCAAGTCATAGGCTCTCTTCCGATAATTAAAATGGGCCGTGTGCTGAAAATGTCTTCTCCGCACACGGCCCTTATTGTTCGAACTAGTATCAGACTAATTACGCGGAAGGGTGGCAGTAATCATAATCTGTGTACCCGCCGCCAGGTTGATCACATCACCGCGCTGCGACAGCACCGCACCAGCCGTCGAAGCAGATGCACCGGCCGAATCCACGGGAACGCCGGCGATGGCGCCTATCAATGCACCAAGAATGCCGCCCGCACCGCCGCGCGTCGGCTGGTTTCCCGGGCGCGTGGTTGCGATCTGATTGCTTACCGCGATGGCCTCGCCATTTACCGTCGTTACTGCGTCAACACTGCCCGCAAATCGATGGGTCTTACCCGACGGCAGGCGAATCGTGTCAAACGCCAACAAGACGCGGGTTTGTCCGGCAACGCGGCTGGCCGCATTCTCGGCTAATACTCGGCCCGTTATGACCGCCCGTCGATATTGGCCGGGCGACGTGACCTCCATGGTAAACCTCTCCGCCATCTGTGGGCCGGTGATCGCAGTCGTCAACTCCGCGTTAAACCGGGTCCCGTTTGGAATAACGAACGAGTCTTCGACGATCCCCGAGCCGCCGGTGTTAGACCCGGTAGTAACCGTCGCCCAGCGAGCAACGTTGTCGACCTTGTCGTATACGCTCGACACGGTCACACCGTCGCCGCTCGACTCGGTAAAGATACGCCGCGTCACCTTTAATTTTCCGTCTGCCATCGGCAGGAATGTAAGATAAAAGTCGCTCGCGCGCTCGCCCTGATAGTTAACGATGACGCCGTCTCCATCAACCGTGGCCGTGGTCGTGATCGTGCGGCCGTTGGCATTCGTTTCCGATCGGGCAACTCCGTCTGCCAGAAACGTGACCTGGGGCAGAATCGTCGACGCCAGGGTCACCGACTTATTATTCATCTCGATCGCGATCATATCCGGCGAGCGTAATCGCCGTTCGAGCCTGACCCTCGCGTCTTCGCGGTTAGCCGCAGGTACAGAAACCATGGCACGGTTGACCACAGCATCCGTATCTTCGCTTAAAGACGTATTAAGGCGATAGGTCCCGGTAATGCGCTTGTCGAAGTTGCGCAATCCGATCGTCGCGGTGTTGGTAAGTGTTTGATTCCAATCCCAGCTCACGCGATAGCTCGACGCTAGACTACTTAGATCGCCGCGAAGGTTGCGCCACTGCGCCTGAGCCGCCGGTGTAAGGCGGTTTCGATTCATAAACTGATCGATGTAGGTTGCCGCCATTAACACATCGCTCGCATCGGTTGCCGTCGACTGGCGGATATCAAACCGCTGCTTGAGCTTATTCGACGCCGTTTCAAATGCCGAGATGTAATTAAAGACCTCTTCGTCCGATAGGTCGACAGTGTCGTCGGTTCTCAGGGCTGTTTGCATCTGAGTTTTGTAGATGCCGGTTTTCAACGCGATACGCGATGCGAGGGTCCTCATTTGACTCTCGGTGCCCGTGTAGGCGGGCGCCGCGGGCGAGGGTGCAGGCACGACGACCGGCGGTCGGACCTGATTCCAGTTCCAGCTAATACGGTTGTAGGTCGCGAGTGTGCTGAGGTCGCGCTTCAGACTTCGCCATTGTGATTGCGCCGAGACGCTGACACGATTGCGCGCCAGATACTGATCAACCTGTCGCGCCGCCATCAACACATCGTTCACATCGTCCATCATAGGGTCGCGTGCGTCAAATGTTTCGCGCATCCGGGCCGCGCTCTGTTCCAAAGCCATCAAGTGCTGGCCAAGCACATCCTGATCCGGATCCGAACTACTTGCTGCCACCCGTTCAGCCTCATCCTTCAGGATATCCAGCTTCGTCTCGATACGGATCATTAATGTCTCGGTCTGCCGAATCGAAGCGCCGCTCGACGCCCGTTGACCCAAAGCCGAGCCCGACAATCCCGTCAAGATCAAGCTCATCGTCACAAACGACTTAATTAGTCTTACTCTCATAATATTTTTCCCCTTTTTGGCACTCCGTCCCGTAAAAGCACGGGCATGAGGACAAGTCGATACACTTATCATACGGCAATTACCATGCCAGCTTCCGATAATCCCGGTCGGTCGGGCCCAATTATGTTTAATATCTTAGCCAAAGGGTGCCCGATTGACTGTAAGACAGCGTACGATAGGAACTGGCGGGTAGGAGGTCGCATGGCTCGGGATCGATGTAGTAATCGCCCGTTGACATTCCACCATTTGGTTAGAACTGCCGCCGACATCGTGGAACGAGTTCAGCCTTCTAATCGTGTTCTGCCGGGTCAAACCCAATGCCCAGCCCGGCGCTAAGCATTGGTAGATCTAAACCATTCAACAAATTTTGGAATACCTTCGGCGATCTTGGTGTTGGGATCGTAGCCGAGTTCATCGTTCGCTTTGGTGATGTCGGCGAAGGTCGTCGGAACGTCGCCGGGTTGATTTGGTTGACGGTCAATGATGGCTGTCGCCCCTAGGTTCACTTCGAGAAGCGATATTATGTCGCTGAGCTCGGTCGTCTGGGACTCGCCGAGATTGAACACCTCATATATCGATTTGTCGTAGTCAATCGCCGCCCGAACGCCCTGGATAATGTCGTCGATATATGTATAGTCGCGGCGGGCCGAGCCATCACCGAAAACAGGTATCGGATTGCCCGCAGTGATGAGCTTTGAAAATTTATTTATCGCGAGATCGGGCCGCTGACGAGGCCCGTAAACGGTGAAGAAGCGAAGGCAGATGCAACGGATCGCGTAAAGATGCGAGTATGTGTGGCAGATTAGTTCGCCGGCCGCCTTGGTCGCGGCGTAGGGCGAGATCGGTGACGAGATCGGGTCATCCTCGGCAAACGGAACTTTTGCATTGATGCCGTAAACGCTCGACGACGAGCCAAAAATGAACTGTTTTACATCGTGCTCGCGGGCGAGCTCGAGCAGATTAACGGTTCCAATGACATTGGTCTCCGCGTACAGCCTTGGCTCGTCAAGGGATGGCCGCACACCGGCACGGGCGGCGAGGTGGACGATCACATCGAATTGATTTGCGTTAAATACGTCTGAAAGTGCCGAGGCGTCACGAATGTCCGCTTCCACTAGGGTGTAGCCCGGATTTGCAAGGTGATTTGCGACATTCGCCCTCTTGATCGCGGGCGAATAAAAATCATTGAAGTCATCGACGACGGTCACCCGCCAGCCGCCTTCATTTAGGAGGCGATCGACCAGGTGCGAGCCGATAAATCCGGCCCCGCCGGTAACCAATATATTTCTTTCTGACATCTGTTTGGAGTGTTTCGATCCAGCCGGTCCCAAACGAGAAATTATATCGAACTCGTCGTCGGAAACCAGCATCGAAAACGATTGCTTGCCCTCTCCCGAATCTGGGAGAATCTATATTGGTATGAGAAAAGTATTCATCACTCTTTTTCTATTGTGTTCCACGGGCATCATCGCGAGTGCGCAGAGCTACGACCGAGTTGAGCGCGACCGCATGAAGGACATGCTCGGAATCGTGAAAGACACGGTCAAGAAGAACTATTACGACCCGACTTTTCGCGGGATCGACCTTGAGGCTCGATTCAAAAAGGCGGAGGAACGGCTCGGGCAGGTCACATCCACGACGCAGGCCCTCGGCGTGATCGCCCAGGTACTGGTCGATTTTAACGACTCGCATCTTTTCCTCATCCCGCCCTCGACAAACCTTGCGGTTGAGTACGGCTGGCGCATGAAAGCCATCGGCGACGGCGTCTTTATAACCGCTGTGAAACCCGGAAGCGATGCCGAGAAAAAAGGAGTGAAAGTCGGCGATCAGATCTTGAGCGTCAGCGGATTTCGACCGACGCGAAAAGAGCTCTGGAAGGTCATGTATTTCTATAACGCGATCAGTAAACGCGACCGAATGACGCTCAGCCTTGCGAGCCCGGGCGACACCGCTCCGCGCAGCGTCGACATTACGTCTGAGATCAAACGCCTGCCGCGCTCGATCATATTCGCAAGCTACTTCAGGCTCTTTGACGATTTTTACGAGCCTGAGAATGACAAGCACCGTATGTTTAACGTCGATGGCGTTACAGTGTGGAAAATGCCGGGATTCGACTTCGATCCCCTGCAGGTCGACTCGCTGATGGGCCGGGCCCGCGGCGCGCGCGGATTGATCATTGACCTGCGGGGCAATGGCGGCGGCTATGTCAAAACCCTTGAAAGATTGGCGGGTTTCTTCTTTGAAAAGGATGTCAGAATCGCGGACATTAAAGGGCGAAAGGATATGGAACCCGTTCTCGCCAAGACACGCGGCAAAGACGCCTACAACGGCCGCCTCGTCGTACTCGTCGATAGCGGCTCGGGCTCGGCGGCCGAAATGTTTGCTCGCGTAATTCAGCTGGAAGGCCGAGGTAAAGTGGTTGGCGATGTTTCCTCCGGTGCGGTGATGCAGTCGCGGAGCTACGACCAGCAGATGGGCAGCGACAGTGTCGTCCTCTTCGGCGTTAGCGTGACCAATGCTGACGTCATCATGACCGACGGCAAGAGCATCGAGCACGTGGGTGTACAGCCCGATGAGCTCGTCCTGCCAACGGGAGAGGACCTGGCGAAAGGCCGCGATCCGGCGCTCGCGAAGGCGGTGGAGATGCTTGGCGGAAACCTCCCGCCGGAAGCCGCCGGGAAGTTTTTTCAGTATTACTGGAAAAAATGATGACTGTCAGTTTAGGAACCGCTGTTTCGCGTGAAAGCGATGCAGTATTTCCTCGAGAAAGCCCTCGTATGAAAACCCCTCGGTCACGTACGCGGGCTTTAATTTATACATTAGTGGCAATGCGATCCGCCACGCCATCCACAGCCGGTGACGCTCGCCCAGGTCCCATCGGCGGCGGAGAAAGCTCTCGACGACCTCGACTTCCCGCTCGCTCAGGGCCGCAACATTAACATCGAGCCTCGACGGTTTGTGTACACGCGTAAATGCCGCGTCGGTCATCCGCCGCGAAAACGTCTCGGAAAATGTCGGGGCCTCATCGGTCCGCTCGCGAATCACGACTGTCCCTGCAAAAATATCGCCCACACGCTGATCGCGATTGCTAGAAAAAATAACGATCAGGCCCACCGAATAGACCGGCAGCACAAACCCGGGCACCGCATCGCATATCCTGAGCAGGTTGCGGGTCAGGGCCTCCCACAGCGATATCGGGCGGCCGTCTTCGCGAATTACGCGGAGTTTTAGAATACGTTTTCCGGGCGTCTGGCCGTTCCAGAGCCACTCAAAGGCGACGAAATACAATGCGAACACCAGGAAAAGAACCAGAATGAGGATCGCGAGCGTCCATTTGGGCATCTCAGCGACGAGGGAATCGGGCGTGTCGGTGATGTCAGTTACGCTGTATCCGGAGAGGCTCAGCAGAAACCATGCGATCATTATCAGCGAAAAATACTGTATAAAATGGTCGATCGCGACCGCAAGAAAGCGGTTGCCGATTGACGCGAGAGCAAATTCAAGCTGCACGCGCTCCGGCGTCTCGATGATCAGCGTCTCCTCGTTTTCGATTATCGGTCGCGACATTCTGTGGGTTGATTATTGGGGCATTTGTCTTCGGTTGCAAAGGCTTGTAAATTCTGTCGGGCGTTCTCTATACTTGAATGTAAGCTGGACCTAAGATGCGAGGAACGAAAGGTTGAAAACTGAATTGGTACGCGATGCGATCTCTGCCGCGGGTTTCGGCTTTGCGATTGTCGTCAGTCGGTGGAACTATGGCTTTACATCAAGGCTCGAGGCCGGTGCCCGCACGGCTCTAGTCGATGCCGGGGCTGAGGACAATCGCATTGAGGTTTTTAAGGTGCCCGGGGCCTTCGAGCTGCCGCTCGCGGCTCTAAAGGCGGCCGAGAGCGGTCGGTTTGACGCCGTGATAGCCCTCGGGGTCGTGATCAGAGGCGATACGCCGCATTTTGAATTCGTCGCCGGACAGGCGGCCGCCGGGCTGATGCAGGCCTCGATGAAGTCAGCGGTGCCGGTCCTATTCGGCGTGATTACTGCGGATACCATCGAACAAGCTCAAGCCCGGTGTGGCGAGGGTGCCGATAATAAGGGCTATGAGGCAGCCCAGTCCGCGATTGAAATGGCCGAGCTCATGCGGCAGATGGAAGCGAGGAATGACGAGCTGTTCCGTGCAAGACTTGAGAGCTTAAATGTCGCTTGACAAGCCAGAAAAAGGCTCGGGAACGCGGCACAAGGCCCGTGAGTGCGCACTGCAAATGCTTTTCGCCGCCGACCTCGTCCACGACGACGGAGCGGTGACCGCAGCTAACTACTGGAACGAGCTCGGGGACACAGCGTTCGACGATAAAACGCGCGATTTCGCCAGCTCGCTCGCCATCGGCACGCTTAAGAATGTAGAGGCCATCGACGACCGCATTCGCACCCGGGCCGAGCATTGGCGAATCGAAAGGATGGCAATCGTCGATCGCAACTTGCTCCGCCTCGCCGTCTACGAATTCCTCTTTCAGGACACGCCCGACGCAGTAATAATCAACGAGGGTCTCGAGATTGCCCGGCGCTTTTCGACCTACGAATCCACGCAATTCATTAACGGCGTACTCGACGCGATCAAGCAGGATATCGAAAACAGCGCTGAGCCAGCGCCGGAGGGCGATACGGTTGCAAAGAACGCGGAGGCCGGCGCGAACCGTCAGTAGCGAGAAGCGGCGGCGGGTAGGACTCGCCGTCGTTTTTTTATGATTCGCTTTTTTGCGAGGTATCGACGCAGCCGCGGGCGAAACATTGCGTGGATTTGGTCCGTATTTTTTAACAAGGCTTTCCCCTACAAACCATTATGAAGATTCTTCGCCCGTTACTTTCAGTGTCAGTGACCGCCTTGTTAACAATTACCTTCGCCCTCGGTCAGATTCTCGCCCAGCAGTCGGCACCGCAGCCGACTCCGGCCGCCATCAAGATCGAGCCTGCAAGCTTTGATAAATTTGTCGGTCAGTATGAGGACGCGGTAAATCTTGCCGGCATCGGGTTTTCGTTGTTCCGTGATGGAGATAAGTTTTATCTCCAGATAACTAATCAGGACAAGGTCGAGATTTTTCCCTCGGCGCCCAACAAATTTTTTTCCCTCGCAAATCAATTTGAGGCGGAGTTTGTCGCGGATTCTGGCGGGCGTGTAACCGGGTTGAGATTTACGCAGGGTCGTAGTTTCGAGCTCAAGCGAATAGCCGACACGCCAGCCCGCGATGCGCGCACACCGTTCAAACGCACAGAAGCGATGATACCGATGCGGGATGGTGTAAAGCTTTTCACCGTCATTCTGACGCCGGAAACCCAGACCGAAAACTTCCCCATTTATATGGAGCGGACCCCGTATGGCGTAGCTGGCTGGAACTCCGGAGGCATTAACGCGGCACGGACCGACCTGGTTAAGGACGGTTATATCTTTGTCATGCAGGACATTCGTGGGCGTGAAGATTCGGAGGGCGTCTTTGAGATGCTGCGCCCACCGAGAGATAAACGCGATCCTAAGTCGATCGACGAGAGTACGGACACATACGACACCATCGAGTATCTGCTGAAAAACGTTCCCAAGAACAATGGCCGGGTAGGCATCGCCGGCGTGAGCTATCCCGGCTGGCTCGCCGCAGTCGCCCTGATCGACCCGCATCCGGCGCTCAAAGCCTCGTCACCTCAAGCCCCTGTCACAGACCTGTGGATGGGCGATGATTTTATGCATCACGGGGCTTTTCGACAGACGTACGCCTACGAGTGGGCGGTTCCGCTTGAGAGTGCAAAGAAAGGCGGCGACGTCACATTTGATAACCCTGACATGTATCAGTGGTATCTGCCGCTCGGGAAAATGCAATCGATTGCGCCGCAGCTGGCTGCCAAATCGCACTCATGGAAGGCGTTTCTCGAGCATCCGTCGTGGGACAACTACTGGCAGGCCCGGGCAACCCAGCTTTACCTTAAGGACACGAGCGTGCCGACCCTAATTGTCGGTGGATGGTGGGATCAAGAGGACATGTTCGGCCCGCTCGCGATGTATAAAACTCTACAGAAAACCGATCGGGACAACCAGGTGTTTCTCGTGATGGGCCCGTGGAATCATGGCGGCTGGGGCGGACGCGCGAGACGACTCGGAGCGATCGATTTTGGCACCGACACTGGTACTTATTTCAAAAAGGAAATCCAGGCACCGTGGTTTGCCAAGTTGTTGAAAGACAAGGGCAATTTTACGCCGGCCGAGGCAACTGTCTTTCAATCAGGATCCAACAAATGGATGACCTACGACTCGTGGGCTCCAAAGAATACGCAAAAACGTAACATCTACCTCGCCGCAGCCGGAAAGCTCTCGTTTGAGAAAACGGTTGACAGGAAGGATGCCTTTGACTCGTATCTTTCAGATCCGACGAATCCTGTACCGTATCGCACGACGCCCGTGCTCCAGACTTATACACAAGGCTCTAGTTGGGGCGCCTGGCTTGTAGATGATCAACGTTTCTTAGCCGACCGGACTGATGTCCTATCTTGGCAGACGGACCCGCTGACCGAAGACCTAACGATCACTGGCGATGTAATGGCAAACCTCTACGCCGCCACCAGCGGTTCCGACAGCGACTGGGTGGTCAAGCTAATAGACTCTTACCCGGCCGACGCCCAACCGGCAAGTATGGCCGGTTACCAACTGATGGTTTCCGAGGAGATCTTTCGCGGACGGTATCGCGAGAGTTTTGAGGAAGCAGAGGCGATTAAGCCAAATAAAGTCGAGAAGTACGGTATCGATCTTCGAGGGCAGAATTACACGTTCAAAAAAGCACACCGTATCATGGTGCAGGTCCAGAGTTCGTGGTTTCCGTTATACGATCGCAACCCGCAGACGTTTGTGCCCAACATCTTCAAGGCTCAGGCGGGTGACTTTAAGTCCGCGACCCAGCGGATCTATCGCTCGGCCAAGCACCCGTCACATATCAGCGTCTCGATGGGAGCTCAGTAGCGAGCGTTGGTTACACCTGGCAAAATCTGCCCAGGTAATAGGGCAGCATGCGGCGCCACCACGGCCAGTCGTGGTTTACGTCATTTCCCCAAAGCTCCAGCATGTGGGGTATGCCTTTTGAATTGAGAATATTCGAAAGGTCGCGGCTGCGATCGGGGGCTTCGTATGAGCCCTGGCCGGAGACAATAACGATTGAGTCCGCTTTTTGAAGGTTTGGCAGGTGGTGATCGTCGCCCAGGTTTTTCAGATACATCGACGGGTTATTAAAGTAAACGTTGTCGTCATAGAATCCCTTGTCGAGATAATTGTAGATGTCATAGCTGCCGCTCATGGCAATTGTGCCTCGAAAATGGTCTGAATGCTTAAAATACGTGTTTGCTGCGAGATAGGCCCCGAGCGAAGCACCCGTTGTTAACGGTTTAGCCTCCCGACCGCACTCGTTATGGATGAGCGGCATCACTTCATCCATGACATAACGGTCATATCGTGAGAGCATCTCAACCTTCCACGCCGGGTGCGATTCTTTGTTGAGTAAGCTGTATTTGTTCACCGAGTTGATCGAGTAGGCTCTGATTAGGCCGTTCTCGATCAAATCCTTGATCGAATCGATTAGCAGAAAGCGCTCGTATTCAAGGTAGTCCGCCGCTGCTGTCGGAAACATCAGCACGGGATGCCCGGCATCACCATACGCCACGAGCGGCATGTCCATGCCCAGGTTGTGGCTGAACCACGAAGTTATCTCACGTCTCATAAATTCCCTACTAACTAACCTACTTAACCACCGTTATCTCACGCGTCGTCGAGTTATATCCGCCGTTATCGACAACATTGCCGTCTTTATCAATCAGCTCAAGCTTGACACTGTGATTCCCCACGGTCCACCCCGACAGCCAGATGGGCGCCCATCTGTCGATAAACTTCGGCTCACCGCCATTGATCGAATAGCGAACGCGAAACTCGCCTCCGTCGCCGGTCAGCTTCGCGTTCATGAGCCAGAAATCGATCATAATCGCTTCGGCGTCGGCGTCCTTGTACTCACCTTTTGGGCGGCTGTACGTGAGGAGCGGCTTCTTCATGTCAACGGCGCCGCCTGTGCTTCGTTTCATTTCCTTGCTTTCGGGCGTGGGCAAGGCGGTGTTCGCATTTGCAATGGTGTTGCCGTTCGAGGTGGTTGTCGGCTTCGCCGCGTCTGACCCGCCGTTTTTCACCGTGAACTTCACCATCTGAAAGGCGCCCGCGTTCTTATACGACTCGTGCCAAGGCCGCGAGGGGAAAACTCTCAGCGTGTGCTCGCCGTCTGACACGTTTCGCAGCTCGAATGCTTGGCCCATCTCGTAATATGCCTCGTAGGGCTGATTATCCATAATCACGTGGACGTGGTTACCCATCTTAGTCGTCTCGTCCTTGTGCGGCATATAGCCCTTCAAATCGCCCGCCACCTTGAGGCTCACCTTGACTGTCGAGCTCGTGACGGTACTGTCGGCCTTTGGTTCGACGATCATGATGGTGGGGGCACCGGAATCCTGCTGGCCACGGGCCGCCATTTCGTCGACTATTTTCTTAGGTCGTTCTGCAAGCGATAGATTCTGTGGCGCTGGCGAAGGAGACGCCACCAGTGCGTTGGCATTTTTAGCATCGTTAGTCCGCGGTGGTTCGCCGCAGGCCGAAATTATCAAGATAAACAACCCTACAACTGAGACGGTTAAAGTTTTCATATAAATCCTATCGCTTCCATTCTGGCTTGCGTCAACCCGCCTGTGCGGCACGCTCCGAGCTCGACGCGGCCATCATCTCGCCGCGCGAAGGTGCGTTTGCGAATTGTCGATATTCGAACACGTCCATAAAGTTTGCTTCAAGACGGTCTTCCACCTCGGACAACGGAACTTCTAGTCCAAGCAATCGATCCATGGATGTCACTGGCTCACCTTCACATGCGATTATCCACTTGTAGTAATTCAGATCGGTGTTCACATTGAGCGCAAAGCCGTGGGTGGTCACCCAACGTTTGATGTGGACACCAATGGCCGCAATCTTCCCTTCTATCGTGTGAACACCCGTCAGGCCCTCGATGCGAAACGCGTCGATCGCGAAATCGGACATTGTTCGGATCAATACTTCCTCGAGGTCACGGACGTATTTATGAACATCTTCCCGACGCGGCGACAGGCTAATGACCGGGTACCCAACTATCTGGCCTAACCCGTGATAGGTAACGCGGCCGCCCCGGTTTGTCTCAAAAACCTCAATATCAAGAGCCCGTAGCCTATCCGCAGTGGCAAGCACGCCGTCATTTTTGGCGCGGCGGCCCAGGGTAAATGTGTGCGGATGCTCAAGAAGCAGGAGGTAATCGGAGTGACGCTCGGCAATTACCTTCGCCTCGAGCTCACGCTGAAGCTTTAGCGCATTCTCATAGCCAACGCGACCAAGCCTTAAAACCTCTAAATACGGGCGACGCATGCCCTATATGATAAGATTTTTATTAGGTTTTTAACAGGATCGGACATTATGACACTGCTAAGTAAAGCCGGAATTGTACTGATTGCCGCGGTCGCCTTCACATCCTCGGCAGCCGCCCAGCGAAAGCCCGCGAAGCCCTCGACCAAGAGGCCTATTGCGGTGAAGGCGGTTCTGCCGCCTCTCGACGTCCGCGTCGGACGCGAACACGTCGAGAATCAGGAAAGTAACGTTAACAAGTTCCTGGCGATCCTTGTGCCGATCGCACAAGATATGGAAACCCTTGACGCCACTGCTCGCTCGGGCAGGTTGTCGCAGCGTGCGCTCGATAAGATCGCAGCCAACAAACGCAATCTGGTGACAACCCTTCGCGAGCTTACAACCGGGTTAAAAAATCTTGAGCTGGAGTTTCGAACAAAGTCGTCACTACAGAAATATCTTCAGTCTATCGAGGGTATCGGTGATTTGGGCGTCCTGGCCGAGGATTCGGCACGCAGTGGTAAATTTGTAGCGTCGAAAGAGCCGTTGCTTGAGATCGTACAGAAACTGGCCGATACGCTTAGTGCGATGCCGAGGTACAACACCGCACTAAATTAATGGTCACCGGCCGCCGAGCCGCTCACCTATAAACTTGCCAGCCTCTTCCTCTACGATCTCGCCATTCACAACGAATGCCTTTTTCGTCAGCACGTCACCCGACTTTTCCATCTTCGAAGGCATTAGAAACAGGTACCACGGCGAGCCCCACCCGCGCGCGTCGCCCGTCGCCTTGCGATACTTATAGTGAAGGCTCGTCTGTTTCGCAGCGCGGGTGTCCGACTCGTAAACCGATGGAAAAGTGAGCTTTAGCGCTTCAAAATTGGTTTTCATCGACTCAACCGGGTCGTACTCGCCAACTCCGATCACGCCAAGCCCTTTGGCCTTGTATTTATCATATAGCCGCTGGATGATTGGTGCATTAACTTTCCAATTTGGACACCACGGAGCGTAATAGGCAACGAGAACTAGCTTTTTACCTTTGGTAAATTCACGCAGATTTACATTCTCACCCGACGCAACGTTCTTATACGACCAATCCTTGTAAACGACGTCCTTCTCGATGATCGGTGCCTGTTCGCCCTGACCGAACGAGGCTGCCGCCAACACCACAACGATTAAGCCAGTAAAGATGAACCTCATAAGATTTTGCGAGCGTCGACTCAGCATCTCGTCAGATGCGAGCTACGCCATGCACGGTTGTCGCAGAACGAGCCTGCCAGAGATCGGAACTAGCGCAGCCGCAGCCGCCGCGTCCAATAGACGATATTCAGATAGATGCCTGTCGCCGCAGAGAGAGTCGCGAGCGTCGAAAAGATCAGGAGTAGTGTAACCTGCCAGCTCCCGGCAAAAAAGTAAAAATGAGCTTCGCGAAAAAACCGGGTTCGCGCCGTCGGCGGTGCCGAATTTCTCGCCTCGCCCGTCTCAGCGTCTATCAAAATAGAGTCGGCTCCCAGACCGCCGATTGATTGATAATGCGGTCGGCCCTCTTTCATCAGCAAAGTGAGCGCGGTAGTTGGGAGTGATTTACCCGCCAGTGCGTTAGCGGAGGCCATCGCATTCGCGGGCGATACACGGACGCGGGACGCGTCGATTTTTTCGACCGTGCCGCCCTCTACCGTGTTCGGTATCGCATACATGAGCCCGCTAAGCGCCCATGCCAGCAGCGGGATCGAGACGATTGCTCCGAGAACCAAATGCATCTGGTAAATGAATTTACGCATATATCCGGCACAGATTAACACAGGAGCAAGGTGAAAACCTGATGCCTCCTGTGCTAACCTTTCCGCTAACCATTTATGAACGACCAACCCACCGTTTCCGACATTTTCCGCCGTGCGCTCGAAATGCGCGTCGCGAACCCGAGCGGGTCTTATGTAGACTTACAAAAGCAGATCGTGAACGAATTCGGCGGCAACCCGCTCCCCCAGGCCGCATACCTGACTATCCCGGAATATGACAATATAGCTCCCCAAGAAGACTGGACGGCGGGCTTGCCCATAGTGCTTCGCGGCATTCAGAACGAAAACTGGGGCGACGTTGCGCTCGGCATAGTCATCAGCCTCGAACAGGTCGAGAATTATCCGAAACAGTCGGGCCGCGAGGACGATCCTGCAAAAGAGTGGCGAAATCGGGCCCGCGGAATCGCTGGGGCTGAGGATAAGGTATTTGAGGAGTGGATGCCTGCCGACTTAATGACGATGGCACAAAGGAACGTTAAGATAGCCAGACACCCTACTACTCCGCCGCTGTCCGAACTGATACATCGACCCTAAGCCCGTCCGCAGCTTGCAGCACCTCGCACCCGGGGGAGAGCTTTGCAACCTCTGCATCAAAATTCACGCTGTCCCACTCGGGATAAAAGTGCGTCAGCATTGCCTGGGCGGGGGCCGCCTTCCGAATCAGGTAGATCGCCTCGCTCAGATGGATATGCTTCTTAACCGGCTTGTCCCGCACAAACGTGCATTCCATTAGAAGCAGATCGACTCGGTTGGCGAACGCTGCCACTTTCTCGTCGAAACCAGTGTCGGCCGTATAGACGAGCGTCGCCCCGTCGCGATCGCGAATGTGGATCGCGTGGCTCTCGCCGGTGTGCGGGGTTTTCATCGCCACGGCTTCCACACCTGGGACAATCTCAATTCTTTCCAGTGCTTCCACCTCGATAATTTTCAAGGGGAAGGGCTGTTCCAAAAGGCGGTAATTGTTTACTTCACTGAACTGGTTGACGAGCTTCGTGATGCCCGAAGGCCCGAATACCTTCAGCGGCTTTGTACGCGTTTTCATCACATCTACGTGTTTGGTGCCCGCTAGAAACGGTGACAGCCCGGCGCAGTGGTCGAGATGAAAATGGGAGATCCAGATAGCGTCGAGGTTTGGCCAATCAACCCCTTCCTGCGCCATTCGCAATGGCACCGTGGCCGAGCAGTCGAGCACTATTGTCCCTCCGCTCGTCTCGAGCCAGTACCCGGAACTGCTTCGCTTTGGGTGAGGGATTGATGTGCCGGAGCCGAGGACTGTTAGTTTCATATCTCAAATTTCAAATTTCAGATTTGCCGCCTTTCCACTATTCTAAATGAACTCCGCCAGAACGAAAGCGTCGCAAATAGAGAGGCGGCTCGGAAGATAAAGCTAGGGTTTAGGATTATGAAGGTCGACATTCTTGCCATTTTTGCACACCCTGACGATGTTGAGCTCGCCGTGGGCGGCACCATGCTCAAAATGAAACAGCTCGGATACCGAACCTCCGCGCTCGATATCACTCGCGGCGAAATGGGCACCCGCGGAACGCCGGAAACCCGTGCCGCCGAGGCCGCCGCCGCAGCACAAATCCTAAGGCTGGACTCGCGTGAAAATTTAGGACTCGCTGACGGCCACGTTCTGAATGATGATCCCAGCCGGATAAAGCTAGTCAGTGTGCTGCGCCGGCTCAAGCCAAAACTTGTGCTCACCCATCAGATAGACGACCCGCACCCGGACCACAACTCAATTGCCCAGCTCGTCCGCGACGCTGCGCGGCTTGCCAGTATGAAGAATTACGACGAGACGACCGGCGACCACAAAATACCGGTGCCGACAGTTGCCCACAACACATTTTCACGTCGCGTAGTGCCGTCATTTATCGTCGACGTTTCCGATTTTCTTGTCGAAAAGATGGCCGCTATCCGGGCATATCGATCGCAGTTTCACAACCCCGCGTCGCAGGAGCCCGAGACGCGGCTTACCGCAGAGAATTTTTTGCTCGAACTCGAGAACCGGTCACGCTACTTTGGTTCGCTGATCGGCGTTGCCGCCGGCGAACCATTCTATGTGCGCGAGGCCCTAAACGTCGACGACCCGATTACCCTGCTTTCCCGACCGATGAATCTGTATTCCTAGCGGGTCGATCCGCATCAAGAATTCGTTTCAAATGACACCCGAGGAAATCGAACTCGATAAAAAAGCTCAAGTGCTCGAGCGGCTGAGCGACCGGCTTGCGGCCCGCGAAGAGGAGATTGCTGAGCTGCGTATGGGCCTTCAGCAGTTTGAGGCCCAATACACGATGCAGGTCGGTCGGCTATACGCCGATCTGGACGACCTTGAAGCCCAGATCGCTGAAGAGGAGTACAAACTGGTCCCCGACGATGAGGAGATCAAGAGAAAGGCTGAGGAAATGAGGCGAATAGCCGAGGAATCAGCCCGCCGTGCGGCGAACGCCGAGAACGCCGCAATTAAATGGGAACCCACGGACGAAGCAAAAAAAATCTACCGGGCCCTGGCTCGCTCCATGCACCCAGACCTCGCCATCGATCCGGTTGAAAAAGCGAAACGGCATGCATTGATGGCGGAACTGAACGTCGCGTATTCCGCCGGTGACCAAACGGCGATGAGTAAGCTGTCGGATGATTTAAGAAACAGCCCCGATATGATTCTCGGTGATGCGATTGGCGACCAATGGGTTAGGACAATGAGACAGATTTCACAAGTGCAGTTGCGTCTCGCCGAGCTGCTTGGTGAGAAGGCCTCGGCTGAGGGATCCGAACTATTTGCGTTGCGGACGAAAATGCAGTCCGAGCGTGAGGCAGGCCGCGATATGGTGGCGCAGATGGCTGCCCGGACCCTCGTCCAGATAAAAAAGAGCGAACGTCGGCTAGAGAATCTGCGAAACGTCAATAAGGCCGCCGAGGATTACGTCAAAGATAAATATGGCATGGATATTTCCGACTTTCGAAAGCCCTAGCCGTTAAAGCGCCTCGCCCGCGGCGAATCCCGATGACCATGCCCACTGAAAGTTGTAGCCTCCGAGCCAACCGGTCACGTCAACCACTTCGCCGATAAAGTAAAGGCCGGGAACACGTCTCGCCTCCATCGTCTGCGATGAAAGCTCAGCGGTTGAGACGCCGCCGAGAGTGACCTCGGCCCGATCATAGCCCTCGGTCTCGCGAAATTTAACCTCCCAGCCGTTGATCGCGGAGCCGATCATCTCAATGTCTTCCCGAGTGAGCTGTGATACTGGCTTGTCGGGAAATTGCCTGGCCACAAGCCCGGCCGCCACGCGTTGGGGCATAAGCTGGCCGAGGTAATTGGCGACACTTCTGCGAGAGCCCTTGCCCAGCAGTCTCGCAGCGTCCTGTCCGGGCAGGAGGTCGATTGCAATACTATCGCTTCGGTTCCAATAGTTCGAGATTTGCAAAATCGCAGGTCCCGACAGGCCGCGATGCGTAAACAGCACGTTCTCGCGAAAAGTGTGTTTACCTGCCGTGACGCTCGCGTCGAGAGTGACGCCCGCAAGGTGCGCCAGCCGCTCGCCCTCGAATACCAGTCCAACCAACGAGGGTCGCGTATTGACGATTTTTAGCCCAAACTGTCGAGCAACGGCGTAGCCGAAATCCGTCGCACAAATCTTTGGAAATGACAGCCCGCCGCAGGCGACGACGATCGATTTTGCCCGAAGCAACCCATCGTGGGTTTCGATCTCAAATCCATCGCTCTTCACAACACTCGACACCCGCGAGCCCGTTCTGATTTCGACCCTCGCCCGCCTGCATTCGCTTACGAGCATGTCGACTATCTGACGCGAGCTGCCCCGGCAAAACAGCTGACCGAGTTTCTTTTGATAGAAATCGATTTTGTGTTTTACGACGAGGTCGACAAATTTCTGGGGGGTGAATCGCGAGAGGGCCGAGATTGCAAACTGGGGATTTTCCGAGACAAAATTTTCTGCGTCGACGCGATGATTCGTAAAATTACATCGGCCGCCGCCCGATATGATTATTTTGCGGCCGACCTCCGCATTATGCTCGAGGACTAGTACTCGCCGGCCACGGCGGCCCGCCGTAATCGCGCAGAAAAGCCCGGCTGCGCCTCCGCCAATAACTATTGCGTCGTAAATCAAGGCTGACGCTCGCGGTCTGTGTATTGTAACAATCGGTAAACAAGCTTCACGACAGATATCTCTCCGCCAAAATATCTAAATGATGCCGAACGTGGCCAATTGAAATATTTGCGAGAGCACGGACCGAGACCGGCTTCCCGCTTGCCGTTCCCATGCGGGCGAGGGCCGTTGCATCCAGGTTTTTGAGCATCAGCACATTTGCCTTTCGGCTATATTCAAATTCGTCTAGCAGGTCGGCAAACGTGCGATTGTTCGCGTTCGAATTCTCGATATAACCGTCCTGTTCAAAGCCCTCGATCGCGGTCACATCGCCCCGCGATATGCGCAGCATCCGGTACGCAAAGATGCGTTCCCCATCGATCAGATGGCTGATGACTTCTTTCACGGTCCATTTCCCCGCCTCATATGTATATCGGCCACGCTCCTCCGGAAAGCCATCCAGCACGCCGCGCAGCTGAGCTGGTTGTGCGGCGTATGCACCCCGGATGTCAGTTTCCTTTACCTGAGAGATGTACCTAAGATAATACGGATCGTACTCGCTTGGTTCTGGCTGAAACATATACGCATGCTATCGTGGTTGAGAAAATTCAGTATTAATACTAGCAGAACGCGTCATGCGCTAGACTTAGGGCATGAAGATTCTTCTTCTCGCCATAATATGCTTTCTCGCGTTTAATAATATTGTCGCTCAGGGCGGCAAAGCCGAGCCGAAACGGATCAAATTTGACGCAGGCAAATCGAGCTCGACTTTGACGGGCACCTTGGCGAACGGCGTCGAGATGGAATATGTTTTCTCTGCGACCGAGGGGCAGACGGTGACGATTAGGAATTCGAAAACGAGCCTCTTCGATTTCCGCGTCTTTAATGAAGAGCACGGAGTGGAAACTGAGTTCGAGAGCTCAGCCACCCTGTCGCTCGTGATTCCAGCGACGGGTGATTATTTCCTCTTTGTACGGAAGAAACAGGTACGCACGCCCCGAACCGCAAGATTTGCGGTGACGCTCGCGATCAAATAGTCAGATTTCAGGGAGATTTTTTAGCATGAAACGCAAGACATTATTCTTAGTCGCGGCGCTCGCCGTGTTTACAGCTATCTCGCAAACAGGGGCTGAGGCGGTCGCGCCGAGCTTTGCGGAGCGGTTTACTGCCACGCAGAGCGGCGACACGGGTGTTTATGATTTTGATAAGGCCCACTCGTTTATCGGCTTTAAGGTCAAGCACAACGGATTGATCGAGGTTCCGGGGTTTTTCCGCGATTTTACCGGCACAGTGAAGTACGATGCAGCGGATATGACTAAGTCGACCGTGGAGTTCACGGCCAAGGCGACAAGCGTAGACACGGGGGTCGTGGGCCGCGATAACCACCTGCGTCGGGCAGATTTCTTCGAAGTAGAAAAATATCCCGACCTCACCTTCAAGAGCACTAAGGTTGAAAAAAAGGGTTCGGTCTGGATGCTGACCGGCGATTTGACGATGCGGGGCGTGACTAAATCGGTCAATTTCCCATTCCAGGTGGCGGGCTGGCTTGCAGCAAACGAGCGTCGCGGCGCTGTAATGGGCCTCACTGCGGAAACCACGGTAAATCGACGCGACTATAACGTCAGTTATGGCACTCCGGCCACATTGTCTGACGATATCAAGATCGTACTGCAGATCGAAGCACCCAAGCGACGCCCGGCGCAACCAACGCCGCCGGCCGCCACTCCAAAGCCGTAGAAAGAGAAAACTACAACGGATTTACGCTGATCAGACGGATTTCATTCCGAGTGAATTCGCCTGAATCCGTTGTTGCTTCTATTTCTTTTTCGCTACGTCGGCGAATGCTATGTCATAAATCGCGTACTGCTCCCAGCCAATCAGGTCAAAGTGCCACCATTCGTTGGGATTCACCGTAAAACCGTTCGCCTCCATGAGCTGACGTAACTTATCGCGGTTGCGGGTCTCTTCGTCAGTCCCGCCGGCGTAGTTGGGCGATGCCCGCTCAGTAAACTCGTCATACGCCGACGGCATCGGGACCGCCTTACCGGTCTTCAAATTGTATATTCCGAGGTCCACAGCACAGCCTCGGTTATGTTTCGACCCTTTCGCGGGATCCGCGACAAACATTTTCTGATCCTCACGGACCACATCCCAAAAAAGCTTCGTAATCAACCATGGCCGGTAGCCATCATAAATAACGACGCCCAAGCCTTGTTTCCCGAGCCATTTGTGTACGCGAACAACGCCGTCGGCTGCCGGGCGCTGCAAAAATGCCCGGGCTTCAGGGTAAACCGCACGCCCGACGAAATTATCGGCGGTCGCGTATTTGATATCGAGCTTGATCGATTTGTCGAGGTTCGTTAGTTCTACCAGATCGGCCTCGCGTTTATTTGCTTCTTTCGGCGGCTCGCTCTGGGCGTGAGCACCAACAGCAAGAATAATCGACAGCAGCGGCAGCGTAAATCGAAAGGAATATCTTTGCAGCATAACCTAAAATAATCGCCGGAAAGTTTGAACTCCGAAAACGAAAAAGCTATCGTTAATGGAATGCAGGAAAATGACGCAAAAACCGGCAAGTGTCCCGCTCGCAAGTGGGGTAAGCGCGCAGGCTACGTCGCCTTCTTTTTCTTTTTGGGTAAAGGTCTGGTCTGGCTGGGCGTAGCCGCCGCAGGAGCCTATTACGCTCTCAATTAAAAGTTCTGCTATGGTTTGATCGGCTCTTTCACGGGCTGTATATCGTCATCCAAAATCCGTACTTCCGACCCATACTTTTGATAATTTCTAAATCTGATCAGGTTGCGACTCTCGAATCGCCGTCCAGACCCTTCCACCGTCCCGCGAAAATCTGAAACGACGGGCAGCAAAAACTTTTCGCCGGCTATCTCCACCATATCGTAGTCGATCAACTTTGTTACTGCCTTGACGGCAAACGTCGGAGCAATGTTCGTCAGCTTGTACTCGATCCGCAGAACGCGTGCCATGTCGCGGTCGATCCAGAGTCGGCCCGTCTCACCGGCCGGCGACGACTGATAAACAGGTCCTTTGAGCCCAACACCGCCGTCTTTGTTATTCTCGATCTTAATTTCGTAATCGAAAACAAACGCCCGACGCCCGCGAATCGTATCTGTCGTCACGAACTCAAACTCGGTTTTGCTGGCCAGATTGAAAATCTTCTTAAGGTCCTCGACAAATTCCCCACCCGAGGTCGCGCCGTCGAGCCCGCTGTAGCTGCCCGCGAGCGCAGCGTTCGTAACGGGAGCTCCGTTTTTTGCAAGCACGCGATATTGCTCGCCTCTATCTGCACTGTAGCTGACCGCGATGACAAGACTGTCATACTGACGCCAATTACCGGTCCCTGCGATAGCTTCCGACCGGCTTATCAATTCCTTTACGACAAAATCGGGCATCTCTTCAAGCGCTTCACGCGTCAACACGCGGGCTTTCTCGAGTATCACCGTGCTCTCTGCCGAAGATGGCACCTTCGCCGATTCGGGATTCTGACGCCGCCGATCGGCTTCTTCCAGAGCTCGTTTCAATTCGTCGTCATTGGCCGCTTTAGAACGGGTGAGGCCGCGGAGGCCGTCGGTTACGACGAACCCGATACCGCGTTGTCGAAGAGCCTCTACAATATCCGCCTTACCCGCCGGTGCTTTGGCCAACGCGTAGAGCATCTTGACATACTCAGCCTGGGTAACGGGCGTGGGCTGGCCGAGGGCCGTTAGTGACAGCGAGAGGAATAAGAGAGTTAGCAAGGGCCGTTTCATCTATTTAATGATGCCGCCATGCGGCAAATCGTTGGACTGCCCGGCCACTGAGGCGAGGATAGTAAAAAAAGGAGGGTCTCTTCGAAGACCCTCCCCTTAAGTAGCGAAAAAGACAGTATTTAATTAACCCACTCTTCTTCGTAATTCAGCTGCCAATGCCTCGTCACCCACCGTTGGGCCGCGGTCATCGCTGTATTTTTCCACTTCTTCGCGTTTTCCGCGATCGAAAGTGCAGCCATTGGTTTGCTCGGGTCGCGCTCAACGCGAATGACCTGCGTCATCACGTCGACGATCGTCTTATTTTCTTCCATTATCTTAAGACGAACCTCACAGCCGACGGGCGGCAGGGTCTCGAGATTGACGAGAGCGCTTGTTTCACCAACATTCTCGGTCATTCCCTCAACCTTTACCGTTTCGCCGCTCTCGGCATCGACCCAACTTGCTTTCACCGGCATACTCGCAATAATGCGATGATGCAGCGGCGTCTTATATGATGATGTCGCGTATTCTACTTCTGCCATATTTCCCCTTTTCCGTAACGTATACGCATTGTTAGACGCCGTTTTGTCGAAACACGACGCCTAAAATGCGAGACAAAATTAGTTTATATTTACAAAAAAGTCAAGTTTCGTTGAATTTGCCCCAAAATAGTCGTTCACCGGCTTAAACGGCAGATCGAAGCACCTTATTTCAACAATTCATACGTCGTTAACCTTCGTGATATACGATCCTGTTGTCAGCTACGTCGATGCAGACGAGCGGAACCCGAATTGCAGGGTTAGATCAGATAGTTAGCGATTAGGGATGTCCCGATTCTGACAAGGTATTACCCGCTCAGAATCCGGCGTCGAAAAGTCATACGATTACTGAATTCCAGTGGTGTTTGGACGGGGCTCGTGCTCCCTTGCGTTTGATCTGGATTTGGAATATCTTGATATCACAAATCCGAAAAACGAAATAAATATCCAGAAAAAGGGGAACGGAATGAGCGCCTTAGGGTTATCGCGCTGTATGTCCGGACAAGTTCCGTCTTATACGATGAGGTCTAATATAATGAGGTCTAAGAATAAAATGAGGAATAAAAATATTATGCGATCCCTGCTCGCACTGCTCCTGGCCGTCATCGCTTCGGTGTCAGTGACGGCTCAGGTAACCACGTCGGAGATCGTCGGGCGAATCGTCGATGCTCAGGGACAACCAGTTGCAGGTGTAATGATTGAAGCGACGCATGTGCCATCAGGCACAGTCTACGACACGGTTACAAACGATTCCGGGCGGTATGCGCTGCCGAATATGCGAGTCGGCGGGCCGTATACGCTCAAGGTGACGCAGGCGGGATTTAAGGAGCAGATTCGTGAGAATTTGCAGATCAGTCTGGGTACGGCCGCAACGGTCAACTTCGATTTGAGTACCGCTATCTCTGAAGAGGTGACCGTCACAAATGATGCTATCTTCAGCGAGGTGCGTACAGGTGCCTCGACCGCGATTGATAACACTCTTGTGCGAACGCTGCCCACCATTAGTCGCCAAATAAGCGACTTCACGAGACTCACGCCTCAGGCGGGCGGCAACAACACGTTTGCCGGCCAGGACAATCGCCTCAACAATATTACGGTTGACGGTTCGTATTTTAACAATTCATTTGGGCTTGCGGGCCAACCGGGAGAAAGAACAAATGTCTCGCCGATCTCGCTCGATGCGATCGAGGAGTTGCAGGTGAACGTTGCTCCATATGACGTCAGACAGGGGAATTTTGTCGGTGCTGCAATTAATACAGTCACCCGAAGCGGTACGAATACGTATAATGGCTCACTCTATTATCTATTCCGCAAACCCAGCCTAGTCGGCAAACAGGCGGGTGCAAACACGTTCAATCCGGGCAATTTCGACTATAAGAACTACGGATTTCGGGTCGGAGGCCCAATGCCGTTCTTCAATTTTGGCGAGAATGACGGTCCGTTCCTCACCTCGGGAAAGAATAAGCTCTTCTTTTTCTTGAGTTACGAGTCGGAAGAGCTCGTTCAGCCCGGCACGACCTTTACCGCCAGAACCTCGACCAGCGAGGTTCCGGCTGGCAATACAACTCGCGTGCTCGCGTCGGACCTCGATAGTCTTAGCAATTATCTATCGACGAATTTCGGTTATGCGACGGGACCGTATCAGGGCTACAGCCATGCTACCCCCGCCAAGAAATGGTTGGCGAGAGGCGATTACAATATCAACTCGAATAACCGCGTCAGCCTTAGATACATCCATCTCGATTCGGACACCGACGTGCTGCTCTCAAATTCATCGTCGCTGGGTAACGGCAATCGCCGCACTAATTTGTTCGGTCTGAATTTTCAAAATTCCAACTACAAGATCCTCGAGAACATCCGCTCCACGGTTGGCGAATGGAACTCGACCTTCGGCAATCAGATCGCAAACAGCCTGATCGTGGGATATACCAAGCAGGATGAAAGCCGTGCCTCGCTCGGAGACGTTTTTCCGTTGGTCGATATCCTTGAGGCCGGCTCGGTATACACCACTTTTGGATTTGAACCTTTTACGCCTAATAACGAGCTGCGTTACAACTCATTTCAGATACAGGATAATCTGAGCTTTTATCGCGGATCTCATACATTCGCGGCCGGATTGAGCTATGAGCGGTACCAATCGGAGAATGTATTTTTTCCGGGCTCGCAGAGTGTTTACGTTTACAATTCGCTAGCCGATTTTTACACCGACGCAAATGGTTATTTGGCCAATCCGGGTCGCACGACGTCACCCGTCAGCCATCGGTTTCAGGTCAGGTACTCCAATATTCCCGGTCTTGAAAAGCCGGTGCAGCCGCTCAAGGTGCAATATGTCGGCTTGTACGGCCAGGACACATGGAAGGTACGCGATAACTTTACCCTCACTTATGGTCTCCGGATGGACGTGCCGTTCTTCGGGGAAACCGGATTTACAAATCCGCAGGCCAACGCCTTAACGTTTAGGGACGAGGAAGGGCAACCTGCGAAATACATGACCGAAAAGCTGCCCGACGCAAACCTTCTATTTTCCCCGAGAGTCGGCTTTAACTGGAATCCGTTCAGCAGCAACCGCGTCCAGTTACGAGGCGGCACCGGAGTATTCACTGCCCGTCCAGCCTATGTCTGGATCTCTAATCAGATAGGCGAGAACGGTGTATTGACCGGGTTTGAAAATGTGAGCACCGGTACGACCCGACCGTTTCATCCGAATCCGAATCGGTACAAGCCCACGTCTGTAACCGGGGCCCCGGCGGCCACCTATGCACTGGCGCTTACAGAACCGACGTTCAAATTTCCCCAGATCTGGCGTTCCAGTGCGGCCGTCGACGTGAGACTACCGCTCAAATTTATTGGAGGGGCCGAGTACATCTATTCAAAGGATGTAAACGGCATTTACTACATCAATGCAAATCTTGCGGTTCCAAACAGTGCGTTTACCGGTGCGGACAACAGACCTCGTTTTACAACGACGGCTGCGAACAGGATAAACGCCAATATCGACAATGCCATAGTTCTAAAGAACCAGAATCAAGGTAAACAATGGAACCTCTCCTTCACCCTTGAAAGGCCTTTCTCCAATGGATTGTATGCGAAGGGCGCATACAGCTATGGCGAGGCACGCAACACGATCGATCCCGGTAGTATTGCCTCCGGCTCATGGCAGAACAACCCGCACTCCTTTGATGCAAATAATCCGGGGATTGGATTGAGCGGGGCCACGCAGAAACATCGCATATTCGGAACGTTTTCGTACAACAAAGAGTACTTCAAATTTGGCGGCACCACGGTTTCGATGTTTTGGGAGTCGAGAATTGCAGGAAACGGCAGCTATACCTTTAGCGGCGACATAAACAACGATGGCGGCAACTTTAACGACCTGATCTACATTCCCAGGGATGCGTCGGAGATGAATTTCGAACAATTCACCGCAAGCGGCGCAACATTTACGGTCGCTCAGCAGCAGGCGGCGTGGGAAGCATATATCCAACAGGATCCATATTTATCAAAGAACAGAGGGCAGTATGCAGAACGCGGCGCGGCTTTCCTGCCTTTTGTTCACAGGGCGGATTTCAGCGTTGCCCAGGACCTCTTTTTCAAGGTAAAAAACAGTACGCAGAAGTTTCAGGTAAGGATGGACATTCTCAACTTCGGCAACCTGCTCAACGAGAACTGGGGCACCGGCCAGGCATTCACGTCCTTGTCGCCGCTAGCACCCGCCGCCTCGCGAGTCGACGCGCAGGGCAGGGCTTTGTACCGATTGCGTAACATCGGAACTAACCTTATCTCAAGCACTTACATTCCGACGGCGAACTCGGGCGACGTGTATCGAATCCAGATTGGGCTTCGGTACATCTTTAATAAATAATTCCCTTCCGAGAACACATAGAAGGACCGGCCCGTTTCATTTATTGAGACGGGCCTTTTTTCGCGTTAAAGATCGATACCGGTCGGGATAATCCGATAAAACGAGGTTCCCGATGACGCGCTGTCCTTAAAGCCCGGCACTGGGAGGACGCCGCTTTGGTTGAACGAAGGATTTGTATTAACTTTGGAGGGTGCGAATACTCCACATTTCTTCTGCAAAAACGTTTGGCGGCGGAGAACGGCATTTGGTCGATCTGTGTCGGGCACTGGCCGGTCGGGGGCATGAGGTGTTTATCGCGTTAAGGCCGACGAACGAGTGGCAGGAGCGGCTGGATTTCGTCGCCGAAGAGCGGTTTTTGCATATGTCGATCCGAAATTCGTTTGGCATGTTCAGTGCAAAACGAATCGGGCGATTCATCGAAAAAGAGAAGATCGATATCATCCACGCCCATGTCGCCCGCGATTACGTTGCCGCCAGCATCGCTGCCCGCGTGGCTAAGGATGTCAAGATGGTATTGACGCGGCACGTGATGTTTCCAATGAAACCTTTCCATCGATTCGCCTTGCGCAATGTCGAGGCAGCCATCGCGGTCTCGCCGCCTGTCGGCGAGCAGCTCATTCGCATTTTTCCGACTGAGAAAGTACGGGTAATCGCGAACGGCATAGATTTAACAGGGCAGGATGGACTTGATCATGAAAGGGCCGGCTCCGAGTTTCGTGAGATGCACAGCATACCCGGTAATGCCCCCTTGGTAGTTTCGGTGGGCGAGCTATTACCTCTGAAGGGCCAACGTGATTTCGTGCTCGCGGCGGGCGAGATCGTCAAGAGAATTCCCGACTGCCGCTTTGTCGTCGCCGGGCGCGATCACTCTATCGACAAGAGCTTTCGCCGCGAGCTGAAGCGCCTCGTGAAAGTCTTTGGCCTTGATGACCGTTTTCTCTGGCTCGATTGGCTGGACGACCTTTCGCCGCTGCTAGCCGCCGCCGATGTTTTCGTTTCTCCGTCTCACTCTGAGAGCTTTGGCCTTGCCATCCTCGACGCGATGGCGGCCGGCCGCGCCATTGTTGCGACGGACACTGACGGGGCGCGTTCCCTGATCGACGACGAGCGGGCCTTGGTGCCTATGAAAGACCCGGTCGCTCTCGCCGCGAAAGTATGCTTTTACCTCGAAAACGAGGAACCCCGCGTGAGGTTGGGCGCGCATCTAAAACAAGCCGCAGCCGAGCGCTTTGGCCTCGACCGCATGGTCGATGAGACCGAGGCGCTTTACAAATGGATCGTCTCCCAAGCTCGATAGATGATCTCTCCTTTCCCCGAACAATTGGCGGAAATCACGCCACCGGTTTATCTTATCTCTATGCGGCAATTCGCTTTTGTACTGCTTGCGGCACTAGCCTTTTCGATGAACGCTAACTCGCAAAGCCCGGAAAAACTCGCGCTTCTCTGGGACAGTGAGCATGTTTCGCGGCTAGCACCGTCCGATGTGCGGCATACAGATCTGAAGAGATATCTCGACGGGCTCAGGCATCAGGGTATAAAGGTCGATCAGGTTGGTTTTTCAAACGCCAGCCGAGAGATTTATCAAATCGAATATGGCACAGGCCCGCTCAAGGTCCTTATGTGGTCGCAGATGCACGGCGACGAGCCGACCGCGACCTCCGCTTTGATCGACATGTTCGCGTTTCTGAGGAAGCACCGTGACACGGCATGGGTCAAAAAGATTTCAGAAACGATGACCATCCGTGCGGTACCGATGCTCAACCCGGACGGGGCCGAGATCTATCATCGGCGAAATCTGCAGGATATAGATATTAACCGCGATGCTGTCGAACTTCGAACGCCTGAAGCCCGGCTGTTGAAGCAGTTACGCGACGTTTGGAATCCCGCGATCGGTTTTAATCTTCATAATCAAAACGCCCTGACCACCGTTGGCCTCAGCACCAAACAGGCCGCTATTTCGTTGCTCGTAGTTCATGGCGACGAGGCAAAAACGACAAGCTTTGGCCACGAGCGGAATGCCCGCGTTGCGGCTGCTATCACGCAGGCATTGCAGCCGTTCATAGCGGGGCACATCGGCCGTTACGACGACGAGTGGACGTCGTCCGCGTTTGGCGATAATTTCTCGGCATGGGGCACGCCCGTCATCCTAATCGAAACCGGGGCTCTCGTTGGACGCGATGAAATGTATCTGGTCAGGATGAACTTCATCGCTTTTCTCACCGCACTCCGCTCGCTCGCAAGCGGCGCGGAGAAAACGCAGAGCGTGGCTGCTTACTGGGCCTTGCCTGAAAATACCTCAGGCCTCCTGGCCGATTTCGTTTTTCGTCGCGCCACGGTCGCTAGTGTCGATGATCAGCTCGCATCGTTTGCTTTGGCGGACATCAGTGCAGTGACCTTACGCCGGCGAGCGAGCTTTCAGGCTCCGACAATCATCCGATCGGTGAGCGAGGGCATATCAGCCCGTGGACTGGCCGAGTACGACGCTTCGAGTTTTTATGCCGTTCACAGATACTCTGCGGTAAAGGCGGGCGAACTTGCGGAGCTTTTTTTCTATCGGCGGGGACGCGCGATTGACTGGCTCTCGACTGAGATGGAGAAGCAATTTCCGCCCGATGCCATCTTTTCCGCCGGCAAATGGCGGACGGGCGAGGGCGTCGTGCCCAAACGCTAGCCGTGCTCACACTTCTAAAACTGAAGAATATTGCCCTGATTGACGAACTCACAATCGAGTTCGGCGACGGCTTAAACCTGTTGACCGGCGAAACAGGGTCGGGAAAATCGATTATCGTCGACAGCTTGGGAGCCCTAATCGGTGACCGCATCTCGAACGATCTTATCAAGCAGGGCGAGGATTCTGCCCGGATGGAGGGCGTGTTCTCAGTCGGTAAAAATGCACTGGTTGACATGCTGCTGGACGAAAGCGGTATCGACTCGGATAATGCGGAACTCATCGTTCGCCGCGAATTATCGCTATCGGGCAAAAATCGGGTTTTCATCAACAATCAGATGGTCACGCAGGGCTTTTTGCAAAAGCTTGGCGCGCATCTCGCCGAAATTCACGGGCAGGGCGAGCAGGACGCCCTCTACGATGTGGCGACACACATCGCGATGCTTGACGGCTTCGCGGCTATAGACGATCATCTCGCTGCGGTTGAAAAGGCGTTTGCGGAGTGGACCACAGTCCGCAAGGCTATGGCTTCGCTTGAAAAGGATGAGTCGGAAAAGCTGCAGCTTGTCGACATACTGCGATTCCAAGTAAACGAGATCGAAAAGGCGGCGATCTCGCCGGGCGAGGATGCCGAGCTGGAGATCGAAAAACGACGCCTCGCGAACGCTGAAAAGCTCACATCCCTGAGCGGAGAGGTCTATTCCCTGCTTTACGAATCAGACGATTCTACCGTTTCAACGCTCGAACGTGCCTCGCGCAAGATTGCCGAGTTGGGGGAATACGATCCCCGTTTCCGCGAATACGATGATGGCCTCGCGGCGGCACAGGCTGTGCTGCAGGACGTTGCCGTTACGGCTCGCGACTTCCGCGGCCATGTCGAATTCTCACCCGCACGTCTCGATGATATAGAAAACCGGCTGGCCGAGATCTCGAATCTAAAGCGCAAGTACGGAGACTCGATCGAGAGTATTCTCGAGCATCTGCGGGTCTCGACAGAGCGACTCGATCATATCGAGACGGCCGAACTTCGCGAGAACGAATTAAGACTGGAACTCGAGTCAAGGGCCGCCGAGTATCGCGAGAAATCTGTCGCCCTGCACAATAAACGGGTGGCAGCCGCTGCAAAATTCGAAAAGCTGGTTGTGGCTGATCTGCGTGCTGTTGCCCTGGAGAAAGCTCGCTTCGAAATCCGTTTCGCCGCCCGCGATTCGTTCACTCCGAGCGGTACCGACGCAGTGGAATTCTATTTTTCCGCTAACCCCGGCGAGGCGCCGCGACCCTTGGCCAAGATCGCCTCAGGGGGTGAGGCGTCTCGTCTGATGCTGATCTTAAAAACAGCGGCCAGTAGGAAGCTCGGCGACAAGACGGCGGTTTTCGATGAGATTGATATCGGCATCGGCGGCCGTGTGGCCGAGGCTGTCGGCCGAAAACTCAAAGCCCTTGCCGCAGCGCAGCAGGTTTTTTGCGTCACGCATCAACCGCAGATTGCCTCGCTTGCCGACCGGCATTTCGTGGTCGAAAAGAAGCTCAAGGGGCAAACGACACGGGTAGCGGTTCGCGAGTTATCAAAGAACGAGCGCATTGACGAGATAGCCCGTATGCTTGCCGGCGAACAAATAACCGCAGCGGCCCGTGAGAATGCCCGGTCGATGCTTGGGGGCGCATGAAAATATGACTTCAGAAATCCTAGCCCACGTAATCCGAGGGCACACGGTCGAATCTATACATCGCGGTCATTTTATTGTCATCGATGGCGACGGTGGAACCATAACGTCGGCCGGCGATCCGTCGACTGTCACCTACTATCGATCTGCCTCGAAGCCGTTTCAGGCAATTCCTATGATCACGAGCGGTGCGGCGGACGTATTCGGATTTACTGACGACGAGATTGCCATGGCGGCCGCATCGCATTCCGGCGAACCCATGCACGTGGAACGTGTTGCAGCGATGCTTGCTAAAATAGGCCTCGCTGAAAGCGATCTTCGCTGCGGCAAACACAAGCCGTTCTACGGCAAAGAGGCCGACCGGATGATCCGCGAAGGTGAACCTCTCACACAGCTTCATAATAATTGCAGCGGTAAGCATACATCGATGCTTGCCCTCGCGAAGCACATCGGTTCGGACATTGGCGACTACGACTCATACGAGAATCGACCTCAGAAGCGAATCCTGCGGTGCGTTTCCGATTTCTCGGGCACTGCCGAGGCGGACATCGCGCTCGGCCTCGACGGCTGCGCGGCTCCAAATTTTGCCGTACCGCTTGATGCGATGGCCAAAAGCTTTGCAAATCTGGTCAACCCAACGGGCCTACACCCGGCATCACAGGCGGCCGCAAAACGCGTGGTCGATGCCATGATGAAATATCCCGAATTAATAGGCGGCACCGACCGCCTCGACACGATGATAATGCAGGCCGCACCCGGCCGCGTCGTTTCAAAAGTAGGTGCGGACGGAGTCTGGCTAGCCGCCGCCCCGCCATCAGAAAAATTCCCCACCGGCCTCGGCATCGCCCTAAAAATCGAAGACGGCGACGACCACCGCGGCCGTCCCGTCGTGGCCATTACACTTCTTCGTCAGCTCGGCATTCTCTCAGAAAGCGATCTGACGGAACTCGCGCCCATGCCGATCAAAAACCGACGGGGCGACGTTGTCGGACGTGTGATCGCCTTATTGGATCGCAACTAGGCCTGAGTCGCTGATGTCTTGAGAGCGCGGTCTAACCAGAGATTCGTCAATTTCTCCTGAATACTGTTTGCCCTAAGCCGTTCATTCAAATTCTTAAAATCCACAAAGTCGAGATGCTGGTCCTGGTTAAAGCACGAGAAAACGAAGAACTCCTCGCCCGTGTGCGGGTTCACGTGACGCTGCAGGCATTGGGCACAGACTTCTTTCATCATGCACTGCATCGGACTATTGATCGAGCCGATGGCCACGTGGTTTTCGTTTAAATAAGGTTTCAGCGTGGTGTGGCGAGCCTCGCGGACACCGTTCATCATGCGGTCTGAGCCGATCGCTATTATTCGATTTACGTCCTGCAAGTTAACGGCCTGTTTGCCCAGCCTGCCCTCCGCGTAGGCGATCATCGCCTGGACGATATTGCCGCGAAAATGTGCGTCCTGCGGCCGCTGCGGCACGATCTCGTCACCAAAATCCGTGGCCCAGATGACCTCATCGGTGGCGTTCTCGATTTCCTCGCGTTTGAAGAGATCCGCTCCGTTCTTATAACCGGCAAAGTAGACGACCCTATTGTTATTGGTCCTAAGGGCTCGGGCAATCGAAAATAAAACCGCATTGCCCAACCCGCCGCCTGCGAGCAATACGGTTTCATTTTCGGTGATCTCGGTCGGCGAACCGGTGGGGCCCATAACAAGCACTTCCTCACCTTCTTTCAATAGCGAGCAGAGACGCGAAGAGGTACCCATCTCGAGCACGATCATCGACAGAAGGCCTTTTTCCTCGTCAACCCACGCGCCGGTCAGTGCGAGGCCCTCCATCATCATTCGGGTACCGTCGATCACTGGTGCGCTCGTTTCGAAATTCTGGAGGCGATAAAACTGTCCGGGTTCGAATTTGCGTGCCTGCAACGGGGCTTTGACGACTACATCTACAATTGTCGGGGTGAGCCGCTCAACTCTGACGACGTATGCTCTCAGCTGCTCATCAAGCGTGGCGACGAGGTTATCGAACCCCGTGTCGGAACGCGGAATGGCAATAGCAGCATCCGTTTCAGCGAATATCTCGACAACCCTTTCATAACCATGCTTGGCGGAGGCCATCGCTTTTACGACATTGCCCGCATAGGTGGGATGATTATCGCCGTAGTAAGAGATGAATTTGCCGTCGTGCTCGTAAGAGGTGAAGAATCCGGCCTCGCCTTTAGCCGATTCAACCGCATGAAGCAGGCCGTCGCCGTTTCGCGTCACCTGGTGCGGCTGAAAGAATTGCCGCCACTCGTCCATCTTGAATGTTCCCGGCTTTTCTTTTTCGTAGATGACATTTGGCGAAGTTCCGGCCGCGACGCAGACGGTGTGAGCCGCAAACTCGTGCATCTCGCCCGTATTCTCAAATTTGCCCGTCTCCGCGACGTAATTCAGCCGCTCAAAAATTAAAGCTTTAACCGCGTTGTATTCATCGGGCACGGCCTCGGTCGGACTCATGCACTCGACGAAATTAATGCCTTCTTCGAGAGCCTTTTGCACTTCCTCATGATTGAGGCGATAAGCGGGCGAATCCTGCATTCGCTTGCGATAGATCAGCGAGACACCACCCCAGGCTCGCACGAGCGGGACAAAGTTCGGCTCCTCGCCCGCCGCCGCGGCCCGTGCTCGTTCCTCCCGAATCTCGCGGCCGTGAACCAGGAATTCCTGCAATACGCGGATCTCTTCCTCGTCAAATTTCTCGACAACGCCTTCCTCGCCAAATTCCTCGACGACCTGCTCGTATTTCGCGAGCATCTTCTCAACCTGGACCGGATAATACGCGAAGAGCTCGGTTGCGGTGTCAATGCCGGTCAGCCCGCCGCCTATCACGATCGCAGGCAGGCGAACCTGCAAGTTGGACAGTGTATCTTTCTTAAATGCACCAGTTAGCTGCAACGCCATCAGGAAATCGGACGCCTGGCGGATGCCGCGAATCAGATTATTTTTCATGGGGACGATCGTCGGTCGCCCGGCGCCCGTGGCTATCGCGATATGGTCAAAGCCAAAATCCCAAGCATCCTCGATTGTCAGCGTTCCGCCAAACCTGATGCCGCCGTAGGCTCGAAACTGCCGTCGCCGCGTCAGCATCAGCTGGATCATGGTCAGGAAATTCTTGTCCCAACGAACCGTGATGCCATATTCGGACACGCCGCCAAAACCAGACAAGATTCGCTCGTCAAGCTGCTCCGTAATCTCGGATACGTCTCGGATCGGCTTCGGTGACGAACGGCCTAGGTCGCCCGTCCAGTCGGTCGGCAGCGGCTCGATCTTGAGGCCGTCAATGCCGACAACGCCAAAACCCTCGTTAAGCAGATAATGTGCGAGGGTGTACCCGGCCGGGCCGAGGCCGACGACCATGATGTTTTTGCCGTTGTAAGGCAACGCGTAGGGACGCTTAGCATTCAGCGGATTCCACCGCGTCAGCAGGCTATAGATCTCAAAGCCGTAGGGCAGATCGAGGACATCCGTGAGCGTCGCTGTTTCTGCTAGCGGAATGTTTACCGGCTCCTGCTTCTGAAAGATGCAGCCTTTCATGCAGTCGTTACAAATCCGGTGGCCGGTCCCGGCACACATTGGATTGTCAATGGTGACAAGGGCAAGCGACCCGATCGGGTCGCCCTGGCCTTTCAGCATGTGCATCTCGGATATCTTCTCGTCGAGCGGACATCCCTCAAGCTTGATCCCCAGCGGATTGCGCTTCGCCGTGCCGTCGGGCTCGCGCAGGCCAGTCGAGCAGGCATCTTTTTCCCGCTCATGACAGATCATGCAATAGTCGATCTCATATAGCGCATCGCGCATTGTCCCGCGGTCGTCGGTCAGCGTAAAACCATCACGGCGACGCAATTCTGAATCCGCTCCGCTCATCACATTGTTAATTTCCGGCTCAGGGTGGATAAGGTGAACGAGGTTTTGATAATCGAGGGCGTGGGGAGTTTTAAAGCTGTACCATTTGCGCGACTTGTTAAAGAATGCCGAGGCCGCCCATGCCTCGACCACGTGCAGGGCCGCTTTAATGGTCAGCAGGTCGCCGGTCGCGTCTTCGAGGACGACGTATCTCGTGAAGGCTTTGCCGAATGCGGCGTCTTTTAACTTTTCGTATGCCGAGCCGACACCCTCAACCGTGCGGTGGACGCTCGAATCGATCTCGGGCACCGTTCCACCGTCGCTCGCCGTCCCCGTGAGGGCCTCTTCGGCGTCAACCAGGCGGGCCGCCATCGTGGCTATCGACAATTCATCGTCGTAAATCAGAAGGTCATCAAAGGCGGCATTTCGCAGCTCGATCATCGCCTGCCACAGCTCAGATTCATTCAGCTCGACAATTTTGTCCGCCTTATATTTCTTTATCGCACGCCGCTGGACAAAGAATTTGAATTTCCATACCGGATTTTGAACTGTGATGTCGCGTTCCAATTCGCGGCGTTCATCCGAGATTTTGAACAGCCGCCCGATGAAATCCGATAGATAGGGCGCCGCGTCTGTCAATATCTTCGATTCGACCTTGCGCTCATATCCGACGCCGCGACTGGCAATATATTTTGTAAGTGCCGAGTGGAGCACTGCGTCCTGACTTGAAACCTCGCCATAGAACGTGTCGGCAAGATCACCAAGCCGAACCGGATCAAATAGGTCGGAGAACCGGAATCCGGTAATACCCAATTCAAAATCCGCCGCCGTCTCACCATTCGCAATAGTCAAATCCATAACAAAAGCCGTCCCGATCGTGTAAGCAACCCGCTATTATAACAACTGGATTACTCTTATCAGAACTAACCTTGGTGGCCGCTCTGTGGCTACCGTCCTCGATCGTCTTCCAAACTGTCCCACGTGTCCCACGTGTCCCAGGTGTCCCGACTGTCCCAACCGTCCCAAATCATCGGTTGAAAGGAGCAGATTACATACAACAATCGTTGCACAGATTGCACGAATTGTCAAGAATGCATCTTGGCAAGGAGAATACTAGGGGCGCGGCACTCAGTTTTGCCGTCGAGCCCTAGCGTGCACGGGCACGGCCTGCACGTTAACGGCTAAGAAGGAGCATTACAAGTGAGAAAATGCCCCAAATGTGCTATAAAACAAGGTTACGATACTTTTTTGTGCATCATAGAACTTAATATTTTTACCTTGCAGTATGGAAAACGATCAGCGGCTAACCCCGCTCCCTTATTCAAAAGATTTTCAGCCGGTGCCTATTGATTATGCGGCTCCCTACGCACCGGGCTACGACGACTCCCTCGACAGTAAACGCACCATCAGACAGTACGCAAATGTCGTCTATAAACGCTTGCCCATTATCATGGCGATCACAATCCTGGTGACCGCCGCGGCGGCTATCTATATGGTCCGCCAGCCGTCTGTTTACCGTGCCACCTCGGGAATGATTATCGAGCCGCGCAAACCGGCACAAACCGCTGCCAAAGAGTCGATTAACATCAATTTCGGGGACGATCAAAAATACTACAATACGCAGCTCAAGCTGCTGCAGAATCAGGACTTAATGAAGCGTGTGGTGGTCTCCCTCGGGCTCCATCGTGACCCCAACGTCTTTCCTGAAGAAAATCGCGGAATCATGGGCACGGTTCGCGGGCTCTTTGCCGGAGCTCCAAAGGCGACGCAGAGTGACAATTCCCTGCCAATCGTAAGCGACAACCCGTCGAACGACAGCCGATCCGCCCAGGTGCAGCTCACGCCCGAGGAAGCAGCACGTGCGAATACATACTCAGCAATACTGACGAGCAATCTGGTAGTTGCACAGGTTCCCTTGACACAGATCGTGGAAGTCAGCCTGCTGTCCACCAACCCGACGATTGCGCCAAAGGTTACCGATAAGGTGATCGAGCTTTTTATCGAAGAAGATCGCAAGCGCGAAACTGCCGGTGCCGAACAGGCTTACGAGGACCTCAAATCTTCGATAGAGGAGCTTAGAGGCACGATCGCGGAGCAGGAGACCGGTTACATCACCGCCATGCAGAACAGCGGCCTGCCGCTCCAGGAAAAGGGCAACGAGGTACGGGCGTCCAATCTCGATGGCCTTTTGCAGGCGTGGCGTGAGGCGCAGGTCGAGACAGGCAGAGCGCAGGCTCAGTATAATTCGGCGGTCTCCGCCAGCAATAGCGGGGATATCCAGGTCGTGGTGCCCGACAATAAGGCGATCCAGGACGCACGGACGCAGAATATAAAACTTCAGATAGATTTTGATAAGCGTGTCGAAGATGTAGACAAGGAAATCGACAAACGTAATGAGGATCTGAAGAAAGAACTCGTGACCAAGGCGGACGCTCATCCAAACGTTTTACGGCTTCGCGAGCAGGTGGCCGAGCTGCAGTCTCAAAAGCAACGTATCGTTGACGAGGGCACCAACAAGATCAAAACGGAAGGGCAGGCTCGTATTAAGACGGCTGAGCGCGAAGCGCTGACAGCCCTACGCTCGCAGCTCTCGGCCGCGCAGACACGCGAGGCGAGACAGCGAGGAGCATTTGAACAGGCCGCGGATCAGGCTAATTTTGAGGGCCAGGCTGAAACCAAGATCACCAGTATCAAGAGCGAACTTGCTCAGAACCGGTCCCTGATGGACACCTATGTCCAGCGTCAAAAGCAGCAGGAACTCGCTCTGTCGAGCGAGCGGCCCGATAATATTAAGGTTCAGAATAAAGCTGTTACGCCTACGGTGCCTGAGGGGCCACAGCGCACGCGGAACATCATGATCGCGTTGTTCCTCTCGCTCGGTGCTGGTATTGGTCTCGCATTTTTGCTTGATTACCTGGACGACTCCGTTCGATCTTCGGATGACATTACCCGCCATCTGGGTCTGCCGACGCTTGCACTCATTCCGCACTATCAGCTTGGCGAGAAGCGCAAACTCCTGCCGGGTGCGAACGGCAACGGAGATTCGCCCGGTAGTGCGATCATTCAAATGGGCGAGGGCACAACGCCGATGGCCGAGGCCTATCGCCATCTCCGCACCTCGCTCCTTTTCTCAAGCGCCGGCAAGCCGCCGCAGACGATTTTGGTTACGTCGTCGCAGCCCTCTGAGGGTAAAACGACAACGGCGATCAATACCGCGATCACGCTTGCTCAGGGCGACGCCGACGTGGTGATTATCGACTGCGACCTACGCCGCCCGCGTCTGCACAGTCATTTTGGGCTCGATAACCAACGCGGACTGACCAACTATCTCTCGGGCGATAAGGCCACCGAGGGCTTAATTCGCACTTATCCAGACCTGCCGCGTCTGAAGATCATCACCAGCGGTCCAATACCGCCGAATCCCGCTGAGCTGTTGAGTTCAAACGAGATGCGTAACTTGCTTCAGTTTTTGAGCGGCAAATTTAAGCACGTAATTATTGATTCACCGCCCGCAATCTCGTTTACTGACGCCTCTATTCTGGCAACGTTGGTAGATGGCGTGGTACTGGTCGCGATGGCAGGAAAAAGCTCGATCCACCTGATGCGCCAGTTCAAACACCGCGTCGGCAATATCGGAGCCCGCATCTACGGCGTCGTGCTAAACGGCATCAAGGCCGGCTCAACCGAGTATTATTACTACGGCTCCGGCTATTACAATTACTATTCGAAACCCTCCGATGACGAGTCAACGCCGATCATGGATGACACGCGGGACCGCTGAGCCAGAATCACCTGCGGAAACTGCGGCCGAATTTTTGCCCGCGAAACACGCTCAAAATGACGCGAGATGGGGTTTCCCTAATCTCGCGTCTTTTCGCGTGTTTCGCGGGTAGATTCTTTTCGCTTTATCTTTCCAGCCGCCGCATTTGTTTCAGTAGTTCGTCGGCGTACCTCTTGGGCGAGTTGATATTTCTTAGGACGAGCTTCCCGCCCTCGTCGCTCGCGTTGTCAATCATCATATCGCCGAAGCCAAGTAGGCGCTGCGTAATGCTGGCAGAAACAGTTACGTCTTGAATCCGGCGAATTGGCACACTGCGAGTGGTTCGCGAGATAAGTCCCTCGTCAACTTCGAGCTGTGATTCTGTCAGCCTATAACGAACAAGCCTCTGTTTAACATGGTAGAAGGCAGGCACCAACAGCATCAGGAGGCCGATCACTACGGCGATCCACGGCGGCAAGGCGGTCGAGCCCGCCACAACGGCGACCAGAACGACCGCCAGGACGGCCGCCCCTAGATAACCAATTTTGACGAACATCAACGTTGGACTGATTGAGAAAATTTCCTTCTCTTCGTCTTCGTGGCGGGTTGGCTCGGTTGAACCGAGCCTCTCATCGGCATGCGGCCGAAATGTCGAAGCCGGCGTGCTACCTCCGGGTTCTAACATTGAGAAGCGGTCGGCAGGCCGCCGTCCAATTCGGGTCTTCTCTTCCGAAATAGCCGCCCCGCACTTTCGGCAGAAGGCCGCCGTTTCCTTATTGTCCGCACCGCACGCCTCGCAAAACATATGCGGATTATACGTCACGCGCCTGCAAACCCGAGGGGAAACCTGGACCGTTTACAAAAACGCGGCCGGTTAACGCAACCGGCCGCATGTCTTTCGACTATTTGGAGAAGAATGTCTTCCGCTCGGTGGGAACTTTGGGGAAGTTGTCGGTGCTTATAACCGACAACTGAAATCTGAAAACTACTGATTTACCAACCGCATACGCCCATCGGGTAGCTTGATGGCCACTGCATTTTGCTCGATGTTTAAAGGCTTCACCTCGTTCTTAACAAGTTTTGCGATGACCTTGTTATTGATATTGGGCAGGGTGCGGGCGATCGACGGATTAGAGATTGATCCGTATCGACCGGTAATGCGCCGTACATACTCGCGGGTTTCGTTGTATGGCGGTATTTGATAACCATATTTCATCACCGCACCCTCGCCTGCATTGTAGCCGGCAAGTGCGAGCCGCACGTCCTGTCCGAACATGTCGAGCAGCATTCGCATATACTTTACGCCGCCTTCGATATTCTGTTTCGGGTCGTAAATATTTGTCACACCCAAGCGTCGGGCCGTGGCCGGCATCAACTGCATCAGACCACTCGCCCCTTTATAGGACAGGGCTTTAAGCTTGAAGGACGATTCCTGGTGCATCTGTGCGTAGATCAGCAGCGGATCGACGCGATACTTCCGGCTGGAATCGACGATGAAAGAGTCAATAAGCAGATCGCCGGTGGTGAATCCGCGCATATGCGTTGCCGTGCCCATCGTCAACCGACTGTATTCAGCCGCGGACATTGTCCGATTTGCATATCCATCGGTGACACTCATGCGGGTCTGTGCGGTCTTTTGGGTGAGCTTTTTGCCGGCAACCAGCTTAGTCATGGATGGGCTTGCTTTCGCGGCAATCGGCACAAAGTCGGGCCTGATCACCTGGACACCGCGGACGGTGTCAAAATTGTCAAAGTTTCGCGTCTGGGGTTTCTGGGCTAGCGTCGGCACGATCGCAAGCACCAATAGGGTGATCAAAAGGTAGGTTTTTTTCATTGGGGGGTAACCGGGGCAGAGCTGTATCCAGACGATTGCCGACATTTTTTGCCACCCAATCGCTCATCTAATAAAAAGGGTCAACCAGGAATTTCTTCCACAAAAGCCAAAAATATTTAACATTGTTTCCACCTGTGGAGTGAACTGGTGACAAGCGGTATGCGCGGGCGATAGAATAGGAGACGCTCGGAAATCGACACTAAACCCAAATGCTCTACGTATCGCAGATTCTGGGCCGTCCTCTGATCGACGCCCGTCAGGATAAGATTGCGTCCATCAACGACGTGCTGGTCCGATATGGCGAGGAGGAATACCCGCCTGTCATAGGACTGGTGGCCCGGTACCGCCGGCGAAATTTCTTTATGCCTACTCGCGACTTTACCGACCTCGGGACAGGCGGGGCGAGAATGACGTCCGAAATACTCAATCTCACGCCGTTTTTGCGGCGAGAGGGTGAGGTGCTGCTGGGGAAGGATGTGCTCGACAACCAGCTCATCGACGTCGATGGTAAACGCGTGGTCCGCGTCAACGATGTTCAGCTGATCGAGGCCGGCGGCGACTGGCGTGTCTCCGGTGCGGATGTGAGTCTACAGGGATTTGTGAGGCGCCTAATGCCGAAAGGGTTTTACGGCAGTGACCGTCCGGTGGAGGTCATCGACTGGGCTGATGTCGGTTACCTGGCTACCGATACGACTACCGTGACAGTTCAGTTAAAGTCATCTAAAGACAAGCTCTCGCGGCTTCACCCGGTCGAGATCGCCCAGCTCGCCGAATCATTTTCGCCGATTCACCGCACTGAGATTGTGGAGAGCCTCGACGACGAGATCGCGGCAGATACTCTGGAAGAAATGTCGACCGAGGCCCAGGCTCGCATTCTCGAGGACATGGACGAGGAACGCGCGGCCGACATTCTGGAAGAGATGTCGCCGGACGACGCGGTCGATGTGCTCGATGAAATGGATGATGACAAGGCGCGGGAACTGTTTGACCTGATGGAGGACGATGAAAAGGCCGACGTCGCCGAGCTGATGGCCTTTGAACACGACACAGCCGGCGGGCTGATGACCACTGAGTTTGTTACTTTTCCAAAGGCTCTGACGGTCGGTGAGGCAATCCGAAGCCTGCGGGAGATGGCCGAGACGCCAAACATGATCTACTACATGTACGTCGTCGAGGAGGCGGCGTCGTGGAAGCTTTGCGGATTGATTTCACTTCGGTCGCTCATCCTGGCTGACCCTTCAAAAAAGCTCGAAGAAGTTATGCGGAGCGAGTTTCGATTTGCTCACCCGTCCGAGTCTGCAGAGGGCGCGGCCCAGATAATCGCAGAATATAATTTGCTGGCATTACCTGTAATTGATGATGAGGGCGACATTGCTGGAATTGTCACAGTCGACGACGCAATGGAGATTCTTCTGCCGAAAAATCTCCAGCGACGCCTTCCAAGGATATTCCGCTAAGGTCAGATACCGCCGAAATGTTCGCTTGATAATGTGGCCTGAAACAAGCATAATTCCACCATCAGCGATACATAATAATTCAGTTTTAGGAGTTTTGCCGTGCAAAATCTGCGTCTTAAGTTCGTCCTCGTTTTCTTGTCCGTTTGCGGTTCCGTTTCGCTATCTGCACAGACCTCGACACCTATCACGGCATCGACACCTTCCTCTGTTGTGATACCAACGCCCGTAGCCATAGGAACGGCTACACCGGGCGGAGACTCGACCCGCGTTACGGTCGTTCAGCCAAGCCCGTCGCCGTCCGCATCGCCCAGCACCTCTCCGACTCCTCTTGATCCGATGGGGCCGCAGGTGTTCTCGGGAATGCGTTTTCGCTCGATCGGGCCGGCCGTCACGTCGGGGCGTGTGATTGCATTTGCGGTCGACCCGACCGACCGGACGAAGTATTATGTCGCGGTAGCATCAGGAGGTGTCTGGAAAACAGTGAATGCGGGAACAACCTGGACACCTGTTTTCGACAACGAAGGTGCATTTTCAATCGGAGCAATCGCTCTCGACCCCAAAAACCCGGCCACGGTCTGGGTCGGCACAGGCGAGCGGAACAGCCAGCGCAGCGTCGGATACGGCGATGGAGTTTATCGCTCGGACGACGGCGGCCGGAGTTGGCGTAACGTCGGGCTAAAAACGTCCGAACACATCGGTCGTATCGCCATTGATCCCCGCGATAGTAATGTCGTATTTGTGGCGGCCCAAGGCCCACTTTGGTCGCCCGGAGGCGAACGCGGCCTCTATAAGACAACGGACGGCGGCCGCACATGGAAAGCCGTAATCCCCGGAACGGAGCACACCGGAGCCACTGATGTTGTCATCGACCCTTCAAATCCCGACATTATGTACGCTGCCACATGGCAGAGACGCCGACATTTTTACACGCTGATCAACGGCGGGCCCGAGACCGCAATGTATAAATCGACCGACGGCGGCAACACATGGACACGGACCCGCTCGGGCCTGCCTCCGGGCGACCTTGGCCGCATCGGCCTTTCGATCTCGCCGGCGGACACCGATGTCGTTTACGCGTCGGTCGAGGCGAGCGGTACACAGAGCGGAATATTTCGGTCGAGCGACCGCGGCGCGACGTGGGAGCGGATGGGAAACAGGATCGCTCAGGGGATGTACTATGGTCAGATAGTCGCCGACCCAAAGGTGGTCGACCGGGTCTATATCCCTGATGTCGTGATGCAGGTTTCCGACGACGGAGGCCGGACGCAGCGGGCGGCCGGTGAGCGGCTTAAGCACGTCGATAACCATGCAGTGTGGATAGACCCGTCGAACAACGATTATCTGCTTGTCGGCTGTGACGGCGGTGTCTACGAATCTTTTGATCGCGGTGCCAACTGGAATTTTAAGGCCAATCTTCCCGTCGCTCAGTTCTACGACATAACCGTCGATAGCGCCACGCCCTTTTACAACGTGTACGGCGGTACGCAGGATAACAATTCGATGGGCGGCCCGACAAAGACGCGAAATACCGCGGGAATTCTAAACTCCGATTGGTTCGTCACCAACGGCGGCGATGGATTCCAGTCGCGTGTCGATCCGACCGATCCCAATGTCATCTACGCCGAGAGCCAGAACGGCGGCCTCGTTCGATTTGATAAGCGGACGGGAGAGCGGGCCTCGATCTCCCCGATCGAAGGCACCGATATCGAGTCACAACGTTACAATTGGGATTCGCCGATTATCATAAGCCCTCACTCGAACACGCGGCTTTATTTCGCCGGTCATAAGCTCTACAAATCGGACAATCGCGGCGACGACTGGAAGGTGATCAGTACCGACCTCTCACGCGGCATCGATCGCAACACCCTGCCAGTCATGGGCAAAATATGGGGGCCCGACGCAATCGCAAAGCACCAATCGACAGCGCTCTGGGGCAACGCATCCGCCTTGTCAGAATCGCCCAAGAGAGCGGGTTTGATTTATGTCGGTACCGATGACGGTCTGCTCCAGATCACAGAAAACGACGGGCAGGCCTGGCGTAAGGTGGACAAGATCGCGGGAGTCCCGGAGATGAGCTATGTCCAACGCGTGCTTGCCTCGCAACATGACGCAAACACCGTCTATGCTCTATATAACAACCATCAGAACGGCGATTTCAAGCCGTACATTGTAAAGAGCGCTGATGCCGGCCGCACATGGACGTCAATCAAAGGGAACCTGCCGGAACGGGGATCGACATACGCCATTGCCGAAGATCATGTCAATCAAGACCTTCTCTTTGTCGGCACTGAATTCGGAATGTACTTCTCTGTGGATGGCGGCGGAAGGTGGACGCAAATGCGAAGCGGCCTCCCGACAGTGGCCATTCGCGATATCGCAATTCAACGTGCCGAGAACGACCTGGTGCTCGGCACCTTCGGCCGAGGCATTTATGTGCTGGACAATTATTCACCGCTCCGCACTATTAAACGCGAGGAGATGGCAAAGCCGTCGATACTCTTCCCGGTGAAAGAGGCCTTAATGTATGTTCGATCAAATACCGCTTTTGCCAGCTCACAGGGCGCATCGTTTTATACGGCGCCTAACCCCGCATATGGGGCAACATTCACTTATTTTCTGAAAGATTCTCCGAAAAGCCTTCGTCAGAAGCGCCAGGACGCGGAACGCGATGCGGAACGGCGCAAGGTGCCCTTCCGCTATCCATCGATCGCTGAGCTCCGAACCGAAACCGAAGAAGAATCTCCCACGCTGATTTTTACCATTAGTGATGACAAGGGATCTATCGTCCGCCGCCTGTCCGCGCCCGCTCAAGCCGGCATTCAGCGCGTGGTTTGGGATATGCGTTACACAGCGCCGTCAATTACCGTCTGCTCCGCCGCAATTGCCGCCCGGAGTGACGCTGCCCGAGGGTTTTGGCGGCGGCGGCCCGCAAGGCCAACTTGTCATGCCAGGGCAATACACGGTGGAGATGGCGACACGAGTCGGCGGAATCGTGACGCCGATGCCGGGCTCGCAGCGGTTTAATGTCATTGTCGAGGGCCGCGAAAGTATGACGGAGGTTGACCGTTTAGCCCTTTCCGAATTCCAGAGGAAAATTTCATCGCTACAGCGCTCGGTGGGCGGGGCCAACGACGCGGCCACCTCCGCTAAGACCCGCATCGGCCTCCTCAAGCGCTCGGCGCTGGATGCACCGGTCGATAATAAATCGCTGGTTGAACGCGCCGACGCCTTTGATAACGAGATCGACTTTATTATCAATAAGCTTCGGGGTAATCGACCAGACAGCGAGATTCCGCCGCCATCGATCACTTCTCGGGTTGGAAACATCGCAGGCTCCATACGCCTGTCAACCGTGCGTCCGACACAGACCCAGATTGAGCAGTACGGCCTGTCAATGGCGGAGTTTGGGCCCATCCTGGCGCGTCTAAGGACTTTGGTCGAAACGGATCTGCCTCGGTTTGAAAAGACGCTGGAGGATGCTGGAGCCCCGCTGACACCGGGCCGCTTGCCTCAGCCATAAGAAACTTTTAACTCGCGGCCGCCGTAAAAAGCTTGTTGACAAATTCAGCGGCTGATAAGATTAACGTATTCAAAATGTGAGGTTAACCAGATGAAAAGATTCACTTTCCTGATCACGGCTTTTTTTGCACTAGCGATTGCCGTAAACGCTCAAGGGCTGGCAGCAGGTTCGGCGATAGAAAATTTTTCGCTCGCCGACGTTGATGGCAAGACTCAATCGCTCGATAGTCTCAAGGGCAAAAATGGCTCGGTCGTCATTTTTCTGTCAGCACAGTGCCCGGTGGTGAAGGCCTACAATGCTCGCATCAGCGAGATCGCCGCCGGGTATGCCGCCAAAGGCATTAGTTTTATCGGGATTAATTCGAACGCGACCGAGGCACTCGACTGGGTCAAATCGCACGCCGCAGAGAATTACAAGTTTCCGGTGCTGATCGACAAGGGCAACAAGTTGGCAGATAAGCTTGGCGCTAACACGACGCCTGAGGTCTACTACCTCGACGCAAAAAATGTGCTCGTCTATCAGGGTGCAATCGACAACGACCGGGCGGGCACAGCTATCACCGAGCCTTACCTGAAAACGGCTTTCGATGCATCGCTTGGCGGGAAAAAGATCGAGAAGACCAAGACAAACGCCGTCGGCTGCTCGATCAAGCGTGCAAAGGCTGAATAAACAATGATCTGGTCACGCACCTATCTGGCAAAAGCGGCGCTCTGCGCCGTTTTTGCCGTTTCACTATGCGGCGACGGCCTGTCTCAGCACAGACGCCCTCGCCAGGCGGGTCCAAAAGTCACCCGAATTGGTCTCGAAGGCCTAAGGTCTGTCATAAAGCCAAAGGGTAAACCGCTTTTAATTAATTTCTGGGCCACGTGGTGCGAGCCGTGCCGCGAGGAGTTTCCAGACATCGTACGACTCCACGGAACCTACAAGACAAAGATCGACGTCATCACCGTTTCACTCGACGATCTGGCCGACATTCGCATCGCCGTCCCCAAATTTCTCGCCGAAATGAAGGCGACGATGCCCGCTTACCTGCTCAAGACGCCAGACGAGAGTGCGGCCGTATCGCTCGTCTCAAAAGATTGGCCCGGCAACCTACCGATGACGATTCTCTATTCGCCAACCGGCGAGACTGTTTTCCTGAAAAATAAAAAGGTGACGTACCAGGAGTTATCCATTGAGATCGATAAACTCATAGCACCCGGTCGTTAGACGCTGCCTCTAAAGCAGAAGCAGAGAATGATGACCGACGAAAAATCACGCAACTGGTGATTGAGTGCTACAAGACCAAGAGGATCGCAACATCGCAAGACTGACCCCAATTTTATCTTTCCTTTCGCTCTGCTAAGGCCCGCATCATATAATCATCCGAGATGCCAAATTCTCGCAGAAGCGCCGGCCTGACCCCATTCTTATGGTTCAGAGAAATTGGAAAGGTTTGGTAGTCACGACTTTTCCGGATACGGGACACTTATTCAATTATAAAACACCATCAACAGAAAGGCCTCAATTTTTTCCAGGTTGAGACTTCTGAAGGTTTTTCGCAAAAAAGTTCAGAGAATCGTACAAATCGCAGGCCCGACCTCGGTCTTTCTTCTCACTCAAACGATAATTATCAAATCTTTGTATCTTATTTGATACGATTCAAATTCGCGAGACGAATCGAGCATCGTCAGCGTTTGGCCGTTGTCAAACGACAAGTTTAGTGTGCCATCTGGAGAGCTAGCACATTTGCGTACCGACGAGCCGAGCAGTTGCAAAACATTCGCATCAAACCTTGGAACCTCAATTAATAATTCGCCCGCTTCGGATTCGACATTTTGGTAAGCATAGGTGCCTTCAACTGTAATAAACAGTTGGTTATCAAAGTGAAAATAGACTTGATTCTCATTTATACAAATTTGTTCAAGATTCCTTCCAAGAAGAAAATCTGTACTAAAATCGTCGGGTAATCCGTACATACATTATTCTCCTCAACGGGGCGGGAATGGGACGTAGGAATGGGGTCAGGCCTCCGATATTGCAATTCTTTATTTTGCATTTTCCTGATACTTCTTGACTGCAGTCGCAACCATCGAGCCGAACTCATTGTCGGCGGCGATTTTTCTTACGGCGTTGTCGTGACGGCGGCTCACGGTTGAGTTGTTGAGGCCGAGCAGGCGAGAAAGCGTTGCGAGTGAAGCACCTGCTTTGCGTCTGCTCACGGTCAATGCCTCTTTGATTTGGACGACGTTCGCGTGTTTGTCCGGTCTAGCCGGTCAACACGCGATGCATTATCTGACCAATGCTGCCTGATCTTGCCAAGGGAGAATTGCAATATCGGAGGCCTGACCCCATCTTCTTCAGCCTCTTGCAAACATGCCTTGTTATTCCCGCCCCAAATATTCTTCATATCAGGATCAAATAAGCAGCAGAAAACGTGAGATTCCCCGCCGCGTTAGTTAACCCATTGGTTGACAGGACATGATCAGAAAGGAAATAGCTCGCCGTTGAGCCGGTTGCGGCTTTCATGGAAACCCAAAATCCCCACTTTCATCTCTGCACTCCCACCTTATGTTATTTCCTGTTTTGCTATTAATAGCGTCAAGTTCCGCACCTATCATTACCATTGCAAGTTGAATAGCTTGAACCGTATCCACGCCAGCGGCATATTTGACATTCTCTTTTCCAATACCTCGAAATTGATAGGGCGCATAGAAGTTTGAGGAACCTTCCGTGAGACATGGTTTGCCAATCAGGACAACAAACTCTGAAGTTTTTCCGTCAGCATTTTTAATTGTCAGGGATCGGCTTGCGATAACTTCTCCTATTTTGATGTTCGTAATGAAAAACCCTCCAACCCTTATTACCACAGAAAAGGTGGCATCGGCTGGTTTCTTAGACAGGCGGCATACCGTTCTGGGGCCTGTTCGTGACACCCCTCGCTCACCTTATCAGGCCCGACCCCTTCTTCTCTTCCATTAAGGCTAGGCACCTCGTCGTTCAATTTCTGCTAGAAGCTCACTACGGGTATGCGACCCGACTATTGGAATAAAGACGGCGTTATTATCGTCGGACGATCCCGACTTCTCTAGAATCTCTTTTGCTTTTTGATAATCCCCGAGCATCATATTCGAGAAAGATAAGTAAAACTGCGCGGAGGACTCAAACCACCGATCATCTTGATTCTTACCTAGATTAATAGCGGCACTGAACCAATCTGCCGCGTTGCTGAACTCTTCTTCATACAAACTCCAGAACCCAGCAGAATGATAATCACCGGTAGTTGCCTCGCCAGTTTTTATTATTCGCTCAAGTTCCGCGATGCCTGCTCGATATTGTCCCTGCGAAGTATAAATCCACGTTTTGAGACGTGAGATCTCAGAGAAAGCGGTCAAATCGGCATCGAACAAGGAATCACATGCTTCTAGTGCCTCGGTATAAAGCTTCTTCTTTATCAGTTCCTCAATTTCTTTAAAGGTCATTTCTATCCTGTCTAACGGAAACCAGTACCCTTTTTACAATTTTCCGAGATACAGCCTGACATGCAGGTCTCGTAGCTTCCGCCATAAACCCCACCACGCCCACCAAATCTACCTTGGTAATCCTGGTCGTGGCCGATATTCACGCATCTTTGATGGCATGCAGATATTTCCTCAGCACAACCATCACGATCATTCGGCGGATCACTTGGCCAGGTATCGGTTCTGTCTCGAAACCACGGAATCGGCCTCGGTCTTACTTCGCATCTTGGTCCGGACACGGTCGTGGGCGTCCAGGGAGGGAGCATCGGGAAAGGAGTTCCCCAAGGGTTCCACCGCCCGTTAACAAGAGGATTATTTGGATGAGCTGCGGTTGCTACTCCTATCGGGTAACCAATTGTTGCACCGGCACCAAGGCCTACACCTGCTACAACGGCAGGAGACGAGGCCGCAGCAGTGACGAGTGCTCCGGCAGCACCTCCGAGCGCCATTAATGCTTTGCCCACTTCAGCAAGTGTATTAGGATTTTGTAACACATCACCGCCAGGCTGAAGTCCGCGGGGATCACGAAACCATAACGGCATATTCCGTACGTATCCGTAAAGGTTGATATCTCCACCGCCAAAGTCGATCGGGTCTTCGGAGATGAAGCGGCCGAGGGTCGGGTCGTAGAATCTTGCTCGGCTGTATTGCAAGCCACTAAAAGAATCAAATTCTCTGCCTGTGAATTGGTATCGTGACGAAAAACTTGAGTTTGTCGCGTTCCCAAAAGAGTCATATCCCGTTGATGCTGTGACGGCGCCTGTGGAATCAGTAAAAGCTCTCGTGCTTCCCAAATGATCTTTCAGGAAATAAGTCGTTTGTCCGGCGGCGATTTGTTTGAGTTTATTGTCTATTCCTAGACCATTTAGATACGAAACGGTCGTGGTATCAGAATTTGTATCTTTGATGACATCTGGTCCGTCGTGGGTGAACCGTGTCCAGGCACCTGTGCTCAAACTTCTTTCCGCTCGGCGTCCGAGCGCGTCGTATTTGTAGCTGACGCTTGTTGCGTCGGGTTTGATGACTTGTTTTAGACGGTTCTCGTAGTCCCAGACATATTGCGTCGTGCCCGAGGCATCAACTTTCGATATTATGTTTCCGTTCGCGTTGTAAGCGTAACTTGCCGTCGCGGTGTTTGTGAGCTTATTGAACGGCTGATAGGAGTAACTCGCCGACAAATGGCTTGCCGTGCGATTGCCGACCGAATCGAATACATAGCTCTCTGCCGAGCTGCCATTAACCGATGTCAAACGGTCAACATTGTCATATCCGAAAGACGCGTGACACTCGGATCGACGATCTGCGAGATTTGATTTGCCGGGTTGTAGCTGTACCGATCGTCTCTCAAAACCGTCGTGCCTTTTGCTTCTTTGAGACTGGTGAGGCGGCTCATTCCGTCGTATGTGAGGGTTTCCTTTACTGTGTTTGGCCGCGTCATCGAGAGCCTGCGGTCGGCGTTGTCGTAGGTAAAATTGTAAATCCCACTCACTTCGTCGGTGATTCGTGTCAGCCGGTTGGCAATGTCGAACGTATGTGTGGCCTGACGAACAGCATTGAGTTTCATCTGCGTCCGGTTCATCGCCGCATCATAAACCGAAGCCGTGATCTGCCCGAAAACATCCGTTGTTGTAGTCACTCGATCCCGGTTATTGTAGGCAAATGTTACGTCCTGAGCGTTCCTCGTGGCTTTTGTCAGACGCGAGATGGCGTCGTAGGTCAGGGTGACGTTTTCGGTCGTGTCGGGATATGTGATCGCCGTCAAGCGGTCGAGAACGTCATGCGTGTAGCTCGTCGCGGCTCCGTCCGAGCGCGTCCGTCCGCGAGGTGAGATTCGACATCAGGTCGTAACCCATGCTGGTTGCGTGGGAAAGCGGATCGGTTACACTTGTCAGACGATACGCCGGGTCATATCCGTAGGTAGTTGTATACCCGCGTTCGTCTTTGACGGAAGTCCTTCTGCCCGCCAGATCAAGGCCGTATTCGACAAATTTCAGATCGGGATGCGTGACCTTATTTACACGATTATTTAAGTCGTATGCGAGGGTCGTCGTAAAATTGAGGGCGTTTTTTATCGTCGACAAACGGCTGCGAGCATCGTATGTGTAGGTTGTGTTTTTGAGATTTGCGTCCTTGACCTGTGTCAGACGCCCGAGCGTGTCGTAGGTCAGCGTTGTCGTATGGTTTAGAGCATCCTTGATGGTTTTTAGCTGGCCGAGCGTCGTGTAGGTTAAGGTCGTCGTATTATTCAGTGCATCTTTGGAGGTCAGCAGATTGCCCGCCGAGCTATAAGTATTGGTCGTCACGCCGTTCATACGGTCCGTGCGGGTCAAAGTCTGGCCGAAAGTGTTGTAGGTAAAGCTCTGGGTTCCTAAGGTGTCGACAATCGTCAACGGATCATTCGTGCTGTTGTAAGTATATGTCGTCTCGTTCGAAAGTGCATCCGTTTTTTTAGCAAGATTCAACCGTGGATCGTACTGGAATGTTGTTATTTCAGAACCAGAACCGCCGCAGCCGCACACACCTTCGGTCTTGGTAATCACACTGCGTCCTTTTGACCTGTCAAAATAATACTTAGAGACACGCCCCAGCCCGTCCGTCACCGTAGTGTAAGGAAGCAACGCGTTTGCATTCGTGTAGTCGAGAGTGTAGGATTCAACGCCGCCAGCGACCGCCGATGTGGTGGCTCGGCCGGCAGAATCGTATGCATGTGTCTCAAGAATATTATCGAGGGCGTCGCGAGCAGTGGTGAGAAAGGTTTTTGTTGCGCCGCCGATCACGATATCGGTGTATTCGAATTTGTGCTTTGATCCATCGGGGTAAGTAACGGTTTTGAGCAACGATGTGCCCGGATAATACTCGTAATCCGCTATCGTCCCCAAAGCGTCGCTGATCTGAGATACCGCTCCGTTTGTTTCGTATGTTAGTGTCAGGATGCGGCCCACCGCGTCGGTTACGCTTGTCAGAATGCCGCTGCCATTGTAATTCAGTGTCGTCTGATTGGCGTTCCGGTCACGCAGCCATGCAAGTTTGCCGGCCGAATCGAAATGCTGAACACGGCCATCCTTAAACGTGACGGTATAGGTGCTGTCCGCATTTTTAATAAACTGCCCATAAATACCTGCGCTCGCGGAAACATAAGTATTGCTCCCGATCCCACCAAAGTACATGTAGCGGCCATTGCCCGACCTGAGGGTCAAAAGGTCGTTATTTGAAATCGAAACCGTGGCGTCATATTCCGCACGCCAGCCGACGCCGAACAACCCAGCCGTTTGTAGTGAGCTATTATAAATCCTGTCGATTCGAAGGGCTTCCCCAATGCCGGGAAGAGAATAATCCGTCTGCCGCAGCCACATGTTGCCGTTAGTAACATTGACCGGTCTGCCCACATCAGTACTACAAGATTCACCGAGATTTTGCCGGTCGGCTTCAGTCGAAGTCGAATTAGTTACCAACGAATTTGCGAAGTTATCGTATGGATAGCTGCAGCTAGTTCCGCCGCCGACGCTCGATTGGTCGCCGGAAACACCCACGACATACGCATGTGACTCAAAATAGCTTGTGTAGAAACCCGTTGAATCTATGTAGCACGGCATCTCAGTTTGCCATCGACCGTTGGCGTCCGCTGTCACCACTGTGGCTCCAGAGTGCATCAGGATACGCTCGGGGTGGCGGAGCAGCTGAAACTTGGTGGTGATATAGACTTGCGTTCCAGGTTGAACGACAGTTCCTGATCCATTCACATAGTGATAAGACGTGCCGCCGACCGCGAAGTTATCGACAAAGACCGCGTTTTGGGCATTCGCTTGAAAGGGAAACGCAACGGCGCAAACCGCCAACAAGAAAAAACGCTTCGCGAAGCGTAGTTTGGTCATGGGAAACCTCGCTAATTAAGATCTTCGGGATACCAGTGCACTCACAAGATATTGCGATAATGGATATCTGTCAACCAACCCTGTGCAATCGTTTGCAAGTCCTCGCCCGTCCGCATTTATACCCTTCGATTCTTTTCCAGCTAGTCTAAATTTGCGTCTGCCGTTCCAGGGTTGACATATATGATACACTGTATCAGATATGCAACGTATGTTGCAGGAATGTTGTTTGAAAATTTAACGAATTTGAGGTAATCGCGACGCTAAGTCCTTACGGTTGAGTGGCTTCCCTGTCCCAGCGAGGTCTGGGACATGCTGGGACACGGGACACAGCGCAGGCACCCTTGCCTGCAAGACGCAATAGTGTCTGACGGAGCGGGATTATTACGGACTACTACGTCGGAGAAAGAAAATAGGGGGTCAGTCTTGCGATATTGCGATTCTTGTAATCTTAATCATAATTCCTTCACTCAAACTCATCATCGCCTGGGTTTTAATATGGCTGAACACGCGAGGTTAACGGGCTAAACATCTCAACGAGCCGCCGCCTCACCCCAATTTTACAGATAAAGCATTGTGGGCAAGCCGCGCGTCGTTTCCGTTCGCGTCCGTGTAACTATTTCCCGAGGATTTTGTGGTGGCTGGAGAGTGACTTGAACACTCGACCTCGGGGTTATGAATCCCGCGCTCTAACCAGCTGAGCTACCCAGCCACAAACAACTGATTATAGTCCGGCTCCCGGAAAAATCAAGGCGTATTACTGTCCGCATCGGCATCTGCGACGTTGCGTTCCCACCAGTCGATACGGTTAAATTTATGTATGGGAAAGAGTCAGAAAGAACTGGCGTTTTTGCGTGATCTCTATCTACAGGACGACTGGACGCGGCGTTTCACCGATTTAGTGGATAAGCATATGGATCTGCGGGATTCTGACAATATGCTTTATATTAACGCCGGCACGGGCGGACACGCGCTCGCCGTCGGGGTCCGTTTCGGCGAAAAAACGGACATCTTTGCATCGTGTGAGAATGAAGATTTGCTTGCAATTGCCCGCGATAAAGCCGCGGCCGTCAGCTCGCCCGTCGATTTTTCCGCAATTCGTTTTGAAGACGATGCTTTCGACTCTGTGCTGACGGATGCGAGCCTGCTGCTCGCTTCCGATTTCGAATCGGCAATCGACAACACGGTACGCGTGGCCCGCACCGGTGGTGATGTGGCCGTGCTGCTACCGACAGCGGGAAGTTTTGGAGAGATTTTTTCCCTGCTGTGGGAGGCCCTGTTAAATGCCGGCTTGGTGGAACATGGAGAAATTGTGGAAAAGCTTATCGCGGGATTACCGACAATATCTGCCATTGAAGCGATTGCAAAGCGCGCCGGTTTGGTAAATATCAACACGCAAACCGCGATCGAGGGTTTTGATTACGAAACGAGTGCCGAGTTTGTATCGTCTCCACTAGCGAGCGATTTCCTGATCCCGCTATGGCTCGAGAGTTTCGAGGAGGATGAAAGAGAGCGGACGGTGAAGGAATTGGCAGCCCTGATTGACGTCGAGGACGATACGCTGACTTTTAGATTCTCGGTCAAAGCGACCCTCTTGACCGGAGAGAAAGGGTAGACGATGTCTCTAGGTCTTCACCTCAGCCCGGCGTCGCATCTCCTCTGCTAAGGCGGCGTCATCCATCTGAGAAACTTGCGGGCTGATCGGCGGTGCGGTGAGTTTTTGCTGCTCGGCCTTTTCTTCCTCCTCCGCCTCGCGCAAACCGTCTTTAAAAGCCTTGCGAGACTGACCGAGCGATTTAGCAAGCTGGGGCAGCCGCGTCGCCCCAAAAAGCAAAAACAGGGCAACCACAATAAGAATCATTTCCGGTGCGCCTAAGCCAAACATATTTCTTGCTCCTTAACCTGTGACGGGCAGATATTAGCATACCGCCAGACCCAACCCATTTTACGCCAGTTCACGACTAATTTCACCCCTTTTGCGCCGACGCTTGGGTCTTGAACCGCTCCATCGCATAGACCAAAGCCGATGTCGTCCCGTTTTCAGAAACTGAATGGCCGGCGTCGCCGACGATGATAAATTCGGCCTCAGGCAGGGCTTTGTGCAGGTCCCACGCGGAGGTTATCGGGCAGACGACGTCGTACCGGCCCTGGACGATCACTGTTGGAATATGGCGGATCTTTGCGACGTTTTCGAGAAGATAATTCTCCGTAGGGAAAAATGAGTTATTCGTAAAGTAGTGACACTCTATCCGGGCCAGGCTGAGGGCCTCATGGGCTCCTTCCCAATGATTCATCAAGTTCTGATCAGGTACGAGCTTTGATGTCGACCCTTCCCAGACACTCCAGGCCCGGGCGGCCGAGAGGCGGACGGCCTCGTCGTCGCTCGTCAAGCGTTTGTGATAGGCAGAAATAAAATCATCACGCTCGGCCTCAGGGATCTCATCACGATAACGCTCCCAGAAATCAGGAAAAATCTCCGATGCTCCGTACTGATAAAACCATCGCAGTTCCTTTTGTCGAGTCAGGAAAATCCCACGCAATATTAGACCCAGGCACCGGTCTGGATGTGTTTCCGCATAGGCAAGGCTCAGCGTGCTGCCCCACGATCCGCCAAAAACGAACCATTTATCAATTTCAAACTTTTGCCGGAGCTTCTCTATATCTTCTATCAAATCCCAAGTCGTGTTCTCGCCGAGCTCCGCGTGCGGCGTCGACTGACCCGAGCCACGCTGGTCAAACAAAATGACATGGTAAGCCTCAGGATCAAAAAACCGGCGATACATCGGTATCAGCCCTCCGCCCGGTCCACCATGCAAAAAGACAACCGGGATTCCATCCGGGTTACCGACCCGCTCGTAGTGGATCGTATGAAGATCCGAAACGGCGAGCTGGCCGGAGTCAAATGGCTCGATGTCGGGGTAGAGATTTGCCATAGATGAATGATACGGGTTTTTGCTGACACCCGCACATCGGTTCCCATCACTAACGCTTAACACTAAGAAAATTGTCGTACCAAAGCTGAAACACGAGCAGAGTCCAGAGCTGCTTATGATGGCTTGCGATCCCCTTTTCGTGCTCGGTCATCAGTTGTTCGACGTATGCGGGGTTGAATAAGCCTTGATCTTTTAGCCGCGTTGCCGAAAGCAGATCATGCATCAGCGGATTTAGGCGGCCCTTTAGCCATTCGGCGATTGGGATGCCAAAACCCTTTTTCTTGCGATAGAGTATTTCGCGCGGCAACAGGCCCTCCACTGCTTTCTTTAGAATGTACTTTCCCTCGTTGCCACGGAGTTTGTAATTCATAGGTAACGACGCGGCAAACTGGCCTACCCGCGGATCGAGAAATGGAGCCCGGGTCTCGAGGGAGACGGCCATCGCTGCTCGGTCGACCTTCGTCAAGATATCCTCGGCCATGTAAAAATTTATATCGAGAAACTGCATTCGCTCGATATCATTTCGCGCGTCGCACAGAGCAAGCAGATCGTTCGCCCCGCGATAGATGTCGGATGATGCGTTGTCGCGAACGCGGGGAGTCAGCAGACGTTGCTGCTCATCAAGGGTAAATGAACCAAACCACGAGTGATGCCGCTGGACAACGTCAAACCGCGACGAGCGCACAAATCGTTTGGCCTTGTATTCGAACGATAGATTCTTGTCGGAGACGGGCAAACGGGCGACCACCGGTTCGATCAAGCCTGACCTTATGATGCCGGGCACGCGGGAGTAAGCATTTGCGACCTTGTGGGCAAAGTACATCGGGTAACCGGCAAAAAGCTCGTCCCCGCCATCGCCGCCAAGCGCGACCGTCACGTGTCGACGGACAAATCTCGCAAGCATATAGGTCGGTATCAGCGAGCCGTCAGACAACGGCTCGTCGAGCCACGAGCCGATGTCGCTGATCAGGTCAGCCGCAGTTTCGACACTGAGCGTAGCCTCGTAATGCTCGGTGCCGAGATGTTGAGCAACCTGCCGGGCATACTTTGACTCATCGAATGAATCTTCTTCAAAGCCGATTGAGAACGTCTTAACTTTCTCCGCTGCATGCTGTACCGCAAAAGCGGCGACTGTCGAAGAATCGACTCCGCCCGAGAGCAGGATGCCGAGCGGCACGTCTGCCACGAGCCGCATCCGTACGGCGTCCGAAAGCAGCTCGCGAAGCTCCTTGGCCGCATTATTCAGAGACGGTTTATGGCCGTTCTTGTTCCACGTTACATTCCAGTATCGGCGGGTTTTTATTTCACCCTTTTCGACAGTCAGTATGTGCGCAGCGGGAAGTTTTGAAATTCCTTTATAAATTGAACGCGGAGCCGGAACGTAGTCGTAGCTGAGATAGTGCCGGAGTGCGTCGAGGTCGAGCTCGGTGTTGACAGACGGATGGGCGAGCAACGCCTTTGGCTCCGAGGCATACAGGAGAAGCCCGTCAAAGACGCCGTAGTAGAGAGGCTTCTCGCCAAACCGATCGCGCGCGATCACGAGCCTCTTCCTGTTCGTGTCCCAAAGCGCGATCGCGAACATCCCATTGAGATGATCGACAAAATCATCGCCATAGGCCTGATATAAGTGCGGAATTATTTCGGTGTCAGATTTTGTAACAAAGTGGTGGCCTTTTTTCTCGAGCTCCGCTCTGATCTCGCGATAGTTGTACAGCTCGCCGTTCATCATTGCGATGACCGATTTATCCTCGCTAAAAACCGGCTGGTCGCCGGTCTCAAGATCAATCACCGATAACCGCCGCATACCGAGAGCTACGTCCGAATCCATCCAGATTCCCTCAGAGTTTGGGCCGCGGTGGATGATCGTCTCGCACATCGCGTGCAGAACGGCCTCCGTGTGGCCGTTTGCTTTCGATTCATCGAGATTTATCCAACCTGTAATTCCGCACATAATTGGAGCGCGGACACTCTTGTCCGCATTGCGTAGGGCGAGGCGGACAGGAGTGTCCGCGCTCCGCTAAAATCCGATCTTTTCACGAACGGCATATATCGCCTTATCCTGCGACTCGTGATACGTGCGGACGAGTAGCTCAGCGAGCAGGCCCATCAGAAAGAATTGCACCGATATTGCAAGCATTACAACCGCGATGATTGGCAGCGGCGTGAGAATAAACGACGTGCCGTAAATTATCTTTAGTGCGATCGCCCAGATACCGGCGATGGTGGAAGTGAGCAGGGCTAGCATGCCAAACATGCCAAATACATATATCGGTTTCGTCTGATACGACGCCATGAACTTAATCGTCATCAGGTCAAAGACGACTTTTATTGTTCGCGAGATGCCGTACTTCGACTTGCCCATCGTACGGGCGTGATGGTCAACCGGAATCTCGGCAACCCGTGCACCCGCCCAACTTGCGTAGATTGGTATAAAGCGATGCATTTCACCATAGAGCTTTACGTCCTGAATCACGTCGCGACGATAGGCTTTTAAGCTGCAGCCGTAATCATGCAAATGGACGCCGCCGATCCATGAAATGATGCGATTGGCGATCTGCGAAGGAATCTTTCGCGAAATAAGCTTGTCCTGCCGATTCTTTCGCCAACCCGAGACGACGTCGTAGCCCTCATCGAGCTTCTGCAGAAGTCGGGCGATGTCCGCCGGGTCGTTTTGCAGGTCAGCGTCCATGGGTATCAGGATGTCGCCCTCGGCCGCGTCAATACCCGCCGACATCGCCGCCGTCTGACCATAATTGCGCCGCAGCGAAACAACTCGCACCCTGTTATCGGACGCCGCTATCTCCCGTAAAATCTCCAAACTCTTATCGGTCGAGCCATCATCTACATAGATAACCTCGGCGGTCTTTCCAAGCGAATCGAGTGCGGCCGCGATCTTTGCATGCATCGGGCGCAGGTTATCCTGCTCGTCGAGGACGGGTAGAAACAGCGATAACTCTGGATTCGCACTGGGAACTTGACTCATTTAGAGAAAACGAAAATTAAACCATATCGGCAGATTAAGCGGAAGCCTGTTCGGCTCGGCTCAACAACTGCCCGACGGTCGGTCTCTATACTACGGCCTTTGCGCGACCACCACTATCGAAACCCCAAACGGAAAATTGAAATTCTTCAGCCAGTGTCTTTCGGCGGAGAAAAGTCGTCCGAATATGCCATTGAGGCCGGAGATCGTGATGTTATTCTCGCTTTCGGGCTTTATTCCCGTGACTTTCATGATCGTTCTGCCGGCGAGGATCGGTGCAAAAAATGTCCAATTAGCATAGGTTGCCCGCTCGATCGTATAGCCCGCATTTTTTACTCTCTCGACGATCTGCCGTTTCGTGTAACGTATTCGATGATTGGAAATATCGTCCTGCACACCCCAGAGCCACATAAAAGCCGGAACGAAAATCAGCGAGTAACCACCAGATTTGGTTACGCGGTACATTTCCTTTAGCCCTGCAATGTCGTCGTCAAGGTGCTCGATGACGTCAAGAGCCGTCGTCAGATCAAACGATTCGTCCTCGTACGGCAGCGTCTCAGCTAAACCCTTCTTAACCTTCAAGCCCTTGCATCGACAAAACTCCAGTGCGTCGTCCGATACGTCGACGCCCTCGGCCTCGCCATACTGGCAGAGCATTTCAATATTTGCACCCGTTCCACAACCTACGTCGAGGATTTTGAGTCTAGTGTCGAGAGTCTGAAGTCGTGAGCAGATCGGTTGGAGAAAGGTCTCGAGAATCGCTCGCCGACCGACAAACCACCAATGCGAGCCCTCGACCTCGTCCATTATGGCGTAGGTGTGCTGCTGCATTTCCTGTGGCAGGGCTGAGTTCACAGTTTAACCATAATGCGGAAGCCCGCGTGTAAGCAAGGGCGTGACATTCGGGCGTGCGTGTCACGCCTCGCATAAGCGCGTGCGACTGCACCGAGATCACACTATAATTCCCATCATTTCGCTCGCGAGTCTGCCGTTGCTGCCATTGAGACTGAGGCCGTAGTTGTCGTTTAGCCGCTGACGGATGCCCTCATCATTCACAAAACACTTGCCATCAACGCCGAGGCCGAGGATCATAAGCTGTAATCCCTCATCGAGATATTCCTGGTTATCTATACAAAGCATATAGTCGCCGGCGGTTTTGTGCGCCTGCCACTCGAGCTCGTAAAGCGTTGGATTAAAGACGCGTAGCGGATTCATATCGGCGTTTGAGAGACTCTCGAGCGTCTGAGCGAAATCATATGCATGACGCCCCTCGTGGACGAATGTTCCCTCGCAACCACGCTGGCCCCCGGTATCGATTGTCTCTTCAGCAATCGCAATATAAATCTCGCCGAGGGCGTCCCGCAAGCTGAGCCGCTCGGTCGCCATCCTCAGATTGGCCATCACCGGATTGGTCACACCTGTAACGCCCGACGCTCCGCCGAGCTTCGCTGCGGGTCTAACTCGCACCAACATCTCGGAGTCAATAATCTCTGACATCATCTCTCGATGAAAATTATTGCCACGCTCGACAATCGTCTCCAAAGCGTCCTCGACGGATTTGCGGTACTTTCTCTCGATCCCGTTTTCAAACTTCATTCGCTATTTGAAGGGGCGGAATCACGGCCCGGATGCGTATACATCCCGCACCCTACGAGTCTTCCGCCCTCTAACCAACCCTCCCAAACCCGCACCAACTGTTCTCATTGTGCCATGCAATCTCGAAGTCGCAGGCTCTGATCTCGTTCCACCACGATTCAAAATCCTCTTTTGAGATGTAGAACGCGGTCGGGGCGACAAGGTGGTCAAAAACGATATTGTGCTGCTCACGCCAGCCAAAGGTGCCGAGGTGATTGAGGTATCCGTTGTAAAAGAGCTTATTTGCGACGGATTTTGCCCTCGAATTTAGGGGGCGGTAGACGAGCTTCGTCGTCAAAAAGAGACCGAGTGTCGGCAGTTTTGATAGTTGATAGAGCAGCGGCTGGCTGATCTGCGATGTAAAGCCCGTGCGGACGGGGTCGACGTAATTCGTGATCCACTCGTTGTTCTCGGCACCGTAGATCCAGGCGGAAATGTGCCCGTCCCTTTTCACCTTTCCCGCCAACGATACGAATGCCTGCTTAGGGTCAGGCGTGTGATGCAGCACACCGACGCTGAATGCGTAATCAAAGGCTCTCTTGAGCGGAAGCCTGAAGATATCGCATTGAATAATATGGGCATTCGGCAGATTTCGGGTTAAAGCAAACGCGGACTCGACACCATCGCCGAGGTCGATGCCGACAACGTCTTTTGCTCCCCACTCTGCAGCGAGCTTAGTATGTCGGCCCTTGCCGCAACCTCCTTCGAGGACCACTTTGCCCTCGAAGAAGTCTTTTTTGACGGGATTAAGCCATCCAAGAAGCTGTTCGTCGTATTTCGGGTCTTCCTGCGTGAAATGCGTCCACTGCCAGCCAAAATTCTCAGCCGTCTCGGCCTTGTCCTCATCGATCTTTCCGAGATCAACAAATCGGGGCACACCTCGCACGACCTTATACTCGCGGTCGCACTTCTGACAGGTTAAAACACCATCGATTATCTCCTTGCCGTCATACTTGCTCGCGTACGCCAGCAAGATATCACCACCGCAAGTCGGGCAGGCTAATAGATCCAACAATTTCTCTTTCATCGAAAAGTGTCCGCTGAGCGCTAAAGGTGACTTTTGAATTCCTCGTACTCGTGAGTGGGAAAAGCCTGCCGCCAATTAAATTCAAACTCGTCAGTCTCGCGGTCGGCGTAAAGCTGCTCAAAGGTCGCGGCAAATGCGGCCACAATCCCGCCCACTGACCCTTCATGAAAAAAGACCAGCTCGCGCTCGGTTGTATCACGTTCATCGCTTGGGTATTGGTAGATTTCCAGATTGAGCTTTTGCCCGTTGCGCACAAACCTAAAATCGAACTCCTCAGGGTCGCGGTTCCATTTCAAGACGTATTCGTCCTCGGTCGTAGCGGGATCAGCCAGGGAGGCGAGAATCTGCATCAGTTCAGGTAGCGCGGCCGCGTGCGGCGCGTGGGCAGTCGTTGTATGAAACTCCGACTCGCCGTCTGCAAAGCCGATTGACATCCACCCGCACTGAGGGCTGTTAAAACTGATTTCGAGCTTTCCGGGCATAAGGTAAATGGTAAACGGTAAATACGAAATGGTAAACGGTGAATCGTGATTGGTGCATGGATGGGGATACGCCATGCGGGGCGTTTCTAACCGGTGGAGCAATCGTTCTATCCCTCATTTACCATTTACCATTTACCATTTACCATTTACTAGATCATGCGTCAGTACCACGATCTGCTCAGGCACATTCTCGAAAACGGCACGCGCCACGAAGACCGTACCGGCGTAGGCACGATCTCGACATTTGGTTATCAAACGCGATTCAACCTGCGCGAGGGCTTTCCGATTGTCACGACCAAGCGCGTTCCGTTTCGATGGATTGCCGAAGAGCTTTTCTGGTTTTTGAGCGGTTCTACCGATGAAAAGGATTTACGGGCCCGCGGCGTCGATATCTGGGCAGAATGGGCGACGGATGAACAGACGGCCCGATTCGGACGTAAAACAGGAGATCTCGGCCCGGTTTACGGCTATCTGTGGCGTTCGTTTGGCGGCGATTACCCAAAATCGAATGGGGTCGATCAAATCAGCAGGCTTATTCGAGAGATCGAAACAAATCCTAATTCCCGCCGCCTGATCGTCACTGGCTGGAACCCTGAAACCTGTGATCGGGTCGCCCTGCCGCCGTGTCACACGCTATTCCAATTCAAGATCGAGCGTCAAAAGACGCTTCACTCCCACCTTTACCAACGCTCCGCCGACGCCTTTCTCGGCGTCCCGTTCAACATCTCAAGCTACGCCCTCCTCACTCACCTGGTAGCCCACGCGTGTGGGCTCGAGGTCGGCGACTTCGTCCACACTTTTGGCGACTTGCACATCTACAGTAACCATCTCGACCAAGTCGCAGAATTGCTCACGCGTGAGCCGATGGCCCTTCCTAAGCTTGAACTTGTCGATGCTGAACAGCTGACGGGTCTTGCGGGTCTCCTCAACTTCAGATTTGAGAATTTGCAGTTGGACGGTTACCGGTCCTGGGGAAAAATCGCAGCACCTGTCGCCGTTTAACGGTGCTACGCCGTGCCCGTGTCGTTATGGGGAGCGTCAACTGGTTTTGATTCCGGCGAGCCCTTTTGCCGTAGATAGATAGTCAAAACGGCCATGAGCCCAATCGACAAAAATTCACTTTGCCAATTTTGAAACGATTGAAACCAAAATGTCGTGCCGGTCAGGAATTCGCCAAGGGACACCGCGGGCTGCCCGTGCGCAGCCTGCTCCAGGTTAAACTCTTTAACGCCGCCTACCGCGTGTAGGGCAAACGACGCAGCGAATAAAATGAAGAATGCCAGACTAAGCGAGTTCTGATATAGCGTGAGGATCCAACCGCCTTTTCTCACGGGGTAGGGAGCTTCCGGATCAGTTCGCGACTCTTCCGGAATCACATCGACCCGCTCGACTTTACCCGGCTCTTTTGATTCCGACGATCCCTTTTGAAATAAGAAGATTGTAAAAACCACATAGACGGCCATCTGGAGGAATTCACTTTCCCAATTTTCAAACGTCGCCTCGATGAAGTGCCCCTCGCCAAGGTACGCGACATATCCAACCTGCGCCCGGCCATGCTCCGCCTGATCCTCGTTAAACTCGTGAAGGCCGGTGAGGTACTGGCCGCAGAATGCGAATGCAAACAGGCTAAACAAGGCAATGGAAAGGCCGTTGTTACGAAAAACATCTCGCATCGTGTGCTCCAATTGTCTGAATTTATCGACCGCGCCATCTTAGCGCATCCGAGAAAGCGTACCCAGTATATCGAGCAGTAGACTATTTGACGTTAGGTGGGTGAGCGGCCTTCATCCGTACAGTAATTCCCTCGTCAGCGACCATGAAAAGTCGGCGCGCGTCGTAGGTGGAAGTGTTGGTGGGTTGATAGGAAAGAAGAAAACGATTACGCCGCAGCTCGTCGCAGATATACTTCGCCGCGGCCTGTGCCTCGTCGAAGGGGAAAACCTTGCCTCCCGTTTCCTCGGCAAGGCGGTTCATTACGGCTGATGCCTTCGGTTTGTCACGTCGATACGCGCCGCCTGTGCGGTCCGGAATCTGCAGGCCGTAGACAGTAACGTTCTGGATCTGTAGCTCTGACAAAACCTTATCAAATTCGGTCTTGCTCCCACGATCCAGACCGTCCCCGATAATGATGACAGCGGTTTTTCGGGTGCCGGGCATCAGTGGCAGGAGAATCTCTTTTACTGAAACATTCAAAGCATCGAAAAGGTGCGGGTTACCCTTTTTTCGAAACGTGCCAAACGCCGTCTCCATCTTCTTCGCATCGTCGGTCCACTCCTGAATAATTTCGGCTGTCTCGTCGTAGGCGATAGTAAACAACTGGTCACCCTCAAAAATTTCGTAGGCAAACTCCATCGCCGCCGCCTTCATTTTCTCAATTGAGGTCGGCAAGGTAAGAGAATTATCGACCAGGATTACAATCTTTGCAGGGCTCGGATCGGAGCTAAGATTCTTTATCTTTTGCTCGACACCGTTCTCATACAGGAAAAGATTCTCAATCTTTATGGACTCGGCCTTCTTGTTCTCTCGGACCGCCGTGACGGTGAGGATAGTGCCTTCGGTATCAATTCCACGAGCGTGCTGACGGGACTGGGCGGGGAAAATTGATACAAGTAGGAGCGAGAGGAGGAAAGCGGTTAAAAATCGGCAGGCGTGATTCATTCCTTTACAGTCTTAGCGGAGCTTTCTATCGGGGTCGTTTTCTTATCGTCTGCAGGCTTTGATGCCGTTTCTGTCGATGCGGTTGATTCATTCGCCGCTGATTTCTCGCTTTTTTCGGCGCCCGACTTTGCGTAATCGGTGACGTACCACCCCGCACCCTTAAACTGAAACCCGGAGAGCGACCATTGTTTCTCCAGTTTTCCATGACACTTTTCACAGACTGTGAGAGGTCCGTCAGAAACACTCTGACGAACCTCGATGTGCTGACCACACTGCTGACATTTATATTCGTAGATCGGCATAAATTACCAGTTACTGGCGGTTTGAACATCGACCGACGCCTCATGCTCTGCAAGAAATCTTTCCGCATCGATTGCGGCCATACATCCCGTCCCGGCCGCGGTTACGGCCTGCCGATAATATGAGTCTTGTGCGTCGCCGCATGCGTACACGCCTTCGATATTCGTTTTCATCGACTTTCCCTCGGTTATCAAATAGCCGATCTCATCCATATCGAGCAGTCCCTTAAAGAGCTTGGTATTCGGCTCGTGACCGATAGCGATAAAGACGCCCTGGGTCGGAAAGTCGTAATTCTCGTTCGTCTGACTGTTGAAGAGCGTCACACGCTCCACGCCTGTTTCCTTTGTGCCGTGAATTTCCTTAACCTCGGTGAACCACAACACCTCTATTTTCTCGTGGGCGAGTACGCGGTCCTGCATAATCTTCGACGCCCGGAATTCGCCACGGCGATGAATCAACGTCACTTTCGAAGCGAACTTAGTAAGAAAGAGGGCCTCCTCCATAGCCGTGTCGCCGCCGCCAACGACGACAATCGGTTTACCGCGGAAGAAAAATCCGTCACAAGTTGCGCACGCTGAGACGCCATTGCCGCCGAGACCGTCAGGAACCGGCGCCTCGCCGGGAATACCTAGCCATTTTGCCGACGCCCCGGTCGATATGATTAACGTATCGGCATTAACAACGGTGGTGACATCTGTGCTGTCCTCGTTGTCCTTTCCAAAGAGTTTAAATGGGCGCTGACTGAGATCGACGCGTTCGATCCAGGTGTTTATGATTTCAGTATTGAATCTTAAGGCCTGATCGCGAAATTCGTTCATCAGGTCGGGACCCATGATCCCTTTCGAAAATCCCGGATAGTTTTCCACGTCAGTTGTAATAGTCAGCTGACCGCCGGGCTGGGGTCCGTCGATGACCAGCGGATCCAGGGCGGCCCGCCCTGCATATACAGCAGCAGTCAGACCGGCGGGCCCGGAACCGAGAATCACTACCTTCTTATTGAACTGTCTTTCCGCCATAAATCCGTCCGCGAACCCGTCAGGCTGGTTTCACGTTCACCTGAAGCTATAGTATAACTATCCGCGAAACGGTTCGTCTAATTAGTATCTGGCCCGGGGCCATCAATAAATTACCTCCCCAGGCGGACGGGTTACTTTGGCGAATACCTTTATGCTAGACTAGTCTGAGTTTTACGATATCACTCAACAAGCCCTTATAGATGACCCCGACACAGCCTCAATTTGAGGAAAAGCGGTTCGCTCTCAGAATGGCTCTCCGTCTACCGATAGTCGTGTCGGGGCGCACAGACGACGGTGCAACCTGGAGTGAGCCAACCGAAACGGACGACATATCCACGCTCGGAGCCCTCTTTCAGCTCAACCAGCCCATCGCTCACGGCGACAGCCTGTATATCCGATCGCATCGACCGAACGGCGTGCCCGTCGAGGTCAAGGCTCAAGTCGTGCGGGTGATCGCGGCAAACTACGGTACATCGCGTATCGGCGTTGCGATCGACGAACCGAAAGAGAGTTGGCTGCGTCTTTTTGTCGCTTGGATCGCGGACGATAACATCGTCGATGGTCTCAACGAATGATCCTTCCTGAAAGATCCGCCTCTATTATGTTATGCAGCAATATGAATCGATAACCGTTGAAAAGCGGGGAAAGGTCGCGGTACTAACTATCTGTCGACCCGATAAGCTCAATGCCCTGAGCTCGAACGTCCATCGCGAAGGTGTAGCCGCCCTGGATGAGCTGCGTCGGGATGATTCGGTGCGAGTACTCGTCATTACCGGCTCGGGTGAGAAGGCGTTTATTGCGGGTGCCGACATCAGTGAATTTGAAGGAAAGACGGCTGTCACACAGCGAAACACGTTTCAGGAAAAATCCCTTTTTAATTCGCTCGATACGTTTCCGAAACCCGTGATCGCGATGGTAAACGGATTTTGCCTCGGCGGCGGCAACGAGCTGGCAATGGCATGCGACATCCGCATGGCGAGCGAGACGGCACGATTTTCACAGCCTGAGATCAACCTCGGGATAATGTGCGGCGGCGGCGGCACGCAGCGCCTGCCGCGGCTGATCGGCGAGGGGCGGGCGATGGAGCTCGCCTTAACGGGCGACATGATCGACGCGGCGACGGCCTACAAATTTGGCCTCGTAAACCACGTCTTTCCCGCCGATCAGCTCGAGGCCGAGACGATGAAGCTGGCCGAAAAGATCGCCGAAAAAGCCCCGATCGCCCTGCAATTAAGCAAGGAAGCAGTAAAATTTGCCTCACGCTCAAACCTCGACGAAGGCCTGCGCCGCGAGGTCGACCTTTTCGCGATCTGCTTCTCGACAGAAGACAAGAAAGAAGGCGTCGCGGCATTCTTAGAGAAACGAAAGCCTGAATTTAAAGGCAAGTGAAATCAATTACGAATTATCAATTACGAATTAATAATGGCTGAAGCTGAGATTTGCTAACTCATAATCCGTAATTTATAATTCGGAATTCGTAATTGATTGCCCGGGGACGTAGCTCAGCTGGGAGAGCGCTGCAATGGCATTGCAGAGGTCAGGGGTTCGATCCCCCTCGTCTCCACCAATAAAATCAATAACTTAGGGCAAGCCTTGTGCTTGCCTTTTGTTTTCCGTTACCAATTCGTTACTAAAACCCGAATTTGGGTCGAGATTCGTTACGGCACGACGTAGGGCTGCGTCAGTTGCGTGGGTATAACGAGCGGTCATTCGGATATCGGAATGACCTAGTATCTTCATTATTGTAAAAGCATCTGCTCCCGCGTCCGCCATTCGTGTAGCTGCCGTGTGACGCAAATCGTGAAAGCGAAAATCCTGAAGTCCTGCTTCGTCTACAGCCCTTCGAAAACTCCGCTTTATTTGATTTAATCGTATACCCGTTTTTGGACTGGGAAAAACATATTCGCTACTTCGAACTAAACCGTTTATGAGCGTTAGTATGGTTGCATTCATCGGCACAACCCGCTTCCTGTTCGACTTGCTTTCTCTGATTTGAATCAGACCTCGACTGAAGTCAACATCGAACCACTTGAGATCAAAAATCTCTCCTCTTCGAAATCCGGTGTTCAATGCAAAGACGACGATCTGTTTGACGAGCTCGTTGTTACCCAAGGCTGACAAGAGATCTATTTCTTCTGTCGCGGAAAGCACCCTTACTCTTTGGTTATTAAGTCGAAATTTACGCACTCGCTTACAGGGATTGTTTTCGACCAGATCCGCGTCCTCTGCCAATGAAAAGATTTTCGACAGAACGCCTAGGTGACGGTTAACGGTTGCCGGACTACGTTTTTGTCCATGTTTAGTTGGCGTGTTCAACCACTTTTGCTTTAAGGTTTCAATCATTGGCGGAGTGATCTGCCTCAAGGTTTTGTCGTGAAACGCCTGTACCAAAACGCGGCAAATAAGAACGTCATAATAAAAGGATTTCTTATTTGTTTCGGAGTACGGTAAAAATGTCTCAACCACAAAGTCTTCGAAGCGTTTGTCAGGCTTTGAATCAAAGCCATAAGCCTGCTGGAACACCTGATTCATGATCACGGCTTCGGCTTGCTCGGCTTCTTTTTTTGTCCGGGCGAACTTCATTGTTTTCACAATTCGCTCGCCATTGTAATAAAAATCACTGACCCATTTGCCAGTGTCCTTCCTTTTTCTAACAGTCATTACTACCTCCTTCTCACGCCGTGTGTGAAGTGGCACTTTTATTTTAGTCCAACTTCAGCAGTTTTCGATAGCGTGAGTCTTGTTCTTTTTTTCCTTTCGGAGCCTTATTCCCGATCGTGAGGGGAGTCAATTTGACGGACACTTTTCGTTTACCTGAATGGTCATGTTTTCCGATCAAAACCAATTCATCACGGTCGAACTGATATTCACGTCCTGGTCGATAAAAGGGAACCCTCCCTTCTCGCACCCATCGATAGAGCGTAGACCCAGTAACACCAAAAAACTCGCAGGCCTCGGCGAAATTCAACCTTTGTCCGGCAGGTTTCTGGGGTCTGGTCTGAGTGAATTCCTTTGAAGTTCCCAGATTGCGCAAGAATCCGAGCAGCCCGGGCAAACCAAAGGCCTTGACTTTGTCCTGATGCTCGATCGATATTTCAGACTGGATCTTCGAGTTTATTAACGGAAGTTTTTTCTGATTCGAAACGACGACGATCACGTGATCATAACCGGATGCCAAACACTTGAGAATGTTTGTGATCTCGTAGTCAGTGGTAGTTACCGAGACTTCGCAGGCGATTCTCAGATTTTCTTTTTCAAGCGAAACGTCCACGCGGCCCGCTCCTTCCTCTATCCCCTGCTCGACTGTTACCTGGAAGCCATAAGTCTCTGCGACGCGTTTTATTACAGCCTGCAACTCCTGATGATGTTGACCCGCTCTACCATAGTTTTCCTTCCGCTCAGTAGAGTTGGGTTGTTGGGATTTGGTTTCGATCTCTTCTATTGGAAGTTCATTCGGTTCGATTGACGGCTGGGAAATTATGCGGGAATGCTCGTCCAGTGTCGGGACTTGAATCCGGTCACCGCCCGTGTCTTCGCTTCTCACTTTTGGTGTGGCGTAGTTCCTTCGGCTTGTTTCAATGATTGCGTTTTTGCGCTGAAGAGCGGTTTCAGGATCAACCGGCAGGGGCATTTGAGTCTTGAGATTAAAGTCGTAATCGGCCCGTCCAATTCGTGCTATAGCTTCTCCGATTCCAAGATTCTGCAGGTCGGAAGCGTCGAATCCCGAAAAGCCGCTGCCGAAAAGTCTGGCGTCCGTATCTCCGAGGCGAAAACAGATCCGCGTATAACAGTTCGACATAACGCTTGCGGCAACGTCGAGGCTGCGGCTTTGGATCTGCCGCCATTCCTGATGACTCAGAGTTAACGCAATATTTTGTTTGCGGATCCCGGCTAAAGTAGCTTCAAGGCTAGGTACGATTACATTGTGAAATTCATCAATGTATACGGCGAAGAATGGTCTGTTGGTTGTGTCTTGCCGTGATTGCGCAATTTGATGAAGTTTTGTTATGAGGAGCGACCCAAGCAAATGCGAATTCTCGACTCCGATTACTCCCTGCGACAATTTGATCAGCAGAATCTTTTTGTGATCCATGATCTCTCGAAAATTCAGTTTGCTCTCCTTCTGACAAACTATGTCGCGGATGAGTTTTTGCCTGAGAAAAGTGTCGAGCCGAATGAGAATCGAAGCATGCGGTTTTCCGGCGATCAGAGGAAACTCGTTGAGCCAGAAATAGCGAACCGACTCGTCAGCGACCGTTTGTAGGAACTCGCTTCGAAAGTCTTTCTCGACTAGGAAGCGTTTGAGGTCAAGGAGGGTCCCGCCCCGGCTGCTCTCAAGTATCGCGAGTACCGCGTTCGCTAATACCGCGTCCATTACGTCACCCCAGCTCGTAGACATCCTCCTAAACGCCGCCGCCATGTCGGATGAAATAAGGCTCTTTTCGAGATCAGTGTGAGCCTGTAAAATATTGAAACCGATTGTGTAGTCACTATCAGCCGGATTAAAAAGAACCACATCGCCGATTCGATTCTCCGGGATCGACTCACACACTGCATCAATCAAGTCGCCATGTGGATCAATTACGCAGACCCCCTCACCGGCTTCGATGTCTTGAGTTATGGCTCGCAATAAAAGCGTTGATTTGCCCGATCCCGTGCTGCCGATTACGTGCGTATGGCGAGTTCGCTGGTCATGAGACAGCGTGGCAGGACGGGTTTGACTGTCGTGTGTATTCGCGCCCAGAACCAAAGAGTGGCCGAACCCGCTCGCCGGAAGCGCTTTCGTTCTGGCATTCGAGCGGTTAAGTTTTTCAACTCTGACGGACGATGATGGAAGATGGACGAGCGAAGCTAGTTCCGAAGTATTTAGGAGCATTCCGCTTCGATAGTTTGTCCGGCTTAGGATCGACAGCCGATGATCATTCTCGGGATAGCCGTCGTTGCTTAGGGCAATAAGTTCATTGCTGGAAGGGTCAGTGTACTGACGAAAATTTCCACCAATCTGACGGACAATCTCCCATGCCCTTTGGACATTTGGAGCCTGTGACGTTACTCGAATCGATACGGCAAACAACGGGGACGAAAGCTTGTTTCTTAGAAGGGCTGAAAAATTGGGAACGTAATCTTGCAAGAGCTTTTGATGTTCTGTATTTGTCTGGATCTTATGCAGTTCGTCTGACCACCGAGTGCCAGCCGGTCGAAAAAGAATCTGAAAAACAGCTCTCTCAGCATCGCTGAGACTTGAACACGAACTAAAGAGACCTCCTAGAGGATCCGGATTGAAGGATCGAAATAGCCGTAACGGTAAAGTGAAGTTCTTTGCGAGTCCAAAGTCTGCGAGAGCCATCGGTTGCCCGCTGCCAAACTGCCCCACGAGAAAGCCGTTTCGTTCTGCGATCGAAATGGCAGGGAAAGGAGCCTTCCATTGACTCTTGAGGTACGCAGAAAAGTCAGGAGAACAGGCCAATTGGATTGAGATCGAAGAGGAGTCGGCAACGATCTCGAATGCGACGGGTCCTTTGAAAGTGCCGAGACTCAGGAGAAGTTGCTCGCAAACGGCTGGTGCTGCATCAAGCTCACGTGGTAGTTTTACTTCAAGTTCAGTAACATCGCTTGCTCTGTAAAATGGTTTGGGCTTTACATCCGGGTTAGCGAAGGGATTTGATTGGCCGTGTGCCTGAAGCTGATGCCGAGTGTTAATGTTTACCTGGTTTCGCGAAAGAAGGCCTCGAATGCCCCCGCCTATCCGGGCGTCATCACCAATCGACGGTGCTAAGTATCTGTCAGGTGCGATTGACGAGAATGGAGGCTCCAGTTCGACAGCGAAATCCCACAACCTCCAGCCCCGGCATCGATTTTCCCAGGTTCTAAAAGCTTCGTACCAGGCTGTGTCACTGTCGGTCATCGATCAACCTTCTCCCCTCTCTATTGTTCGCAATGTTCAGTGGTAGAACTCCCGCAGAAGAGGCCGTTGCTCGACTTCTGCGAGCGGTCTTGCCCCTCCCTGTGCTAGGTGGTTGGTTGCTTCAAGGATACTATCCCGAATCGCCCGTTCGAGAGCGAAATACAGATCCGTTCTATAAAACGTCGGAGGTGAGATCATTCTCTCCGCGATCACGCCGACAAAAGGGATTTGGAACAGAACCAACGACATACGCCCCGGCATCGAGCAATAGCGCCATGACACAAACAGCCCAGCACCGACCCGAGCAGCGCTAACAAAGCACACAGCATCGCGAAACCGGATCAGGAGATAAATGCGGCGACCGGAGAACAGATGCCATTCAAGCCGCGAAACCCTTGAAAGCCGGACGCCGATGATCTGCTTGGTAGTAACTACTTCTTCGATTACGGCATATAGTTCGAGCGGTGTGACCGGATAGTGGTCGAAGTATAGCTGCTGTGTCCGATAGACCGGATTTGCATTGACCGCCCCCAAAATTAACCAGCGGATCGCTCGGTAAGACTTTCTGAATGGTTCGATCAATACAAGGCGAAGACCCGATCTGGTCAACCGCCGAAGTGCCGGGCTTATGGGCAAAAGGCTGCGAGTGAGCCACGAAAGACCATACGCCATTAACACTAGAAATAGCACTAGAGGCAGACATCCCAAGATCGCTGATAAGAGATCATTCATGGCATTTCTAGGAAGAGAGGCTATCGGCCTCGGTCAGCAGATGTTCGACATATGTGTAAGCCTCGGCAAAATTGGAACCGGGCTTGTCGAAATGCAGTTTGAACCATTTGTCATTGGGGTTAAGTAGCTGCAAACAACGACCATGCCGGTGTTTGAGAACAAAGTGTGGCGGATCATACAGATACACTTCCGCAACATTACGATCACGAATGACGATCCTCCCTGGTACTTGAGATCGGATCCTTCCCAAGTAATCATGTACCAGGAACCAACCAGAAAAAGAGGTGCAGCCATCGATACGTTCGCGCCGCCAATCGGCGGGCCCGGCAAGCGTCTCTACAAGATTTATTAAGCTGTTGAATAATCTCCCCACTGTGTTTCTTTCCCTAGAGCTTGGAGCAAACCGTACAATCCGTGCGTCGCTTTACAACGCCGGTTCTCTCTGACGTTGTCCCGGTAAGATCGGATTCGCGCCAGTTGAACTCCGGTAGTTTCCCCCATCCCATCAACGCCCGGTGTGCGAAGAAGACGGTATAGGCGGATGCCATAAAGCAGCTTGAAATGATCGCCGAAGCACACCACATGATGTTTTTGGGATCAAGGTTCGGAAGTGCGCACCAGAGACAAGGTTCGAGAGGAGATGCATTCTGAAGAAATGCCTGACAACGCATTCCGTCTCTTGAGAGCATCGTAAACACTGCCGGTACCGAGCGGCGCCGTGCCTCGCGAACGACTTGCAAACGGCATTCATTGTTATCAACACCTGCAACGAAGATATCTGCTGGAAGCGGATAATCTGCGAGAGCATCTTCAAATCTCAAACCGATTCCCGTTATCGAGGAGCCCCTCGCCGATTGACCCGCCAGGTTCTTCGCAAGAGCAATACCTTTCAATTGGCCAAGATCCTCAGAGCTAAAGAATTGACGCGATAAATTTGTCAGGTCAACGCGATCATGATCGATAACCGTGATCGAGCGTGCCCCGCTACGGGCCAGCCCGACACCAGCCCAACTGTTGAGTCCCCCACCGCCAACAAGCACGATCCGGGCCTGTTCGAGAGCCATTTGGTTGTGAGCAGGAATATCTTCATGCCGCGCATATAGGTTGGGTTCGTCAGGTTGCTCTTCGCGCTCCTTCGAGTAAAAGACCTCAATCGGATTTTCCGCTCTCAGTAGTTCTCGCGGAAATTCAGGAAACCTCTCGGCCTCATCCCCCGTTTCGTCTTCTACATTTGCAATATCGTTATTCGTTTTCCTTTCTACTTTCATGTCAACCCTATCTCCTTAACTTCCCAGTCGATAAACATTCTCCGCCTCAGATATTCGTTGGATTCTGGCTCCCTCGATTCTGAGGGTGATCGTGCCATCCTCGACCGCTTTCCCCCAGAACCGAACGTGCCGGTCTTTGACCATGATGGCGGAGACAAGATCTGCCGAATAATGTTTTAGCCAGTCGGCATGCTGGTTTAGATCTATGCCGCTAGGGTGTGTCGCCCCGGCTCCGGTTCCCGGATGCGAGTGTACCCAGAGACCGAAATATGTACCGGTTTCTGCCATTGCGATTAAGGCTTGTCCCAATCGGTCGGCGTCGGCTTTAACGCCAATCGGACTCGCTTCCCCTGTAACGTCAAACAATGCTTCGATCCGAATGCTCCCCGCTGTTTTACGTGCCGCCCCGACAATCATTCTTTCGGCTGGAAAGAGCGATTGACGCAGTTGAAAAAGCATTGTGGAGGATAAGACCATTTCAGAAATTGTGGGACGTGGCAATAGGGCTGGAATCTCATCTCTGTCTGGCTGGGTCGGCTTAGGATTGACTAAGAGCTCCGGGGAGGCGTTTAGATCGAGAGCGGTAGAGACTCCAAACTCTTGCTTGACCCTTTGCTTTGCAGTGAAAAGAAGATTCAATGTCCGCGTCACTATCTCGCCTGCGTCAATCGAATTGGAAATTGCCCCCGATGTTAGCAATTTGGCTGTTTGTTCAAACTGCTTGTTCAGAACCAGCAACGAAGATTCTGCTCCAATTGAATCCTTTGAACGACAGTGTTGCCGCAAGTCAATATCTATGTTCGTAAGATTATCAATCGCCATGTGAAGTTCATGGACTGGATAAAGATTGGCGGAGCGGCTCGTTAGAATCCTGAAGCTCTTCTTTGCTTCCAGGCGAAGAGTGCGGCAGAGGCTCGTCAAAATGGGCTTTGCATCCCGACGCGGAATGCCGCCCATTAAATTCATAGCCCGATACGGGATTTTCTTGATATTTTCTAGCATTTGTTTTCCTACTCCTTCTCCATCTTCACCCTCTCGCGGTCGTCTTCGATCAACCGTTAAACGACTCATCCAGAACCCGTTCGAAATACAAGATCGCTTCGTCTACGTTTTGCGGAGAACGACTCCAGTGAAGGCGAAACCAACCGGTTCCAATCCCGACTTGCTGAAAACAGGCACGATGCCGGTGCCGACGAATTTCTTTTGGCGGGTTGTGGATAAATGCCGAAATTTGCCCACGCCTCTCAACCTCGATCCTCCCGGTAAAGCGTCTCGTGCCAACTTGGTATCCGCCTTCGTATATCTCAAGACCTCGTGCGTGTCTTTTCGTCCAACCGCGCTCATCCCACGCGCCCCGATCAGGTGGGCGGATCGTGGCCGTTCTTGCCGGTGCGATCCTTACGGCAGGAGCCGCGTTCGGGACAATTTGCATCACACTAGAAGGCCGGACAACGACAACCTGTGAGTCAGGCTTAATTAATATCGGGTTCGATGGTCTTATCAGCGTTGTCATGTTTTATCCAAAAATCAAATACTATTTATTTATGCCGGCAATTGACCCATAGGCCGCATGCCGGGCTATCCTGCGGATGCGAAGGGAACTTCCGAAAGCGAATTATCCCCCCGCTTCAACATCCGATTTGGTTGCAAAGATCTTCTGCCCATCGACCACGGCCTGGTACAGATCGTCATTGAACCCAAATGCACCGCCTTCAGGTTTGTTTAGCTGAAAGCCGTTTAGGTTAAGTTGGGCCAGAACATCGCGGGGCTTCGTGGCAGGTAATATTTGGACCTCTTTATATTCATGAGAGCCGTCAGTACCGGCGACGGAAATGATTATTTGTCTCATCGTAGATTCTCCTTTTTTTTAAGTTTCGGAATTATTCGTTCCATGCATTAAGACGGTTGACTTATGATCAAAGTTGCTGAATAATAAGGAGTTAGTTTCCGATTGGAGTTATGATTAGAGTTTCTCGATTAAATGATGAGTGTTTATCTGACAAAAAAGGAGATCGAACACTACAGGCCGGAGATTGAAGAAGAATTCAAAACGATCATCAGACACCCTTGGTTTTCAGCGCGCGAGAACGCTCGGCAATGGCAGTTTTTTAAGCGCTGTTTCAATGTTCTGACTGGTGAGGATACTGGAGATTTTGAGTGTAGCGAGAAACAGGCGATCTACTACAAGTATGAGGTTAATGATCGCCTTCAACGCTATTATCTTGCCTTTGGAAAACCCATCAAGTTTATCTTTCATTTGATCAATGAAAAGAAGGCTGGTATCTCCGACTACGACGAACCGGATTATCCTTCCTGTAACAACTACAAACTCAGAGTTTCCTACAACAAGCACTTACCCGATGCTGTTCAGGAAAAGAAGCTGCTTATAGAAAAGACCATCGCTGAGGCAATGGATGCCGAGTTCGACGCATACCAGGCTTTGCCAGAGCTCGAATTCGCGAGGCTTGCGGCAATATTCGACACGAACGGTTCAGCCTATAAGGAGATCGTCAACCGGGTGAAGAAACATAAAAAGCGAAAGTGGATAATCCGAGGCGACACGAACCCATCCACCAAGAGGTTGATCGATATTAGAATTGGAAGTCTATCGGAAACCCGTGCAGAGGTTAGAACCTCTGAATATTGGCTATTGATGTGGTGGTCCGTTGAAGAGAAAAAATATGCTCATACCTATAAGGAGATGAACCGGCAGCGCTACTACCTTATATGGAAAGACGGCAGATGGCTGGTTCAGGAAAACATCTACGGGAAACCTAAAACATCCACGCCTCGCAGAAATATTCGTGCCCCGCGAGGCGATCAATGAATTGCTGTGGAATCTTTCGGCTCAAGGAATGGACGATCTTGCGACCGAAAGACGATTTTTCAAGATCCAAAAATCTGCTATTATTAACCTACCGCGCTTAGATCATCACAGGACCGCCGGACATTCTTCACAAAATCCACACCACCTCTGACGGTTTCGTATCCGCGAGACCCTCGTGCGATTTGGGTCAGCCACCGATCTAACATCAACCCTAATAACTTCCCAATCTGTGCCCGAAATAAAACGAAAACGCCTCAAAAAATACGCGCGTGAGAAGCCCGAGAACTTGCCGCCGCGCCGGATCACGCCTCGTTCGATCGAGATCATAGATATTATTCAGCGTCACAAATTCATTCCCACATCAATGATCGTTCGGCTCGTTGTCGGCGACATGCGAACCACCGAGCGGCACTTACAGAACCTATATCATCAAAAGCTTGTTAATCGGTTCGCCTTTCCTTCGACCTACTACCCTACCGAGTTCAATTATTACCTGGACGAGAAGAGCGCTTTGGATCTCCTCATCGACAACGGGCACGCCGCCGATACACTCGATTACGAAAGCGTCCGTAATAATAGAGAGAAAAAATACAGCGAAGTCACAATGGGGAAGGAAATGGTTAAGATGCCGGGCCGGTTAATGCATCTACACCACGAGTTAATGATTTCCCGTTTTCACTACATGTTAGAAAGAGCCTGCAATAAATCCGGCGATAAGGTAAAAATGTTGGGCTTTTATCAAGGGTCTGAGTTGTGGAACACGGTCGAGGTACGCCGGGCATTGTACGATCACAACGGAGCGTTGTATGAGGTCGATGAAACGGAAAAACTACCGCATCGACCGGACGCATTCTTTGGACTTCATTTCCCGGATCGGGAAGGTGAGGACAGATCAACTTATTATTTTTATGAAGCCGATCGGCAGCGAACGTCAATCAAGAAGATGCAGAAAAAGCTCCGATCGCATTTTCACTATATAGTGAAGCAGAAAAAGCACGGCACAGATTATGGAATGAAGAGAATTAAAGCGGTCCTCGTGGAGTCGATCGACGATCATTGGACCAATTCTCTTCGTGTCAGTGCCAGGCATCCGATCGTATCTGGAAGCAAGCCTAGTCCCCTCTTCTGGTTTACCCCGTCGAATCTGATTTTTGAAAAACTTATACCGGTAAAGGTGAAAGGTGCAGAAAAACAAATCCCAATCTTTCTCGAGAAACCGGAACTTGTTTTCGGGAAGATTTGGGCGACGCCGGCCGACAACGACGAGCAACCGCTGTTTCAATCATTAATCGATTAAATAGTATGTCAGGAAATTTCAAATGTGCAGTGTGCCGCAGATCATTCCCAAGCACTGCAATGCTTAAGGATCATTCCCGCGAACATCAGAAGCAAACAAAACATTGCAATAACTGCGGAGCCAATTACCATAAAAACGCATATCATAAATGCTAAAAACGAGAGCTGTGTAACCCATGCACAACTCTCGTTCCTATTTGTTGAGTAAGTATCTACTTGCGGCGGCTCTTGTTGTCTCTCTGATTCTGGACGCCTCGTTCGAACCCACGATCGCGATCTTTTGAACCGCTTCCTATCGTGTTGTGAACGATTTTGTCCAGTGCCGACGAGTTCCGCCCCGCCTTTTTGCCTTCGTGATACTCACGGGATGTTTTTTCTTGCTTGCTCTCAAAAAAAATACCCATCTTCTTTTGTCCTTGCGATTCCTTAGACTGCCCAATTCTTAACGTCTTAAGAATTGTAATTATGAACGCTTGCCACGGGGCTGGTACCTTACGTTCTTCGATACACAATAAAAAACAACCCCCCGAAACCGCGTGAGAAGGGTTGTCAAATATCGAGTACGCGCCAACAATATCCCGACGCGTTTTATATGTCAAGTGACAAAGTGATAATCCACCAAATATCTTTACTGATAGATTATTTGGATGTTTCTTTGGGATCTTTCAGGAAGTTCATAAAGACATCTTCTGCGAGTGCAGAGAAATCTTTGTCTTCGTCAATAGCGCGGTGTTTGAATGCTTTCAAGACCTCTTTGCTGATATATAGAGTCACACGGCCTTTGATTTGTTTTTCGACGGAATCCTCAATGGATCCTTGCACGTACATGGCCGGTTGCGAAGCTGGCATAAATTCCTCCGAATATGAATTATTTGCATGATCATTGTTTTTCATTCCCTACCTCCAACAGTAAATTTGCCCATGAAAAATATTCCCGGGCATCGCCTACGGTTGGTTGGTGCGATAGACTTTGTGTCTGTAAAACTACTTAGCGCTTAAGCGCCGAGTAGGTTTTCATAATAGAGGTTAATGCTGATTTGGGCAAGTATTTTTTGAGTGTCAAAAAACCCCGCTAAAAGCAGCCCTCCGGAATACCCTGTTTTGCTACAGTTCTCGACTGTGAGACCGCCCGTCAGAAAACTAATGTTTATTGACAAGTAGTAATTGAGGCAAACGTAAATTTTGCTACGCTAAATCATTCGAGTAGAATGTTGCAAAAAACTTCGCCGAGACCTCGGTGGGACAGTCTACACGCATCTTATTTGCTGGTTTCTTTTATAAATCCGCTTCCTTTTTCAGTGTACTATGAAAAAGCGATTAGGGTTAGGCTTTCTGCCCCCGAACGAAAGGATCTACTTCCTTGGTGGTGCAGCTGGCTTTTTTGCGACGATTGCCTTGGCAAGAGAAATATAGGCTAGGCCCCGTAATCGTTCATCCTTAATGTGACTGACAAGCGAAATCGCGGCTTCCTCATCGCCGCGTACAGCGTCGTGAAACATCGAACCGAAATCGAGGTCGACCTGATCCACTTTGATGGGGAATCGTAGGGTAATCGGCGGCTTTGAAACTGGATGCTCTAATATCGGATCCCTGATCGATTCGTGTTTGTTGAAAAGCTTGGTCGCTTCATCAAAGACCGCTCCAGAACGCAGATCTTTCCGAACTTTCAGTTTCCCGCTGATGTACAAGAGAAGGAACGGCGCGGCCTGGCTGTCCAGATTCTTCGCGGACAAGCGTGTAAGTTCGAGCAATTCTTCCTCTAGCTTTTTGTCGCCGGCCTTTGCAGCGATTGATGCCAGGGATAGCCGCAGCAGACACTTTTCGACGCTGTCCGGCACCTTTTCAACGAGCTCAAATCCGCGACCAAGATTTACCGTTTTGCTAGTGAGATACACATTCGTCTCCCCAAACTGGATAAGTAGCTCGAGTTCGTCTTCCAGCTTCGAGTCGTCAATTTTCGAGGCGGCCAGGCTAGCAGTCTCGAAGTCCTTCTTCCGATAGGTCTGTAATACCACGTCAAGAAATAGCTGGTCACGCGTACCGGAACCGGCCATTTTCTCGATCTCGGCGATGCGATCTGCCGGCGCTCCTGGCATCTTACGCAGGTATTTATAGGCCTCGCCATTGGTGTACTGCGCCGGAACATGCGTCGCAAGCATCCCCATCGCGTTCATCATTTCACCCACAAGATTCGGAGCAACCTGCTGCGCCTTGGGAAGCAGCATATACCCAAGCGCGTATCTCTCCTGCCGCTGTTTTTCATCCAGCACGGGCCTCTGAAGCAATCCGATCGCGCCCCTAAGATAGCTAGATATCAACGCGGGCGAAGCACCGGGCCGATCGCCGGTAATATCAGGCAGCATGATGTCTCCGATTCTCTGCATCGAGATGATTCCATCATCTAGGTCAGCGAATCGAGACCGGAAGAGGTATGTTCCCAGCATCGCAAAATTATTCGCTGTCAGGTTTGGTTGTGAAAGAAACGAGTTCAGAAGCTGGCCAAACATTTGATCCGCACGTACCGGGTCTCGGCGCCGGAGTGCGTTCACAAAAGCGATCAGCCCCTGATTGACTTCGCTCTGCATGCTTTGTGCCGCAAGGTCGGCAGCCCTTTCAGGGTCTGTTTCGAGAAGGTCATTTGCGATCTCAAGTTGGGTGCTCGCTCTCTTGCCGGCGTCCGTGGTCGAGGCATCTACTAGGGCCTTTGACCAGTTAACATCTCGCCTTGCTATGAGCGTCATGATCCGCCGGTTCGCCGTATTTTTCGTCGCGATCAACTTCGCTTCGTCGGTCTGTCCCACAGCCACCTTGCTCAATGCGAACCGAAAAAGGCTGCGAGCGTAGACTTCGTCGACGGGCCACGCGGTGTCGGCTAGCCGCGCCATCGTGGTTGCCGAAAGACACTCGTCTCGCATCGACGCAACCCACTGCTGTATTTCCGAGAGCTTTTCGAGCTTATTTAGTTGAGTTTGGGGCGTCGACGCCACTTTCCCCGCAGGCTGGGCTCCCTGGTTGGATTGCGCAATTAGCCCCTGCTCGGAAGCAATCACGAAGGCAAGAAGCAAAAGTAACGGTTTGATTCCCATTTAGCAATTCTCCTTCTTTCCCGTACGTATATGCCTTAACCGCGTCTATAAGATGAAACTCAGGTTCACCTTTATAGCTCTGCATTCAGCAGATGCACTCTAGAGAATCCTTGGTTGTCCAACAAGTCGAATGCCATAGCATTTTCTTCGAGACTGCCGCCAACAATCACGATTTCTGTTCCACTGGGAATTTCATTCAAAGCTCGCACCGACAATTCGTCCATCGGTATGTTATTGGCATATGAAAGATGATCTACGTCAAACAATGCTCGATCTCTGATATCAAGGACAAATACATCTTTGCCCTGGGTTTGACGTGCTCCAAGCTCTTCTAGGGAGATCATGAAATCGTCCCGAACCGTAAAACCTAGCGCATTCAAAACCTCCATTCGTTGATCTATACGTAAATACCCTCGCCAAATATTCAAAACCTTACCATCTTCACCTATAAGCACGAGCATCGGTGTGCCCTTGACACCCAAGCCTCGATACTCAATTCGTGTATTTTCTACAGAACTTAGTCCAATCTTCTCCAAGGGGCCGCCTTTCCTAGAACTGAAAAACCGGGAGCCAAACATCCTCCGGTTTATCTCATCCCAGGGAACCATGATTGGTACGACGGGTTAACAATCTTTTTGGCGAGATTTTGCAACGGACGGTCTGACAATTTTCTTGGGAGTTGGATCGTACCACAGCGCCGGAGTTATTTTGCCGTGCACTTGCGGGAGAATTGGTGGATATGGGGTTTCGATTCCCAGCTAGGTGAAGACATCGATCAACCGCAGTCCGACTATTTTGAAATGGTCGCGGAAAGAACGCCGCCCGGTGCGAAGATAATCCTTTGCGCGTCCGTCCCAACATGGCTGAAAGCAAGCCTGGCCGCGACCGACAAAAGGGAAGAGCGAAAGCTGTTCGACCGCGGACTCGGTCATATGTCCGATATTATCCGCACGAAATGTCGCGGGTCGAAAATCCCACTCGTACTCGCTGGTGACCTGCATCACTACTGCCGCTACGCGGCCGAGCCCTCTGGAACAAATTTCATTACCGCCGGTGGTGGTGGAGCGTTTCGTCATCCTACTCATGACCTAATAGAAGATCCACTTGATATACGATGGGCGGTAACGGATCAGAAATTGAAAATCGGGGTGCATGTTCACCCGGAAGGGGTGAAAAAATCCATCTATCCGGCGCCAAATGTAAGCCGCCAACTCGCGTGGAAAAATCTCTGGTTTTTCTACACAAATCCGGACTTTTGCTATAAGGTTCTGGGACCTCTCTATCTCATCTGCGCTTTGTTGATGCTGGCTTGGCGCGGTTATGGAGACATTAGCGGAACCGGAGGTCTCCTAGTTCGGGTTTGGAATCAGATGAGTCTTCTTGCACCCACACCCGTATTCGTATTGATTGTTTTAGGTTTAGGGATTTTGCTCTACAAGACGGCCGATATCAAGTCTACTCGTAGAAAACAATGCATCGCTCCCTTGCATGCCCTACTTCACCTTGCAGTCATTTTGGCGGGCACCGCTATCGGGTCCGTGGTACTGGCCAGTTTACAATCTCTCAATATCGCAGGCGAGATCCTTTACTTCATGGCACTTGCCGTCTTTATGATTATCTTAGGATTTTTAGGGGGAGGTATCTGGGGTGCTTATCTGGCGTTCGTATCTCGGTTCTGGGGAGACGAGCCAAACAGTGCGTTTAGTGCCATGCGGTTGAACAGCTACAACCATTTCCTGAGATTGAAAATTGAAGGCGATAAATTGACTGTGTATCCGATCGGCATCGATAAATCACCCGTGCGTAGCGGCTGGAAGGTTAACGAGGCATTCGATAATGATGATCCCGATCAAGATACTCCGGCTTTCATTCCGACGCAAGCACTTGGGCAGCACCTAATTGAGGAACCAATCGTTATCGACGCCAATGCCATCAGTGATTTACGCCCTGCGAGCTAATCCCGCAGCCGGTGCAGTCTGAAATGTCGTTCGCCCCACTTGCTACCGGGTAGTATCTATCGATAGAATCTTTCCGGTTTTGTCCGTTTTTATAGTTATATCCCCATCCCAGCACGTGCAGTAGACGGCCCGATCTATATTTATTGAAGTAGGTTCGGCTTTGGCTTTCGCAAGAGCGTAAGCCCGCTTTAACGGTCGTTGCATCGATGTGCTGCTGAGAATTTGCTGCACGGCCGCGAGCCGCGGGTGTCCATAATCTTTTGCATTTCGATCCGTTTCGTGCCCGGCCGAGATAATTGTGATTTTAGGTGACAGGCGCTGAAGATATGCCTGATTTGTACCGTTGTGGGATCCATGATGCCCAGCTTTGTAAATGTCAACATCGAGAATCTCGTTACCCCGAAATTTGTCGAGCATCCGGGGTATAGCCGGTACGCATTGGCTATCTTCTTCGTCTTCGGCATCACCAGTTACCAGCAGCTTCGTTTCACCGTAACCGACCCGGACAACGACAGAGTCATTGTTGGGGTTTTTGCAAGCACGTGAAGCGTTCACAAACCGTAGATCTATGACGGGTTCTTTCCGCCGCAGATCTTTGAAGAGGTTAGTCACATACCCGTCTGGGCCGATGTCAGCAGCGTCAATCCGGTTGTAAAACTTTGACCGAGGCAGGGCTCCCGCTTGTTGAGCAAATATAGAACGGGCCTCTTTCATCTTCGCAACGCTTCCGTGCTTGCGACGGTCGCCCGCATCCACCAAGTTGTTGACGTTGTATCGGCGAAGAATGTGCAGTATCCACTCGAGATGGTCGGCGTGCGGATGTGTAATGATAAGACTATATAGCGACCTTTTCAGATCGACCCTTCTCTCGAAAAATCTATCCAGATACTGAATAAGGTGGTCCCGCGTTTCGCCGCGTTTGGAGCCACCGACGTCGATCAATATTGCTGCTGTTTGAAATTCAATTAGAGTTGCATCACCTTGGGCCACATCCATGTGATGTACAGTCATTTGGGCCGCGGCTCCGTTCGCAACCCAAAGGAATAAAAAGACATTGGCGACGATAATAGAAAAGATTCTCACAATTTTCCTTGAGCCCGGTTCTTTATGATTACCGAATTAACTGTAGGCGTCTCTTCAAAATGAATGACGACGACTTTACTCCCGCGCACCCAAGAAGTCAACGCCCGCCAGCACGAGTTATCGTTCAATGTCAGAAAGCAGAGTTCATTGACGAGTTTTAGGATCCCCCCCCCCCTAGTATTCAACCATGAGAGTTGGACTATACGCGCGGGTATCAACCCACGATTAGCAGACCCTTCCGATGCAGATCAAGGTAATGAGGGAATATATCAGAAACCGAAAATGGAATCTGGCCGTAGAATTTCAAGAAGTAGGATCCGGTGCAAAAACTCGCCCCAAACGCGAAGAGCTTTTGAAAATGGCGAGACGCCGTGAGATCGATGCGATCCTCGTATGGAAACTCGATCGATTTGGTCGCAGCCTGGTAGATCCTGTCACTTCGTTAAATGAGCTTCGTAGCCTAAACGTTGTGTTCGTTTCGTTAACAGAGTCTCGCGACTTCTCCACCCCGTCGGGCCGAGCGATGGCCGGGATGTTATCAACGTTTGCTGAGTTCGATTCAAGTGTCAAATTACTTTCTCTCGACTGTTGCCCAGGTACTCGCCTATGGTTAGTGCGATACGACGAAATTGAAGACGTTTTCCGCTATCTTTCAAGGCTGTTTGAACGACCTTGTCGCTGGTCCAGTCTGCGTGCGGGATCATCGGCTGATACGCGCGATTTGGCACAAGTTCCGCGCATCTCGTCATGATCTTGTGGTGGGTAACGAAATATCCATGGTTCTCAAGGATGCGGGCTTCCTCCTCTGAGAACCGGTCGAGATCCGTTCTAATTGTCATTATCAGTCTTTGGGTAGTGTCGACTGAATAGTATTCAAGCCCATCTGTAGACTCATCCTCTATAACGTCTCCGATCCCTAGATACACACCTTTGTGCCATCCTTTAGTCAGGCCGGTATGAAAGAACTCTTTCCGGAGGGCTCCCACCTGCCGCATGATCACTGTCGTATAGCGCAAGATACGGCTGACGAACCATGAGCTTCTAACAAATCCGAATGGTGCACCACCATCAGAGATGATGATCGTTCTATGATTTTGGTCTATCGGTTCAAGCCCGAAGTTGTCATATACGCCCCCGTCCGTAAGTTGTATGCGTGAGACCAGGCTTTCGCGGTCCGATCCTTCGTACTTACCGTTCTTAAATTGGTCAGGATCTATTTTGATTTGAAGAGGACCAAAGACCGGTGGAAAAGAGGATGAGGCCGTCACCGCATTCGCCAAGGTCCAACCCGCGGCGGGGGTGTATCCGATTTGATAATCTCCGACCCGGGTACGCCCGTACAGCCAGTTAACGCCGAACGTCAGGTCAGTGGAGCAGAAAATGAAGTCCGGTTTATCGGGGAGTTGCTCCAGTAGTATTTCAGCCTCGCCTTTTTTGCCCTTGCGCGATGTTAGTTTTCTCCGGTAGTTCCGTTCAAGATGCTGGGCACGCCGTTCCGGTGCGATCCAATTCCAGAGAACATGCACGAGTATTGGAACCGTCCTTATGTCGTTGCGCACAAACTTCCGAAATCCGACCGCAACATCTGTTTCCCAGTTATCAAAACTCAGCCCGCCCGTTTTTTCTAGCTCGATGAGCCTTCTTGCCAAATAAGCAGAAACAATGCTTCCACCTGAAACCGAACTAACGGTTTCGACAGTCTGTAGAATCCCCATGTCGTGCAAACACCGCATCGTTCCGAGGTGGAAGAGAGCCGCTCGATACCCGCCGCCTGAAAGACAGAGTCCGACACCCTTAGGCCTTTGCTTCTTTGGGGTAGCCGAGGTACCGGTCTCGATATCAAGAGCAGTCGAAACTGATGGGGCCGATTCGGACATAATCCTACTTATTACTCAACTTAAATTTATAGCTAAATCCCACTTTTACTCGGTGGTTTACAAACTTAAATGACGGCGGCAGTTCTACAAAATCATATGCAATATATGGATTCGGGAATTTGTTGATACCGAACTCTAACTTGCTCTCAAAATACTGTCTGGGGCTTGTGCTGAATTCGACCAACGAGAGAGTATCGTCGTCGTTTGTCTTATAACGAAGTTCTCTAGAAAGGAGTATCCTACGCGTGTAGTCCGCTGAAAAGGTTATGCCTTCAATTTTCTTGAGGGGTATATCCAGAAGAACGTGCCCACCACCTACGACTCGGGCGATCCCATCACCTTGGGCGGAACGGAGTGGGCTTTTTAAGTTGCGACCGACCTCCGCCCCGAGGAAGGGGGTGAAGGTGAGGGTGCTCTTCTTGGCAATGGGGATACTACTCACGACAAAGTCGACAATCGGGGCGAAAGTCAGATTCACATTATCGAAATCTTTTTCGGCCTCAAATTTCGCAGCGGCGGAAAAATAATAACTTGTCAGGCGCAATTTCCATTTATTATGCGCTTCGTACTCCCTTGGGAAACTCCGCGCGACGGCGATCCCGAAGTTCACCGAATCGGGATCGGCATCAGGGTCAGTACTTGCATTTAGATTGAAGAAAGGCGAGTAGTCCCACTTGCCGGACCCGAAACGGGGTGCGATTTTTACGTCGAGTGAATAGGTTGGTTTACTCTTTCGCGCACCCGTAAACTCCCCCGCGATGTAAACATCCGAATCTTTCTTTTCCTTACTCTTTATCGGCTTTAGGATTGTTTCGCGGGCCGATGTCGATGACAGCGGTGGGCCTGGTGTAGGCTCTACAGCCGGAATACTGAAGGTTGTCGAGCCAGTTTCGAATTTATCGAACTGGCCGTTCGCCTTCTTGGCGATCGTCGTAATCAAAAGGACGTAAGTCCCTCCTCGACTCAGCGGAACCGACGGAATCTCCAAACCGTCTACCTTACCCGGTATCGAACCTGGATAATAAACGAAATCAGAAACCCTGATTCTGTCTCCGGTTGCCGCGTTCACAAGTGTTACCGACGCGATGTCGTTTTGAATAAGCGTTGACGTAAATAGTGTTTCAATTTTCCATTGCGTTTCATCACTCGTCAGAGGTATGGCGTCCGCAGAGGCGAATCCGACTTGGCCATAGACGAAAACGGGTACGATTATTAACAGGCAGATCAGTCCCAAGATGCGACTTTTCAAATATCGGTTCATTGCTGCATCCTCCTCAAGCCGACAGCCACTGAGGAACGGGCTCAGCATTGCGGACGAAAGCCGTAAGACTACTTACTGTTGTATCCCCATCGACAGTTCGGAGATATTCCTTATCAAGAACACACGGGGGACTTAACCGCATAAGCTTTTTGAGGATCCGAACCTTCAGTTCACGTATCTGGTCGTCGATCTTAATTCGCAGGTTTTGGAGCGGCATCTGCATCTCTATCGGGTTGTGTTCAATTGGATACAAGTTTCCAACGGCTCTTATACTCAGTACCGTTACATCTCGGGCGATAATAGTTGGGATCATGGTTTATGGTTGAATGCCTGAGAAATGTCATCAGTGCTTTCTGGGCGGAGCGCTGATATGCTCATCGTGCGGACCAATGGCGACAGAATCGGGCATAGAATCCTCCTGGGAGCAGAGTTACCCAAAGACCTTGAATTGCTCTCAAATTGCGGGAACGCATAGAGTATGGACTCGACTAGATCGTTCTGTCAAGATTTTATTTGATTGGTGTACCGATTTTCAAAGATTGTTTAAGAGTGTCGATCATTCCGTGACATCCCACCTTCGACCAGCTTCAATGTAAGGGACAAGGTCATTCACGGCTTCAATATTCAATATAAGGACGATTTTGGAACCGGACCCCCGAAAAAATGTAAAAAAAAGGAAGTATGTTTTCACACTTCCTTGAGTATTGTTTGGTCAGGCAGCAGCTCTCGCCACTTCCTCATCGACCATCGAATCCATTTGATCATCAGAATCGCTCCAGTCGGATGCGTCCTGAATCTCTTCCTCCTTTAATTTGCCGTCGTGTCCTTTGATTAGACGGAATCTTCCCGTGCCGCAGTCAATTAACGGCCGCTCATCGCTACTGGCCGCGTCACTCTTTATCCCGGACATATAAAGCCCGAGTTTCGCTGTCGCTTCGAACTGTTTCAACGGTCCGAGTGACTTGAACGCAGAGGTGAACGCATTCGATAACGACCAGAGGTTTCGTGAGCGAAAATCGTCATGACCCGTATCGAAATAGTTCGCATGGACCGCCGGCATCAACTGACGCGGAACCCCCTTGAGCACTTTCTCGACAAAGGCCCGGTAGATGATCAGTCGTGCGTCATTGTCCGTAAGACCATGTTCCCGCATTAGCTTTATCTGATTCGCAATGGAATCGAGCCCTCGGTAGATACGATCGACCGCAACGGCAATTGAATCGGTGAGATTTAGGTTCGACGTGTGCTTATGCAGCAGCGGCGAAAAATCTCCCGAGAATGCCATGTTGTCGCAGACGAAAACACGATAGCCAGCAGTTAAGGCGAGCCTCATGGACTTATCATTCGAGTTGCGGAGCCCGATCGAGAATCGCCCCCCTTCGAATGATGCGTCAAGATCCATAACGCCAAACATTTTCAACCCGTCCTGCGATACGGCATATTCGTCCTTTACGACACGAAGATGACGAAAAGAAAGGGCCTCCTCCAGAACCTCAACTATCTGAAAATGTGGGAGCGGCTGATGGGTCTTTGTTGCCTCGGGTAGAGGCATATCCTTCAACTCCTCCCGTGTTACTTTGCGTGCACCGCAGTGCGCGACAAGTGCTGAACCGTTTTCGTTCATTACTATATCCTCCTGTTTGTTTTGTGAAACTTAGTGCTTTGGAAAGGGATCTTCCGGTATGTCTAGCGTGTCGCTTAAGAGAACGACATGGTCAACGAAGTCATTGACAACCTGGCCGCGGCCGCCGGTTCGCCAAAGCCTTTCAACGGCATCGGGATCGAAGGACTCGATCTCGCCGTCATAGAGTGTGGGCATGTTGGCCTGTTTGGTCCCGGGAAATCCGAAGAAAGTGACAGCGCCTGCTTCCACACGCATCATCAGCCTGTCGGTATCTAAGTAGACTGTGTAGATATATTCCTCGCCACAGTCCCGTGTGCCGGCCGGATAAAGATAGAATCCGCCGGGTTCGGTTTTGAAGTGGGCGATGAGCTGGGCCGCGAGGCAATTCATCCCATTCGCCATCCTTTTGCTATTTCCGAGTCCAAGCCCGTTGACTATCTGAATTCCTTCTAAAAAGGCTTTCAGCTCGGCCCCGTGACCTGTCGGATAGCCGTCATATTGTTTGTAGAGGACGCAGATCTCCGCGCCCTCGACTTCTTCAACGATCGTTAAACATCTGGTTCCCATAACGTTCGATCCCTACAATCAGGCGACTGCCTTGATCGCGGGAAATTGGTCCTCCTCGTGCGGCGATACAATGCCGTTTTCGGCCTCGAATCGCTCTCCGTTCGACTTGGGTTCACGAATGTTGAATGTAAGACCCGGATGGATATCGAGCCGTACATTCAGGCTTCCATCGCGGCAGACAAAAGCACTGCCGGCCGTCCTCCAAAACGTCTGTCGATTGGGTTCAAAGCCCCTCTCGACGATCAAATAAACGATCTTGAAATCTGCCATATTTCCTCCGTTGTGTTGTTTGTTTTTGTATTGGATTCCCCGGCGAAAGCAACAGCCTCTTTTGGGGCCTGTCGCTCTTCCGGTGAACTATTGGGTGGCCGTTAATCATTCGCCTTCCATTTCTCGGAAAAAAGTTTGGGTGCCTTCGCATCCTTGCTTTTCTTTTGGAGAGCTTCGAGATAGATCTTGTGAGACTCTTTGTGCTTTTTAGCGCAAAACTCCAGTCGCACTTCGGCGTCGATCAGCTGATAGTCGATGCCGAATTCCGCAGCAAGCTCTTTTACTTCCTTTTGGGAACGGTAGTTATTGCCGTGTCCGGTCGATCCCTTATGACCATGGATAAGCAGGAATAGAATGCGGAATTGCATGCCACGTTCGATCTTCTTTAACTCATCGATCGCGGCGCGGCCATCGGCCATGTAGATCCCGTGACCTTTATTGGGTTTGGCGTCCCACTCGCCTACGAGGCGCTTGACCACCCCCTGCAGGTTGTTTGAGTCGCCTGATCCGGTCATAACCCAGAATCGGGCGACAAGCTGCGGAAGAAAATCAACTCCGACATCAGTGATGCGGAACTTCTTTTCGAACTTCTCCGCCGCCTGTTTGAAAACACGGACCCGCACAGCTTCGGCAACCTTTGCGTTCCAGATCTCCTCGCGTCGTCCGCGATGGGCTTCCAGTCGCTCTGCGGCCTCCTCTTCCACTGATATCTCCTTGTTCGAATTGGCCGTGGACGAGCTTGTTGGCTTCGCCCAGTGGACCTTGCAGCCGCTCGTCTTGAGACACACCTGAACTATCTGGCCATAATTCTCCAGCTCGATGTCGATCCCGCTAACCACGTGGTCGCACTTTTTGGCGTTGCCGCCGCGTTTCGCGCCACTAATAACCGCTGCGGATTCAGTCCCGAGGTAATCCTTCCCGTCCGTATAACACCAGCTCCTGACGAGAGGGACCTCCGACAGCTCGACTTGGCGAAGTTCTGCCAGTTCGCGTCGACGGATCTGTACGTGGGTTTCAACCTTCTGCAAAAAGCACGACGGATTGAGACACGCATCCCTCTTTCCAACCTGATTCGGCTCGAAGAGGCTAACGACCGCCCCCGTTCGTTCAGAGCATTTCACACAAGCCAATCCATCGGACCGAAGGTCTGTTGCTTTAGGGTCAAACGGCGCCTCGGAGAGCAAACGGTGGATATGTGTATTGATCCACTCAATAAAGTTCTTCCATGGAACGGTCTCTCCTTTTATGGGCTTTTCAAGCCACCGGTCATCCTCGTACTTGCCCTCCTTTCTGTAGATCTCGGTGTAGATGATCTTTTGTATCCCGGGAGTGTACTTCGCGAGTTCAAGACCGTAGGTAAGCGGGAGATGCTCGTTGTCAATGTCCTTCTGCGCTTCCTTTATCAGCAGGTTGAGCTTCAGGCGATTGAGAACATACCCCTCCGGTTTTCCGACCCTAAGAGCGAGCTCCTTAACGTCACAGCGGAGCTTCTCTTTTAGGCATTGATAGGCGTATGCCTCGTCCATCTCATGAATGTCCTCGCGATGAAGATTCTCGTGTATCTGGATATCAAGCACCTGCTCGTCCGAGAGTTCGCGGACCAGGCAAGGCAACTCGTTAACTGCCGCGACCTTCGCTGCACGATAACGCCTTTCGCCGCAGACGATCTCATACTTTTCGCCCTTTGGCCGGACGATCAGAGGTTCAAGAACGCCCTGAGTTCCGATACTTTGTGCGAGCAATTCGATAGTCTTATCATCGAGCCTTCGCCGCGGGTTGGTCGGCGATGTTTGAAGGCTCTCCCATTGGAGAGATTTATAGTTCGGCTGCGCCGGTTTCGGCGTGCTGCCGTTGGCAACTACCGGGGCCGGTTGAACCGTCCTATCTGCTATTGCTTTCTCTGTCATTGTCTTTCCTCCTGAATGTTTTGTTTTTTGAATTCCTGAAGCGGGGGAGTTTTGAGCCTTTCGTTTCGTGGCGACGTATGTTGACCGGCTGCCGTCAGCGTCGCATCGCGTGCTTCTCCGGCACGGCTTTTAGGGCCGCACTCGCGCGCTCGCGTGAAAGGATGAAACCTTCGTCACAGCAGTAGTAACGCTGTGCATCATCGCAGGTTTTGCAAATGATCATTTTGCAGCCCTGACATTGGCGCCAATTGCAGTCATGTGTCTCTTGTCGCACGGAGTAGACGTGGATATCCACGACCGAGTCCCTGACCTCGAGTACACCGATAAGTTCTCTTTTGCATCCTGGGCAAAAGATTTCATGTCCCATAAAAAGTCCTCCTTTAAAGAAAAGTTTTGTTTGCTGATTCCCGAAGGGGTGGGGTAAGGCGAGCCCCACCTCTCCGAGGTAAAGCAAACAAAGCGATTCGTCTAGGAGCCAGTCGTAGGAACCTCGGAGGGAGGCATCGTAACGGCGCTAAAGGGTTTAGAGATTTGACCGTCGATCATCATGCGAAGGTAGATATGAAAGTTGGCGAGGTTAGTGAAGTCGCCCACTCTGACCTCAGGTGCGAATTCCGGGGCCAGAAATTCGGCATCGACGGCCCCGATCCGAAAGACAATTAGGGAGCCGACATTTCCGAGGATTGCATCGCGGATATAATCGCTCAGCTGAGTCAGGTATTGGTTTGAAAGAACCAGTGCGAGCCGATATTTACGGAGTTCACTTAGCATGAAAGTAAGGCTCTGCGTTGTGAAATTGTGAAACTCATCAAGATACAGTGTGTAATCTCGGCGTTCGTCCTCCGGTATGTTGGCTCGGCTGAGGGCTGCCAAGTCGAAGCGGGAGATGAGCATCGAGCCGAGTAGATTCGACGTATCTTCGCCTATAGCACCTTTGGAAAGATTAACGAGCAGTATCTTTCCATCGTCCATGATGCGACGGAGGTTGAGCGTCTTCTCTGGGCTCGTAAGTATCTTTTGCAGGATCGAATTTGATAGGAAGGCTCCGACCTTGTTCTGTATAGGGCTGATAGCCTCGCCTCGTAAACGTTCGGGGTAAGTATTGAACTCGTTGATCCAAAAGTCGCGGATTCGTGGATTCGTGACTGATGTGATCACCTTAGCTCTGAATTGCCGATCGGTTAGCAGCTTTAGAATGTCTGCCATCGTCGCCCCCTCATAATCGAGCAACGAGAGCAATGCATTACGCAGAATGTGCTCGAGCCGCGGACCCCATGAGTCTGACCACAGGTGCTTAAAGACTTGTATCATCCCCGACGCGGCAAGCGCACGCTTATTCTCGGGAACATGAGCCAACGGGTTAAATCCGTATGGCTGATTTGGATCCGGCACGTCAAAGTCAATTATATCGCCTCTTCGCTCCTTTGGGATGCAGGACTTGAGCCGGTGGATAAGGTCGCCGTGGGGATCAATCAATGCAAACCCGTGTCCCTTTCGCATGTCGTCAATCATCAGCGTCTCGAGTAGGGTCGACTTCCCAGTGCCCGTTTTGCCGAGGATATAAATGTGGGCTCGGCGATCTTTGCGTCTGATCCCAAATGGAGCAAGCTCATTCCGGAAAGTCGTCCTAGCGAAGGCAGCGACATCGAAGTTCTTTGAATTGTCATTGGTGTCAGTCATTGAGGGTGCATAATTAGTTGTTTTGCCTTCAAGCCGCATCGTAAGCTGACGTACCCTTTGTGCCTCGGTGATGAGAACTTGTTCTTTACACCGAGGCACAAAGGGTGCGAAACAGTCTCATGGTCGTCCGTGATTCGGAGGTCTCTTTCGATTGGAAACCGGTCGCCATTTTTTGATCGATATCTGCAGTGACCGATCGCTCGTGGTGGAGTCGATGTAGTGGCCTTTCCTGAGTATGCTTAACCATCGGGTGATCGTTCGAACAGGTATGCCCATGTCACCGCTAATGGTTGTTACCTTCCTGAAGAGGCGGCCTGTCCGCCAATTTGCGCCAAGTAGCAGATAGAGATACAACCATACAGCCTGTTTCAAACCCTTGTAGTGTTTGCCGGTGGGATCCCTGATGAGGCCAGACCACACGTGTGTCCACCAAATGCTTGATATGCTTCGGCGGCTCATGGAGTCAAGAGGAGAATCACCTTGTTTTCCGCTTGGAATTTCCGTCGCCTCGGACGCAGGAAATTTGCGAAAGACAAAATCGGATTCGGCGAACTTTTGGTGGGGCGCCGGCGCCGGCTTGAATACCTTGCCGTGGTGCCCCCTCGGCTGAGACTGTTTTGGGGCCTCGTTAAGTGGATTGTGCATTTCGACATGCGAAGTTAATGGATGACCTCTTCACAGTAGCAAGCATACGCACAACGTGAACACCCCTGAATTTTAGACTTCGGAGTGCGTGCGATCGGTAGTTGTACACAGGTCACAGTTTAGTTATTGGTTTTGTTAATGGATCTAGTAGCAAAAAGGCGAGTAGTAAAATTTGGCATGCTTTAGCCGGAAAAGATTGACTCGCAGGCGAGAGTGGAACACGTTGTGGCCAGCAACGAGACAGATTTTGGCCGATCGGACGTTGCGAATTGACACCAGAGTGGATTAACGGTGGATAAATGGTCTGGCACTCGACCCGCTTACGTGTCATCGGTCTGGACTCTCCTCTCTGTGACCTGATTTCGACTCGGCCGCTTGCGATGTGTATTTACGCGCAACAGAGGCTGAGAGGAATGTAGCGCGGCAACTCCCAAGTTACAAATGCGTTAATCTCGCGAACAAAATCACAACATTCTGACTGGCTTGCACTTCGGAGAACGGTTAAAGATTTCCCTAAACTCATTGGCGCGGGTTATTTCTTACGCAATGAATATTTGTATGTCACTTTCCTCTCTGATCAGTTAGCTAGGACGATTCCGTTCCGCGTCACTCCTGAGCGAGAACCAAGCATTTGGGGGTTGATTCGTTCGAGTGGTGACAATAACCGTGACGACCCCGAGAGCTAAAAGCCTCGCCGATTTCGCAGGGGAAAAGGTGTCTGAAAAAATGAAAAAGTTCTTCCTATTTACGGCTGAAATCTTTCTGGGGCGGGCGCAGGCAGTATCCTTGGAGCCATTTTCACGATACCATGTGATGGTAAAAGTCGGGCATTAATACCATACAAGCCACCCGCTATCTCTCGGCCGAACAGTTCATTGCGACGCCCGAACATCGCAGAATCGCACGCTTGATCCCATTCCTTCTTTACCACGGCCCCGGAAATGCCGCCGCCGATGACGACGAAATCGGTCTTAATGTCCTCAATAAGGCTGCGATACGGCTCAACATACCCGTTTTTTATCAGCCAAAACGGACTCTCGGATCGGACATCTTTTGCCATACCAAAACATGAAGGAAAAAGCCGTACGCGACAAATGCGTTAGATATGAATGAGAGTAGCAGTATTTAAATGCGGCCGTCCGCAAGGTTGCCGTCTGGCAAACGATCCTATTCACTTAAACGTCCTAGAATCGCAGAATCGCCAGTCTGACCCCGTCTTTTCTGCTAATTGAATTTCTTCTGCTTGGCTGGCTCGAATCAAAGCGTAATGAGTCATTGCCGTATTTCATCAATTTGATTCAAAGCAATTTGAACTGACGAGCATATTTCGTCAACGGTGTTGGCAAAGATAAACATATTCCCATAGGAGAGCTTTATGTAATCGTCTCTCTTTTGAAACGTCAACGGATTAGGCTCTTCTATTAGATCAATGCTAGCAGTGTTTTTATCCCTTAGTGATTTCGCCCCCGCTTCTAAAGCTTCTAACCACGAGTCAATATAGGTAAGCCGTTCTGAAATCGTGTTCCGCCCGTCAGACAGACGAATTTCTCCGAGTAATTCGGAAGACGTCGCACTCTCTTTTTTATCCAAGAAGAATTGTATTTCCATGAATTTTCACTTTCTAATGTGAACGGAACGCAATGTGCCTTCTGTGTTCAAAACGGCCCGCACGGTCGTAGGCCTTCCGCCAATATTGACAGTAGCCTCGAAGACTTTTCTTCCACCGGGCGTACCAACCAGGGTTCCAATCTTTGTGATCTCTAGCCCCACGGCAACAACCTTTTCGAGCGTCATTGATGCGTCCATTTTGAGAAAGTTCGGTAGATGTTTAGAGATATGTTTTAAATTTCCTTTGCTTACTTGAGACAGTGCTGATGTCGCACCTGCTCTCGTCGCCATAGTAGCAGCCGCCGCTGTTGCCGCGGCAGGACACAATGCAATACAAGCACCCACAACAACCGCCCCGCCCGCCAATGCTCCCACGACCTTTGCTTTTCTTACCGATTGTTCTGAGACACCATATATAAATTGATAGTCCCGGTCAATACTTGTTCGCTCATACGTCCCGACCTGATTGCCGTCGCCATCCTTTATAATGCCCGAATCATAATGCCCATCTCTATCTGTTTCTTCATAAAGCCCCGAGAATCCTTTTTGCCCTTTCTTAAAATCTCCATCATCGTGTGTCCAGCATTGTCCTTCGCTATTACAAACCTTATATTCCAATCCGTCTGGGTCAGTAAATAAGACGGGGTTATTTCTTGAGTATGCGCAACCGTTCCAACTTTGTGGATCGTCTTCTATTGCTCCGGCATTTTCTGGATCAACCGAATAGAATCTGCCGAGTTTCGATGAGTAGTATCTCGCCTGCGCGAAATCGAGGTCAGATTCAATGTCTCTTTCATAGCCGGTGAACTGCTTTCGTACGGGATGAGAATTGGTCGGAATAGGCCCGGCGGATGAGGTAGGCGGGGCCACTTTCCTCAAAACCGAAAGTCGCTCGCCCATACTCGTCGCCAGCCGTGATCGTTCTAAAAAGCCGTCCTTTGGAAAGGCTCCTGAGGTTAGGCCGATTTCGCTTCCCCTTCCTTCAGGACATATTTTTCGAACCATCTCGGAACGCTAGTACCTTTGAATTCGACGTTCGTGCCATCGGTTATTTCAGCGAACCAAACTACATCCTTACCGGAGTTGTCGAACATATAGGCTCGGTCGCTCTCGCCTATCGCGTCCAGAAGTTTGTTCAGCGATCTTCGGTAACGAGTTTTGACCTTTTCCGAGAGGACCCCGTGGCCGCCTTCGTCAACACGGGTCTTTACGCGTGCTATGTTGATCTCTGGGTCCTCGGTGGCAACGTAGTACAGATACGTCCGGAACCCGGCTGCTCTCGCGTTTCTTAGCAACTCAATCTTGTGCTCGTGAGACATCACGGTCTCGAGCGTAAATGTTTTGGCGGCTTCTATCAGCTCATCATGAAGAAAATCTGCGATCGGAGAGGTGAAATAAGGAATTAACTCGCGGCGGGGAAAAAAGAGCGAGTTGGACGAGAAACGAAGGTTATCTATTTCATCCAGTAAGCGGTATCGGGCGAGGAGCTTCGACCCTCTCAGCGAGTCAAATACCTTATCTTGGGTAACCTTTATCCTGAATTTGGTGAAGCTGAGCTTACCGGACTCTTGTATCTGCTTTCCTATCTCATCCGGATTGATGTAGATCCCGAATATTCTCGGAAAATTCTTCTCAACCTGCGCTTTGATGGTGCTTTTACCAGAGCCGTTAGGGCCGGCAAACATTCGTAGTCGTGGGGTCCTCACGCTTTTGAGGACTTGAGGACCAGCTGGCTTCCGTTTTTAACACGCATTTGCAAACCAATCTTCTTGATCACTGTACTCTTACCGCCGGCGTCAATGCGTCGAAGCTCGCCGTTCTTGTAAATTACAACGCTCCCAACCTTTAGTGCTCGGTTGTGGGCAGCAGAGGTTTTTGCGAGTTTAGGAATCTGAGCTTCCCTGCGCGTCGGTACGGATTTTGCTTTACTCATGACGATATCAATTATACCCCGTCGGAGGCGGCTTGAGCCATTCCTAATCCCGTAATCGAGGCGCTGGTAGTGTCGCCACAGGCCCATCCTACTGATGTTGTGGAGCTCAATTTCCAATCAACGACAGTACTTCCGGCATCGGCGTCACTCGTACCCGTCTCTTTCTTAATATGGGTCCGGTAATCGCGTGATGACCTTGCCTTGAATTGAAAAACTGCTCGTGAAGATCATCGGCATGTTGTCGGGGTCGTCGGATTCAGGCATGAGAACAATAAACTCCTTCTCGCGTCGGAAACGCTGTACAGTCGCCGCCCCGTCCACGAGGGCGAGGACGATGTCATTATTGTCAGCTGACGCTTGCTGTCGAATGAGCATAAGATCGCCGGAATCGATGCCCGCAAGATTCATTGAGTTCCCCTTCCCACGCACGATGAAATACTTACTGCCGGCTTTCGCAACGGTGATTGAAACCTTCACCCAGCCTTTCGCGTCCTCGATTGCCTCTTCCAACGGTCCGCACGGCACCTCCGCAAGGATGGGCACGTTGACCGTTCGAGCATCAACAATAATATCTGCTTTGTGGACAATGTCGATGACGCTGTTAATATAAGTAATACGCTTCGCCGCGACGAGGCGGTCAAGCAAGAGCTGTACAGACCGCTTCGATCCATAGTCTAGCTCGCGTCGAATCGCCTCAAAAGAGGGCGGTCGGCCTATTCTGACGATGTGATCGGCAATGAATAGGAATCCTTTGAGATCATCTTTCGGCTTACGGCTCATATTGTAAACATACATCATTGTATGTTTATTGCGTAGATTTTTTGGCATAATATTTTCACGACCGCATGTCGTAAGGAGACAAATTATGAAGATGGGAACGGGGAAAAGGGCCGCGACCGCCGCGGCCAAGGTCTTACGAACGTCGAACAGTCGGACGGTGAGAAAGGCCGCCGGGAGTGCGTTAACTCAAAGCAAGGCACCGAAAGAGCGTACGTCAGCGGCGGCGGCAAGAGCTGCTTCCAAAGTGTTGCGAGATGGTCGTACGAGTAAAGCGGCGAAGACCGCCGCGGCAAGTACGCTCGCGCAGAGACAAAAATGAAGCAGCCGGCTGGACCTAGCTATGCTAACTGAAGAGGGTTTTCGCCTGTTCGGCTGTGGCCCCGAGCCGAATTAGGAACGCTGCTCCCGGCCCCGCCAACACTAAGATGTTGAGCGGATCCGCTCCATGTTCAACCTTACTTCAAGGACAACTGCGGTAAGCATCCGAGCGATTTCTGCTCTGGTATGGACCTACTATCTGTAGATACTGGCTTGCAAGGCAAGCAAGATTAAGGTTGATGTCTCGTCCACCTTTCCGGGCTATCTAACTAGTCGCATTTGCAACTCGCTACCCGATGGACATAAGGCATACTCTTTATCGGCGTTTCCAATAAGGGTGTAACTGAAGGCGTTGACGACGCGGATGGCTTGCAGAAAAGAGTGCTCCATGCCGCTGAAGAAAAGTGCCATCCCCTGATTCATCTGGGTCACAACTGTGTAGAGTAATCCAAGCAGACGGGAGAGATGTGGTTGCAGTCATTGTTGAGGCAAGCCATAATCGTCCACACTTCGCTGGTCCTTCGTATGTGTGCGTTGGCTCAGAGACAGTGCTGCTACAGGGAAGCAATAGCCAAGGTTCACTAAGCAAGGCGCGTCTACCTGGCTGCCCAGTTTGCTATTGCAGTCCGTACACACGCTAGTAATAAAACTTTCCCCCAATGGCCTCCCGGAACCGACGGTCCTTCCTTAATCAAAAGTTGCTATGGCTCCCGTGCAGCTAAAAATAAGAGCAAAAAATTGCAAGTGAACTTTGCAGGATATTGCCGGCACGCTCGCGAACTGATTCTACTATTTAAAACGTTCCGCAACGTGCCTCAGGGACTCCCCAATGATCTTGAAGCGGGGTTCCCGCCTGAGCATCACATGCAGGGAATAGTTATTCCACCAGGCCTGCCACCAGAAGTTCACGGCAGCCCCCGAACATTCGAGTTCGATGTGGCCTTCCGGGATGTCAATCGCCCCCCGAGCCACGGCCCAAGGATGTTCATCATCAAGCTCCATCGGCAGGATGATGTCGCCAAATCTTGCGATAAAATTCGGTGACCCGACGAGTCGCGGAGCGTTCAACACACCGAGACCGGTTTCCATCGAAAAATTAAGTTTGCTCGGAAGATAACAAACGCTCGCAACCAATTCGTCCTGCGACTCAACGAATCGCCTGAGCGTAGCCTGGTTGGACGCCCCGTGTTGTGCGGAGAGCTGAAATATCGCCAAAAAAGACGGGCGGACACTTCTCGCAAGATTTATAAAGCGTTTTCCTCGAAAAATCAGATCCGCCGCGTAATAATTCGCTTCCTGCTCGAAGAGTTCTTTAACCTGTGGACTCAGTGTGTAGTCGTCGTCGTGCAGATATCCCTTCTCGCCGCCCGAAATCTTGTGCCAAGGGATATCATGATGCGCCAACTCGTGAGATTTCGCGAACAATACCCGCGGCCCCGTGTCGGCGCGGACATAGATGACCGATCGCCTGAAATCTGCTATACCGCGGACTTTGTTGAAGATTGATTTGAAAGAGTTCCGAGCCGATTCGCTCAGGGTTTCCAAGAATCCCGATAAGCTGCTATCGTCGCCCGAGTTATCCCTGATCTTTGCAGCAGCCACAACGTCGTCGAATCGGGATAGGCAATACTCCGAAAGCCCCGGCCCGCCGCAAGGATCTCTCAGCGAGCGCTGAGATTTCGCCGGCGTGCTCCGGCGGTGCCAGGCCCGAGATATTGGGCCCGGGGCATTCCTAAACTACACGAAAGACAAGTGTAGAATGCTGAGGTAAATAAAAGGAGCGGGAGATCACCAGGCCTTCGCTGATCTACGCAATTCTAAGAGGGGGTTGTTGCGAACGCACCGAGCGATGCTCTCAGGTTGGACATGAATCAATACGTCTAGCGTCGGGAACCTTTAAGTAAGGTTGTAATAAAGCAAAGACTTTGTCTACATGATCCTTCTGCGTTACATCGAAAGAATCAGTCGCTATAGATAAATGAGGAGTATTACGAAGTTGAAGCCACTTAGGTAAGTCACTTTCATGTACTTCCTGTACGCATTTCAGGTAGTCGGGGGAAATCGCACGCTCGGATTCACGGCCCCTCAGGCGAATACGCTCGATCAAAGTTCCCAAATCAGCGGTCACGTAAATACAAATGGTTGGGCTCACACAATTGCGAATCACTAGGCGGCACAGCTCATCGAACACTTCATAATCACGCTTAGACATAACGTTATACGCCATAAGCGCCTTTGCAAAAAGTGGGCATGCCATCATTGAATAATCCTGAACTGTATCAGTCTTTGAATGCTCTCTAGTCTCACATGTTTTAAGTGCCGTGGTCAGAAATTGGATTTGATTGTGGAACGAAAATAGGTATGGATCATTTATGAAGTCAGAGAGGAAAGGGTTTCGCGATATATCTTCTAGGAATACGAGGGAATCCGGAAGTCGGCTATGTACCTGGCGTGCTAGCTCAGTTTTCCCAGAGCCGATATTCCCTACGAAACTTATTCGCCTTGGGCTGTGATTATCTTCCTTCAAATACATCGCTACGAAGGCGGCTTGTTGAACAACGAACCGAGTAAATTATATTCACTGCGTCGAGGAAGACCGCTTGAGGTGAAACAGATGTGATGGTGAAATCTGTAATGCCCTTCTCATGCGTCTCCTCGATTACAGCTCCCAACCGTTCGCGTCGCTCGGTATCGGTATAATCAAGACGTTCTAGAGTTCGCTGTTTAATAATATCGGTGTCGGGGGGTTCCACCCCTATGACAATGGTATTCGGCATGAGTGCTTTCAAATCCTGAGCTCCCTCCGGCGAAAGGATGATACAGGCGTCTTGACCGCTCTCCAGAGTGCTTCGCAAGCGGTTGATAGGTGTGCCATAGTGATGTCCATGAATAAAAGCACTTAGCGCTATTTCGCCTGAAGCTTTCAGTCTTGAGAATTCATCTGTAGATAGAAAGATAGAGTCGATCCCAGCATCCTCGCCGGGACGACGTGGACGAGTTTTAAAGGTAGGTACTAATTGGAGAAACGGTACTTTATCTTTGAGTACTCGCGATAGGGTAGTCTTACCAACTGACGAAGATCCTATTAGAACAAAGACGAAATTTGCCCGCGTAATTGACGACATTGCATCCGCAATGTATAGCGACCCTTGTTCAGATTTGATACCTTGCGACAAAGCCTTGACTTTCTCATCTCCTAATATTATCTGATCTTTTGGGCAGAAGAAGGCACCTCGACCTGAAATTGCAATTCGCTCTATCGTAGTGCCACAACGGTAGCACTCTTGTCCCTTTCTCTTGAATACTTTTAAATAATCCTGGTAGCGTCCCCGCTCCCCACTCGGGGCTCGATAGTCAGAAAACGTGGTGCCGCCGTGACTTAGAGCCTCGCGCATCACATGAGATATCGAAAAATATAACGCGAGAACCTCTCCTTCGGAGAACGAGTTGGCGCGTCGGCCGGGGTGAATACCGGCAAGAAAAAGACACTCATTGACGTAGATATTGCCAAGTCCGGAGACAACTGTCTGGTCTAATAGGAGTGAATGTACGATCCTCGATCTGTTCATCAAACCCTGAAAAGCCGAGGGAGTAAAGCTTTCCTCAAGTACATCAACTCCAAGTTGGAGGAACTCTGCGTAGGAATTTAGCTCACTCTCCCGCAGCACCTGAATCTTAACCCAAGTACTCTTATCGGCGATGCACAATATCTGACCATCAGTGAACTCAAATATGCACCGAAGAAAGCGCGGCGGACTGTCGTGCATCGACGGGTCACCTAGTAGAAGCTGACCAGTCATTAATAAGTGGATCACCAGGTTCACTTCGGAAGAGAGTTGAATCACAATAAACTTGCCTCGTCTCTTCACATCAACGACTTTTTGACCGATTACTGCCTTTCTAAATGCATCAAGATCACTACCGTCGAGCATCTTGCGGTCCGCATTGCTTACAAAATGAATGTCTGAAATTTGATGCTTATGTAAGCATCGCTTCAACGCAGTAACAATAGTCTGCACCTCTGGTCCTTCTGGCATATTAGATAAATCCTAAGTTTGTTTGTTTGAATGTTCTCATCTCAGATCTCGGCTCTGTTAGGTATTGCCTCCGAAGGACAATCTGTATAATTCGCGCAGCGAGTTTAATATCGGATTACTTACTGATTTATATTTCGATTTGAAACAATGCCCGCAAATCTCACAAGCATGAAGGCTATGAGGAACAAGAGCGTCAATACCGCGATCAAAGTGTGGGTGCCGACAGTTCTCGCAGTATAAGTTCCGTAGATGCGGCTGTAGAAACTGCAGATTTTGTTGGGCCATGAAATAACGAACAAACTCAGACTCTAGTGCAACACCGTCAATTTTGACCGATGCGACAGTTGTATCTAGAATAGGGGTCGCCGGATCATCCCCGAAACAATGAATGTGAATGCCCTCTTTTTCTCTGTGACTAAATGTCCAGATGATTGCTGAGTTTGATCCCCATAACCTGATGCCGCCGGGAAAATCCTGATGAGAGATTTCGAGGGTCTGTCTGGCTAATTGTTTGGCACGGTTGCAACTAGGATCACCTAATCGCTCCTTGAGCCCCATTAACGGGTTGCTAATGACCTCATCCTCGGTCTTAAACGATGAGCCGCAATCGCGACAAAAGTGTACTTGGGTTGGAATGACAGAATCCCTACCGACATCCAAATGATCTTGCCCACAATGCGGACATTCTAGATATTGAGGTTTCTGATCAAATACTGCAGTTGCGAGGTAGGTCGATGCTGAGATTGTATCAAGCAATAAGTACCTTGTCCAATCATGTCTTTTAACGTACAAAGCGCCGCAACTAAGCTCTGAATGGGTACTGCGATCTACAGACAGATGCGCATGTATGCCTCTAGAGGTCGCGCTGAGTGTGCTGTCATACACTGGTGGAACTATACCCCATATAGCGGTCCCATATCTGCAGTCATCAAGATCCAAAAAAACAACCTCAGCCTCGTCAACGGCCGGTTTCGACACGGTAGATCGGACACATGTCTCGCTAGAGCCACTCGAAGCTAGTCTGGGCGAATGATGTCGATCACAGTAAAAAGAAATGCAAACAATCGACCAAAGCCGTCTCGGTGGCCGACGACAAATTCGGCCAGATACAGATCATCTGTTTAAGGAGCCGGAGTTGTAAGGTCCACTATCCTCATCTCGCCAGGTTAGCTAAATCAGAATCGGCAAATGTCGATGCGGCCGCGGAACGCGAGGCCGAGGTCGACAAGAAACGTCAGCGGCGCGAGGAGTTGTTCGATATCCGTGTCAGCGATATCGTCCGGCGTCGCGTGTTCCGTCTCGCTGCCGAAAGATTCGCCGGTGAATTTCTGATCTCACAAGAAAGCAACGGCTTTCTGCCGCGCCTCGTCGCAAAGCTATGGGTCATTAGCAACAACGGCGATGCGGCACATACTCGCGGGATGGCATCGCGACTAATGGGCGAGATAACCGATGCGGAGAACGGTAACTTCGCCTCCAAAACTACGATCTCAACATGGCAATGACTCGGGCTTCCAAGCTGTCCGACCAAAATATGAAGCTGATGCTCTTTATTCTAGTACACGGGGAGAAAGGCCATACCTACTACGACCGTTGGAATTCACAGGCAGAGGTCCGAGCATTGGCCGCCGAATACGACCTTGACTATCGATTGCTCGACGCCCAGGTCCGCGTCGAGGTCGCTCAGGATAAGTCGAAGAAGCACGTCGAGACGTTCAAAGCTACCTCGGGAAAGTTGAGGCAGACGATGCGAGCGCCCCGATTCCGCGAATCTACAGCGAGAACTGGAAACCAAAGGCCTAGCGGGAGTAAAGAGGGCACAAACGACAAATATAGAATGGACCGAAGCGAGGGGGAATCCGTGGCACGCCTGTCACAAGGTTTCGCGGGGATGTAAGAACTGTTAAATGTTCCGCGGCAGGGCTCGGTCCGGCCAGGGCCAGGACCCTAATGTCGTCGTGCGTTCAAAAGGACGCGACATTCTACGCGCCACTCAAATGAAAGGCGTCAGCTCAATGCCACAGAGGAGGGGGCGGATGAATATGCACGGTGAACGCCGGAAGCACAGATTCTCCCGTTACAGTCGGATTTTTTTTCTGGGTTGGAGCCAGAAGGTCTCCGACTTCCGTCAGGATGTTAGAAAACATCGCCCCGAGCATAGGCAGGACGACGACGGCCCCGTTAACAACAAGATTGACCCTCGCGATATTGATTTCTTCGCGCTGCGTAAGAGTGGGCCGCGGAATATAGCTGGCGAGACCAACCTGTGCTCCCGCGACTAAGGAGTTTGCAAACGCCTCGTTGCGAGTAGCCGGTATTGAGAATTTTGTGAAAGCCATAATGAAAAATTCTACGCTCAATTTTGCTGGAGTCAAGGATTTCATTGTCCTCAGATCGTAGAGAAATATGGAAGGAAAGACCGGAAGTCTAGTGTTTTAACCTAGAATGCACGGAGAAGCCCCAATCGAAAGCCCGGAAACCAGTTAAGCGGAAGGTTGTGAACGCCGTCGATCTGTTCTGCGGCGCCGAGAAGATTTACTCTCTCAGATTCGATGAGTTTTATTTCGACCCACAACGCTTGTTAGGACTTTCTATCGAGCCCTTAACGAATTCGATTGAATCGATCTTGTCGCCTCGTGCGGATATAACGACTCCCTTTGAACGATATTCGATTAGTTCAACTTCACCTTCCGCGTCCTCAATGAGTCGAGATGCTCCTTCATCCTCGGGACAAACTAAATGACTGTATCGAGTTCGCACAAAGTCTGTTCCAAAGATCTCCTGGATCTGTGCCAATGTGCCCCTTTCGGGATAAATTGCGATGTACGTAATCACCCCTGTCTTTTTGGCCGATGATGCCACTAGGCGACCCAAAAAATCATCTGCGTAATCAAATTCGTCTACCGTCGTTAGAGTTCTATCGCCGCTCGGGAGATCGGGCGAATCTAGGTCATTCGTGAACTTTGGCTTCCCTAACAAAGCAAGAAGCTCTTTTCTCAGACTTCTTCCGACAATCAAGTCTCGAAATCGGCCGGGCCTCCATTCCGACTTCGGATTAGCTGATGCAATAATATTCTCTAAGGCAGCGTTGCCCCCTCCTACTCCCGGTGACGAAACACATGCTACTTGTGCAAACATCATCCACGAAAATAAATGTAGGCTCAGCACATGAAAATATATCTTATTCCGCATAGTCGCCCTCTCCTTGAAATTTGGTTCATCGAGGAAACAGAATGTTCTGAAAACCCCTCGGACACGGAGAGTTCAGAAAGTCCTCTGGATTCAGGGGCCTGCCATTTTTGCGAATCTCGAAGTGAAGATGAGCTTCGGTAGCCGGCTGACCACTTGCGTTTCCCGACTGCCCTGAAAAACCAATCACGGTTGTCGCTCCCGATCCAGCTGCTGTGAATCCGCGAAATGCACTGTTAGATGCGCTTAGATGGGCATAATGTGAGGTATACCCATTGCCGTGGTCGAGAATTATTGTCAAGCCGTATCCGGTTGTGCCTGATGTCGTCCCAGTTACACTTTGAATTATGCCCGGAGCGAAAGCCTGGACGGTACTTCCTACGGGGGCTGCTATATCGGTCCCCGTATGCGAGTATCTCTTTCCACTGTTATTCCGAGGAGCGCCAAAATGGCCAAGTCCTCTGACGCCTGGACGAATCTCTCCCGGCTTTCCGGAATTGACTGGATTAATTCCAGGAGTCCCGGTAACCGGATTGATTCCGCACGTATCGGCAGCCGGCTCACCGCCGCCCCCACCGCCGGGATCTTCACTTGGGGGCGGCAGAAACGGCCCGCCGCATAGCCCGGTTCTCAGGCAGAATTCATAAAAAGTAATTGTTCGCGGCGGGGCCTCAAACAGTCCACTCGGATCGACAAAATCCGTTGGCATGTTTTGGACGTAGGCGTACAGGTTATTTGATTGTGGACTTCCGACTGACGCGGCGGACATGCCGATCGGATCGACTTGGGTGAAACGGGATTGGCTGGAGGAATACGTGCGGTTTACGGCGTAGTCGAGGTTTGTGAGAGCACTTCGGTCATAGCTTGTAAAGTATGGGTTCGGGTTGGTTGACGTCGTTTCGGCCGGCATTGCGGTGCCGAAGGGTAGAGTCGATTGATGCCCTGCGGCTGAGGAAGCCTCAGACGTTGTCAGACGAGTTCCGAGTCGATCAGGATGATAGAATGTGGATCGCTCCACGCCCAGTTGTGCGCTGTATATCGAAGTTGAAAGCAGACGCGAACCGGCGTAGTGGTACGACTTTTTCCAATAGGGCATACTTCCGTTATCCGCGTATTCGCCGATCACATTTCTGCCGCCCCACGCGTAATACGTAAGCTGAGTTGCGGTTTGGACCATAAGTCGTCGTTCCCGGCTCGCGGCATAGGTGACGGTTTCAAGCACGTTGTACGCATCATCCTTAACCGCCACCATCCGCCCGGCCGCGTCGTAGTCGAATCTCTGCCACACGCCCGCCTGAGTCTCCCCGCGCGTCAGATTGCCCGCCAGATCATAATCCCAGCCCGTCGTCCGGTTGTTCGCCGTATCAAAACTCACGCTCGTCAGCCCATCCACCGGCACCGCGGCATTGTTCGCATCCACGCCCGTTGCACTCACGCCGGTCTTGTTTCCAAACCGATCATACGTATAATCCTGCGTCCAATTAGCGGTCACACCGCTCGCTCCAGCCGCGATGCCGCCCATTGCCTTATCCAATCGACCGATGGCGTCAAACTCATACTTGCGGTCTTTATTCCGGTTGAGATTATCGACGATTCCTGTCAGTTGCCCGGTCTTTCCATTGAGCGTGCCGGAACTATTACCACGACTATACGAATAGCTCAGATCGAGGTACGTCGAAGTCAAAGCATTGTTCTTAACGGTCTGGCCGGTTAGCAGTCCTGTTTGCGCTTCGTAAGAATACGCCTCGATTCGGGCTCGGTTGGTGCCTGCTCCAGTCTTTAGCTGAGATACTTGGCTCGAATTATTATAAGCAACGTCGCTCAAGTGCGTAACGCCGGCCACAGTCATCTGAGTCAGTCGCGAGGCTTCATCATACGACGGTACAATTGCCTTGCGAGGATTTCCCGTCAGACCGTACTGAGCCGGGTAATCAATCTGCGTCAGACGACCGGTCGAGTCATAACTGTAATCTGTCTCAAACGGATACGACGAACGGCTGTCCAGAGTGATTTTATATTCTGAGATTCGCCCTAAGCTGTCAAAGGCATTCTCTTCGGTCGCGATGCCGCTTGTTATTACCTTTTTCACACGACTCTTATCGCCCGTTGTCATATACTCCATCGACACGGAAGCAGCCGCGGCTATCGTCGTGGGATTTGCCGCACCTGATTTATCGTAGGAAATACCCTGCAGACGATTAAGCGGATCGATGCTTCCTGAAACCTGGTAGGAAAGATTAGTCTTTACGCCGCGAGCGTCGGTTCTTTGGATCAGATTTGAACGCGAATCATATACAAACGCTTCGCTCCAAATCCCGCCCGATGTTACATACCCGCCATTATTGTCAAGACTCGCCGCCTGCTCGGCGAGCTTTTGTCTTGTCAACCGACCTAATGAATCGTAAGCAAACGAGCGCGTTTGAGTGCCCTGAGTGATTGCCGTCAGCTCGTCGGACGCATCGTATGCGTAGGAAGTCGCGATATTGCCTGTGTCAGCTACCTCGCCGGTTGTGCCGGTCGGGTTTGGTTCGACAACCTCAACCAGCCGGCCAAAAGCATCGGTTTTCGACCAACGCTCGCGTCCCCAGGCGTCCTGACTTCGCACAGTTTGCCCAAAGCTCGACGAAGCGGAAGCGGGAACCGAAGTTCCATTATAAAACATTTTCGACGTGCTACCGTCGGGGGCCGTCTGCTGCGTCATCCTCGATAGAAAGTCGTAACTGTATTCTGTCCAGTAAGCAGGCGACGAACCACTGTCATGCGGCATCGAAGCCTTCCACAGGCGGCCCATTACATCGTACATCGTCGATGATGTATTAAACCCCGAGCCGCCCGCCTGATATACAGATTTCACCGGCTGTCCTCGGCCATTGAAATAAGTCGTCGAATTGCCCACGGTGCCGCTCCCTTCGGAAGTGCTCTTTTGGACAAGTTCAGTCTGACTCAGCGAGGCATCCCCGAAAGTCGTCGTTTTCTTAGCGCCGGAACTAAACGTAACCAGAGTCGGGCGCGTAACGGCGTCATAACCAACCGTTGTCGTCAGACCGTTAAAATCGGTTGCGGAGATGATCGCTCCGGTATTGAAGTCATATGTCGCCGATTGCGTCACTCGGTCGGGCGAACCAGTATTCGACGAACCTTTCGTCACCGAGTCGGGCTGAGAAAACTGCGTCGCGACGGAATAGGAAGAAGAAATCTGTTGGCAGCAGTTAGTCGTTGCCGTCCGTTGGTTTCCGGTCACGTCGTATGTGAAGTCGTAAGAGATCGCACCCGTCGGCGTCGGCCCGGCGTTCTCGTAAGATGTTACTTTCGTAAGGTTTCCTCGAAAGGCTGTATTCTCGTTGTAAGCGCTGACCTGGATATACTCGTATTCGACACACTCAAGATTACACTTCTCGCAGACATCGTAGTTCGGTGGAAAACAAACTTCCTCGCCCTCATAGGTGCAGCCAGAAAAGTTCCACTGCCATGTGAGACAGTTAGGGCCCTGAATCCAGACTAGCTCATCGGTAAATGGATCATAAGTATAATCGTGTTGGACGGCGCCCGTCACTTCTACCAGTCCGTGATTGCTCGCGCCGTTTACGATGATGTTATTGTCGTATTGATATTCCGTGCGACTGAGCCGCGTATTTCCCGAATCGTACAACTCATCGGTTTTTAAAAGGCTGAAAATGTGACGATCTAAATAAGCGCTGCTGTTCTCATACGTATAACGCCGGTCGCGATAGAGATTTCCCGAATAGTCAAACTCCTTTTGGTTCGTCAGTTGATTTAGTGTCGTGCCATAGGTAAATTCCGTCCTTTTCGTTTTATCACCCGTCGGCGTCTGCTCAGTCTGCTCTACCTTATTCGGCCTCGTCGTGCTGTAAGCCCCGGCTTCCAACGTAATCTTGGTCTTGGCAAGCAAAGTGCTGCCAGAAAAAATCTCGTTCTCATGGTACATCCCGTTATAAGAACTTCCGATATACGACTTCTGCTTGTTGACGGAGCCATCCGGTCGTGTGACCGAGATTAATTCCTGAGTTCCGCCCGACTCGGTCGTCACGTTAAACCCCGTAACCGCCGCGCTCGTGTCCATTCCGTCCCAAGTTTCGGTATGCGTAGAGTATCCCGGCGCGTCCACAAGAGACGAATTGCCAGATGTCGGAAAGTTATAGACTTCTTGCCGCGTCATCGTTCCCTGATTAATCGAGCTAGTAAAGCTCATTCCTCGCTGAGAGAGCACCTTCGCGATCATTCCATATGGCGAATACGAGTCGGAATCGCCAAACCAATAGCCGGTATTGGTTGTTGGAAAATAAATCGCGTCTATTAGGTCGGGAGTTGTATCCGGAGCCGTGGCGGCGAGACCAAACGTCGTGGTGAGAGTGAGAGCCGATGAATATCGAAGCTGGACAAAAGTTCTGTTCGTGCCATTGTATCCCGGACCTGTAATGGAGGTCAGGAGGTCGGAGGTGTAATTAAAAGTAACTACGCGCCCGAGCGTATCGGTAACGGTGCTAATGTAGGGGCCGCGATTGTTTCGATATGTGATCGAGATATAGTTTCCCTGTGCATCGGTAATTTTCGTGGGAAACAATTGGTCAAAAGTGGTCGACGGACTGGAATACACAATTTTTGTCCCGTCGGCGAGTACGGCAGAGCCACTCAACGTGGTAACGCTGTTATTGATCGTGTAGCTGCAGTCATAATCGGCAAATGAGCCGTCGATGGCACGGCTGGAATTGTAGTGATTGTAATAATTATATCCGTTCACAACGGGATTCTGAGTCATCGTGTACGGCCGGCGAGTCCCGTCCGGTGCCACCATCATGCAGCCGCCGGTACTGCCGAGATAGTACATTCGTCCGAAGCCAAGATTCCATCCGGGCGCGGGGAATCCGTTATCGGCGTCGTACATCATGGCGGTTCCGCCTTTCTGCCAGACGCGGGAGTTGTAGTTCATCGACAGGTTGAGATCCATCCCCCGACCCGGCAGCGAAACGACCGGCACCGACAGGTTGTAGTTGCCGTTACTCGCCCCGTCGTCCGGAGCCGCACCTGCCGCATTTCCAACTCGGTTTTCCGGGTCGTCCGTGAGGCTCCAATTCGTGCCGTCCCAGCCAATTTCATCCATCAAAAAAAAGGGCGGTTGGTTGGAAGCATTCGGTTCCGTCGCGGCCTCACTCTCGCCCGAATCGCTCGGACCGCCGATCTTCCGCTCACCGTCCGGGATCGCCGTCTCGTCAGAACGAGAACCGACTACGCCCGGGGTCGGCGTCGGCGACACAAGAGATGGCTGGCGACTGCGGATCAAATCGCGAAGAGCCTCGTCGGCCTGCGTTCGCCGTCTTTCGTCCTCGAGAGAGAATGTCTGCGTGGAGAGCACCTCGCGCGACGTGTACCTTCCTTCCGTTCGCAGCCTTTCTATAAGCGCTCTCTCTTCGCTCGTTCGCTCCGCCTCGGGCTTGCGAACGATCTTTTGGATGGCGCGCCCATAGTTGCGCCGTACGGTAATCGTAGTTTGACCCTGTGAACCGTTAGCCGTAGCTGTCACCCGAAATGTGCCGATCTTAGAAGCTTTAAATCTCCCGTTTGCCAGATTCCGTGCTGGCGACGACCCTCCCAATTCGGAAACCGACCATCTGAATCGAACGCTGTTTATTGGCTGCCCGCGCTCAAACGCAACCGCAGTAAAATAAATCTCTTCATCCTGGAGCACGGTCAGATTCGCCGGATTTACGTCGACTCTCTCCACGACCTGCTGTTTGGCCGCGGGCTTAGCAATGAGCCCGAACAGGCCGTCAGTCCAGCCGGAAACCGAACCAAATTCAATACTCGCGATATCCCGCAAGGCCTCCTTCTTCGCTTCATCCAGCGTCACGACAAGAAATCGCGGAGCTTCGGGAACCGCGAAAACCGAGACCGACAGAAGATTTGCGACGACGAAGAAAGCGCACGACCGTAAGAGTCTGAAACGAATTTCCCGGCCGGAAGGCCTGGTGCACAACCGTACTACTGATTGAAGACGGGTCGGAAACGCGAGGCGGTGGGACATAGGGAATACCTCTCCTGACTAAATTTTCCGCACTAAGGGATGGTTGGATACGCGCCAACAGTACGCCTATCGCAAATGAATTGTCAAGATTTTTTTGTTGCCGTTATAAGCTCGGCCCCCGACGTATACGTAAGACCTTTACAGTTAGGGTCGGATGTGGCTTTTAGACAAACATATTCGCCGCAAGAGTCATCATTCAAGACAACGAGAGTTCACGGCCGGAGGTCCCGTGGAGAGAATACGAAGTTTTCAGCAAAACGAATCAATACGGTCACGACGCAACCCCGTCGGACGCTTCAACGGCTCGGACCGCATCATAAACCAGTACGATCATCTCCGGTTCGCCCGGCAGCTGCATGTCGCGGATAAGGGAGATCCCTTCGATCGTGCAGCGGTCATCCATATCTGCGATCCTCGTGTAGGCAGGCGCCTTTGGCTCAGTAGGCATCTTCCCCAGCTCGAGTACCGGATAATACCGGCCGGGCGAGACCATGACATCGAGATCCGGGTCAGCCCGTTCCAGTTTACGAATTAGATCGCGCACCCTCATATCGCCTCCACAGGGAATCCGCTGCAACAATTGATGTGGAAATCGAACAGGCCTGCCCCCGACACGGGTCTCCCTCCTGTTATCTTTCGAAGATGCTCATGGACGCCTCGCATAAGCGGAGATGCGTCGTCCTTGGAGACGGTAAACGTGAACGCGGAGTCTCCAACGGCGAGATTCAACCGTGCCAGAATGGCTAATTCGGGTGAAACTTTCCGCATTTTCTCAGTATCGACCTCATACTCGGCTGCCGAGACTTCAATCTCCTCTTCAACCGTCAGCCGGGTTATGTCCCGGAGCCGAAGTTTCAGATCGAAAGATTGATCAGGACGAGAGAAGGCGAGGAATTTAGATTCGGTTCTAAGTCGTGTGCTGTGGTTTTTCATAGGAAAAACAGACTAGCAGAAACTTTTAGTTGTTGCACGTATGAAACGCAGTTGATTTTGATGATACGATTTTTGCATATGCCGAGGCACGCATACGACTCGCTGATAGTCACCTGTTTCAACCCCGTGACGTTCGACCTCAGCGATCCGCTTGCCTTAAGAAAAGCGGTTGAGCATCTGCGCACGCTCGAGGGTGGGAAGTTTATCGGCCTACTCGCGGAGGTTTCGGTGGCAGCCGGCCGTTTCAAGTTGAGGGCATCCGCGTTCCTACAGCTCAAGCAGATCGAGGGGAAGACTCCAGCCGAAGTGTGGCTCGCATTAGACCGCGAGGTCGACCGCCAGGTCCGTCACTTCTTTATGATAAGCATCAGCGTCTACGGCCGTCCGTAATCTTTCCTTTGCTATTTTGTGTATCCGTTTTATACTTCCGGCACCGTAACAATTGGAGGTCTCTCTCATGGGATGGCGTTTTAGGAAAAGCTTCAAAATCCTGCCGGGCGTAAATATCAATATAGGTAAGAAGGGTATTACGAGCGCGTCGATCGGTCGTGGCGGTCTGTTCTCAACAAATGTAAGCAAGAAAGGCATTAAGCATTCAATCTCCGCTCCCGGCACCGGACTTTCATATCAGACTAAGCCGACGTCGCTTTTTGGATCCGGAGAATCCTCGCAGGCCGCCGCCTTGCCTGCCGCAGCGTACGAGCGATACTGGGAATGTTTCGACTGCCAAGGCATAAATTATTTGAATGCGGGTTACTGTTCGGCCTGCCGCAGTCTGAATGAGAATAAGCAGTGGCTCGAGCGGCCAATCGCCGAGGCCTCGTTAACTTCGAGGAGAAATGTTCGAGCTTGGGCAATTTCATTGATAGTCGCGGCGGCCGCGGTGATTGGAATGCAGAGCTGCCTGACGAAACCAAGTTCAAACTCGTCCACGCCGATTCGATCTCTCGCCTCTACCCCTAATAACCGTGCTACGCCATCTCCATCGGCGTCGGCATTACCGAAGAAGGGCGACAAGGCCGCAAAAAGGAATTCCGCGAAAGCGCTACCCGCACCCCTCGTCACTTCGTCAGACGACTCCGGCTCAGGGTCCGGCACGACAAAACGAAGGGTCGCGTCGTCCGGCCGCTATATGCTGGGTCCACGTGGCGGCTGCTATTACATCAACGGGAACGGTAACAAGACTTACGTAGATAGAAGTTTGTGCAGCTAAGAACGTCGATATTCATTCTGCTGGCCCTGTCCGCGCTCGCCTGTATGCCCGGGGAGCTTTCGGGGACAGGCCCATACGTATCGGCGTCGCCAGCGGGAGCATTGCTTACGAGCGAGGCTGCCACAGGTAAAGTCGTCGGGATCACCGACGGCGATACAATCAAACTTCTCACCGAGGGCAAACAGATAACTGTGAGGCTGGCCGGGATTGATGCTCCTGAGCGAACACAGGCGTTTGGGAATAAGGCAAAACAAAAGCTCTCAGATATGATTTTCGGAAAGATCGTCGCTGTCCGAAGCTCGAAGATCGATAAATACGGCCGCACAATTGGGCAGATATTCGAGGGCGAAACTGACGTGAATCTTGAGATGGTTAAAGCCGGGCTGGCCTGGCATTACAAACGATACGAGCGCGAGCAATCCCCGGCAGACCGCGGGCTGTACTCCAAGGCTGAGACAGCGGCCAGAGCCGAACGCCTCGGTCTATGGTCAACCCCGGCACCTCAGGCCCCATGGGAATTCAGGCATCCGAAAGACATAGCCGAATCGCAGCCCGCGAGTACCGCTGCTCCGTTCATTTCAAGTTCGGTGGCACCAGCAGACGATCAACGAATTAAAGGAAACAAGAATTCCCGGATTTATCATCGACCCGGCTGCCCTTCATACGGAGACACCTCGCCAAGCAACGTGATATGGCTTGAGACCGCAGTTGCAGCTGAGGCGGCAGGGTATCGTAAGGCTCGAAATTGTTAAAGGAATTGAGTTTAATCGAATTCCTGCTGGTCCAGAATTTCATCGTCTGCACGGTTCGCGTAAGTTAACAATAGCTCGTATTCGAGCCGCGTTAGCAGGACTCCCTGACCTAGGCACGATACGCATACGTGATTCGCGTACAATCCGGCACCGTCGCAGTCGTGACATGGGTTCTCCCTCGAATCTTTCCGACGTTGAAGATCTTCGAGGATTTCCCTCATTCGAGAATTCTAGATCGGAAGAATAGTCTCAGCAAACGAACCGCAGAGGTTGGACCACTGTTGAGGAGCAGAACGGCCGCCAGATAGCTTGCGTCGCGAATGAGCGACAAACAACTATCGGACGGCCGTTGATGGGATACCAGTATTTATTCCTTCGCGTTGGCAGCGATCACTTCTCCGGTCGTCGGGCTGAATGAGATTATGACCTGCTCGTCTCCGGAAGGGAGCGGAGCCCCGCACTCGCGCAGGATGTTCTCGACCGTCTTGGCCCCGATCGATTGAGCTGACGCAAAGTCGACGATGCGGGCGCCGGTTACAGCCTTGCCCTCGCCCTTCAGCTCGATCCCGTGAGCCGTAGCTACGTGTTCGGCCTTCAGAACCTGGCCCTTCGATCACGGCGAACTGGGTTAGGAGTTTCTACTGTCAAATGGGATTTAATGAAACGCGTCATATGAAGATACTTGCCCCATTAAATACCGTGAATCCAATTACATATCTAATGAATATTTCGACAACTCCGTCCTTGGCTGTAAACATTTAACGGGAGCTGCACTCTAGACGAAAGGGCGACAAAAGGCTAGAATATTGAGGTAATTCGATGGCCGGAATCGATAACGGCAGCTGGTTAGAAACCCAAAAAAATAATTTTTAAACCAACTTGGCTTAAGTATGCGGAAACAGTTCGATATGTTTCTCGGTCTGGGCCACCACTCGAAAAAAGTATAGAAGTATTCGGCCATGTGGCCGATTTTTTATTGCATAGACTAGCGCAAATTAACGCGCACGTAATTCGAACAAATTCTGTATTACAACATTAAAAGTAAAAGCGTGGGAGACCACGCTTATTTATGAGGTGAATCCATTCGATTCCTGAATGCACATCGGCGTTCCGCGCTCTACCTCGTGCGACACGCGGAGAGCCAGCGAGAGAATTTTGTTCTTGTCTCACCTTTACTTGTCCTCCTTCTCGGCTAGTCCGATCATCCAACCTTGCGGTTTAGCCCAACACACTCCCCCAATTCACAGAGAAATACGGAACGCTGGTGCGGTGCCTTGAACCTTTTCCTCCATTTGATCTTCAACACCAGCTTTCGGTCTGTTTCGATGGGACGGTTCGGCGGCCGGCGTACCGCTCGTCACGAGGGTCATATCAAGTTCTTCAGGTCATGCTATAATGATGAAAATCCTACACATTTTTTATGGCCTTTACAGTTAACGGCGCCTTCGCCGAATTTCTACGCGGCCGCGTGAATCTGGATTCCGGCGATACCGTGACCGCCCGCGCGGGCCAGAGCTGGTTGTTCGGACAAATCGCAGGCTTTCAGACGGACGCGATTTTTCCGAAACCGTACGCTGAGTACGATATTTCGTTCGGCTCGTTTGCCCGGCATACGAAGACCCGCCCATTGGACGACATTGACGTCATGTCGTGCCTGAGCGCTCAAGGGGCGACATACGAGGCCTACTCCGACAGGATCGACATCACGGTTGAACCCGGCACAAATCTGGCCGCTCTCTGCTTCGATTACACACATCGGCTGAATTCGATCAAGGTGATTAATAAGTTTCTCCGCAAGCTGGAGGGTGTGCCGCAGTATTCAAGTGCGGGGTTGAAGCGTAACGGCGCGGCGGCAGTACTCTCGTTGAAATCCTATGACTGGTGTTTCGACATCGTCCCCTGCTTTATGATGTCCCCCGAGTTCGACGGCAGGACGTACTATCTAATTCCCAACGGCAATGGAGACTGGAAAAAGACGGACCCGAGGATTGATCGGGATCGCGTCAGACGCATTAACAAGCTTCACGACGGGCATGTCCTAGACGTGATCCGTATCATCAAATACTGGAATAAACGGCCCACTATGCCGAGCATGAGCGCTTACCTGATCGAGGCGGTCATTCTGAAGTATTACGAATCGCAGTTGACCACTGCTTCGCAGTACGTGGATGTCGAGATCCCTCGAATTTTGGATCACATCTCATCTGCCATCTACGGCCCGGTGTTGGATCCAAAGAATATCCAAGGCGATATAAACAGCCTCACATGGGAGGACCGCTCGAAGATTGGAGAGCGTGCAGGCCTAGATCAGGAAAAGGCCCTCGATGCGAGGCGACTCGAATCAAACGATGATCAGAAAGGATCGATAAACAAGTGGCGTGAAATCTTCGGCGGGGACTTTCCTATATATGGTTGAAACAGGAATCAACTGTGACGTTCGCAAGGTTTCTCAGCGTTTCTTCGACACTACTAAAAGATGGTGGGGAATCGCTTGGGCGGCGAAATTAGTCGCGTTTCTACTCGGAATACCCACCGTGTTTCTGCCGGAGTATGCCCTTTGGTTTGCCATCGGCGTGGCGCTCCTGGCATTTTTTGCAGAGGCAGCCGGGATCAACTCGAGTTGGTACAAGTCAACGGCCGACGGTCTTCTTCGCAAATTGGATCTACGCGATGGCTTCGGTTGGCAAATCGACTCAATCGACATCGCCGATGCACGCATGAACCTAAGCGGCCGCGATCGGAACCGGGTTGACCTCGCACGCGACACGGGGGAGTACTTCGCAACCGGATCCGAGACGGGCTGGAAGCGCGCGGTCGAAAATCTGCGCGAATCAGCTTGGTGGAGCAAGCACCTTGCCCTCTCGATGGGCCGCATCGCCTTCACAGCCACAATCCTTCTTTCCGTCGCCTCGATGCTGGGGCTGCTTGTTAGTTTTTTGTTATTTTCATCTATGGCCCCACTGATCGCGGTCAGCCGGATCATCATCGCTCTTCTGCTTCTCGTAGTTTCGGTCGGCTTAATTCCGCTCACCATTAGCTACTGGAACTTTAGCAAGAGATCCGAACAGGTCGAGAAGAACGCCTCGAAGCTCCTCGAGAAGGAAAGTGATGAGGAAATCCCGGCGATCAAGCTGGTCAGTGAATACCACGTGGCTCGGTCGGCCGGACCGCTGATCCCGTCATGGTTATGGAAATGTAAGCGCAAGACCCTGAACGAGACCTGGGAGAAATATATCGTTCAGAAATAGCTCCAAACTCGCGAAAATCGTGCCTCTATGTCAAAGACTGTTGAAGAAGCGTTCGAGATCTTTCTCTCCCGGCTCGCCCCGCTGCGCTCTGAGCAGGAAAAGGCGAAAAGCCACAAGGGCTCTGTCAAGAGCTGCCTTCGGAACAATTTCAGGTGCTACAGCCTCTTCGAAACGGGATCGATCAAGAACGGCACCGGGGTTCGCCATTTCAGCGACACAGATTATTTCGCCGTGCTACCTCAGGAGATCATTCGCCCGAACTCAATAGTGCAACTCCGGAAACTTAAGGAAGCCCTACAGAACACCTTCCGGCAGACCGCTCACCGTATAAGGGTCGCTTCGCCTTCGGTTACGGTCCCCTTCGGAAAATACCGCTCCGAGAATCTGGAAGTCACGCCGTGTGTCGCTCACGGCCTTATGGATACTGGTTTGGGTCGACGAAAAACCTACGCGATCGCCGACGGATCAGGCAAATGGATGTACTCCAGCCCTCAGGCCCACAAAGATTACGTCGCGTACCATGACCACCGGCTGGGCCGGAAGTTGCGCCCGCTGATCAAGCTGGTGAAGGCCTGGAAGTTCTTTTGCAAAGTGCCGGTCTCATCGTTCTACCTGGAGATCCGCATCACCAAGTTGTTCACAAACAGGCAGTCGATAAACTACCCCCGCGACCTGTATTCGGTGCTGAACAGCATTTCAAAAAACGAGCTAGCGAGGATTCGCGATCCGATGGGAATTTCAGGATTGGTCGACGCGTGTCCGAGCCAACAAAAGTTGGAAACCGCTCTCTCGCGCCTGGCGACGGCCGTAACACGTGCCGATAAGGCCCTTTATTATCATGACCGGGATCCGAAGAAAGCGTTCAAATATTGGAACTTGTTATTCAGCGGGAACTTTCCTGCCCAGTAAGATTCGGATAGGCATGTCCTCGAAGCTATTGTTGATTACGGCGAGCTATTTCGCGCATATCCCTAGAATCAATCGCCCTCAGACCGTCAACGTCACATAGGACGCGAAACCAGCGTTTCCAATACGACGCCTACTAGGAAATGAGATATTTCGACCGGATGAGCCTTAGAAAATCAATAACAACTTGGCCGGAATCGGTCACGATGATGCCCTGGCCATTACAGCGCTCACAATCAACAGGCGTTGCGTAGCTCGTGCGGGTGCCATACCCGCGGTTCTGATCTTTCATCACTGGATTCTCGAGCTTTCCAGTCCCGTCGCAGTCTTCGCATTGGTTCTGCAGGTCTGACATTTGTAGTTCCATAACTCTTCTCCGGATCTTCCTAGTCGATTAGCTTTCTTATGCGTTTGAAAAATGCCACGAGATGACCACCCCTGATCTCAGCATCATTGAGTTTTTCATCATTCCAAACGTCAAAGATCTTTTGCTCTTGAGCGCTGGGTGGCCGGCCACCACCACCCGCACCACCGCACGCGGGCGTTGCCAGAACAAGATTTAGGCGACCCTCATCGATTGTTACGTGCACACAGACCTCATGCTTTTCCCGATGGAGACCCTGTATCTGCTGGTTGATCCAGCCTTCGTCAATATCTCTCAGGCTCTCGAACTTTCTACTGACTGATCCTATTCTTATAGTGATCATTTCCGGACACCTCCGATTGTTCTATATTGAGCTTGTTTCGGCGGGAAACGAGAGCCATGGAGAGAATATAATACGTATATGGATGAAACTCCACCTCAGGTGCTGATCAGCTACACGCATGATTCGAGTGAACACAAAGAGCGGGTCTTTTATCTTGCCCAGCGTCTTCGCTGCGAAGGTATCGACTGCAATTTGGACCAATACGAGGATTCGCCTGCCCCAAGGTTGGCCGAGGTGGATGGTAGATGAGATCCAGGCGGCGGATTTCGTGCTCGTCGCATGTACTCAAACGTACTACCGACGTTTTCGCGGACACGAATCCTCCAAAGGGTTCGGCGCGCAGTGGGAAGGCTTCGTCATCACGCAGGAGCTATTCGAAGGCGCCGCAAAAAAACAAAAAGTTTATTCCTATCTTGTTCTGGGCAGACGAGGCCACATTCATTCCGGAGATACTTAGAGCCTCGACGTACTACCGTGTCGACCTCAATGAAGGTTATGACGACCTATACCGACGATTAACGTCTCAGCCGAAGACGATACGACCTCCTCTTGGGATTAGGCGCACCCCGGCAACATTGATGCAAATCTGCTTGCCCGCATTCTCGAGCAGGTTCTCGTCCGTCAGGGACGCTACATCATGCTCAAGCTACTGGTGGTGGATAGGCCGGGAATGTTAGCAACTCTCCTAAACAACGTCGCCGAGTCCGGAGCAAACGTAATCGAGGTATTTCACCGCCGTGCAATGTGGCTCGCCCCGCTAGGCCGTGTCGGAATTGAAATGCTCCTCGAAGTCCGTGACGAACAACACGGCCGCCAAGTCCACAAACACATGCAAGACGCCGGCTACCACGTAGAACGCGAAGGCCAAGGCGACTAGGAGTCAACCGAAAAGCTCGTGCGGCAACAAAATAGTGTTCCCGACGTCCAGAAACGGAGAAAGCGACGCAAGCTAAACTCGCAGGTCGGACCCCCAATCTTTTAACACTTCGTACTCGATGGTTGGCTACAGATCGACCAACGTCATCAAGCACTACGAACTTTATCCGCTCTGATTCTAGAATTGCAGACGTGTACTGTGGTGGTTAGACTGTCGCGCTTTTTTCACGTGACGCTGCTTCCGCTATTTCTCTGCTATCACCTTGAGTGTATCGTTGATTACGTTGATGTCGGATAGGATTTGCTGACCCATTTTTTTCCGTACTTCCTTCTCTCGGCTTGAACCAGCCCAAACTTGAAGTACCTTTCCCGTATTATCCAAAAGTAAGTGGGCAGGGGTAACTATGTTTTGTAATGACTCTTGTGGCATTTCACCTTCATTCGCCCAAGTGAACACTTTCGACTGAAAACCTAGAGACATCGCCAACTGCTCGATATCGTTCGTGTCGTCGATGCGTGCAAAGGAAATAGGATAATATTCGATTCTGTTTTGCTCTTCGCCATCGCTAAGGGAATTTATTAAGTCGCCCGAAGCTCTGCAGTAAGCACACTCGGGATCTAAAGTGACAAGTAAGATATTGGGTGTACCCACTACCTGGGCAAGCGATTTACCATCAGAGTCTTTCAGCTGGTGTAAATTTATTCTTTCTCCCAGTTCCGGTCCGCGCCAGCTATTATCAGAATTGCGAATCTTTCGAAAATTGTATCCTTCGGTCAGTAAAACGTTTGGCTCCTGGCGCACAAACAAGTTTGATCTCTTGATCGCGAAAGCGGCTAAGATAAGGGCAATGATCACTCCCACCAGAATGCCTAGCTGAAAACTAAAGAAATGAAGGCGACCTGTTTTCTCAAACACGTTGTCGTCTATACTCCGCTAAGCACAAGGTCAATAGGTCAAGGCGTGCAAGCAATCGATTTGGCAAAGCATTAATCGAAGCAATCGCATCTCTCAACGCGTATTCCCTACGTTCAAATAGTATGGGTGGGATACCTTCAAGAAAGATCTTTCGATCTTCAAAAAAAATAGACAACCCACTCTTCTTGTTTTCCGACGTTTCATCAGACGTTATTTGATTCACCAATCGCGTAACATCCTTAAAGGCGTCCGCGGCTTCATCTATTTGTCGATATTTCGCATATAGACGCATTAAAACCAAGAATCCCTCGATGCGTTCCCTGTACGAACTCTTTGACTTATCTAGGTTCTTTTTAGCGTCACTCAACAATTCGGTAACCAAGGTGATTTGTACGTTATTGGGGAATTTGTCCACTATGGCAACGAGAGCGAATCCCCTTATGTCTGATGGAACGTGATCCAAAACTTGAGCCATTTCCGCTATTGAGCCCTGCTTCCAAAGTTTAAAGGCAAGAGCCGCCGCCCATTCCCACCGATGTCCATCCCACGTGCTGCGCATCAGCCGACGTGACTCCTCGCTCATCCTATCGAGGATCGATATAGCTCTGTCGTGGTCCCCCTGTCGAACAGCCATTTGAGCAGCCTTGTACTGATACTGCGTTCTAACATTTAGATTTTTCTCTTCATCGGATGCCTTTAGGTAGTCGTCTATTGTCTTCAGAGTGCGTGTTTCCGAGGACTTATCCGCTTGCTCCTTTTCCAAGGGGCTGAACATTGTTTGACATCGGGCAACGATCGGATTTATCTGTTCAGTTTGAAACGGAAGCAATTCGTTGAATTGATCTACGAACGGAACAATATAATTAGAAACGTGTCCGCAAAGCCTCTTTTGATTTTCCTCAGTTATCGAAGTAGCTTGCAGGGGCTCAATGTAAAGCTTTAACAACTCAATCTGCAGGTCTTTCGGCAAATCGGAATCGGAGTTGCTCCCCTTCGTAAAAGCGGTATACCCGAGCAGACTCAACCATTTCTCACTACGCTCGTTTCTGGCATTAGCTAGCGCGGAAAGAAAAAGTCTCCGCGCGAAATCTGGGCTGCGACGTTGCAATGCCCAAACTAAACTTGCAAATGAATTCGAGCTGCCGAAGCGTATTGAAATCGTTCCAAGCTCGACTGCTCGTTGAGGATTGCTGTCGACCAGAGAAAGAGCCGCCTGGATTAATGCATCTGCAGTTTGCGAATTTTCGCCATGAGCGCCAATTCCCGACGCAACGATATTTACCAGATTATCACTCAAGCTTTTATCCACTCGAGAAACAATTGTCAAAAGCAATCTTGCTGTCGCCAGGCGCTGTTGTTTTTCTGCCGGGTTTTCTTTATTAGGGGAAGTCTCAACGAGACGAACGGCTTTTTGCAGCCATAGACGAGCTTCTTCCGGTTTTTCTTCCCACCAAGCCGCACCCAGCCGTGCGTAGAGAATTGCTTGCTCAAGAGGTGAAAGAAATACAGTATCTTTCAACGACCCGTAAGTAGCATCTTCGGCCCGTGAAAACCAAAAAGTGCGGCGTTCTTGTATCTGATCAGCTTGTGCTGGCGACGACTCGAATAAAAGGAGAATACCGAGAAGGCAGATACAGAGCCGGACCAATAAACGCTTGTCTACTTTCATCATCAGTCGCCTAACTGCGAAAACATCGAAAATGTCAGTCCGCGTCGAAGCGGTATTTACACAGAGCAGTAGCGGGGCACGAGACCTGCTGCTGTGTGGGTGTATAAGTACAGCTCTTGGTTACCGATCCGGTGCATCCGCTACCTGTGCAACCCCATTCAGCTGGGCACCCGATATTTCCTCTAGCCCACCAGGGCGACTGGCAGTGCTCAGTCTCGATTCGAAGGTTTTTGGGACATCTGATTTCAACCTTGATAACCTCATCCTCATCGTCGCCATCGTCTCCGCGATCCGAGAAGTTATTAGACAAGGCTCCGGCAAAACTCGAAGCAGATAATAGTCGTTGCCAGGTCGACACGCGACTAGCGGCGCTGCTCGCTAAATTCACAATAATTCCCGGGCCGCTGAAGATGATTCCGCTGGCGAGACCGATTATCGCCCCGATCTTGGGCGACGCTGTGTGGCACCTATGATCGCCGAGGCGGAGCCGATGCGCGATGCCTTGTCTTGAGCCACGGTCAATCCGCCAATCGCGTCAAACTTATACGCACGGTTTTTTGCGGCGTTCAGATTGTCAAAGATTCTTGTCAAATGCCCCGTCTTCCCATTCAAACTACCGTTGCTCGATCAGACTCTTCTTCTCCTTGGCCAATTAGGAGCGAGCGAGTTCTAATGTACGTAAGATTAGCAAATGAATTTTCAGTCGAATCTTTCGTCCTTGGGCATCCCGTACATCACAGTTGACCTCAAGATCACTGTCGAAATCCTCTAAATTGAAGATTAAGTCTTCTTTATTTTCGTAAGTTTCAAACTCACCGTTTTCAAACCGGATCGTGACTGGAAATCCAACGATATTTTCGATAATCATTTGTCTAGTAGGGTTTGCCGAATATGTTGCGATGCTTTTTCATCTGGCTCGCAGTCTTGCCCCAATGAAAATGTATCTTCTTTACCCATTGTCCTTGGCTTTTAAATTTATGATAATCAACTGCGAACTTTCGTACACCGTCTTTCAATACATTGATTCCACCACCTCCATGTGCGTAACGCCCAGCCTTGACGGTATATCCTGCACCCTTGGCCGCCGCTCCGCCCGGGATTGCAGCGGTGAGAGCTGTACCAGCCCACCACCCCGCGTTATAGTCCGCCGAGTCACGATTCCCACGATTTATTCCTCGTTGGTCGTCAAACCAATCAGTAAATCCGAAAGTGAGAGCACTGCCGGCCCCACCCATGAAGTCGTTTAGCCCTCCGACGACTCCCCTCGCCCACCAAGGGCCGGGACAAAGCGGGGTCTGAATCCGGAGATTCTTCGGACATCGGGTTTCAACGCGAATCGGCTCGTCATCGTCATCCCCACCGCCCGAAAAGGAATTTGATATTGCTCCCACAAAGCTTGAGGCCGACAATAGTTTTTGCCATGTCGAGACGCGACTAGCCGCGCTGGCTGCAATATTTACAATAATTCCCGGGCCGCTGAAAATGATTCCGCTTGCGAGGCCGATTATCGCCCCGATCTTTGGCGACGCTGTTGCACCTATGATCGCCGAGATGAGCTTCGGGTCATAGTGCATTTCGTACCAGGGCCGTTCCGCCTAAAGAAACCAATGGCAACGCTTTTCAAGAAACGACCCGGATTGCGCATCCCATCGCGGCAGCTACTAGTCCATTACGCGAATTGGTGCTTTCAAATAATCCTTCCGTTCGCCAAGTCAGATGGGAGTCTCGTAGGCAATAAAATAGACGTGCCAATTGCTCCAGTGCCCCTCAACAAATCATATTTCGATAAATGGGGAGGGTACCAAACTTTCGATCGAAATCTAACCTCTTCGGAAAAGAGGTTCGGAGAAAGGCAAAAATTTACGTTCTCCTTTGACAGTTTGAATTCCTTCAGTTCCGATCCCGGCCACAACGAATAATCTGAGCTAGAATCCTGGCCGGTCTCATTTGCATAGCGATATAGTTTTTTAAATGGGAGAGTCGGATATCGCGATGGATATATAGCAGGTAGAAAGGGCCGTTAAGTCCGTCCCTGCAAAACTTTACAATCCCGAGCGACTCTCGACGAGATGGCCAGAAAAGGCTAGAATATTGGAGTAATTCAGTGCTGGGAACGGCAAGTCAGAAATGAATCTAGATAGAAAGCGGAGTTCTTAGACCAACTTGGCTTATATATGGAAAGAGTTCGAACACTTTCCGGGTCTGGGCCACCATTCGATAAACGTATAAAAGAAATCGGCCTCGCGGCCGTTTTTTTGTTTCTATAGTTATGCGCAAATTCGCGCAGTGCACCTTCGATAAATTTCTGCATTACTACATTAAAAGTAAAGGCGTGGGAGACCACGCCTATATAAAAGATAAACTCGTTCGATTCCTGGATGGAAATTTATGTTCCGCGCTGAGTTCGGAAAAACGAGCCTGATTTGCTATCGAATTAGCGGAGTAGTTTTCGCTCGTTCTTATACCGCCTTCTGGTTGGATCTCGAAATTCAAAGAAAAAAGCACCTTGCGCGAACGCAAAGTGCTATATAACTAAATTGTTTACGAAATTCACTGTCGTGGTTTCTCGTAAACGTACTGGCTACCTAAATCACCATAAAGATTACCTTGGTCAGGTCCCTTCAGGAATCCGTCTAAATACAACGAGTTACTCGAGACGAAACAGAAATCGGCCACTCTATAGAATGCTTTGCCGTTCGGTCCCTCTCGGTAATTGTCCCGCGAGAAGGCAAAAGAATTCTGCCAGTTAGCAGTCGGCACCTCCACCTGACGAGCCATGCTCAAAACCATTTTACTGGTCAGCGGCTTTAGACCCAAGACTTCCTTCTGCGAGAAAATTTGGCCGTCAGGATCGAGCATCGATTGGTAATATGGATTTGTATGTCGGAGGATATCGCCAAAACCTAAGGTTTGACTTTCTACCAACACAAGGTCCACTTCCCTAGCACCATTGTAGGCATCGAGACATTTGACGACGTTTCGATTCTTCTCCCAGAAGGCAAAGTTGTAGAGCAGGACAAGCTGTCCCTTAATCCTGCTGCTGAACCTTTTGGCGATAGGTCAGTTGGACTCTGGAAGACGCTTGCAATTTGGACAGACGCATTGCTCCAAGCACAAGTAATGTAGCGTGACTACAATACGGTTCCGCACCAGAGACGGAAAAACATTCTCAGGTTATAAATTAACTTATAAATATAAAGATGATTATTCTGCGACTTTTTAAGAAGATTTACGACTAATTAAATAATCGGGCTGTTTAACTGCCGAAGGCGTATGGAAATTTTGATGTCAAACCGCCTAATTGATGAAGTGGACCATCCGTCGGTGAGCATCATTGAAAAGGCGCGAGACGGTGACGAGGAAGCCTTTGCGGCCATTTTTGCACAGCATCATTTATTTATTTACAAATTTATTTACGCGATGCTCGGCGATAACAGTTTAGCTGAAGAATTGACCCAAGAAACTTTTTTGGGAGCTTATCGAACTATCGGGTCGTTGAGAAATGATTCAACTTTGAGGACTTGGCTCTGCGCGATTGCCAAAAATCTAGTCTTTACTTCATTTCGCCAGAATCGAAAAGAAGGGCTACAAAGTGATGAAGAAATTGATGGTCTACACATAACCGATAAAGTAAATCCTTTGCCTGACAAACAGGTGTTAAATAAAGAACTAAATAAAATAATTCTTTCAGCACTGGAGAAGTTAAGCGAAGGCAAACGGTTGATCTTTGTTTTCAGGGAAATGCAGGATTTAAGCTATAAGGAAATTTCGGAAATTACCGGCGACTCGATTTCTAAGCTTAAAACTGATTTGTATCGGGCGAAAATCGAGATGAGGTCAATGCTCCGCTCTTATATGGAGGCAAAAAAATGAATTGTAAAAAGTATTCAAATTTGCTTGATGATTTAGTCGAAAAAAGACTGGATGAGCAGATGTCAGAGGAAACTCTTTCGCACCTTCTTTGTTGCCAAAGATGTGAAACTGAAGTCGAGACTCGATTTGATGAAAAGGAAATCTACGCCGATTTTCTTTGTGATGTGAACCCGTTAAGTGATCTGTCCGAGCAATTTCGGCGAAGATTAAAGCTCGAGAACCAAAAGCAAGTTTTATTACCGTCAACTCGTTCAAGCTGGAACGAAAGACTGAGAGATGTTTTTTACTTCCTAAGTCTGAAATCTGCTCTGGCGAGCCTAGCCATCGTAATGATATCTGGACTCGTTGCCTGGCAGTCAATGAAAGCAACCAAAGATGAAGAACGGAAAACCGTTGCACAATTGACAAGGCCGGAAATTTTCCCGCCTGAAAATACTAATGGCCAGATACCTGAGCAAGATTCGCTTCCAATCGGCAAAAACCAAAGTTCAATCCTGACCAAATCGACTAACAGAGTGTTACGGGCCTCCAGCACCAAAACGGCTGAAGAGAGACCGATATCCTTGGAAGCGGCAACAGCGTTGATTAAAAAGCCAGTTCCACGAAATCAGATTCAACAGGCGGTTGACGTTCCCAAAACGGCTACTGAAGACACAATGCAGTTTATAGCGATTAAAACATTTATGACGGAAACCGAAAGGCAGATGGAAAAAGTCGAGATGTTGTTTCGCTCTTTCAGGAACGCGCGAATTAACGAAGGGAACAATTATTTCAATGTTGCTTATGAAAGTCAGAGCGCCCGAAAACTGCTGAAAAGAAGCATCGAACTTCGAAAATTCGCTGAAAGTCATGGAAGTCATGATGTCGAAGAAACGTTGCAGACAACGGAAGCCTTACTCGGCGAAATTGCCAGATTGAAAAGTGTCTCTTTGCGAGAAAAAGTAATTCCGATAAAAAGACGATTGAGCGATCAAAATATAATCGCTGCTCTGCAAGTCTTTTGAATCGTCAAGAGTTAATTCTATAAATTTCAGAAGGAGTTTTATGAAAAATTTGTCACATCCAATTTATTCTATCGTCACGACATTACTGACTTTTTTCTTCATTCAGACCGCTATTGATCCGATCAATGCGTTGGCCTTGGGAAAAGTGCCGTCTGGTGTACATTCTCAAAATGAATACGATAAAAAATTCCGACAAGGAAAGGATTTGATGGACAAAGAAGAGTGGACAGGCGCCGCCAAAATCTTTCTGGATATAACAGATAAATATTCAACAAATAAATCTACGGACGCGACTTTATATTGGTTAGCTTTTTGTTATAAAAAAACGGGTAGATTCAATGACGCGATCCTAATTCTTGATCGCCTTTTAAGGGATTATCCAAGGTCTTCCTGGGTAAGTGATGCGAGCGTCTTACAGTTAGAAGTCAAAACTTTAACCGGCGACTATGACTCTATCTTAAAATCATATGAAGATAGACGGGCTTCCTATGAAAAATTGTCAAAATCTTACCGGGAACTATCTGAATCGTATTCAAAAGAAGAAAAGAATTATCCGGTGGAACCGTCGCCGCCAAGTTTTGACGGAAGTTTGAGCAGCCCCAGTGAACGCGAAGACGAAGTAAGACTTGCCGCTTTTCTGGGAGTTTTAGCAGCCGATCCGAAACGGGCGATTGAAATGATTGAAGATTTGCTGAAACCGGACGCAAGGACCGGCGATTCGTTGATCCGCAACGCCCTGCGTTCGTTTCGTAATTCCAGATTTCAAAGGACCTTTTCAAGGATAAACAGCAACGAATTAATTTCGCAACTCCGTGAGGTTTTGATCAAAAGCTACAAAAATGAATCGAACAATATTAAGTATGAAATAATTTACGCCTTGGCTTATCTCAACGATAACGAAGCCAATAACTCCTTGCTTCAGATTTATTCTCAGGAAAAACTTAACGAATTAAAGAAAGTTGTTATTAAATCATTTAACGATCTCCATTTTCTTTCCGTAGAAAACGCGACGAATTTAACTGTTTCTTCACCGGCAAAACTTGAGAAATTATGGGAGATTTTCCTCGCCGAAAAAGATAATGAGTTAAGAATTTTCGCACTCACTAATTTAAGACAATTTACAAACTGGTCAGCAAAGTCTGAGGTGTTGGAAACTCTTTTCAGCATTTACGAAACGGAAACTGACAGCGCATTTAAGTTGGAAATTATTCGATCGCTCGCTGTGAAAGAGAATCAGCAGGCTTTGGATAAGTTAATGCAGATTGCCCAAAACGATAAAAATAATAAAATGCGTTCAGAAGCAATTCGTTTGCTGCAAACCATCAAAACACCGTAACTCACGAACTTCTGGAGAGTTTAGTAAGATAAATTTTCCAAAACGTTTAAATACAATTAATCAACACAACAAAGACAAAGCTCTCGACTGAGCGACGGAGAAGCTCTGCCTGCATTCAGGAGAAAACATGAAAATCACTAACATTTTCACGTTGTTACTGGCTTATATGCTGATGACAACGTTCCTTTTCGGACAAAGCAATTATTCCCGAATAGAAGAATTAATTTCGATGCTCTACAACCAGCAACAATTCAACGGCACTATACTAGTTGCCGAAAATGGAAAAATCACTTTCAAAAAAAGTTACGGAATTGCGAATGAGGAAAACAAAAAACCGATTGATGAAAATACGATTTTTGAATTGGCTTCGGTTTCCAAACAGTTTACGGCCATGGGAATTGTCATCCTCAAGGAACGAGGGAAACTCTCTTATGAAGATAAACTGACAAAGTTTTTCCCAGCATTGGATGAATATAAGGATGTTACGGTTAGAAACTTACTGGCTCACACGAGCGGGTTACCTGATTATATTAATCCGACTCGTTTACAGTTATTGGATCAAAATAAAATCAATAAGAATGACGATATAATTGAGTTTCTCATCAAACAAAAAATCCAACTTTCATTTCCTCCTGGAACTAAATTCTCCTACAGCAATACAGGATATGTTTTGCTGGCTTCAATTATTGAAAAAGTCTCAAGCGAGACCTACGCCGATTTTCTGAAAAGAAACGTTTTCAAGCCCCTAAATATGAAGAACACTTTTGTCTATAATCGGAGGTTGGCTCCGCGGACGTTAGATAACTATGCATATGGCTACGGTTACTCGGAAAAGGAAAATAAATATGTGCTGCCCGATAATGAAGCAAAGTTTGTAGTTTTTCTGGACGGCATAGTCGGCGACGGAAATATCAGCTCAACGGCTTTAGATTTATTGAAATGGGATCAGGCTTTGCGTGCTGGAAAACTCATTTCCAAACAAGGCTTGCAGGAACTTTACAATCCGGCGATCTTAAATGACGGAACTCAAACCAAATACGGTTTCGGCTGGTTCATTGGAGATAATAAAGACTACGGAAACTATGTTTATCACAGCGGCGGCTTTCCGGGTTATGCCACGTATATTGCGAGGTATCTGACCACCAATAAAACTCTCATCATTCTTCAAAATCATCACGGGTCGGTAATTCCCGCTTCCAGCATCACTGAGATTCTATACAATAAACCAATTACTAAGGTTTACCGTAAACAGATACAGTTGGACGAAAAAAGGATGGAAAGGTTTATCGGCGAATATAGGGACAAAGATGATGAACAATTAGTTATTACAATTACTAGGGGCAATAACTATCTGGTATACAATTCAACTAAACACCAGAACTGGAATTTAAGACTTTTTCCTGAGTCCGATAAATCCTTTTTCGCCAAAAACTATGAGTTTCAAATTGAATTTGCCACTGCCGAAAAAGGTGGTATAGAAATAAAACTTTTTGAAGGTGGAAAGGCCATTAGTCAAGCTATGAAGACCAGACGCGCGATGTAGCGAGATCGTGGCCACTAAGCGTGCCCCCAACCTGCTTTGTATACGCGGATGGGACAGCCATGTCGCCAGGTACGCCGGGGTGATACTGTGTTTCGGTAGTAGTTACCAGATCGAGGATATACCACACTCCTGTAGTAGGCCTCCAAACAGCGACATCTGTCTTCCCATCACCGTTGTAAGCTGAGACGAATGATCTAGCTTTCATGCGAGAACTGCATCTATCTGGCGTCGTCGTGCAATCGTAAGACTCACATACCTCTACTAAGTGTTCATCCGTAGCTAGGTCAAAATGATCGTGAAGCAACGAAACCCCAAATCGGCTCAACCGTCATGTTTTTCTAAGACCGATCGGATCTCTTGCAAACACAGAAAATCGTCGTCGTCGAGGCTCTCTCTATGCTCATTATCAGTCAATCTGAATGTATTATTGTCTGCTTTCATGGTCAATCTCCTAATTAGCACGGAAACTTGGGTAAAGAATTGTGCCGCTAGTATACGCGGCTGATTCTCAAAGGAAAAGGCCAAACGTCTCCCACACCGTCTGGCCTCGCATGTCTTACCAAAAGCGGTTTTGGCGCCGCTTCAATTAAAGACGGCGGGTAGTATCCTCCAAACCTAGATTAGTGTCAAAGTTCAATTGTCAAAAACCTTGGAAATTAAGATCTCAAAATACCCGGTTTTTAGCCACTTCCCCACTTAAAGGTGCAAAACCACCTGTCGCTCCGATCCCTTCCGCGCTACAAGGCAGTCGATTTCGCTCTTTATGGAACGAACGGGCAGCGAACGAAGACGCCTGAGAACAAACGAGCTAATAGATGCTTTTCGAAAAATAAGGGTCATTCATCTGAACTCGGCGAATCCAAAAAACCCAGGTGCTTCAAACGAAAAGTCAGAGCTTGGATGGGGTTCCGCGCTCGGCTTCGGATTTCCGCTGTGCGACACGCCCTTTTTATTGGGCACACCGTCGCGAAGTTTGGGTGTCAGAACATTCGCTGTTATCAGACAGGGATCCTAACGGAACGTTCTATCTGACTATTCCTTACTATCCGCGGCCAAGTCGTCCAAGTTATTCGACTTTTTACCATCCGGTCTTGTCCGCAGTGTTCCTTACGTCCTTTGGGTTTAACCACCACTGCGTCGACCTCACCTTTTTTGTCATATCTATAGCTTTTTCTATCTGGGTAAATGTTTTGTTCCCTTCCAGTTTCACGGCCGAAATTCTTTTGTCAGCATCTTCTTTGGCATCTACGATCTTTCTTTTCTTGTCCATATAATTAGCGATCCTCTACAGCAAATGTGAGTTGCCTCATTAGCGATGGCCAACTACTCGAGCTCGGTGCGGCCGAAGGAAGGTCTCACATATTATATTTACCTTTTTTCTGATTGTATGTATCCTTGCCCCCTTCGAGATAATTGATAACTTCATCCCTTACCATTTGACGGTTCATAGAGCCCGAGAAGAGTACTTTGCCCTGGTTCGCCGTCGCTTTTAAGATAGTAAATTTGTCAGTATCGGAGGCGACCGCTACTGAGGAATTGTGAGTAGTAAGTATGAACTGACGCCCGCCTTTACTATCTCTCATTTTTACACAGACATCGTCCCAGATACTTCTGAGGTCCAGAGCATCTTCTGGCTGATCTACTATGATTGGGAACTTTCCTTCGCTTAAAGCAATGATGAGCAGAGCGATCGCCTTCTGGCCGCCGGATAGCTCATCGAGCTTCCGAAATTCGGTATCGACTTTATAACTAATTGTGGGAACGTCCTTCGGAACAGATGTGTATCGCAAGCTGAGGATCTCTTCATATGAATGTTCGTCCAAGAGGTGATGAGCAAGCTTCTCGACGTTTTCTATCTTGATTCCTGTTTTATCCGAAATATCTTGAAGAAGTGACTTCTTTGCCCGGGCAGAGTACTCATACCGCAACAATCCATCAATAAAATCTTTGGGAGATATCTTGTTTGCGATCATCTCCACATCGTCATCTTTCAACCACGAACCACGTTTAAACTTCAACAGATTCTGTTTAAATGTCGTAGTATCCTCACGCTCTCGAATAGAAACTTCGAGAGTTCCATTTGAGTTTATAGTGAAATAATCACAACGATTCTTGCGTTCTTCGAAATACGATTTATAGCTGGCATCTAGCTTGGAGACAATCTCTCCGCGCTTCGTACTTATCGCTTTCATTTGCTGGGCACGACCATGAACATTCGACATATCCGCTTCGAGCTTCGCTAAACCTTGAACCAAACTTGTTCTCTTTTGATCAAGCGCAACCTGAGTACCGCCGGCTTCTTTTACAACTTGGTCATGCGCGGCCTTCGCAGCATCAAACGCGGGCTTCCAGTTATCATGTTCTTGCTGAATTTCACTTTTCTTTTCCCCGAGGAAAACAAGTGTGGCGTCGAGATCAGTTACAATCCGTTCCACTGCATCCGTTGATTTCGCAGTGCTACGCCTTACCGCCGGGTCGGATCCTGTGTGCGGGTTGGATGCTGCCGGCACTTTTAATAACGAATGATATTCCTTTGACTCTTTTAAACTGGTTAATAAGGAGTCTACAAATAGCAGCTGAGCTTCGATTGCTCGGCCGACTCCCTCGAGATGTGAGAATTTTTCAAATGCAGTGTTTGTTATTTGCAGGTCCAAGCGTTTGATTTCCTCGCTGGTCGTTGCAATGCGCTTGTTGAGGGAGTTAAGCTCAAGGTGAGCCTTGAGGCTTGTCGCAAACCTTGCATCCACATCTACTAATAGTTTCGTCAAGGCTTGGATACTTTGCTGAAATCGGCGAAAGTCAAAAAACCTGTCAATAAATTCACGTTGATTTCCACCAGTTCGATCTTCCGCGATCTTGATCACTTCGTTCTGGCTAAGGAATAGCAGGGGAAATATTTCCTCAATATGGAAGTCTTTCTGGGTTCCGTCCTGCGGGTCGGTAACTACGATCGGATTCCCATCGGGGGGATTGTAAGTCCGGTGCACGATATACAATTTACCTGACTCGTCCACGATGGTAACTTCAACCGTGCCGAACAGCTTAAGGCACCTCTGTAACTTCAGGTCATGATCCGCCAACAAATCTATCTGGGTTGGTTGTTGATTCAGTGCGAAGCGGAGAAACTCCACGACCAAAGACTTTCCTGAGCCTTTCCCTCCAAGAAAGCTATTCAGCCCCTCATGTATCTCCAAATCAAGGCCATCAAGAAATCCACTGCTAACACGAATATGGGAAATCTTAGGATAGGCAGCTTCGTTGTATTCGAAGGACTGTCTAACCCGCATATCGCGATCGATAAGGGACTGACGGATATCCTCAATCGTGATTTCATCATCGACTTTGAAATAAGTGAAGCGGGATCCAATATCCGCGAGGGCATGTGCATCAGAAGCCTGGTAGACGCCTAATTTCTTGCGATGGTATGTATCAAAACCGCCATCAAAAAGATCAACGACTCGATCATGATCCTTAATCTTTTTTGCATTTAAGAAATCCGCCTCATTGGCCTCGGCTCCCAGCAGGCAGGTGTATTGGGGACGAAATAATTCAGAGCGTTGATCACCGCGCATGTCACCGATCGCTCCTTGCCCGGAAAGACAGTGCGCGAGAATCAAAATAGCCGACTTATCAAACTCCTGTAGTTCAAGTGCAACATCTACGGCAGTCTTGTTGGTTATCTGGACTACTTCACCCAAATGGTCATATACCTTTAAGCTGTTGAGAAACGCCTTAACATGTTCCGAGGTCTTATCTACGTCGAATATCGCGAGAAGGTGTATGCCGTCCTTGCCTCCATGAACTCTCAATTCCACACCCGGGAAGACGGTGAGGTCGGTACCGATTGCCGCCTTCTTTATCTGGTCAATCCATGCTCCAGATTGGTGATCGGTGATAGCAATACCAGAGAGCCCATTTGCAAGAGCGGCTCTGACAATGTCTTCCGCAGTTGCAGTGCGGTCCTTGAAATCTGAGGAACCAGGTGTATGAACTTGAAGATCGAATCGTTTAAATTTTAGACCGGAACTGAGAGACATGGGATGTTTTTTAAGGGAGTATGTAGTAATTCTACGCCTAGTTGAGCGCAGGTCAAGGCTAGGTTTTAGAACAGCAACTTGGCCAAAAAGGGCCATAATTCCCGGTCAGTAACACTCCCGTACAACTAGCCCGTGTTTGCCCGAAGCGTCGTGTTTGCAACATATACCACTAGACTCAATGCTGAGAAAAGGCTAGAATATTGAAGTAATTCAGTCCTGGAAGCGACAAGTCAGAACTGAATCTAGATAGAAAAGCAGAGCTCTTAGACCAACTTGGCTTAGATATGCGGAAATAGTTCGATTTGTTTCTCGGTCTGGGCCACCATTAGTAAAAAGTATAAAAGTAAACGGCCATTTGGCCGATTTTTTATTGCTACGGTTACGCGCAAATTAGTGCACTACACTTTCGATAAATTTCTGCATTACAACATTAAAAGTATAAGCGTGGGAGACCATGCTTATACATGAGGTAAACTCGTTCGATTCCTGAATGGAGGTAGCAGTTCCGCGCTCGTACCTTGTGCGACACGATTTATGGATCTAACGGTATTTGGACCGACTTGGGTCGCTATTTTACGGATATCTCGCGCTCGAGCTCTAACAACACCGCATGGATAAAGACAGGTGTGCGAATAATGCTCTTATTGATGCCTATCCGTCGAGGGCCGGCTGATAAAAGGGGTTCCTATGCGTAAATACTGCCTTAACCTTTTCGCGAAGCATCACCAACGCCAAGGGGTGCGGACCACCATTTCATTTCGACCAGATAGTAGTGACCTTCAAAGTTGATTACACCATCGATCTGTTCGACAATACCTTCCCCGTTAAGGCCGCATCGTGTAAACGCCTCACTTGCGAGAATGCCGTTAAGACGGAAGAAATCGTTCATGACCGGTTCCGTTTACCCCGCGCCAGGGAATCGGTCTCTTTGAAGAGATCATAAAGGCGCTGCTTTACCTCGCCCTGCTCGCTAATTTCTCTCGCCTTTCTTCCGCCTCTTGCCGCTTTTCGTTTGCGCGTTCGAGACGCTCCCGTCCCTGCTCCTGATGCATCCTCGTGAACGCATCCTTCACATTGACCATTGAGCGTACCTTAGCAACCAATCCCTCAGCAATCAATGCGTCGTTTTGATAGCGCAAATATAGCGCCGCACCTTCGATCTACAATGCGCACCCCTATAAGGTCGATAACGTGCGAATGGATCAGACAGGGGTGTTCATCTTTGTCAAGAACGGTAATGAAGCCTCGATGGCTGTCCACAATTTTGATCATCTGAAACCTCCCGTCTCAGGGAACTTCTTCGATCTCGATGCTAGATTCTCCCCGGTGTGGGCGGAATTTGATTTCACTGGTCGTCCGGTCGACGCGGCCGAGGCTGAGGTGCGCGGCCGCTGGTTAGCTCTTGATCATGGATTGTAGATTTTTTGGCTGTCAGTAGATGGCGAGCCGATTTGAAAATATCTGTCGGCGAATTATCTGCCTCGAAATAGGGCTCGAGGTGGAAGCAATCGAGCGGTGTCGGCCCGGTGGCCCCGATCTTGAGGCAAACCCTTCGGCCTGAACAAAAAGCTCCACTTCGCCGTTGGGGGTTGTTGACATAGACCTATCTGCGATCGCAGACGAGGGACTCGCATTTTACGAGGTCGCAGCCAAACGAATATCGAAAACTCTCGACAAGGTGCTTGAATCCGTCACGCCGCTTGTTTTTCGCCCGCCACAGCCGAATATAGGAGCGATGCTGTTTGCGATAGACTTTCTTATGCTGCCTAATTTTCAATAAATTTAAATCAATTTAACTTTGATTTCCGTGCATAAATGTAAAAAGTAAATTCATATCAGCACTAAAGTAAAATGGAGGTTTTGGGCTTTTCAGCACAAACTTGAAACCTTTTTATAAATTTAGGAACTAACTGTTTGTAAGTTGATTTGCGAGTCAAACGTATGGACATACCGATGCCCTTTCGCGCGGAAGCAGAAATAAAAGAATTAACCGAATATTCCGGCGAGATGCTTGCCCGCGCGAAAGCCGGCGACAATGCGGCGTTCGGTTTGCTTTTCGAGCGTCATCATCGTTTCGTTTACAAATTCGTCTACGCGATGCTCGGCGAAACGGCGGCGGCGGAAGAGGCGACGCAGGAAACTTTCTTGGCGGCTTACAAAAATATTCGCGGTTTGCGCGGCGAAGCGAAACTGCAAACGTGGCTCTGCGCGATAGCCAAAAACGTCGTTTATAAATCGTTTCGCTCTTTGAATAAAGAATGCACGCAAAGCGAAGCCGAAATCGAATCGTTCGAGATGCCCGATGAAAAAACGCTCGCGCCAGACCGAGAGTTTTTAAGCAAAGAATTAAATCAAGTCATCGGCGCGGCACTCGAAAAACTTGACGCGGACAAGCGATTAGTTTTCACGCTCAGAGAGCTTCAGCATTTAACCTATCAGGAGATTGCGGAAATTACCGGCTCAGGCGTTCCAAAACTCAAAACCGATTTGCGCCGGGCGAAAATCGAGATGCGCGCACTGCTTGAGCCGTATTTGGAGGCGGGAAAATGAACTGTCAAATTTATCACGATGCGTTTGACGATTTTTTGGATGGCGAGCTTGACGAGCAAAACGCCGCGCGAATCAACTCGCACGTTTTCGCTTGCAAGGAGTGCGCGGCGCAACTGGAAGTTTTGAAACACGAAAAGGAAATCTACGCCCATTATCTGTTTGCCGCCGAGCCGCCGCAGGATTTATGGACGAAATTTCAGGCAAAGCTGGAAAACGAGGAAAATCCGCGCCGTGTCGTTGTGCCTGCAACCACGCCTTTCTGGAAAACATATTCGTTCGGTTTGAGGAATTTGTCCGCACCGTCGGCGTTTGCCGCCGCGCTAATTGTTTTCGGCATCGGTTTCGGACTGCTGCATTTTTGGACGAGTAAAAACGCCGAGGAAAATCAATATTCGAGCCGAATCGAAATTGATAAAAATGAACCTGTTGCCACAGAAACGGGCAAAGTTGACGCTGAAGTAACGCCTAATCAACCGCCCGAACAAATAGGCGGCAAAGAGATTAACGCGCCGAAAATTATCAAAAACAACGGTTCAAAAAAATTGTCAGTTGCGAAAAACACAACCGCCGCCGATTTTAAGTTAGTTGATGCAAGAAGCGAAACCTTAAAGAAAAAGGCTGCGTTTCGGGGCGAAAAAAACTTTCCGGCGGACAAACTTCGATTGAACGAGCAAGCGCGGGCGCAAGCATTGGAGTTAAAAAATCTTGAAACCGAAACCGCGCGGCAGCTTGAAAAAGTCGAACTGCTGCTCCGCACATTCAGAAACGCGCGGGCGGGCGAAGTGAACGGAAACGCGCTATATGATGTCGCCTACGAAAAACAGCAGGCGCGAAAACTCCTCGAAAAAAACTCGCGGCTCAGGCAGAGCAGCGAAATGTTCGGAATGGCTGACGCGCTGGAACTTCTTAATCGCGTCGAGCCTTATCTGCTGGAAATCGCCAATTTAGAGGAAAATTCCGCGCCCGGTGTAGTTACGGACATCAGAGAGCGCTTCAAAAATCAAAACATCATCGCCAGCCTCCAAATTTATTAATGGGTTGTCGAGTAAAGATGTCATTTTTCGCCGATAAATTAACGGCGCGGCAATTGTAACAACGGAGAAATAAAATGAAAGACGAACGGCATTCATTCAAACAAGTTCATAAAATCCTTTCGGCATTGTTTATTATATTCGCTTTTTATATCGCGGCAGTGCCGAAAACCGCTAATGCTTTCGGGTCAAATGCGCCCGGAGCTAAAACCGGAAAAATCAATCTGGACGATTTCGATAAAGAATTTCGCCAAGCCAGAGATTTGATTGACGATGAGCAATGGGCGAAAGCAGCCGAAAAGTTCGGCGAAATCGTCAATCGCTACCCGGATAATAAATCCGCCGATGTCGCGCTTTACTGGCTCGCCTTTTGTCACAAAAAGCAGAAAAACTACAAGGAATCGGATGCCGCGCTCGACCGGCTGCTGGAAAAATTTCCCGCTTCGTCGTGGGCTTCGGACGCGCGCGTGATGAAGATGGAAATCGCCGCGCCGCTCGGAAAGATTTATCCGCTACCAGCATCTTCGGCGACGACGCTGGGTTCAATTTCCGGTTTATCGGCGGCGCAGTCTCCAAAAAACACGGCGAAAACGGGTGCGGGCAATTTACCGCCGCAATTTACGACCTATCCGGGATTTGCCGTCGCCCCGCCGCCAATCCCGCTTGACCGCGTGGACGAAATTAAAATCGCCGCTTTTCAAAGCCTGCTCGCCGCCGACCCGAAACGGGCGATAGAAACGCTCGGCGGGCTTTTTGAGAAGGATTCAAAGGCGAGCGACGTTTTCAAACAGGAGGCTCTGCGCGTCTTGCGAAGACCGATTGTTTCTCTCAAACCGGGCGTTTCTCGAACCGCGTCGCAGTACTCGCAATTGAATCAGAGTTTCGGCTTTTCGACCGGCGGCGAAACAATAGATAAACAATTGATTCAGCTTCTGCGCGAAACGCTGGTCAAAGGTTTTCAAAATGAAACGAGCGTTAAAATTCGCAAGGAGTTAGTTTTCGCGCTCGCGGCTATCGGCGACGACCAATCCGCCGACGAACTCGCGCGGCTTTACGCGGTGGAAAACGATCTGGAAATAAAAAAAGCGATTATCATTTCTCTCGGCAGCGCGCCGAACGGCTTTTCGATTGCTTATTCTTATAATTTAGGAATTTACGCGGGCAATTCCAACTCGAACGCCGACAAAAAACCAAAAAAAGGATTCGATAAACTGCTCGAAATCGTCCGCGCCGAAAAAAATGTCGAGTTGCTCCGTCTGGCATTGGCAACACTGCGCAGTTTCGCCGGCTGGTCGGAGCAAGCAGGAATTATCGAAATGTTTTCAGGAATGTATGACGCGGAAACGGACGAGCAATTCAAAATCGCAATTATTCATTCCTTGGCGGAAAGCAAACAAAATCAAGCGGCAGCGAAACTTCTCGACATCGCCAAGAAAGACAAATCGGATAAATTACGACTCGAAGCGATTCGGTCGCTCGGCAACAGCAAGAACGCGGAAGCCTTGAAATTTCTGGAAGATTTAATTAAGTAAAATCGAGAAAACGGCTGACAAAACAAATGAAAATGTTCTGAAACGCATAAATCCCAAAAACGGGATAAGGAGTTATAATTTTATGAAATTTTATGTTGCGGTTATTTTTCTGTGTTTAGCCTACAACTTTTCGACAACAAATATTTCTGCCAAAAGCAAAACTGATTCGGCGGAAAACGTGTTGAAGAAAGTTTCCGATAAATTATCAAGCCTCAAAACAATCAATTACACATTTCGACGAGAACTTAACTATGAGTCGAACGGCTTTCTCAGTAAAATGCAAATAGAAAGTTTTCTGGATTTTACCTCCGCCGACAAAATTATCGGGTCAAGATTTCAATTTGATGAACCAAATTTTATATTCGTCTTCAACGGCTCGCAGTATTTTCTTTTAAACAAGAAAAACAAAACAATCGTCGTCAAGAATAAGCCGATTTTCGATGACTTTGAAAGCCTGCCCGGTTTTTATGATTCGCTGGTGACATTGAAAAATTCCCTCCCGAAGATTATTTCAGACAAAACCATCCCTAAAACCATCACTGAGAAATCCGTTGACGACAAAAGTTTGTATGTTGTGGAATTTACTTTGGACAGCAAGATTCTGACTCTCAGCGGCAATTATTTCGTGACAACATCAAGAAAGTTTACTTATCGTCTGACAATTGATAAATCCAATTATCTGCCTCTCGAAGTCTTTCGGGTAAATGACGTGAATAAGGATTTTACACAAACCAACTTTGAATATAAGAAAGCAAAATCCGCCTTGCCGACTGAAAATTCCTGGTATTATTCGACTTATTTGAACGAGTATAAACCCGAAAAACCAAGGGAAAACAAATTGATAAATGTCGGTCAAAACGCGCTTGAATGGAAACTTCCATCTTTAAGTGATGAGGCTCCCGTTTCATTAAGTCAATATAAAAATAAAGTTGTATTAGTTGAATTTTGGATAAGTTTTTGCGGGTATTGCATAGCTGCCGTGCCTAAATTAAATTTTATAGAGGAAAAATACAAAAACAAAGATTTTAAGCTGGTTGCCATAAATGCCGATGATACAAAAGACATTATTCAAAAGTTTGAAAAGAATAATCAGGCGAAATTTCAAATTCTGTATGGCGGTAAAGAGACGGCAGAAAGCTATGGGATAGATGGTTTTCCAACCATCGTGTTGATTGATAAGACCGGAAAAGTCATTTATTCGGGAGTATTTGAACCGAACAAAACGGATAAACTGGAAGAACTGATTGATAAGAATTTGTAATTAGCGAAATGTTTTGGTTCGGGTGAAGAAAATTATAATCGAAGTCCAGAAATAGTTTTTCGTTACGACTCCGAAGGACTTGAAAGTTTTTGAAGATTTAATTAAATAAAATCCGAAAAACTTGTAAATATTTAACCGGCGGCGTTTTCCAAAGCGTCAGTCAACGGGCGAACTTTGCCCGGAAACACAGGAGAAAATTATGAAAAAAACACTTTTACTTTTAGCGGCGATTATTACGCTTAACGCGGGCGGCTTTGCCCAATCCGACATCAAGATGCAGAGCAAATACGGCTCTGAAAACATTGATTTGTTGAGTGTTCTGCGTTTTGAAGATATTGGTTTGGGCAAACTGATTTTTTCGGGCGAGGATTTGAAAGGCAAAGACTTTCAGATTTCCGTCAAACAATATGTCAAAGGAAAATTGACGAAAAATGAAGTTGTTTTCGATTCAAAAGAAGACGAATATTTTCGGATTAAAAGCGACAAATTCGCTTTCCGTGTTTTGACCAAAATCACCGCGCAAAATACGGCAAAATTTGATTTTCAATTCAACGGATTTGCTAAAGGACGAGAATACAAAATTGGAAAAAACAATCAGGGTTTTGCTCAAAAAGACTTTCTCGGAGGTAAGACAGAGGTTTCAATCCCATTGAACACAAGCATTTATATTCTAACCTTTATGATGCCTTATGAAAAGAAAGACGGTTCAAAACAGTATTGCGAAGTCGCTCAGTCTGGTGTGAACCCCGAAGAATTCGGAACAAAATACGCCATTCCGACATATTTTTTGATTGACATAAAATTTCAGTAGAAATTGTGGTTGTAGAAAAACTTTTAGGGGAGCTAACGGGCAAAAATCTTGAGCGATAAACTTTTGCCGAAAAACAAGTATGTTAATTTCTAAATCAATAATCAAAATTCTGCTTCTTGTGTTGCTGGCTTCCGAGGCGTTCGGACAAATCGGCGGCGGAACTTATACGCTCGTTTGTCACCTGACGGGTTTTCAAGACGGCACTGAATTTACGCTTTTGAATTTAGACGACGAGCAAATCAAATCAGTCGCGCAACTTAAAAATCAAAAATTGACTTTTAAGGGCAAACTCGCCGAACCCACAGGCTACAGACTTTATTTCAAAGATGAAAAGGGCAGCGTCAATGACTTGAATTTTTGGCTGGAAAACAAACCGATGACGATTACCGCGAATAAAAATAATTTTTCCGCCGCCGTAATCAAAGGTTCGCCGGTAAATGATATTAATCAAGTGGTGGTAAATCGATACCAAAGCCTGCAAACCGAACGCGATGCTTTGATGAAAAAATGGTTGGGCGAAACGAACGAAAACAAACAGCGAGAGATATTAAAAACCGTCGGCATGATTGACAAAAAAGTGCTGGCAAACAGATTGCAGACGATTGCGACTTTCAAACCGTCATTGGTCACGATAAAAGAGCTTTTCTTTCTGCGTAACGACCTTTCGCAAGACGAATTAAAGAAACTGTTCGACAAATTTCCTTCGTCGCTGAAAAGCACAAAATACGGAGATGTCATTGAGCAGTATATTGCGACGGACGATTTAAAGGTTGGAGTGAAAGCGGTTGAAATAACTGGCGGCAACAGTGAAAATCGCTCGATTAAACTGTCCGATTTCAAAGGTAAAGTCGTGCTGCTAGATTTCTGGGCTTCGTGGTGCGGCCCGTGCCGGAAAAGCAACAAGGAACTCGCCGAATTCTACCGGAAATATCAACCGCGCGGATTTGAAATCTTAAGTTTTTCGACCGACACGAATTCCGTCAGTTGGCAAAAGGCTTCAAAGGACGATGGAATCTTCTGGACAAACATTTCAGACCTTAAAGGTTTTTACAGCGAACAAGTCGCCGCTTATAAAATTCGCGCGATTCCGAAAGCCTTCCTAATTGATAGAAACGGCGACATCGTTCACATTTTCAAAGGTTATAACGAAGAATCAAAAAAACTACTGGAGAACAAGATTCAGGAACTAACTAAATAACACGGAAACAAAAAGTTATGAGAAAATTAATCTTTATCCTGATTTTGAACATAGTCGCCTTTTGAATCTTAGTTGTATACAACAAAAATCACGTCAAAGGCAATCACGAGACAGATTGGTTTATGGGACTTGTGAATCAGCAATACAAGGATTTGATAGACCGGTTTATGACGACCTAAAAATCTGGTTCAATCTTTCCCAACTTATTGCATGCCAACACGAAAACTCAAGACAAAGCCAGTTGAAATATCACCGTCGCTCCCTCAAACGCAATTGGCGGAGCAGCAATTCTATGATTTGTGTGGGTTGACTGCGGACCACGTTGAGGCTTCGGGTCTTACATGGGAAGAGCTAGCGGCCATATACGACGATCAAGTTTCCAAAAGGGACGCCTTGGAGGATTCTGCTTCCTACATCGTTGGAAGGCTACGAAAGAGTCCAAAAGCCCATAGTGTACGATCTAGGGTCAAATCCCCAGCTAGTCTCATACACAAGATCATCCGCAAACGAGCGGAAGGGCGGGATATAACTTTCGCTAATTACCGGAGGGAAATTACCGATCTCGTCGGCATCAGGACGCTTCACCTGTACAAAGAAGACTGGCTACCAATTCACCAATTCATTATCTGTGAATGGGCGACACTCGAAAACCCGATTGCGTACGTTAGAGATGGGGACAAGGCGGAGTGGAACCATGCCTACGAGAAGAATGGATGCAGGGTAGAAAAACATCCCCGCAAGTACCGATCACTCCACTATCTAATAAATGGGCCAGGCGCCCTCATTACTACCATCGCCGAAATCCAGGTGAGAACGTTATTCGAGGAAGCATGGAGCGAAATCGACCATCAGGTTAATTATCCCGAGACTGCGAGTAACGAAATCGTTGTGCTTTATTTGGATCTTTTCAACCGATATGCCGGAAGCGCCGACGAAATGGGTTCACTCCTACCGATGCTGGTTAGAGACTTGAGAGCGTTTGATTCAAAAGTTGCAGAGTTCAAAGCCGAAAGAGACAAGGCGGTGGAATCTATGGAGAACGTCCTAAAAAAATCGCAACTACACCAGGCAGAGAAAGACGAAATGGCAAAGGAGTTGGCAAAATTACGAGCCACTCAGTTGCCCACCCCTGCGTTTGTTTGGGGTGGATCCGCGTATGGTGACTCCTTTTACGGTGTAGCTCCTAATCGTGGTGGTCTTCCTCGTCCTTATGGTGGGGCGCTCAATTTAAAGCAGTGCACCCGGTGCCATCAGGCAATGCCCCTAACTTTGGGAACTCTCTCAAACGGGGAATGTGATACGTGTCGCACTTCGCCGGGGTCAGCGTAGAACCCCTAGATCTGTAGATTTAAAGATGAAATTGTACGCGTATCCGGCGGGTTCACGTCTGATGGCGTTTAAAGTTTTGTGGACTTGGCTAAATAAAGGCAGCGGCTCCTCCAATTCCGCGTAACAAACAACCCCGCTCGCTAGTTCCTGCTGGACCACCACCTTGAGGAATTCTTCTTTGGCTGGAGATCTTGAGTTATACCACTCGCGGGCATGGACCTTGATTTCCTTTTCAGCCTTCTCTAGATCCCCGCGAGTACGGGCCAAGTCATCCTTGCTTACAAAACTCACCACCACAAAGTACTCCGAGCGGGCCGTAACCTTGCCCCGCGTTGAAACGATTGCGTCAGGTTTGACCTCGATCATTTTGTGACCCCGTTCATTTTCGAAATGTCCGACGAATAGAAGTATGCGTAATGGGTTGGCTCTAAAGGATTCGCAAAGCCGTCCGGGTCGTCTTCCCATTCATAACGGAACTGAACTTTGATTGCCAATCCTTTAGCCAAATGCTCACGGGGGACACTAAACAATACTGATTTGCCTGATTCAATATATTCTCGCGGACAACTGCCTTCCGGGTCATTAGCTATTGGGGTTTCTACTGAACCACCTACGTTTTTATATCTTTCAACTTCATAGGTGATGTCTTTATCTCCGTATTCTTTGGGAACATCCCACATACAAACTCCGACTCGCCATTTAGAGTTGTTATGAAAGCGCAACCAAACGCCCTTATTACTTTCTCTGGTCTTAAGAGGCTTCCGGTTTCCTTCGCGTTCAAAGCTCACATACACATTCGGTAGGTCTTTTACCAAACGCACATCCTTGCTTGTTACTTCGTTCGTTTGAGCCTTTGCTGTCATCGAGAAAGCAATAGAAATAAAGATCACAAGAAAAACTATTGATTTTTTCATCATCTTCTCCTCCCCCTTTGACGAGTCGGTTTTGGTTTCGGGGGCGGTGGCGGTTTCAGATTGTAACTACTATTGAGCCATTTATTTATCGCTTTAGCTCTTTCCGTTTCTCTATCCGCTTCTTTCCACCCCGAATTCCAAATGTCATATTTTGTTCCATCCGTTGCAGTTATGAAGAAGTTGCCATTTGGATTTTGTGCTTCAGCTAACAGAGACTGAGCTTCGTGTCCTCTGAATTCGAAATTGTATTTGTCTTTGGTGTTATTACCGACAGTTTGAAAGTAATCGACGTGATTTCCTGCGTGTCCGACTAACGATGGAGAACTGTCGCTATCTAAAGCAGTCCTGTCAAAAGTGACCGTTACGCTCACTAACTTACCTTTTTTAAAGGAAGCATTTACATCTTCTCCATTGCCTTCCTTTTTGTTAAAAGCGATAAAAACTCCGTTTTTCTCGCTTTTCGCTCCATAAGCAGCTCGCTGAGTTCTTCGCGACCTCAGCCCCAAACCACCCGCTCCGCTTACCGCTCAATCCATCCGTCCTCGGAAACCAGCCGTTGGCCGCAAACACGCCGACAACGAGAGTGAGCACGAGTGCAATCCCGCCGACCAACCACAATCGGTTTACGGGTTTCGCTGCTTCAACCATTTCGGCATCGGGCGAGGGTCCCCCATCGATGAGGCCCAATCGGGTAATTTCAGACGCACGCCTGCCGCTCTTATTCCTTTTTGACATAGCTTTAGTAACAAAGAAGCCTTCGAGCGCTCCTATTTATCTATTCACTTGACTGGGAAATCCGGGAAGCTCTGGGAAGTTTCTGGGGAATTCGAAGCCGTTTTAGTAAAACCTGATCTAAAACAAAACTCTTTTGGGAGAGTGTTTCCAACAAAAATTATCGATCAACGCAGCTAGTACATAGATGGTTTTCCCGAGGTAATTCGTTGCCAGAATAATTTTTCAACGACTGCCGGATCTAAATCCGCCGACGAACCCCTCGCCGATTTTTTATTGCTATAGTTACGCGCAAATTAACGCGCACCCGACTCGATAAATTTCTGCATTACAACATGAAAAGTAAAAGCGTGGGAGACCACGCTTATTTATGAGTTCAATTCGTTCGAATCCTAAATAGGGGTTGGTGTTTCGCGCTCTACCTTGTACGACACGACGAATATGATCGGTGCGTACAGATAGAGAAGTACTGGCTTCCGAAGGATCAGGTATTGCCGAGATCTTGGGAACCGCTATACTTAGGGAGCTATCCAACCTTACCAATAACAATTAGCTTTTAACTCTGATGCTCTTCCGAGAAGTACAACCCGATATCAGCCCTCTATTCGCCAGCGTTGGCTGTTTCTGTATTTTCAACGGAAAACTTCTTTTATTAAAAAGGGTGAAGGGGAAGTCCTACCCAGGTTACTGGGGAGTACCAAGTGGAAAAATCGCGGAAGGCGAGTCGCCTACCAAGGCGGTAATCCGAGAACTATTCGAGGAAACCGGGATCCTGCTTTCCCATGACAATCTGATTGAGATAAAAACGTTTCATGTTGTGAATGACGACATGAATTTCCTCTACACGTTGTTCGTAACCGATCTCAGATTACTTCCCAATATAAAGCTGAACGACCTCGAGCACGTCAGCTATGAATGGTTCACCCCCGAAGCAGCTCTTAGATTGGAGCTTGTTCCGGACGTTGACGGTTGCATTAACGAGGTTTTCCCCCACAAGCAGCTTGAGCTTTTTGAAGGCTACAGTCCGCTCGTAAATCTTAGAATAAGGCCGATTGAGATTGAGCTCCGAAATACGCTTTTTGGCACTGGGTCATTTCCAGAACCAACTCCAAACAAGATCGTCTCACTCGGCCCGCCAGCTGTCGGCAAGTCCACGTTCTTGAACGCTCTAGCGAAAGTTGACCCGCTGATCAATGTGATCCGTGACACGACGTGGTCTCGGAAAGGGTCTAATCTGAACACATTCCTTAAGATGGCTTTTGAGAAAGGATCCAAAGAATACTTTTTTCCTTTCCAACTTGAAAGCCTTCTCCGACGGTACTTGTATGCAATTTCAGCCCCTCAAAATAGTGCCGTTGATGAATCAATATACACGAGTCTTGCTTACTCCCGGGCTTTACTGAGGCTTGGTTGGATTACTAAATTTGAGTTTCAGATCTTCTACAGCTACTACCTGCTCCTCGAGCGATCAATGCCCAAACCGACAGAGATCGTTTTTGTCACGTGTGACTTACACACAATGCAGAAACGCATCAGGGATCGAAGGCGCCGACATGAGGCCTTTTATTCGCCTGACTACATTAGAGCCCTACATTTTGCGTTTAATGAAGTGGCAGGCGATCTGGAGCGTTCAGGCATGTCACTAACACGCCTGGATTCGTCGGTAACGTCAGTCGATGAGCTGATTGAAACGTATGTCGCAATTAAAGGAAATCGGAATTGAAACAGTTAGATCGGAGAACACTTCATTCTGGACTTCTGGTAATGCACCGACTCAGTCAGCTTTCCAACTGGATTTCGCTGAAGTATTACTTCACGTAAAGGCACTCTACTTGCTTACTGATAGAATCGTTGCTGCGAGTTCCTTTTTCTTCGAATCCGAGATAACCCGACAAATAACACTTGACCTGGCTCCACTGTTCACTCGCGGTGAACTCGTCTATTTTGTTGATTCGGAGGTCGAGGACTTTGAGGAGCACGGTGATACAAAAATCGTTACTAGCCCGGAGGAGCTTAATAGCTACAACGACCCTTCCTTGGTCAAGGATCGCGCCGAGGAGCTTTCGGGGCTAGGTTATATTTTAAAGAGACCTTCATGCAGTATCAGCGATAAGATCGTGGATATTTGGATACGGGATATTCAATCAACCGAACCGGGTTCGTTGGGCGTACTTCTAGCAAAATATTTTCCTAATGAGAACGAGCGGCTTGATCTCGTCGGTAAGTTGGTAATAATCTCGCGGGATCGTGGACGGGCAAGCTTTGTGTGGGAGTACCTCGGGCCTAAGCTTATTCTGCTAAAATTGCCACCGCCAATACTAAGGGCGTCGAAGCATAGGTTATCTACCATGTATGCTCAAGCTACTTCCGAAGTCCTTGGGCTTGGAGTTGACCGTCACGAATTGACGCTGGCTCCTCAATACATTCAGCAATCGTCCTGCTTCGATTCCGGCATCTTCCTTCGCTGTATGGGAGCTCTGGGGATTCAAGATTCCCTCTCCAGACTGGATGCACACCAGCTTATCCGCCTCAAATACTCTCCCGAGTTTGTCGCATTCAAGGATTTCTACTTCATTCTCATACGGACCGTCGGCCTCCGAGCGATCGATGCAGCGAACTGGATTGTAAAGTACAGACAATACTCAAAAGTCTTTGCCATGGACGCCGTAACCGTGGAAGACTTTGTCTCAGCGTTCCATCAAATCTGCCGGGCGCTAAAACAGGATCCGGACCGCTACAAGAACCCGTTGGAAGTGCTCCTCACCGCCTACAATCTTACCCACAAGCTAACTATTGACGCCTTCATTGAAGTCATAGAGTCTCTCGAGAAAAGTGCCAGACCTAATACCGAGATATCGATCGATACTTCACAGGGCTCGATGGTCTACGGGAAATCAGGGTTGATATTACCGCCGCCTTCTAAGGACGAAGAATTTCGTAAAATAATCGTTGGTGTGATCGAAAACTTTCGACTGTATATCGAAGAGCAGGGTGGCTGGCGACTTCTTTGGAACGAAGGATATTCATCCGAACGAAGCGAGAAAAATATTCAAGTTCTTTTCAAAGGCATCGTGCAAAGTGAATGTGCGTCAGCCGGAATCTCCCTCGACGCTGAGGTTGATCTAGGTCGCGGTCCGGTCGACTTTAAATTTTCTAATGGGTACAGGCAACGAGCTCACCTCGAGATCAAGAAGCTTGAAAATTCTGATTTTTGGAACGGGCTGTCTAAGCAACTTCCGAGTTACATGCGGAGTGATCGGGTCGTCGATGGCTGGCTTTTAGCTGTGTTGTTTCGGGATACTCAATCCAATAGCCGAAGGATCGCTAAACTCGAAAATCGGGTCGCGAAAACATCCGCTGAAAGAAAATTAAACCTTAATTTCGCATTGATTGATGCGCGCCCAAAATCATCTGCGTCTAATCTTTAGCGTAGGGCATTGTAGAAGGCTAGGTGAGCGCGTGGGTGCAAACTCGATACCGCGCCAAATCTGTCGAGAAAGCTAATGGTGTTAGCTGTTTCGAACTCAGCGGAAGATACGGCTCGGACATCCTGGTTGCGTGTGCCTATCAACCTAATCAATGATGCGCGGGCAGAGTTGGTTCGGAAAATTTATCTGATTCCTGATCTAATTTCGTTAGACTACACAATTCATCTGAGGATCGGAGCTTTTTTTCAAAATGGGGTTTTGCTTCGGGACCGCATTCGGCCATGTCTGCACTTCACGGCCCAATCAGAGCACTTAAACGTCGTTTCAGATGCGTCACAGTGGCGATCCATCGAGACTTACCAGCCATCTGTATCTGCTGTTTGGAAATTCCTGTGCCAGTTCCAAAAAATACGATCGCTTGACTGAATGGCTTTGACAGATATAGCTATTCAATCCCGGGCGCGAGCACGAACGACAAACCCTCCGAATCAATGACATCAAGTTTAATTTACACGAACCACCCGGCAAGAAGGCTGTCCTCCTCCAGTGTCGGATTGATGCAATCGGCGAGACAAATAACAATTCAGAATCACAAGCGCTATACATGCTACTGTGGTACCGAAATTTGCGTGTGAATGAAATAAGTAAACCATTCTCGCTAACAACAATGACCATTTCTATCCTGTGTATCGACCGTTCGTCGCCCTTTCTAATCGACGTTAAGACTTTAGGAAAGCGAAATTCTTCGACGCTTGGATTTTTTCCTGACGGTGCTTTTGATGACCACGCACAGCGGAAACAAATCCTCGTCGCGGTGGATGAGGGTGGTCGGTTCGCGGGTTATTTACTCTATCGAGTTTCCCGCCGCATCGCTCGTATAACGCACCTCTGCGTAGACGAAACCGCGAGGGGTCTGGGCGTTTCGCGAGGTTTGATTGATGAGCTCAAGACAATCACTTCTGACCTGATTGGCATCAGTCTAAAATGTCGTCTCGATTATGCTGCGAACGACCTCTGGCCCCGCTACAACTTCGTTCCGATGCGCCAAACAAAGGGCCGCGGGCGCGAACCAAAAACCCTTGTTCACTGGTGGTTTGACCACGGCCACCCTACGCTTTTCGATCGGGCGAACCTCGAGTCCGAACGAAAGATAAGGGCCGTCATAGACGCGAACATATTGTTCGACCTGTTCGACGAGAGTCGTGACGGTCACGACGAATCTAAGTTTCTCCAGGCAGCTTGGCTGAGCGATCTGCTCGAACTTCGCGTGTGCGACGAAACTCTCAACGAGATCAATCGCAATCCAGACGAACTTGATCGCGAACGGTCCCTGGAGAATGCCCTAACCGTAACGGTACTTCCCAACAACCCACACGATATCGAAAGAGCATACGCCGAGATAAGCCCACTGCACCCGAAGACGCCGGATACGCGAACCGCTCAGGACGAATCTGATCTTCGTCAGCTCGCCGGGACACTTTCGGCCAACGTCTCGTATTTTGTAACTAGGGACGAGGCCATGCTCCGCGCTGGGTTTGTCAGTCCTCTGAATGAACGCTATGGCCTTCACATATTGAGGCCTGCCGATTTCGTGCGCCAGATCGAACAGATCGAAAATAGCGACGCGTATCAGCCGGCTCGACTCGGTGGCACAGCCATCCGCATGGAGCGAGCTGCGCCAGGGAGTGAGGCGCAACTGTCGGATCGGTATCATCAACTCGAAGGTGCCGTGAACTTTCGTCGACGTTTGCGTGCTCTTCAGGCTGACGTCGAATGTTGCAGCGTCTCGTTAGTTTCGAGCCTTGACACTTCGCTGGCGATTATCGGTCTCCTCCAGAAGCAGGCAGAGAGACTGCGGGTGCCCATCTTACGAGTCGCCCGCGGAAAACTCTCGCACACCTTGTCGGCTCATCTGATTCTTCACCTAGTCGATGAATCGATTGGACGAGGCTGCTCGGCCGTCGAGGTGAGCGATCCGCATTTGAGCGAGCAGCTCGCTGAGCTGCTCGTCGACGAAGGATTCGTCGAAAATGATGATGGTACGTTCGTGAAATTCCATTTGCCATTTATATCGTCGTTCGGTAATTTGGATTCCTTGCTAGCGAATCTGCCTTCAGCTTCGAAAAATGAGGCTGAGCTCATCGGCAACACGAAAAGTTTGCAGCGGTTCACGCCGGAACAAATTTCCCCCTCAGTTTTCGGAGATCTCGAAACAACGTTTTTTCCATTGAAAATATTCGATGCCGGTCTTGAGGCATTCTTGGTCCCGATTCGTCCCGAGTGGGCGAGAGAACTTTTCGATGTTGGCCTGGCAAGGCAGGGACTTTTTCCCGCCGATGAGGCCCTAGCACTGCGAAAGGAACAGGCCTTTTACCGTTCAAATCGTAACTCGGCGGGAATCAGAGCCCCCGCGAGAATTCTTTGGTATGTTAGTAAAGGTTCTTCCCGAGGATACGCCGATGTGGGTGCGGTCCGGGCCTGTTCATTACTGAGAGACGTGGTCGTCGGGACGCCGAAGGAGCTTTTCAAACGGTACCAAAGACTTGGAATATACACTTGGGATGATGTCCGATCAATAAATCCCGACAATTTGGACGAAGACGTTATGGTCTTGCTTTTTGGTAATACCGAGACATTCGTCCACCCAGTCGATCTGGATCAGCTTTACGATCTAAAGGACCGCTTCCAATGGAAGATGCAGCTTGCTGGGGTATCGCGCGTTCCGCCGAAAATATTCGCTGAAATATACAGCCGTGGCCAGAATAGAACTTATGACCCAAACTACTGATTCGCCACACATTCTTCTCTCCATACAACCGATATACGCGGAAAAGATCTTCAAGGGGCTGAAAACGGTCGAGCTGCGAAAGTCTTTTCCAAAGATGTCCGAAGGGCAATCCGTGATCATCTACGTTTCGACTCCCGTCAAAGCGATTGTCGGTGGCTTTAATGTTTCGAAGATCGTAACCGCGCCGCCAGATGAGATCTGGAAAATCGCCGGAGATCAGGCTTGTGTCTCGCGTGATTTTTTTGATGAGTATTATGCAGATGCAAACACAGGCCATGCGATCTTCATAGGGGATGTTTGGAAATACGAATCTTCTCTGACCCTTGATTCGCTTCGAATTATCATCCACAACTTTACTCCCCCCCAAAATTTTCGATATCTATGCAAATCCTTGACTGAATCATTTGCGTCGGTATAGTTTTCACACAGTTCAAAATATAAGTCTGTTGTTATCGTGGTGATTGCCCGCATATCATTGTACCTTCCATAATATGCAATGCATCTTCTGTAAGATCGATTCGACCGAGTCGTGTAGCGTGGAACATATCATCCCCGAGTCGCTCGGAAATTTGAGTCACGTGCTGCCGCCAGGCGTGGTTTGTGACAAATGCAATAACTATTTCGCCACAAAGGTGGAAAAACCTTTTCTCGAGACGGACGCCATGCGCCACATGCGGTACGACCAGGCGATTCCAAATAAGCGGGGTCGGGTCCCCATCGTGGAAGGAATTGTTCTACCGGATTATCCGGCCGTGTTACAGAAGTTCACCAATTCCAACCTTGCCGGTATTATTTCGCTCGATGAGGTCGGCGCGAAACACATTCTCGCTACGAAAGGAGCGAAGCTGATTCTTCCACTAGCTTCCGATCCACCCGCCAGACTAGTATCACGTTTCCTCGCGAAGGCCGCCATCGAGGCGATGGCGGCAAGATTCTCTCGTAATGAGGAGTGGTTGGCGTCTTTCGCCGCCGAGACTCAGTTGGACCCTATCAGGCATCACGCCAGACGCGGCGAGCCGGCAGATTGGCCGTTTCACGTCCGACGAATCTACAATATGGACGCGAAGTGGCTCGACGAGGATGGGGAGCCGATCCAGCTTGTGCATGAGTTCGATATAGTGAAAACCGATTGGGACGAGTGGTTCTTCATCCTAGCTCTCTTCGGTCTGGAACTGGCCATCAATTACGGTGGACCTGAGATCGGCGGTTATCAACGGTGGCTCACTGAGAATAGGGGTCGGAGCCCGCTTTACTCTGGCAAAAACTCCTTCATGCTTCGATTTGTCGGTTAAGCTATTACAATCGCCTCTGAAGTTGCCTCCGCAAATACCGGAATAACGCTTAACAAGCGGCGCCTTGCTCGCGAATGGGTTTCGAGACGTGAGTTCCTCCCATGCGTACAGTAATGCCGGTCCCCGCGCGACCGAGACGGTTCGGATTCGTTCGCGGATTCGGAGAGTTGCGCCCTCGTCCAATAAGTATCACAGTCTAACTGATGGGGTTAAACTCATGTGTTTCTAATAGGGTTAGCGGCCGCCTGTACTAGACGAAAAGACTAGAAAACGCTAGAATATTGAGGTAATTCGATGGCTGGAATTGATTCCCGCAGCGGGTTATAAGTCCAAAAACACAATTCTTAGACCAACTTGGCTTAGGTATGCGGAAACAGTTCGATTTGTTTCTCGGTCTGGGCCACCATTCGTTAAACGTATAAAAGTATTCGGCCATTTGGCCGATTTTTTATTGCTATAGTTACGCGCAAATTATCGCACTGCACTTTCGATAAATTTCTGCATTACTGCATTAAAAGTATAAGCGTGGGAGACATCGCTTATTTATGAGGCGGATGCGTTCGATTCCTGAATGGAAGTAACTCGCCTCCGGCTTAATTTGTGTAACTGAACTCTTGGCTTCGCGATTCTGATGGACTGGCCAGACGAGTCCATCCCTAATCGAACGACCGGTTCGAATTACAGATCCGGCCCACCGCCGCCCGGAAGTCCGCCACCGAACCCACCTCCCGGCCCGCCGGAGCCAGGGAAGCCACCGCCGGGATTCGGAGTTCCCGGAAGCTTGCCCATGTGCCGGATGTTTCGGCAGGCCACGGCTTCGAGACCCGACGGCTTACTGGCGGCGCCGCACAGCCAGCCTTCGAGATCGGCGCCCTGCACCGTGTGGATCTCACAGCGATTGCCTATAATGGTGAAGCGGTTGCCGACCTGGTCGAGCAGCCCAGTGCCAACCAGCTCGACGCCCGACCAGTACCAGCGATAGCTGGTGGCGGGCAGCGGAGGCCACGGGGACCCGGGCAGGGCGGTGTAGATACCGTGGAAGACGAATGACTGGCCGAACTCGGGCTTACCGAACGCTTCGACGGACGTCTCGGCCGAGAGCGACAGCCATATCGGCGTGTCGAAGGTACGGAACCTCAGCATCGTGCGATGCTGCTGGTCGGTCCACACCGCGCAACTGGCCAGCCGCCCAGCGCTGGTCCTGACTGCGAAGGTCCGGGTCAGCGCATTGCTGCCGGTCGACGGCGCGGACGGCACGCTGAGGCTGGTCGCGCTCTGCGGGAAGCCGAGGCCGGCGAGATCGCTGAAGCCGATTGAGGCATAAGGCCGCGTGCCGAACGGCACCAGCCGGCTGGCGCCGATCGCTTCCAGCGAACGGCCGTGGATCGGGCCGACGTTGTCGAAGGGCCCGACTCCGCTCGCGTGCGAGACGAAGACTGCCACCGGCACGCTGCCGGTGCTCGTCCGGGCGCCGAACGACCCGCTGTCCGCGACCATTCGCGCCATTGCCAGCCCCGGAGGCTCGCGCAGCCGCAAGTCGGCGTCCATGCGTGAGGTCAGGTCGACTGGTGGAACCATCTCCCCGATGTCGAGGTCGATGCCCCAACCGGGCGCAAGGACGAAGTCGCCGCCGGCGACCAACAGCGGCGAGCCCGGCGTGGTCATGTACCCGCCGAGCTCGAGATCGTCCCATTCGAGCGAGGTCAGGAACGACAGCTGGCCGAACCCGTGGCCGAGCCCGCCCGGCAGGAGGCCGAGCAGTTGCGAGGGATCGACGAGGTTTCCGGGGATCAAGGCGTCGAGGAGGTCCGCTACCAAATGGCCGAGAGTCAGAACCAGCAGGCCCGCTCCCAAGGTGAAGAGACCGACGGCGAACGCAGCCCCTGTGCCGCCACTGAAATAGAGCACTATCGCCCCAGCGATGATCGCCAGGATTCCCAGGATGTGCACCCAGCAGGCGACGTCGGTGTGTATGATCAACGTGGGAATCGCGCTGACGGTGATCTTGCCCTCGAATAGGTTTAGCTTGATCTCGGCGCCGCCGTGCACTGTCATGCGCCAGCCGAAGCCGCTTTTCTTGAGCTCCATCGAGGTCTCGAAGCCGCCGTCGACCGCTTTGACCTCGAGGAAGACCAGCTCGTCGTAGACTTCCTGGCCGAGCCGGAAATTGCCGATGTTTTCCCAGCGACACTTCGCTTCGGCATCGGACGCTTCGACGACGGGCGGGGGCAATGTGGCCAGTTCGGCCGACTGTGACAGCAGGCAGCATGCCACCTCCACCATCAGACGATTGGACAGAAACAACGCCCCATCCTGGCTGGCGGCGACGCGCGACCTGGCGTTTGCCGCGAAACCCGGCACCGTGCCCTCGAACAGCGCGATGGCCAACGCGAGCGAATCCTGCATAGTGCCGTCTGCGGGCGGCAGTAGCGCCGCTGCGACGGCGCGCGGCCCAAGATCGCACAGCCCGGTCGGGAAAGTCAGCCGGACCGGGTAGGCGAACAGCGGCGAGAGGGCCTGGACAATGCGCGGCGCGGCGGCGTTCCAGTTGGTGAGCACGCTACCGCCGAGCCCGGGGGGCTGCGAAATCGTCAGGCCGCCCGGGACGAGCTCGAGATTGAGCAGCGCACCGCCGGTCGCGGGCGTGATCGAGAGCTTGAGCCGGGCGTCGAGCGTGACCGGGCCTAGGTCTGTCAGGCTCGGGCTCACGGGGCCGATTTCCAGCTGACCCGAATTGAACCCCATCGTCAGCTTGAGCGTGTCTGTCGCTTCGCGCACCAGCAGCGGATCGCCCGGTCGGCCGGCGAGCAGGCGCACCGTTCCCGGAAGCGCAGGAAGCGGGTTGACGGGCGGCACGAGGAAGGCGATTTCCGATGCCGCCTCGCGGATCGGCGGCAGCAGCTTCTCGCCAAGGATGCGCGCTAATTGCGACAGGCCCACTTCGAACAAGGCATCCGAATCGATGTCTTCGCCGGCCTTGCCGGGTGGTGGATCCGCCGGCGGCAGCGCGTCGAGAGCGTCGAAACTCATTTCGGTGACCCGGGCGCCGGCCAGCCGGGGCATGACAGCGCCCGAATGACGTCCGAAGAGCGGTCCTAGTCGCGCCTTCACCTCTGGCTCGACATGCGGAACCCCCGCCAGCGCCGCAAAGGGATTCTCGGCGAATTGTTCGGCGTTTTCGGGCGAGGCGCGCAGCCACTTCAGCAGTTCCGGTTCCGCCTTGGCGTAATCGCTCTGGTGAGCGAGGAATTCGCCATACAGACGCGCCATCGGGTCGTCGCGCCGGCGCAGGGGGTCGTCGGGGGGCGGCGGCAGCGAGTCCATCGCCACGAAATGGGTGCGGATGATGACGTCGACCGGCCGCGCGGTAGCATCGCCGGGGGCGATGTCTCCAGCTACTGCAAGATCTGAAAGATCAAGCGCTAGCCGTTCGCGGAATGGCAATGAGCGGGTATCGGGCATGATTAAGTGGCTATTCTATCATGACTATGTCCGCGAGAACGATGGAAATCTCCTCCCCCATTCCCCTAAGTTGCCCAGTCGTAACAGAATCCGTGTCCAGGACCAACGCGACATAGCCACCAATCATCGTTGATAAAAGAACAGTGAACAGAACATATAAATCCCTGGTTCTATATAGCTCTCGCAGGACGAACGGACTACCATAAGCGGCCGTCACTTGAGCAGTCAGAAATATTATCGCCAGAGCTGCAATGCCCAACGACGCCGTCGTCGGAATCAGTATTGACAAAACTTGACTAATATATGGATAGCTATCGATCAGCTAATGGAAAGATTCTGATCAGACCGGTAGCAATGAGTATCAGAGCGAGGAACGTGCCCATCTCAATGAACAGAGCACCAAGTTGCCGAACTCTGACGAATCACATTTCAGGAAGGACTGCCCTTTGTCATCGAATTGATCTTAGAGCAAATTGTCGTAAATAACGGTTACGGAAAGAAGAGTCATTCCCGAAGCGGTGTAGGACCAAAGCTGGCACGTACGTCGCGCATCGCATAATAATATTCTGCGTTATGGAGCCATGTGGAGCCATATCTCTCCCAGGGACGTGTTTTCGGGAGAGCTCGCAAGCTCCGAGATATCCTCGCGAGATCAGAAGCGAAACAGGCTGACTGGCGAGTGGCTGGTTGATATGCAAAACAATACAGAAGGCAGAGACATGCCCCGACATGTGTGTTCTGGCTCTCGCTTTAATCGGAGAGGTGCCATTGTGTTAGCATTCTTCCATTTTCCTTATTCCCCGTTTCTGCGAGGTGCGTAATTGATGTCTGCTCTATCTACTATTCTCGGCAGCATTGCTGTAGGTTTCTTCCTGTTCAACTATATCTTTCAACAAAACTGCGGCTGCGGGGGTTGCGCACCGCCGCGTGGGCATCCGAAGCCTCCGATGGAGGAAATAGTCCTTGATCCGCAGCGGCCAAATCCTTGTGATCAACCAGGGATGGGCTATACTGTGACTGGAAGCATAGACACAGTGACAGATCCAAACTGGCCGGCGACAAAGTACGTTATCGTGGAGCCGAATAGCACGAAGTACTATATGATTGACGGAAGAGGCGTCAACATACGGCCGGCTATCTTTGTGGGAAATGGTCAGGTATTTAACTTCGCTCTTCGATCATCACCGTATAACGCGAATCATTACTACGTATGTAATGTCAGTGCTCTGTGAGCCTATTGGTAGACCATTTGTAAACAAAACCAGGTGATCTATGAACGAGTACTGTGAAAAGCAAAACGTACCGGAGCGTTCCTTGGGCGGAATTTCTGTTGATAGCAAGAAGAATCGAGGACCCCGAAGCAAAAGGGAACCTTCATTCACAAGGTGAGGAAGCTCTAGACAGGGGTGTTAACATTGCCGCATCAGGAGAACAATATGAACGAAAGAATCGGAGGTAAAGAACTCGTTGAGTTTCTGAATGCATTACCAGCCGGTGCCGACGCCGACTATCCTTCCCTGCAGGACACTCACCCTAATGTAAAGCAGTGGTATGTTCGAACCAACACGGTCAGGCGGGCATCGGGAAAAATCTACGGTTGCTTTGCTGAAACGTTTTCAGAAGCATGTGATGAGACCAGAGAACGCAGCTTTGAAGTTGGCTCCATACTTTACGTTGATGCTCCAGGAAAATGTAGCAACGGGCAAGCACTGAATCTCTATACGATCTCGTAACTAGGTTCGCTACAGGATTATTCAACGGACGTGAAACTGGTCTGCGGTTTATATGCGTGAAACTGGTCCGCGGTTGATATGGAAGACGGTTACTACTGGCACTACCACTGCGGGAGAGAAGATCCTAAACAATAGTCCCGAAGAGCCATCGCCTATGAAGGTGAGCGGGGAACATGTGTTTTTCATAGGTGAGGTCAGGGCGAAGAATTATTCAGATCTAAAAGGCAAGTTTTTTACGTTCAGCCCGCCCATACGATTCGGAGGCACGATTAGGATAGACAGGTATAGCCGCCGTAACGATAGCTACAGGTCGTGAGACAGACACATTAACGGAAGTACAATTCAGCAGAGCAAGATTTTACGACCCAAGCTTGGGTAAGGTTCGCTAGCGAAGATCTTGCTGGCTTCGTTGGTGATGCTGATGTTTACCCTAAAGCCTCGACAGAACAACCTTGCATCGACTGGAGTAATTGCCCATTCGTTTTGCGGCAGATTTAGTCTGGGGGTAAAGCATCGACAAAGTTTGCAGTGTCTTTCCAGGTGATACCGTAGCCGACAGTGATTGGGGGCGTGTTTCACGCATCTAACAAAAGGCCAGGCCCATCTGGTCCGCCTATTGACAGGAATTGCTTTGTCTGCTACATTTACGGGACCGCTCGACGGTCGCAAAACAATCGAATAATTAGGAGGATTTAGTATGCCGGTACAGGACCGAGATCAACTTTTTGCGCGCGTAGAGACGGATAACATCGCCTCCGCGCAGGCCGACTATCCGTTTATCCCACGTGAAATAGTAATGTTTCTGCGTGATTTTTTATTTTTTATGGACCCTTACGCCGACAGGCACGTCACGGGATGATAAGCTTGCGGACCTGAATGAACTTCTGTTCAGGTCTTTGTGCGAAAGCGTTAATGCATGGTTTCAAAACGTTTTATCGCTACGCGAGGCCGACACCGTGACCGCAGATTTCAGGGAGCGGCTCTTGGCCCTGCTGAAGAAGCAACGTACGTAGATTTGCTATGACCTGGTGATTCAATCTCGACTTAACGATTGAGGCTAAACCTTGTGTACTGGTAGCTTGAATCGTGACGACCGATCTTAATTGATCGGTCCTTTTTTTGTTTTAGTTAGCGTACACTACTGAGAAATGTTCCGAATTCCCGTCTTCTCCAATGACTCGTCCGAGATGGATGTCCGCGAAGTACTCGTGACCCCCATGCTTATGGAATTAGGATTTAGCGAAGAAGAGATCTCGCGAGAACGGACCGTCATTCTCGGAAGCGGAACGCCAGTTCGCACTGATTACATCGTCGAGACGGATCCGGAGAACCCGTTTGATCTTCCCTCGAGTCGTATAGTGGTCGAAATGAAACGCCCTCGGGTTCCGCTTACGAGTGACGTGCTGGACCAGGCCGTGTCATATTCCTCGCATAGACTCATCGATGCGTGTCACATTGTCCTTACTAATGGTGTTAATCTCCAAATCTTTGAATTTATCGGTACCACACCTGAAAAGCTACTGGACGTTCTGGTTGCAGAAATCTCAGTCCATTGGCATCGGATTGTGGAGGTTATTGGTGCGGAAAAGATCCGCAGCTTCTTCGCGGGCACCGAGGTGATACGTGATATAGGTTCGGGGGGATTCGGGCGCGTATTTACCGCGCGACATCGACGGTTACAACGGGTCGAGGCGTTGAAGATCCTGCATCCGTCGGTTGAATCGCGCTCCAGCATGAACATGAGGTTTAAGCGCGGTGCTACAGGTCTCGCGCAGTTAAGGCACCCGTATATATGCGAAGTATTCGATATTGGCGTTTATCGTGGCCGGCCATTTCACAGAATGGAGTATATCGACGGAGTCGATGTCGTTGCGTACGTCAACGCAAATAGTTTGTCGCTCGACGGACGAGTCGCATTGTTCCTAAAAATCTGCGAGGGTATAGTGCACGCGCACGCTCAACATATCTCCCATTGCGATCTAAAGCCTGCAAACATCCTCGTAACAAACGACGGCACCCCTAAGATCATCGATTTCGACCTTTGCCACATCGGTGAGAACGCAAGTACCATCGTCACGCAGATCGGTGCCACGATCGCGTATATGGATCGAACGATCTGGAATAATCCCGAGAATCGTGATTCACTCGCGGACATATATTCACTCGGGTTAGTTCTATGGTCGATGATTACAGGCAAGGTACTCACGGCCGATTGGACAGCGGACGATCTTATGTTGGGCCTGCGATTAAATGACGCAGAACAACTAGGACAGATCGTCTTGAGATGCGTGACGCTCGATCGACGACACCGGCCGCAGAGTGTGACCGATCTCAAGGGATTCTGCAAGATCACAGAGTGGCATTCCCCTGTGGAGGGGCTTTTGGACGGTGCGGTTGGTCCGCTTGCTTGTAAAGACCCACGGGTGGCTTACGAACTGCAATTCCAGTTATGGAAACAGAACGGCGGGTTGCCAACCAATGTTGACTTCGTCTTTATTAGTCGCGGGCTCCCCGACAACCCGGCCACCCAGGACGAAAAGGATTTTATCTTTAGGTCGGCATGCGCCCACTGGAGAAAGCCGCTCCGAGCGATCTTTGCAAAATGGCCGACTGCCGATATGCTAGCGTCGGCTACCAAAGTTATAGGCGATCGCACTCTCGACCCCTCTCAGACTGGCGCTGTGGCGGAGAATCACCCCGCTCGCCGAGCGTTCGACATTCTTGCAACCACGGATGAATATCGAACACGAACGGAGTCCGAAGAAGTAGCAAGGTTTTATTTGGAGGTATTAAAGAGCGGACGGCGGCCCTCGATGTTTCACAACATATTGGACGACATGGCGCGCCTTCAGTGTTTTAAGAAAGGCAAGTCGATCCTGCGAAAGGAGGCGTCCGGTGTGATGATCGAGTTGGTGCGCGCAAGACTGCCAAATATTACCAAAGGCGCTCGCAAGCAGATAGGCAAACTCATCGACAAACTATCGCCGACAAAGTGCGGCGATGATTCGGAGGAAGTTGTAAAGCTCGCCCGCGGGGTCTCGAATGATCCGGTCCTTTACACCAATGCTGTACAGCTATTAGCCGTGATGAATTCTCCGCATGCGACTGACGCTCTCATTGATATCCTTGAAGGATCTCGAGAGTTCCGTCATAACGTGTTCTGCTTCACGCTTCCGTGGGCAATCGGTTTGAAAGGTAATAGGATCCGGACGGCCGTTATCGATTACCTCACAGAATTAGGACCGCTGCTTGATTCTGACCTTAAATCTAAAGTCGACGGCACCTTAGCCGAGCTCCGCGTACGAGAAAAGAAGTAACAGAAATGACAGCTCCAATTATCGTTTCGAGCACAAATGGAAAGGAAAGAGCTCTGGGTATCAAGTCAATGGTAACAGCGCGGCGTTCTTTGACTTGGTATTCTTAAACCGCTTATCGATTTACTCTTCAGCAGCATGTCATCTAACTTCCCTTCCGCTCTCAAGCGATCCTAGATTCATTCGACCACTTCTATCTGCTGATCGCGACAAGGAACTTGTTGAGGTGTATCCCGCGGGCGGATGGATACGAACGGGCGACTCTCCTAGTAGCAATCCCAAAAAGATCAAGTCTACCCCTTGGAACCGGTTGGGTCTTCACTACGTGGGTACGTCCGTTCTTCCTGAATGGTGCCATCTTGTTTATGAATTCGGACGGGCAACCCGTAACCTTGATGTAAGCTTTATTCTTCGCCAACGATTTTAGTTTTTGACTGGTCCAGCTGGGCGGACGTCGCCCGCGGAGCCATTTCTGCTGTTACGGAATGTTCCTCAACACCATTTTTTGTGCGAGTCAGTGGCGCATTTCATTCTACCTGGTGGCCAAGAAGTTGGGTGTATTTTGGTGAAAGAATTCCTCGATCTTGGTTGATCCTTACTCTATACCAGTCGCAAAAGAACTTGCGACCAAATTCGGTTTGAAGTCTATAGAGGAACTCCGCACGGAATTGGACAAAGCGATAGAAAGATACCGGAAAGGAATCAGGAGCAGTGTTCGGGATTTGCCACAGATCCATACTGGGGTTTCAAAAGCGAGCGTATCGGTACAGAGTAGTGCAGGGCTCCGTGAGATACAGGAGATCTGGAACACCGCAAAGACCGGGTCCCAATAATCCGTTCTTTTTGTTAAGCCTTTTGGGTCTGTCGAAGACTTTGTCAGGAAGAGATTTGGTAGTACGGAATTTTCTGCTTCTCTTATGTTTTGGCGTCCTGAAATCAATCGTCACTGACGTGAGTCTCGATAATAGAAATCCGACCAGTAAAGCAATCATCAAATCGGTCATAACTTCTCCTCCCTGTCTTTCGCTCCGAAGCTTCTACGGCATTTAAAACGAACCAAAATCCATTCTATGAATAGTAGAGCAGGTCTTTTTATCAACCGCTGCGGCCTATGTCGTTGGATTAAATTAATGATTCTCTGGCGCAAAGAACCAAGAATCGATTTCTAAGAAAAGTTGATAGGACTATATAAACAATCCGGACCCTTGTCAACAACCCGCTGAGACGGCCCACGGAACTTATGTTAGAAACGTGATGGACTTGTTTTTCTCTTGTCTGGGTGGTTAGGGTAAAAGATTTGAAATTCAATATTTCAAGTAGTAGCGGAGTGAACACATGTAAAGGTATATCAGAAAAACGTTGATACCGATCATTTTCGTTTCGGTTTTGACACTTTGTTGTAACGGAAATGTTGCTCAGGATTCAAGTAAGTATCAATTGAACAATAATAGCGGAGCAACTCCCAATAGCGGTCCAAACTCAGGCGGGAATCCTGTTAGCCCGCTGGATAAGAACGATCCGTGGAGGACCAAACTGGTACATCCAGGAATTGGTACCGATTTGGTCAGACTAAACATATCACGGGACGAATTGCTTGCCCTACCGACCTTATCCTTAATCGCCTTTTCTATGGTTTCCAACAGGGGTAAAACGAACGGTAGGGGCTTCTCAAATTTCGCATAATATACATCGCCACTGGCAAGATCCTGCTGGACCACCATCCTCAGGAATTCTTCTTTGGCTGGTGACCTTGAGTTATACCACTTACGAGCATGGACCTTACTTTCCTTTTCAGCTTTCTCTAGATCCCTTCGGGTGCGGACTTGGTCATCCTCGCTTACGATACTGACTACTACGAAGTACTCAGAACCGGCGTCCTGTCCGGTTTCATCAACATAGCAATACAGTTTTTTGACGGGAGATTTAGACATGGTGAACTAAGTATAGCAGGTGGGATTATGGGGTTAAACGCTGTGTCTGCAACGGTTATGGCAATAGAACCTCTAGACGAAAGGACAGGAAAAGGCTAGAATATTGAGGTAATTCATTGGCTGGAATTCGTTCCCGCAACTGGTTATAAGTCCAAAAACACAATCCTTAGACCAACTTGGCGTAGGTATGCGGAAACAGTTCGATTTGTTTCCCGGTCTGGGCCACCATTAGTAAAAAGTATAAAAGTATTCGGCCATTTGGCCGATTTTTTATTGCGACGGTTACGCGCAAATTAGTGCACTACACTTTCGATAAATTTCTGCATTACAACATTAAAAGTAAAAGCGTGGGAGACCACGCTTATATAAAAGAAAAACTCGTTCGATTCCTGAATGGAGGTCAGAGTTTCGCGCTACCTTGGTGACAGTGCTCCGGGGATGGGAAGCTAGTCAGGAGTCTTTGGACCACGAAGGCGGCCTTGATCAGAGGAGTAAATTCAATCGCCGAGAAAATCAAGCACAATGATACCGGTACTTAACCGCTTTTCCCTACTCTGAATAGCCGGAAAATTTAGACTCTCCGTCAGCATTTCTTCGAATTGGCTTGCTCTTGCCGGATGCTGTGGAGAGAGAAAGATGAGGATAAAGAACATGCAATGCTAAAAACACTCTCCATCGAACAATATAAAGGGTTCTACCAAACTCAAACCGTAGTTTTTGCCATTCCTGATGGAACAAAAAATGGTAGCGGTCTCACTTTAATAGTTGGCCCTAACAACACTGGTAAAACTACAATTATCGAGTCATTGTTGATTACGACTGAGAAAAAATTCAAAGAGTCAGAACGACATTCAAGTATCAGTCCTGTTATTAAAATTACCAACCATTCCGGTACCACTAGTGAATTCACAAACGTGGTTAATGGGTCGGTGATCCAGAACGTTGGGCAGCCACATGATATAAAATTTGAACTGCTCCCATCTCGACGTTTTTGGGCTCACGAGTTCAGAGGCGCTACAGACTTTCCATCGTTCGTGTCTGATAGTTCAGGCCCCGATGTCAGAAAGCTGGATAGTTTCAACCTAGGACCGCTTCTTAGAACCATCCTTCTTGATGCTGACGCCAGAGGTCGATTCGATGAAATACTGAAACGGCTTATGCCCCATTTCACTAGCTGGACTATCGATACTAATGATGCCGGGGCCGACTATATAAAATACAAAACACAGCAGACCTATCATCAGTCGAACATGTTAGGTGATGGCGTCATTTCCCTATTTAGAATAGCTGCCCACTTGGTGCATGATCAGGTATCGACCTTCATCATCGACGAACCTGAACTATCGCTTCACCCTACTGCTCAAAAGCGTTTGGCGCAACTTCTTTCTGAACTTTCAAAACATAAACAAGTTATTGTATGCACCCATTCCCCGTACTTTGCGAACTGGGAGGACTTTACAAACGGATCAAAAGTCATCCGTCTTAATAAGCATAAAGATGTGCAGTGCACCGTCAGCTCGCTGGATAATACAAAAGACTATGGAAGTTTTATAGCGACTAGCACTGCTGAATACCAACGACCGCAATTAATTGATACTACTGCGAAAGAAATCTTATTCAGCGATCGAATTCTTTTCGTTGAAGGTCAAGAAGACGTGGGCCTGTTCCGTCGATGGTCCAGAGACAATGGAGTACAGCTCAACTTTGAGATTTTTGGCTATGGCGTAGGTGGAGAACAAAATATGAAATTGTTTTTAGAACTAGCACAAGATCTAAATATCGAGCGTGTAGGAGCATTGTACGATCAAAACTCAACCTCTTTTCCAGCCGACGAGTTGAACTACCCCTCTTATAAACTGCTCCGACATACCGCTGAGGACATCAGAGATAAAAAAGATCCTTCTGGGGTAATCACTCGTTCCGGTCTATTTACATCTGATGGAGTAATAAAGCCAGCGTCCCAGGCCGAGTTTAGCAGCCTAGTTAACACCTATATCAACTATTTTAGTGCTTAAAAGGCAAGAATATACCCGCCTTGAATTGGTACAACTGAATCTTGAACCATTAAACCAATTATCTTAGATATCCTTGATAGAAGCTTATAAAACAACCCGCTTAACACCTGTTAAAATCTGTATATACTGCCACTCCCGGGAAGATCTCACTGATGAGCACATCATCCCTTTGGGTTTAAATGGAAATATTATCCTTCCGCTGGCTAGTTGTTCGAATTGCAACGTAATCACAAACAAGTTTGAAACCAAAGTTTTACGAGGTTTTATGTTTGAAGGCAGGGTGGCAGGTGGTTTCCAATCTAGGCATAACAAAAATCGAGAAAAGAAAACAACTTCTAGAATATTTAGACGGCGAAGTCTTCAAAGCCAGTGAGCTAACCGGTGATGACGCCATGGGGTTCATACATCTACCTTTGCTTGGACCTATCAACTTCTTGTCGGATAGCAATAATGTGAAAGGGGTGGTTATTCAAGGCTTTGAGAATCTTGTTTTCGGGCAGCAGCCAGAGAAGGTAGCAGAAAAGCTAAATACAAAAACCATTCGGGGCACAACCAATATCGAAGTTGATGAGTATGTGAAAATGCTTGCGAAGATTGGTTATGGTTACGCAGTGAGCCAATTGGGAACTTACGATCTTTCGGAGGTCCCTGTCCTTCCGATGATTATGGGTACCGCTGATCCGAGCACTCAGTATGTTGGCTCCGCACTTTTCACTCTAAATATTGAGGCCAAAGGACCGCAACATGCGTTAGGCCTCCATACCCTTGTTCTCAAAGGCGAAGAAATTACCGTCGCCCTAATTAAGCTATACGCTAATACGGGGGTCACGGGCTATGGTGTTGTTGTGAGGAAACGACCCATACTGCTAGGCGAAGCTCAATGATTGACCAAAACCTCTCTTAATTGAGCCAATAAAGTTTGAGCTATTAAAACACGGCCTAGGCGGAAGGATCGCTTTTTCATGTTGGGTGGTGATAACAAATCTGCCCTAATCATAACGGATTTCGCGTAGCAAGGGAGTTCGAGTTGATCAATTCCAGTATGGACACGCCAGCTACGGTTTGCACTTGAATTTCTTTGCATTTCCTTCGGACGGATAAAGGAAAATATCTCCGATGTATGGTTCTGGCTGATTGTACATCTGTACTGAAAGACTTATCCCTTTCCTGTCATTTTTATAAATTGTAATTTCAGGCACATCGTCTTCACGTTTTATCACATAGTCCTTAAAGTCGGTCTCGTAATCACGTAACCGCAACACGTCTTTAAAAATTACAAGCGCTCTTATTACTGTATCTTTTGAAACATTCCATTCATCTCTGTCTCTTTTGAAATATACAGTTGTAGTATATTTAGGGAATTCGTATTCGGAGGTTGGAAACTCACACTCTTTTACTGCAAGAATCCTCTTAACATCCTCACAGGTTGAAACCAAAGGAACAATTTCCTTCCAACCCTGTGCAGAAACCTCACGACTCGAAAAAATTGCTATCATCAAAACAATGCCAATATAAAAAATGGATTTTTTCATAATTTCACCTTCGCGCAGGCTTGAATTAAGGCCGCATTAAAATATGCCGAGGCGTTAGTATCTGTAAGAGTCAGTTTATCTTGTAGGCCGACTTGTTTAAGTGCCTTCTCTGCTGAACGACCCATTTCGAAATGAGATGCAGCGTGCCCTTTTTCATAGGAACTGTGGACAAGTTCATGAACCAATGTAAACGTCGTAACAAGTCCCTCGCTTACCTCATAGACCTGATAGCCCGTTCCGGCAACTCTGGGACCAAGCGTGACTAAATTCTTGCCATCAATCCCGTACCTTAATGTCCCGCTGCCGGTGGGATTGAAATTGCTACTTCCAAAAGTTATCTTCCCGGAATAGTAAAGCCCCAGAGCATTGATACCTTCCTTCCAAAAACCACCGCCTCCATTTATCCTTTCAAAGAGGTCACCGATACTTCCCGCAAATCGTTTCGCCGTTGCGCCGTTCACAGTCTTATCCTTTAACGCCGCCAACACGGAATTTATGAAATCCCCACAATTTTTATCCGCCATCAACTTTTCCAGATTTGTTTTTAGTATATTTACGGTTGACGGGTCTAATCTCTCGGGTTGTTGCTGGGTTTGCTGTTGGGGAGCCCATGAGATATTTTGATAGTTAAAATTAAACGATTGCGTACTCGGCGGTGCGTAACCGTAGCTTCCGACGCGGATGGTATTGCCTGAATCTGATCCGTTGGGTGTTGAGAAATAATGCCCGGGTATGTTCGCCGTATAGATTCCCAATCCGTGAGAATTAAACTGAAATCCCGGCAGACTCTGATAAGGAGCTAATCCCGCCGGGATTGCCGAGCCGTTATCGAGCGAACGGAACGCGGAGGCGCAGCTGACGGACAGGCCGTCGAGGGAGCAGGAAACCTGTTGGCCGTTGACGTAGGACGGTGATCCACCGTCAATCGGGAAAAATGGAAAGATTGGGTTTGGATCGGGCGGCGGGTCTTGTGTAACGTAGGGCGTTGCAACACCCATATTCCCTCCCATCGGGTCAAACTCACCTGGGGCACCGTCATAACCGCTGTCATAATTGTAAGCGTCGCCACCGGAAGTCGTGGTACGGTTACTCATCGCCGCCGCGTCGTAGTGATCGAAACTGACTGATTTGGTCGTGGCGCTGTTATAGGTATATTCGGATTGCGTGGCGATCTTTGTGCCCGCCGCGATCACATTCGTCTTTTTCTTGCCGCCGGTGGCTGTAGTCTCGCTCACAACCTCGCCGCCGAGAACTGATGAACGGATATAATAAATCGTCGGCTCATTGTTCCATGTGCCGTAGTTTGGCGGCGTTTCATTGACGGTAAATACCTCTTTTGTCCGCTTACCCTCGCGACCGTCCCCGGTGTTATAACGCCGAATCTTCGTCTGGCTGCTGCCATCGGGCTGGGTTGTGTGCTGAAACGACAACAGTCCTCTGGCGTCGTATTCCGACGTAGTACTATCATCCGGCAGGGCCGACTGAGTTACCCGCCCGTCTGCATCATGTACCCATCCTGTATTCGTGACCCGGTTGTTCGAGTAGGTGTAACTTAAATTATTTGCCTGGTAATACCAATTCTCAACGCCCCAATGAAGATTGTTCCTCTGCGTGAGATTATTGAAAGTATTGTATGTGTAGCTCTGGCGATAAGGCAGCTGTGTATTCAAATTTGAAGTGACCGTTGTACCGCTGGCCTCCGTACTCGATTTCCCCTCTTTCATCCTGCCCACATGATCGTAGGTGATAAGGCGATCAAATATCCCGTTCATCTCGTCATCGACAAACTTTAGCTTCCCGTCATTAAGGTATTCATAGTTCTTCCTCATGATCGAGGTCGTGTTCTTGACGAGATCGTATTCCGCCGGCTGGAGCTTGTTGTTAAAGGCCGTATCCATTTGGACGCCGTTCGCGTATTCAAGATGTTTGAGACCACCCCAGGCACGGTATCCGGCATTGCTGGCGTAGGTTGAGAAACCGGCGTAGCTCGTACCGGTCACGGTGCCTAATCGACCGGCCTTGTCATGGACATATCCGATCTTGTCTCCATAGGCATCGGTGTAGGATTTTAGCTGTCCGGCAAGAGCGTATTCGTACGTTAAATTGAAATTGCCGGTGGGTTTGTCGGCGAGTGTGTCGCTGAATGTTCGGGTCTCGCCCGTCATTCGCGACAGCTGGTCATAGGCATAGGCGACCGATCCCAACTCGTCGCTCATCGCGGTTCGGTTGCCGAGGTTGTCGTAGCTGAGCGTGACATCCGCCGGGTCGGTGATGCCTGAGCTGCCCGGAACCGTCCAGGCAATGTTTGTCACCAACCGCCGATTGTTGTAAGTATAACCGGTCACCGCCCCGCGCCCGTCCGTAACGCCTGAGATGCTGTCGTCGGGGTTGTAGGTGTAACCGGTCGAGACGCCCGCGTCCTGCTCAGGTTTGTGCGAGGTTTTTAATCTCCCGTGGCCGTCAAACGTCGTGGTCGTGTCTTGGTACACCGAATCGTATTCCGAACCCGAATAGTGACGCACCAGCGTCGGCTGATCGCGGCCGTTGAACCATTGTTTCGTCGTCGAATACGGAACACTTCCACCGCCGTCGAGATCCCAGACCTCGGTTTTGTATGTTCTGCCGAGGATGTCTTCGTATGATTTTTGAGTTCGGCGTTTTGTGGTTTGGGTCGTTCCACCGACATCAACCGCCGTTGTCACCGGGCCTTTGACGGTCGTTATTTGCCCGCCCGCGCACCCGCAGCCTTCGTATGTTATCAGGGTGTCTTTGCCGTCGCTGCCCGTCGAGTCAGACGGAACCGTGCGTATCGGGCGATTCTTCCAGTCGTAGTATTGGTAGTTGTAGATAAAACCCCGCGCAGCGTCATCACCGGAAGCCTGGTAAGAGCTATTGATCTCCGTCGGCACGGACGTTCGGGTGACGCGGCCGAGGATGTCGTAATCGGTCAGTGTTCCCGTCCAACCGCCCGTGCTCCCCGGATGCTCGGTTCGCGACTGCCGTGTTCTGCCCGCTCCGTCTGACCAGCTTTCCGCGTAAACCTCGTCAGACGAATCGGGATAGTCGTTTGCGTTTATATCAACCAGCGTCGAATAGCTTTGCGACTGGATGCCGTTGGTCGGGAAGGCGTAGCGGGTATAGTATTTCTCAGCCGTGCTGATATAAACCGAATCGCGTTCGAGGCGGCCAACGCTGTCAAACAAACGCTTTGTTGTCTTGCCATAACTCTGCCCTGCCGGAGCCGGAGAAGTTGCCTCGACGTTTGCACCGAAGTCGTAGCGGTATTTGATGGTCGAGTAGCTGCCGGCCGGGTCGTAGAGCTTTGTCGGATACGCGTAGGTCGTCGGGTTGCCGCTCGAATTAAAAAGGTCGGCGTATTCGATCTTGACAACGCGGGCGAGCGGGTCTGTCTGTGAAACTGGTGCACCCGCCGTGTTGTATTTAATACTTGAGGTGATAGGCGAAGATTGCGAGAGAACATCATGCCGCGTCGTTGAGGTCAGATTAGCGCGACCCGCGATAAAGCTCGAACCGTAATTCGTGGCATCATGCTGTGTCGGATAAATCGTCTGGCTAAGGGTGCTATCGCTGAAATCGCCTTCGTCGTACGCGTACGTCTCCTTCGAAGCGTAGTCGAGCGACTGATTAACGCTGTTCCAGCCCCAGGTTTCGACCTGCGTTGGCAGAGCGATCAATCGGCGGCTCGTGTACGCACTTGCGGGGTTATACGCGATCACCTTCTTTCTCAGAACGGTGTTGTTGGGGTTATATTCCTCGATAGTCTGCGGCAAATGATACGCTCCCGAACCGCCGCTCGATGCGAACGTCGTCACGACCCGCCGCACATTCGCCCCGTCACCGACGCGCTCGTCGTACACGCGCGGGTTAAGCGGATACGTGAGACTCGTGTTGTCCTGCTCCCAGCCGTTCCAAGTCCACCGCACGCGATCAGTCCCCGTGCCCAATGCTCAAACAATCCTCAGTCGCAATCGGAAGCCCTTCCATCCACCCGGACGAACCCACGTAAGTCTTCGTTCTCAGATTATTAGGATGATTCACAACCGCGGTAGTAATCACAGAAGCCGAACCGGTAAGATTCGGGGAAACGAGTAAGTCGCCGCCGTCGGAGATCAATCGCAGAATCGCACGCCTGACTCTATTCGTATTCTTCCTCTACTCAGGTTTCCGGTAAATTATGAGACCGTTGCCGGTGAGAACCCGGTCTTTAGAAACGCGGACCAACGGAGCGAATGTAACGCTTGAATCTTCCACCTCATGTACTACCGACCATTTCCTCCCGCGATCACTGGAAAAATATATCCCCGCTCGAGTCAGGTTACCACCCGTTCCAATCCTGCCAGAAACCATTATCCCTTCCTCTCCGATGGAAATCGCATCAGTAATGTACCAATCCTCCATCTCACGGAACGACCAACTCCCATCAAATACTCCCAATGAGCTTTCCACGCCTTCTATGGCTCCCGTTCCGCCGATTATCCACGGATCACCGTCGTTGAAAGCCCCTAGAGGATAAAAGGTTAGAGTGCGTGATTTTGGACTCAGAAGCGTACTCCACTTATCACTTCCTGAGGATCGGGAGAGCAAGCGCCCGTTCGAAGTCAAAACGAGGCATCCATACTGCACCGACATCATGGCTGCAGCAAAAATCTCCTTTTCGCCGATTGTCGCCGAGATTGAGCCGGATTCGTCTCGCCACTCGGTCCCCTGGTTGCTCGTTAAAAGTAACACTGGAGAAGATTGGCTCGATAGATAAGGGGGACGCGACTCATCTATCGTGGATCCGACAGCTATGGCGTCCACTCCGTTCGCCTTACTCAGGGCAAGTTCATTGATTTGAGTCGATGCCGATTCGAAAACCGGTAGCCAAGAGCGTCCTTGATCGGTCGACCTAAGAATTCGTTGTTTCCGGTCTGGAACGTATGTTTCGACTACCATCAATCCGACATTCGGATTGAAGAAATCAAGATCGATAACTCTGATACCGGACAGCGTACTGACCGGCTGCCAACTGTCGCCGCCATCAGAGGTGCGGAATAATGCGACGCCGGACTCACGCGAAGCGATCGCGTAGCCAAGGGTCGGACTAAGAAATTCGGATGTGAGGAACTCGACCGAACTCTCCTTAATCTTCCATCCGTAATCGGGCCCGGACACTCGCGCCGCATCCGATAAACTCGCGCAACCCGAACAAATAAGGCTCAAAGCGAGGGCTACACCGAGAAACCCTACGACACGTCTTTTTATTGAGAAATCGTACATTAAAATCACTTGTAACCCGTTAACTTCCTGTAACCCAGCAACGCACATAGTTCGAACGCTTGACCGGAGTCTGTGTCAACTACGTTTCGATTGCGAGCATCTTCGTTGCCGGCAACACCAAATCGATAGTTGATACCTGTGGTTGGATCGATCCAATTTCCAGCAGTGTGTTGGGTATCTGTCAACCGAGCCAGTGCATTACCCGTCTCATGCATTTGAATCGATTCGAAGAATGAAAAGTAACGCATAACACCGTTAGGTGTACTCGGATTCGTGTTAGGCCCGCCAACATCATTTGCAGTAAATGTCTGATTTGTTTGGACGTGCCGACCGATTTGGCTGTCGTAGGCGCCAGAAAGTCCTGGCCCTCCATAGCCACCCCTTCCAAGACTTCCAAGCTGGTGTGAACTATAGCTTGTAGAGTCGTTGTGCACGGTGAATCTGGTCATTCTAGGATACGTGAATCCGAGTTCACTACGCCTATCCCGTACCGTCGCAGTTGTGACCACGAAATCCATGCTTCCAATCTGACCTGCTCCGCTCCAGACTGTCCGACCAAGACGAACTCCAAACATGCTGGCCGCACAGTCCTTGACTGCCTGTTCGAGTTTGATCCTATCACCCTGCATAAATGCGCTGCTTGGAGATATCGCGCTCGAACTTGAATTAAATCCAAACCAATTCGTATCTGAGGTCCACCGATAAAAGCCTGGATCGCGCGTCTCATAGAGCCGCGGTGTTTCCCAGTAGAGACCGCCGGGCGTGCTCGACACATCATTCAAAAAACTTATCCCCCCTGCTGTAGAGATAGCCTGTAATGAGCCGGCCATGGCCATTCTCGCCAGTACCTGACTGCTAACGGCGACACCATCCAATGTAGCGTTGACACGCTGGCCATTTACGTAGTTCTGCGATTCCTGTTCCAGGCCCGGAAAGTCAAGATTGACTGACTCGTATTGGGCTCTGTAGTTGGTTGACAGACCTACGCTTGAGCCGGTCGGGTCGAATTCCGCTTGGCGCTGATCGATATAGCTCGGATTGTTAACGGTCACGCCGTAGATGTGTTCGGGCGAGGTTCGGGTCACCCGTTGGCTCATGCCGATTGGATCGGAGTGCTCAAAATGCACCGCGTCGTAAGTCGTACCGCCCTCATTTCGCGTCGTCAAATAACCCAGGACCGATGTTCCGAGGCGTATCATTCGCTTACCTTTCATGCCGGAAGGTGCCTCGGCGATCACCTCGCCGCCGAGCACCGTCGAGCGGACGTAATATATCGTCGTCTCGCTATTCCAAACACATTCGTACTCAGAAACCTGCGGATCGATGCGACACTCCCGATCTCCGCGCTTTCGCTCGCGTCCATCGCCATCGTAATAGCGTTTAAGCTCGTCACGTTCATAGTCTGCAACGATCTCCAGATTAGTGATCATCTGCCCCGCGCCGTCATAGCTGATCGTGCTGGAATGCTCAGGAGCTGCCGGTACGGTCACCCGACCGTCAGCGTCATACGTCCAACCTGTGATCCGGCTATTGGAAAAACCGTAGCTCGCCGTGTAACCAAAGCTGTTTGCATACCCGCCCCAAAGCTTGAAGTATCGCGATGTCATATCGCCAAACGCGTTATAGCCGTATGTCTGACGATATGGTAAATCCTGCGTCTGCTGGTAATCGTCTGCCATCACGGTCGTGCCGTCCGCCTCACTGCTCGATTTCGCCTGCGACAAGCGGCCTTGGTGGTCATAACGGTTGAGCCGATCAAATCGGAAGTTAATCGCATCGTCAACGTGTTTGAGGTTTCCGTCAGGATAATATTGGTACGACTTCTCCATCACGTTTACCGATGTGGTACTCGTCTGATGCGTCACGGGCCGCAAAGCCGTGTCGAAAGTGTTGTTAACAGCGACGCCGTTTCCATAGTCAAGGTGTTTCAAGCCGCCCCAAGCACGATACTGAGCATTCGACGCAAACGATGAGAGTCCGGCAAAAGTTGACGATGGAGCGACATTTGTCAGTTTCGCCGCTTTGTCCAGCGTGTAGTTTACGGTCACGCCGTAAGGTTCTGTCAGGGTTTTGAGTTGTCCGCCGATGTGATACGTATACCCGATTGTAAAGCTGTCGTTCACCTGCGGAGCGTATGGCAAATCGTCGCTGAATTGTCTCGTCTCGCTGGTGAGTTGCGAGAGTGGATCGTAAGCATAGGTCTGCGTGCCGAGTCCGTCGGTCATCTGCGTGCGGTTTCCCGCGTTGTCGTATGTAAACGAAACGTCAGACGGATCGGTAATGCCCGTGCTTCCGACGCTCCAGCCGATGGTCGCACGCAATCGGCGGCTGTTGTAAGTGTAGTTCGTCACCACGCCGCGTCCGTCCGTCATCGAGGCGACGCTGTCGTCCGGGTTATAAGCGTACGACGACGAAATGCCGGCGCTCTGCTGCGGAATGTGCTTAGTTGCGAGACGGTCAAAGCCGTCGTATGTCGCGCTCGTCGTACGTACTGTCGAAGTGGCCGCTTCCGTCTCGGTTGTTTGTGTGATCTGGTCGCGGCCGTTAATCGTATGCTGCGTTGTTAAGTAAACATTTCCGGCCCAGTCGCGGTTCTCGACCTTAAAAGCCCGACCAAGATAATCCTCATATGTTTTTACCGAACGCCGCGCGTTGACGGTGGGCGTATCGTCGCGAGGAACGAGCGGCCCTTGAACGACGGTCGTCATGCCGCCGGCACAGCCGCAGCCTTCATAGGTGATTAGGGTGTCTTTGCCGTCCGTGTCGGAAGTGGAATCTGACGGGCGCGTGCGCACTACTCGGTTCTTCCAGTCGTAATAGCTGAGGTTATATTTCCACACCTGATTGAGATCGTCGCCAGTTGCTCCCCAATTCGAGTCAACTTCAATCGGGATCGATTGGCCAGTCACCCGGCCCAGCAGGTCGTACTGCGTTTCGGTTGCGGCATAGGTCGATGTCGAACTGCCGCTAAAGGAATGGGGTTTTCGCGTTAGCAATACCCGACCCGCTCCGTCGTGGAATGATTCGGTTAGGAGTTCGTCTGAAGTCGTCGGCCCGCCGCTCGCGTCTGCGTCTACGAGGGTCGAATAGACTTTGGACTGCATCCCGCTTGTTGGAAATTCATAGCGCGTGTAGGCATGCTCGGTCGTATTGATGTAGATCGAGTCGCGATAAAGTCGCCCAACGCTGTCAAAGAGCCGCTTTGTCGTTTTGCCGTAAGTCTGTCCCGCCGGTGCTGGGCTTGTGGCCTCAATGTTTGTTCCGATGTCATAGCGATATTTGACGGTTGAACTGTTGCTGGCCGGATCGGTCAACGTCGTCGGGAAAGCGTACGTCGTCGGATTGCCAGATGAGTTAAAGCTGTCTGCGTACCCGATCTTGACCGTTCGCGTGTACGTTCCGTCCCACGGCGTGATCTTCGCTACGGGTGAGCCTGCTGTGTTGTATTTGGTTTCCTCCGCGACGATTGTGGATGAATTTCCGACATCGTGCCGCGTTACCTTTGTCAGATTGCCGCGACCGGCGACAAAGCCCGAACCGTAGTTCGTGGCATCGTGCTGCGTCGGATAAATCGTCTGGCTCAAGCCGCTGTCGCTGAAATTCCCCTCGTCGTATGCAAAGGTGATTTTCGAGAGCAGAGCGCCGACATCATATTCGCCATCCCACACCGTTACCTCGGTCGGCAGTGCGATCAGTCGTCGCGACGTGTAAGTCGAACTCGTACTATATGTAGTCTTCTGAGTCCGAACGATCGTCGTCATGTAAAAGTCGTATTGCCGCACGTACTCAGGCAGGCCCGCCGAGTTGTAGTCAATCGTTGTCCGCTTGTAATTTGTCCCGTCGCCGACCCTTGACTCGAATATGCGAGGATTGTTTTGATAGGTCAGCGTCCCGCCATCCTGCGTCCAATTCGATGTTGTCCAACGCTTTCGCGTCCCGCAGGAAGTATCAGAAGTCGTCAAACAATCCTCAGTCCCGAACGGCAGGCCCTCTCGCCAACCAGAAGGCTCAACCCACGTTATCTGCCGAAGATTATCGGGATGGTTCACAACATATGACTGGATACGCGTAGCGGTTCCGGTGATATGAGGGAAAATATACGACTGGCCTGTTAAGATAGAGTTACGCGTCTCAACTTCCTGATCGCTATTAAAGTCGTCCGCAAAACTCGACGTGCTCGTGAATCGCGGCACATCCTGCTGACCGGAACTAGGGGACTCAAGATTCGTTCGAACGTGGTTTAGTTTGTGATCGTCGTCGGCGTAGTTTTCGACTTTCCAGACTTGTGCGTAGCCATTGTAGTGGAACTTTGTCCAGCTTGTGTCGGCGTAGGTTATCTTGTCGAGGACGCGAACTTGAGTGTAGTTTGGCGGGCCGACAACGGAGAGATTTGACGCGAAGCTGGTCTGAATCTCTTTGTCGACGAACGAGAGCGTCGCGTAGGTGTGCGTTTCGGTTGCGCCCGAACCGTTGCCAGATTTCCAAGTCTGAGTGATCGTCGTCGTGCCGTTACTGTTGTAGTTTATATTGACCGTGCGTCCGAGCGAGTCAACCATGAACGACAGCAGATAACCGGAATAATAGATGCTGATATAGTTGCCGTTGCGATCCTTGATCTGGTTGCATCTGAATCCGCCCTGCGCCCATACGTAACTCATCTCAGTGCCATCGGTCGTTGTTATCTTGATCGTAATATTTTCGACTGGATTGTTCGGGTTCTTCGCACCGGTTGTGACAAGCTGTGCGTATGTCGAATCGACCGACTGATAAGTATTCCCCGCACCGATCTGACGAAACTCGACTCGCCGGCCATCCGGCGTAACCATAAGGTAGGAATAGACAGATTTGGCCGCGTCAAAATAGACTGGCTCAATCTCTGGAAAGCCCATCTTAAAACCGGGCGACACATCGCTTTGATCCGGGTCAAAGTACATCGCGGTTCCGATCTTTGTCCATACAAGCGAGTTGTAACTGATGCCGAGACCAAGATCTAGGCCTGAACGGCCTGGCATACTGACAAGCGAGCGACCCCAACTAAAGTTTTGTGAATAGAGATCCGTGCTGCCGGTCGCGTTTTTTGGATTGAGCCTCGCCGCCGCTATCTCGTCGGTTGCCGCCGTTCCGCCGACCTGCTTGGTATAAGCGGAGGGAACGGCGGTATCGCCCGGCACGCCTAGAACGTCCGTCAGCGAGGAACCGTCAGAGCTTTTACGAATAAACCATTGACCCGTTGTCTGACGCCACACCGCATAATCCGTAATCCCGTCGCCATCATAATCGGCGGGAACCGGCTGGTCGTAATAAACGCCCCACGTAAGTGTTGAATATGTCGTAAAGCCGGAATCGCTCTTTAAGACATACCAGATGCCGTCGCTCGGTCGATAAACGACGACGTCGCTCTTGCTGTCCGAATCAAAATTTCCCTGCACAGGGATGTCAGTCGCGTTTCCCCAATAGAAATCCGCATAGCCGCCGACGCTGTACGCCAGAAACCATTGGCCACTCGATCCGGGCCTGTAAATCGCGTAGTCCGTTTTAGAGTCGCCGTCGTAATTTCCCGGCACAGGAATATCGCCGGACTGACCAAACTGGAAAGAGATCGTCGTAAGGGTGCTCGACTTGTAAACATACCAAGTCCCATTCGAGGGGCGAAATACCGCAGCATCTGTTTTGCCGTCGCCGTCGTAATCACCTGCTGATGGAATATCACCACTTTGGCCGAGAGATATAGTCTGAGCCGAAGCTGTGGGGCTTGTCTTGTACGTCCACGTTCCATTCAAGAAAACGCCCGCGTCGGTCGCTCCATCGCCGTTGTAGTCGCCCGGAGCCGCCTTTGCCGCCGAATTCGTCCCGACCGAGAACGTCAAAAACGATCCGCTGTCCGTCTCCTTTACCTTGACCTCCCGATTGAGCGGATGCCAACGCCCTATGTCTGCCTTTCCGTCGTTATCGAAATCATACTCAACACTTCCCGCAGGAATAGAAGCCGGAGGCGGCGGAGAGAGCAATGCTGCTTTGGTAGGAGCTTTAGGAGCCGATTCACTGACAAAACGCGGCACAAACAACACCGCCGTCTCCGCCGACACAAATTCCGACCGTCCACCTGATGCCAACGAAAATGTGGCGATCAGACACAGAGCCGCAAACGCGCAGAAAAGTAATCGATTGCGTGCGAACGCCATCGACTGAATATTCAGAGACATGTAAAACTCCTCTGGACTAAATTTGTGACTAACGGTTAGAAAGAACGGTAATTAAAACGATACGCCTCGATAGGTTGGAATGCAACAGTTTTTTTCCGGGGCGGCGGCTACTTATTCTGTTCGTGTGATCCGAGAAGATTTTAAGAAGTTTCTTGGGAGTCCAAAGCCGTCTTAGTAAAATCGGGCGTCTGAAGGCCGACGCTCGTCTCGCGTGGCCTCATACCTCCTATCGCGGTAACAATCTCCGACCGCGCGGAATTTGGTGCTTGACCCAGGTCCGACACATACACACGTGTAAGGCCATCAGGCAGAAGTGGATTGGGGGGAATCATGATGACCGTTGTTTCGGCGGCGGTATCTTTCTGTTTTCGCTTCCTCATGATCTCAGCCTAGGCCCTCAAGCTGATGCGCGTGTAATCATACATAGGAGCAGGCCAGTTAGGCTGCTTCTTAATACACTGGATCATTGATCAAATTGACTCGTCAACTGCTCCTTGAGCGAGTGTTTACAAATTGTACTTACCCCCTCTTCTGATGATCGTGTCTGTACCGCCTTCCAGGTACTTAATCACTTCTGATTTAATATCGGACCTGATGATTGACCCAGAGAATAAGATTGAACCTTGGGTGGCCGATGGTAAAGCGGGTTATGCCTACAAATTCCCAACCCTTGATATTGGTGTTGTGTAGAAAGGCATTCACATCAGGCACCAGAATCGCAGACCCGCTCGACCCGTAATACAGATGCCCGAGCGCTCCCATTATCCCCGCCAGCTTTTGTTTGGAATACTCAAAGCCTCATCGACAGTCCGCAATGATGTAGCTGAGGGGTTCTGCTATATCAGTTCCGTGATGGTACGGATATCCCGAGCTACAGCTTCTGCAGCGGCTTTCGGCTGCTGCCTCAACAGAGCCTGAACTATGTCTGCAAAGTGTCTGAATTCTTCGAGAGCCTTCAACTGTATCTGCCGACCTGCGCCGTCTAATGTATTGAATGAATAATCACCAGCCCCGAATATGATCACCGAAGAGATCCGATTAGGATAGTTCCAGCGCGTAATCTTTGGGTCGCCTAGCAATAACTCCTGAAGTAACGCTTGTATACCCTCTACACATCGCCTGCAGATTTTCCGTCACCGTTTTCATAGTGTGTATTGCTGCAGGGGGCACACAGACTCAGAACGCGGTTAATGAATTATCTCGTTCACTAAACAGCCAGCTATGGGGGAGATCCGATATTCAATCACAATCTCCTTGTAATTACAGCTAACAGATTGCCCGTCTACAATGCCATCGAAGAACTGGATTTCGACATTCTCTCTGTCTTTCGCAGTGATGGCATCGGCGCCGGAAATAAGGTACTTCGAACCGCCGACAACTATATACATCGTGAGTGCTCTGTCGCTCTCAAGACTCTGACGCTTCTCTGCTTCATCCTGAGTAATTGCGTCGATCCGCTCCTGCGCAAAACTTCGAGGTTTGAGGGACTCAATTTGTTTTGATAATCGGGCATCTTCTTGTCGCTGTTTGTTCAATATATCCTGCCGCATTGAGTACAAGCCACCCACAGATGATCGCTCATTACGTCGGTGGTAGGCGTTGATGGCCCTATCAGCCTCACGCAACCTACCCTCGATGTGGCTCGTTTCAGACAGTCTTTTTTCAAGCACACGCATCTGTCGTTGAAATTCGGAAGCCTGCCTGTCCGCGTCGATGCCTGATAAACGGTCGGACGGAGCTTCTTTCAGCGAAAGCATCGCCGCAAGTGCAGAAATCGAGTTATATTCAACGCTCCGCATCCTCTCATTCATCAAAAACCGGACTTCTTCAAAAGACTTACCTTCCGCTATGAGCTTTTCCATTTCAGCTTTCGTCATCTTTGTGCCTCAACTATTATTTTCGCCGCAAAACCATACCGCTGCAAACCTAATTTCCTTGACACCGGCTTTCCAAGGGGATCATTTTGGCAACCAATATCGCACAACGCCAAGTCATGCCGATATTCATGCATAAATGCCGACTCACCACGGGATAACTAGTAACGTGTTTTTCACGGGAAGTATCCGTAACAGATCTATGCTGGTCTGACGGGGACAATCCTTACCTTTAAACCCGAGTTGCATGCTCTTTAGCTTCTTCCTTCGCAAATTGCCCAACCAGATACTGTGCAGTTGGTTTGGCCGGTCATTTCCAAACGCCCCAAACCACGCCAAAAAGGTAGCAGAAAAGACAGTTTCTCCTTAAACTCACCCGTTTTTTCTGACGGTGTTCTACAAAGGCCATTTGAGCGTAGGAGCCCGGCATTCATAATCGCCGCCGGCGCCGCTCTTCGAATCATGTGCGGATATTGACGAGATCGCCTGAGGCTACTCGTCAGGATGAATGGCGGTTGTGATCTGCCGCGAGAAATAAAATCTCCTTTTTGTATAGAGCAACGAGTAATGCAAATCAGATGATCCTATATATGAAAAGGGGTTGAATATCTTTTTTTCCTTCGCGAGTCGTAAAAAGAAACTCGGTCATTTTCTGTCGCACCGGACCAGTCTGGTCCTCGTTCAATTTGCAGTGCCGCGAGCCGCTTCGATCATTATATTGAAATTTGAATTTGGCGTTTCTAAAGCGAAATCTGAAAAGAGTTGTCGATCCGATTGCTGAAGCCCCTTCGCCAAGTAAAACCATGTCGGAAAGTTTGTTTTTTGAAGCGGTGAGCGCGACAGTGTCAAAATGGAGCTTCTAAAAAGCAACTTTCGGAGCTCGGTTGTCTTCACCATCTGAAGAATAGCTCCAAGCGCTGAGCACTTGATAAAGAGCACTTCTTCATCAGTTTCACCATTTTCACCATCAAAACTTAAAACTTTTTCTACGAGCATTCTCACACGCTGTTGCCAATCTAGATCACTTGCGACTGGACTAGCGGACTCGCGATCACCTCCTTGTGACTGTAATTTACGTAATTCTTCGGTAAACATGCGAATCGATGCGGATTTTGCGGCTAAGTCTGTAGTTTTAACTACTCCTTCAGATGACCGAGTAACGATGTCGTCTAGAGCTAATGGTTTCTCCGGCAGGAGCTTGTTTGCCGTCTCAATGTAATCAGGCACTAAGCTACTGCGCGTAACCGCGTTGTCCTTGCATCGCGTTGACTGAATATTCTTTACGAGGAACGCTCTGTAAGCACCTAGTAATTGGAGCTTTAGCGTTTCATCGTTTACGGCTAAGCTGGCGATCTTCATTCCAACAGAATTAGCGGTAGCTGAAAATGATCTATCGTCGTTGAAACTTCGGTCCATTGACTTAATTAATGCATTGAATAACATTTGCCTTTCGATGAGCGGACCCTGAACCTGTTCTATCAGGGCGATTGCGGGGACCAGTTGCGTGGGTGACTCGATGGTCTCAAACCAAGGTAATAAGAACATGGCTCGACGACCATCCGCAATTTGGCTTTCTGAAAAAGCCACCTTCGCCACCTGTGCGGCCGCAGTATAAATGCTCCCAACGTCATAGACTAGGGCATCCTCACACGAGCGGGATTTCAGCTTAAGCTGGCCTCCGAGATCAAAAACTATCTGTCGAGCCCGTTCCGGTTCACTTTCCGCAAGGATTTTTATTACTCGGCCTTTTAGCGACAACTGGTCGAGTTTTAGGGACCTAGCGGCGGCGATTAAATAAATATTTGTATTGGATAGGTTGACGCCGCGTATTGATACCGGTCGAAGGCTGACCCGTGCAGGCACTTCGTCAATTAACCGAAGGATTTCATCAACCAACTCCTTGCGCCACTCTTTTTCCGACACTTTCCTTGCTTCCAGCAACCCTATGAGCGTGTCCGCAGCTAGTTCGGGGGCGGCAAAGCGAGCATCCCTAATTAGGTTAACAATGTCCTTGGGTCTGCTCTGAACCGGTTTGGGAGATGGGGACGGTGAGGGGGCTGGTATCTTTGAAACTGGGAGGCTACCTTTGTCTTGTCCAGACACTATTGTCGGGTTTATTAAGATTATAATTGCGAAAAGGCTGATACGAATAAACCCTACCGGTGATATGGGCATGATTGAAATCTCCTTCATCTTGAATTGAGCGGCGAAGCTTAATCATTCCAACACATTGTAGCCCTTCAGCGAAATGAAAGTAAAATTGCAGAGTTGACACCGGGTCGCCTCCGTGTTATGTTAACGCGTCTCTCGACATCGTCATATCAAAACCCGGAGGTACCGTTAATGGAAATCAAGCTTTCTACTACTACCTGTTCTGTGGCGACCGTGATATTCGCTATTATTGCGGGCTATTTGGTTGCGTTCAAAGCTCCTGCAAACGCCAGTGCCGAATGCGTTATGTCCCCCCTTCAGAGCCAGTACGCAGCTCTCGACACGCGGGGACGAGTCAGTTTCTGGGAGGACCGCTTAGCTAACGAGCTTGAGATTTTGCCTCTGAACGACCAGCAGCAAAGAATTGTTAAGAAGGTCTCTCAGATCATTTCCGCTGACCTAATTGAGGCGGCAAGAAAGGACGACTTCCGACAAAGCGAGCAAGGTCAGAAACTTGAGGCCTTGCAGAAGGAGATCACTACTGTATTTACGAGGACTCAAGCCCGCGAACTTTTTACCTTGCAGGGTGAGGCGATTGTATCTGCGGCCATGATGAAGGCTCCGGGGTCGTATGAGGAGGTCGGGTTTTGCAACTGCAGTGACGGATCGGGCTTTAATGTGTCCTGTTGCAGTGACAGCTCGTGTAGTGCCTCCAGCTTATGTAACTTTGGGGCGATAGATTGTGGCTTTTTGGGTTGGTACCGATGCGATGGTAACTGCCGCACTACTAATTGTCCACCCGATTGATCTCCTCTGGGTTCTCTGACGTTCCGCCTTCCGCATGATACGTTTTACATTGAACGCGGGGCCGGGAATCACTGTAAACGTTTGTTTCCGTTGAAACACCTAGACGCTGTGGACTTACGGCGTCGTGCTCTTGGAAGTCATGTGTTCTAAATGCGATATGGGTAAGCAGCCACGCCGTCCGTTTATAGTTTGGTCCGCCATAGGTGTTCTCGCCACTTCATCTGCCATCTTCGGCGCCGCGCTAATCGGGATTCTCTTCGTTTATGACGAGGCGAGAGCGTTCCACATTCAACCTGCCCTGCTGCTGGTCGCGATGCCATTGACTGGCTTGCTTGGTCTCACCACGCGGAAACTTTGGGGTCGCGAGGTTTCTTTGCTCTCGCTCGCGAGCCTGTGGGCGTTCGTATTGCAGGGATTCTGGTCCATTTTCGGTGAAAAGGCGATTGCCGAGTTTCGAATGACGCCCCTGACTCTTAGCACCTTTCTTTTTCTTATCACCCTGCTCATACTTCTGCCGAGCCTTTTTGCTAGACTCCGCTGGGGCGTCGCTTCGCGAGAATTCTTTGGTGATTAAGACTCACTCCACCGCGTCAGAACATAGTGCTCCATAGCCCGGCCTTCTGTATGCTCCGGGCTTCGGCAAAAGCCTGAGCCGGTGTCGGTGTCTTTTTTGTTAGCAGGTGAAGCGTTGGCTTCGAGTAGTACGCCACGAGTTTGCCCATTCCATCATAATCACATCGTGGTTTCGTTTTCTGACATCTACTGACCGATGGAGATTGCGGCCCGCTTGAGCACAAGGCTCCGCTACAATTTCCAGTTTTTCATTAATGTCCTCCTCAATGTCTCTAACACCCGTTAAAAGAAAGCGCAACATCCAACAATCCGCAAAGCTGGAACCGTTACATTTACACTTTTAACAATCCATTGAACTACGTTGACCCGACAGGGTTGGTGGCGATGGATCCGCTTTCATTTCAACGATGCTGTAAACATCCTTTTGGATGATGAAGTAGAACCTCCAACTTCGGTTGATTCTGGCCTGCCAGAGATCTCTTGCTTCATTAAACTTCTTAGCGTGGAGAGACGGATGGCGAACATAGCTTGTAGGAGCCTAATCTGCTTTTCTACTGCTTTCTGGATGGAAGACTCTGCTTCGTCAAATTGCCGGAGAAATTCCTCCGTCAAATAGACGCGCATTTACCGACGCTTGCTTAAGGGTTTTCTAAACTTCAGCCTACGCTGGGAGAGATAATCGGCAGCACTTTTAGGATCGTTGAACGAAAGGTACCGCCCGGCTTTAAGGTCAGAAAGTCCAGCGGTTAGGTCTACTGTTTTTTCTGGAGTGAGAGTAATGGAGCGGTCCTTAACAGTTACTTTTACATCGTCAAAACCAGCCCCCTTAATAAGGGACGCGAGCTTAGTCAAACCCTGCTTATTTTTAACGTTGATATATGAGGTCAATGCTGCAAGTGCTTAATATTCTTTAGTTTAGCAAAGTTACGCTTAGCAGTAAAATATCAAGAAATACTGAACGTGGGAGCACGTCCTCTGGACGAATAGGCCAGAAAAAGCTAGAATATTGAGGTAATTCAGTGGCTGGAATTGATTCTCGCAGCTAATTATAAATTCAAAAACACAGTTTTTTAGACCAACTTGGCTTAGGTATGCGGAAACAGTTCGATTTGTTTCTCGGTCTGGGCCACCACTAGAAAAAAGTATAAAAGTATTCAGCCGTGAGGCTGTTTTTTTATTGCTATAGTTACGCGCAAATTAGCGCGGTGCACTTTCGATAAATTTCCGCATTACAACATTAAAAGTATAAGCGTGGGAGACCACGCTTATATATAAGATGAATTCGTTCGATTCCTGAATGGAGTTAGCAGTTCCGCGCTTTTGCATTGTGCGACACTTTTCACATAAAAAGAAAAAGACTACGTCTTTGAACGTGGCCTAAAAAGATGCGCGTCTGACAGAGCTGGTTCGTTTGAGGAGCTAGCTTGAGTGTCCGCCCTTGTTCTTAAAGTGCGGGAAGATCCCTTGACAAATTCCGTAGACCTGATACAATCACTGGGCCTTACAGGCTCAACTCAATCAAAAAAGGAGGAAATAGTATGCCGAATCATGATTCGAAGGCTACCGTTGCGCCCGCAGAAAGCACTGATGGGAGTAGCGGGTTGACCGATACTTACCCGTTCATCCCACTAGAACTACATCAGTTTCTGAGTGATTTTTTATTTTTTATGGGCACTCGTGCCAGTTGGCTCGGAAGCTAGCGAGCGATTCGCCAAGCTTCGCCCGCTGCTCGAACGAGCGGTTTACGATAGCGTGAATGCGTGGTTTCAGAACATTCTCACTCTCCGTGAATCTGACGAGGTGAGTGCCCAGTTTTATAAAAGACTTGCACAGCTCTTACGAAAGTCCGAGTATGCGGGCTTTCGAAAACATTTTGGCGACGTAGACGACTTTCGGGCTGACTACGCCGACTACTAACATGTTTTATCTCGCGACCGATCCGAATGGATCGGTCTTTTTTAACCCCGCGAAACGAGCCGATCTGGCGTACACTCACAACGATGTTTGTTTCTCCTAAGTTCACAAACGACCACGTCGAGATGGACGTTCGCGAGCGATTTGTGACACCGCTTGTCGAAGCCCTCGGCTACACGCCTGACGAAGTCACGCGTGAGCGGAAGTTAACGCTCGGCAGTGCGATTATCGTCTCCGCCGACTACGTCATCGAGACCGATCCAGAGAATATCCTCCAACTTCCATCGAACCGCCTTCTGGTCGAGGCCAAGCGTCCCGAAGTTCCCCTGAGCGAGAAGGAACTCGACCAGGCAGTCTCGTACGCCTCTCATCGAAAGATCGACGCTTCGCATATTGTCTTAACGAACGGGCTTCGGTTGCAAATATTTGAATACGTTGGCACGGGCCCGAGACGGCTTGCGGATATGGCACCCATGTAGGGTGGCCGTGGAATCCAGCTGTTGTAGTCCGGGTAGTTGACGATCGTGTTGTAGTCCGGATCGACAATCTCACGTCGCACATTCCATTTCTGATCGATTTGCACTGCTAACCCGGTCGAGGCACCGCCTCGACCTCCAACCGAGACCAGAGGCAGGCTGAAATTAAGATTGCCATTGTATGCGTTCACGCTTTCAAACCCGCTCAACGAATATGAGCCAGCGGGAGCACCAGGTGTCAGACCGGACGGCGTCACGCCGCTGAGAGAAGCTTGGCCAATAACCGATCCAGTGAACACAAGCGGCAACACGATGGCTGCAAGAAGATTGAACAATGGACGAAGAAAGCCTGACTCTACCCCACCGGGACCGACAACACTGCGTAGACTTAACATGACGGCACCTCTTTCTCTCTTTATGCAATCTCGACTACGGAAAAACTATGAGAATTCACGATATGACGGGTTCGGCTACTCGGTGATCTCGATATTGAGCGAGCGCGTTGGCCGCAGAAGATCGACGATGCGATAGCGTCCGGCTTCGAGCGTGATCGGAATACTGAGCCTTCGGCGGTTGCGCGGCATCTCGACGGTGCGGAGCATAGTGCCGTTCACTCGTTCTAAACGAAGTGTCATTAGCGGCAACTCCGATCGATTTACCATTGCAAGTAGGACGGGTCCGCGTGGGCGCCTGATCGTGTTCGGTTCGAAGCCTCGAGGAGTGATCAAAATCAGCTCGGCCGTACGGATCACCCTCGTCGGCTGTTCGGGCTGTTGAATTGCCGACGCTTGAACAGGAAGCTGCGTGGCGGATGGCGTTTCAGGTTTGGGTTCGGCGCCGACTGCAGACGGTCGCGATGACGCCGCGCTGCCGGCGAGTCCGATGCCGAGAAAGAGCAGGCAGGCGACGAACAGCCCGCAGAACGCCGTGCGAAGTTTCGACGAAGGTGTCGGCTGCAAAAGAGACATAGTCTTGCTCCTCGCTGTTCTAGACAGCTGATTCAATTTCGAAAAACAGACGTGAGTGACCCGAAACGTTACAAAACCTTGTAAGTTCCGAAGAGGCAAGAGCGAGCGAAACTGTCCGCAAGATAGGGATCGATTCGGGCGTTGCCGTCAGTCAAAAAAGCTAACATCGGGGCAAGTAAAAGATATGCCGAATTAAAACATTGCCGGTGGAAACGGCCAAACCTTATTGAGTGATTCTGACTATATTTCAAATCCAAATATCTGTCAACGTATTTTGCCGGGTTAAATAATCTTTTTTCCTGAGTGGTTGTCTCAAAAAAGAAGAAAAGAATAGATACGCAGTTATGCGATCTTCGGGGATCTCGGATGATTCTGTGACAAATTCACGCTCACATAATTCGAGGAAATTCGGAATTACAACATTAAAAGTTAAAGCGTGGGAGGCCACGCTTAGATACAAGGTAAACTCGTTCGATTCCTGAATGGAGGTTGCGGTTCCGCGCTCGATCTTATGCACAAATACGGCAGCCTGATCGGTGCATTCAGAGAGAGGTTAACGAGTACCGAAAAAGAATCTCTTGATTCGCTGCCAGACCGTCACTTTAGATTCTAGGTATCGCTCCGTCTCGAGAGTGTCTGCCGCACGGTTGGCACTTATCATTTCAGGACTAAACTTATAAGACCAATCAATCCCGTTGTTTTTGATCCAGTAGTGCGATTTACATGGGAAACTCCAGTTTCCTATTGAAGGTCGAACGGACGCCCTCCCTCGCTTTTCGGTAAGTCGCCATTTGTCTGGTCTCAAAGGTGTTACCACAACGAGTCCGCACCCGCATGCACATTTATGGGAAGCAGTTCGGAATCTACGGGAAATATACAAAACCCCCTCATCCAGATCGGAGGGGATAAACTCCACGTAGAGTGGTGTGATCAACTCACACCTCATTTTGATGTTCATTAATAAAAAAGTTTCCTGCAACGGTGTACACGCTATGGAATTCTCCCGCAGTGTCAGAGTAGTAGCCAATGGACTTCTTCCATTTGATGACTGCTAAAGACGCATTTAATGCGTTGAGTTCCGCGATCTGAATATTGTGAGAATAATCATTTCGTACATCGGCGGCACCCAAAAGAATAGTCGATGCAATGTGATCATTCTTTTCCGAAGTTGAAAGCGTGGTTCGAACGTGCCCTCTCAAACTCTTGTCCTCAGTAAGATGCATACCCATACCGACGTCAACATACGCTACACCCCATTCATGCAGACGATCAATAATGATTTTCTTTTGATCAGTGCGATCAATGCACAAAAAAACAAATTGCATGTCGCGGAGCTCGAGCACGTTGCTTTCATTGATCGGATAGTCGTGCACCTCTATACCCCATCGAATTCGAGAATAGACCTCGTTGAAATACTCTGCCTTCGTGAATTTCTGTTTCAATTGTTCAAGAGAGGGAGCGCCAGGCGAACGGAATGCGTTGTGATTTAGGAATCGGTCACCGTCGAAGATATGTATCTCCTTAACCGGCGTTTTGGCGACAAAGTCGAGAATATATGAACCCGTTCCACCCACCCCAACGATGGCAACCGAATTAAGCTTTAACTTTTCATTCGCCGATCTAATCTCAGCTCGAGTAGAAGAGGTCTCGGGATATTTAAATACCGACTGTTCCTGAGAGAATTCGGTCCGCGGGAGAACCTTGGCATCAAGGTCAGGGTCGAGCTCCTTTGCCGGCGACGAAATGATCAAGATGTAATTCACCATCTTGTGGTGATAATCCCTATATTGCTCCTCGGGCAGGTTCGGATGTGCCGAGAATGTAAAGTTTATTTTATGCTCGGGGATCAAATCCGGCGGTACGCTATTGTTCTCGATACCAGTGATCTTCTGTCCGTCTGCATAGCATGGGTGTTCCCCAATAAAATATGCAACGTGATCAGTTGGTCGGATCGTCTCGTCACCAGCTAGCTCCAACTTGCTTATTAGAGTTCCGAACTTCAATTCAGAACTAGAATTGACGTAAGGAACATTATCAATGACCAGGACTTGATCTTCGGCGACAACGTCGACATCATAACCGTCATCATCAAGTCTCTTCAGATCATTGTTAAGATCGATTAGTCGCCGTGACATCGAATTCCATTCCTTCTTTCGCCTTGACCTTGCCTCCAGGGACTAACGACCCTTCAGGCTTCTGGTTATCACCCTTGTGGTACGTGATAGTAATTAAGATATCGGCACCGGTCGGAGGAGTCTCAAACGCAAGATGCACGATGTCGTCATAAGTAAGCTCGTCTTTTTTATCGACTAGCTTAGGCGTACCATTCACATAGATAGTGGTTGTGTGTGGCTCATGGCCAGGGTCTTTGTCATGTTCACTCATATATTTCTTTTAATTACTCCTATGCTTTTAATGTAAAGGATCGGCGCAGGTTTGTCAAGATTTTTTACATTATCTTGACAAGATTTTTGACATATATCATAATATGAGCATGATACACAAATCGTTACAACAATTTCGTTCAGCCCTTGGTTACAGCCAAGAACAAATGGCTGAACTCTTAGGCGTGTCCAGGCCGACATACGCCGAAATCGAAAAAGGGAAAGGTGAAATCACTATTTCCTCTCTTGAGAGATTGGCTAAAAAGACTGGGGTCAGCTTGAATTCCCTACTTACCCAAGAAGACATTCGGGTGGAGTCAGAAAACCAGGAGGCGATCAATAAGTACAAGAAGATGCTTTTGTATGCACTGCATTGTGGGATTAGCAATGATGGCAAGATCCCAAAGACAAAACTTGCCAAATTGCTTTATCTCGCGGACTTCTCTTGGTTTTATAAGCATCTGGCACCGATGTCAGGTCTGACTTACAGACGAATTAAGTATGGGCCAGTACCTGACCAATACTTTAGGGCTTTGGAAGAGCTTATGGATGACCACCAGATTACGATGACAGATGGTAATGCCCACCTCATCAAAGCGGTCGAACCTAATCCGCCGGCCGGGCTGAGCAAAGAAGAACAGAGTCTAATCAAAGATATCTGTAAGAAATGGAGAAACAAGAATACGGGTGACATCGTGGAGTTCACTCATCAGCAACTTCCTTGGAAACTTTGCAGAGACAATGAACTAATCCCCTACGAACTTATAATTCAAGAAGATCCGGAGCATGTCTACTAACCCTGAAGGGTTCCTAGTTGTTCTAGAAGAATTTGCTCGGTCTCACTACTGCAAAGACCTGAGTAAGAGAGCTTCTTGGAATACGACCTGGAAAGGTTTGGAATTAACCTTAGCCAGGTTTGACGCAAACGCTCTATCCGGGAAACTGGAACCTCCACTAAAGATAAATGGTGAGCGAAACTTGTTTTTGTACAAGATGAGTTTTCGTTTGGCCGATGAGAATAAGTCCGCGAAAGCGAGCGGCCATCGGATGGTCTTTGCCTGCGATTACAAAAATAGGATTATCCGGATCTTAGTTGTATACAACAAGAATCATGTTAAAGGCAATCACGAGACAGATTGGTTTATGGGGCTGCTAAATGAGCAGTACAAGGACGTGATGGATCGATTTACGACGGGGTAACTTCTTTGTTCGTTGATACTTAGCCTGGACGAAAACAACAAGAAAGGGTAGAATGTTTAAGTAAATAAACGGTGAATCATATATAAGGTAAACTCGTTCGATTCCATAATGGAGGTTGATGTTACCACTCTAGCTTCGCAGTTGGGAATTCCTGCGCGATGCTACCAGATGGATCGATCTCAAAAATCCGCTGTGGAAGAGTTTCTCTGAAACCTCAAACTGATTTACGAATTCACCTGCTGGAGCTAGACATTCGTCGTCGGGAACATCCTTTAGTCTTTTTAATCATTCTTTCCACACCGGCAACGAAATTTCTGTAAAATCGCCAACATATGTAACTTTCCACCCAGTGTCTTCAATGTATACCATATAGGTCGACGGTATTTTTGCGAATTAGTGACTTAAGTTCCACGGATTCTAGTTAAGATGAGTGCTGTTAACTTCGATCAAGAGGCTTCACACCAGGCGATAATGAACGGTAATACGATTATGATTTAGCGTCCGGTATCACCCAGTGAAAAAAAGCCACTTCGTTATTCGCTTGGTCGTTGTTACAGGCAAAGTCGCTCCTATGGCCAGGACGACAGATGAATAGTAGATTACGGCGTAGGTGAAGTAGTACCAATTCGTATCAAGTACGGCTATAAGACCGCCTTCGAAATCCTCAAATAAATCAATTCTCCGATATCCCACAACTAGTAGAAGAGCAACAACGAGCAACGGTAGATAACTAAAAATGTTATTTCTCCGATACCACGTCATAAAGCTATCCTCGTGACTGTCCCCCTGCTCTTGTTCATAAGAATCGATGAATCTTAAACAGGCTTCTCTCTGAGCCGACTCGGCATAAAGCATTTGCACACCGTATAGGATAGGCGAAACAGATAGGAGTGCTGCATACGGACTTGACCAAATTCCGCCCAGGATGACGATCCAAATTCCGATCGTCAAAAAGAAAATACTGATCGATACGGTAAGCAAGAACTTAGGGATTAATATCATTGCTGGATTTTTAATTTCGTCCAGCTGCAGATTCAAGTATCGATATGAATGGTAGGCGGATCCAACAGCCAGGCCCCACGATATAAGCAACATGAACATGGAGGTCCTCTGATAGCTACGAATCTGCACCAGATCCCCTGTGTTGACGATAAGGCCAATCAATATAGCAATTATAAGGAAGCCCAAGGTTCTGGATAGATCCGCGCCCGGCAGCGCGATAACCTCATCATTCTTATAAATGTCGCTTACCCTCATTTAGGTCGTCAAATTCTTGTCACTCATCCGTAATTTGTATTTGACTCAACGTATGTGCTTCTTCAGCCGTTATAGTAATCAGTGGCCTCGCCCTTGCCAGCGGTAAGCCACTAAGAACGGTTATATCAAAGCAATAATCCCGAAACCGTTTAGGAAATAACTCCGGGAAGTGCGGTACAGATAGTGGAAGTTTACTTTCTAAATACGACTTCGCTTGTTCGTAGTACTTCCCATAGATACCTCCCATAGTTTTGAGATAGACGAGATTCTCAATGATGTATGGAACTAATGCTCGGAGGATTATAACGCGACGATCTGAAACACAGCGAAAAGACTCATGAGTAGTACGGGCTACGAACAAATTGTCATTTCGGCGGGATCTAAAATCTTCTTGCATATCCTGGAAATCGTCGATTAGCTGAAGAGCGAAAAAATAATGGTGTAAACAGCGGCTAAATAGCGAATAGTTCTTCGCGCTTCGTATCGCAGGTAAATCTAAGCACAAAAACACCAAGCTGCACTTATTGATCTTATATGAATAAAAATCGGTGAAATCAGATTGCCGGTATGTATTCTCCTGAATCAGCTTCCGGCGTTTCCAGAACCTGGAAAAATTTGGTTCAAGATAAGGTCCAGTCGTCAGAACTTCGGCTTCTATTCTCTGTAATAGTTCATGGACCACACCTCTTGCCTTTGCGTTCAATTCGGTGTCACGAATATAGTCGTCAATAATCAACCAGGCACGCGCAAGCGAACTTAACTCGCGGATATGTGCGACATCGAACGAGCTTCGGCCTAAGCACTCCTCCAAAGCCCATGCAAAATTACGTCCGAGCAATTTCGCATCACCTCTACAGTGAGATACGTTTGGAAAGGACGGTAAGTCAGCGGACAGTGGAAATTCCTCGATCCACTTCCAGACTGCCGACCGTCTATTCTCCTGCCTATCGATCATGAGCGTCTTTCTTTAAAACACGGCTGTGCAAATACCAGAGCAAAGGGAAACCGAGGAATGTCAGTATAGTGAGTATCCAAAACCACGGGTCGTGGGTATCAATACCCGCACCGATAAGGGCCAGCGAAAAGCTACCGCCAAGATGACCAAATAGGTTTGCCAACAAAAATGGGATGAAAGGCATGCGAGCGAATCCCACAAGGTAGCTAATCTCGTCATCCGGAAAGAGTGGTAGGAAGTAAATTAAAAACAGAATTAGCGTCTGGACGGAATACCTCGTCACAGTTTTCCCACCAAAAATGCGATCGTAGAGTGAAAAGGTCTCCTGACTCACCCAACCCCTTCTCTCGATGAAACCTCTGAGTTTATCAGCCAAAAAGTAGGCTGCAATGTGACCGATAAGCCGGCCAATGTAATTTAATACCCCGCCCCAAAAAAATCCATATAAAAAGCCCCCGGCGGCACCGACAACATAATGGCTAATTGGGGTTATTACCACTTGTACAGCTTGAACAAAAACGAATACGATTGGACCAAAAAAACCCAATGGTGCGAGCCATTGCTGGAAATACTGCTGCCAGCTTTTATAGTCTGCCGGGTTAACGATTCCCCAAAGAATACCTAGAAAGGGTATGAGGCTGATGATCGTCCAAAAAATGGCGGCCCGGGGTTTGTTAGCCATAGGAGTAGATTTTATCGGTCTCGGACAAAGCCTGTTTAAGGACGGCGCAGGACGCAGAAGCATAGTAACCCTTCGACCTGCTCGAGAACCGGTCTCGCTACAATTTCAGATGTGCAACTTAAGTTGTCTCAACCGTTTACGTAATAATAACAGCGCCGAGGAATCCGGTAAAGTACCCGAGTGGCCCTAGGCAAACTAGTCATAAACTCCACTAATTTGAGTAGAGCTGCCAATTAGCCGATTCACGTTTATCGTGGCATCGTCGGGATCTCAACCGTGTAAGGAAGATTCAGTTTTTGATGAAGTGGGCCGTTTTACTCACTTCTCGAACCTGTATCGGAAAAGCAGTTAAACTTGCAGAAAATCAAGCTCTGTAAACTTTGTATGAAGCATCTCATCTTCGGGAATCAGGTTCACGATCTGAGTCATAAAGTCGTACTTCTGCGACTGTCCTTCCGTTTCACTTAACATTTTGAAAACCTCGGAACCGTCTACTACGTCCAACAGTGGAAGTACCGACACACCATTTTCAAGTGCAATTTGTGCCAACTTAATCATGGGACTTTTCTTTACAGCAATGCTTCTTATATGTTGTTTGAGAGGTTCTTCCCAATCCTGGTTTTTATATTTTTGCAGGATCTCTGGATCCAGCAGATAGTTTTCAATACAGTACCGTTCCAGTTGGACGGTGTTCTTATGGGATCGTGCTTTTTCATCGGGCGTCAAAGGCTTGTTGTCGTTATCGATTAGAAAATACACATTTTCAATTTGACGATTTTTAAAGGCATTTGAAATATTGAGAACCTTCTGGCGGTCACCTGCGATCTCAACATCCACTTCTAAACTCAATCTTTTGCAGATCGCATCCAGAACTGTCTTTGCTGCATTGTCCTCTACATAGACTAGCTTTGTCTTTGTAGTTATTCCTTGAAGTAATTGCACGGTATCACCTGCAATTAGGCGAGTGAGATCTTCAGAAGGACTGTCGGAAATACTTACATCAGCACCGTTTCTTTCAAAAAACTGACGCTTATTCCTGTATCCCTCCATGAAAGCAACTCGAGAATGAGTAACGATGATAATTTGTTTTTCATGCTCGGTTGCAAACCAATCAAAAAATTCGAATAGTTTTTCTTCCAAGGACCAGTTCAAATGAATCTCTGGTTCATCTATAAGGAAGACTTCGGTTGAATCTAATCCGAATATCAAGGCACAGACTAAGACCATAATTGCATTCTCCCCATGACTCAGTTGTTGAGGAGATAGCTGTGCGCCGTTTTTTACGAATGAAAGATCATAAATACGAGAATCTTTATTGAGGTCAAATTTGACCTCGAAATCAAATATTCGTCGTATTGCAGACTCGAAGAGAGTTTTAATTTCTGCAGCCGACTCGCTCGGCTTGATATCGTCTGCTTTTACCTTTTCTTCAGCCGAATAAACAAAATATTCTGATATCGATTTAAGAGTCTGAAATCCGTCATCGGCAATAACATTTTTGAACGCATTTATGGTTGTCTGAGTAGCATTAACATCCTGCCGGAAAAAAGTCATCGCTTGCTGTGCAAGCACCTTTTGGGCGTTCCGTTGCGGGCTAAAGGCAGAAATGTTGATGCTGTTTGTGCCGTCATTTATTTCTATGTTCACATTGCCGTTGTTATTGTGAATAAATTGAAGAAGTTTAGTTTTCCCGGTGCCATTTGAGCCAGAAATGATATTCAGGCCTTTCGAAAAGTTAATCTCTCTTTGGGGAGTTCCCTCCCAAGGCTGAAAATTAACCTGGGTGATATGTTTAGACATATTGCGGATGATTAATTGCCTTAATCTTACTCTCTCCAGGAATTCGTGCAAGCGGATTCGTGAACGCACCGCGTCGCAGATCCCCATACAAGAGCACTTTTCGATCAGTCAGGGATCACGTAGGAAGAGCAATTCAGGGGCTGCCCCCAGCGGGTTAAGTCGTGAGTTTTTACGGGGTTAGTAGCCAGGATACTCTAGACGAAAAGGCAACAAAAGGCTAGAATATTGAGGTAATTCGGCGGTCGGAATCGACAACGGTAGCAGGTTAGGAACTCAAAAATACAATTCTTAGATCAACTTGGCTCAAATATGCGAAAACAGTTCGATTTGTTTCTCGGTCTGGGCCACCATTCAGAAAAGATTAGCGGCGTTCAAACGTATCAAACGGAGAATTGAACTTAATTAAGAGCTTTTCTCCGTCCGTCGCGAGGTTCGAGGCTAGTATTTTGACCAACTCCCGCTGTTCTGCAGGTGGTGCGGATTTAAAGCTTAAATATGCGGATTTAGCGAGTTCGAGCGAGTTGAGCATTTCTTGAGTCAATTCGTCGTCCGCTCTCGTCGCAGCTGCCTTTCTTGTGCTCAACTCCACTTCTTCCGCCGTAAGGGTGGACTTTTTTTTATAGTAACCTTCCTTATCCAGGATGCCTTCCATATAGGCGTCGACTAGCCGTGACTGTCGTTCCAGCAGCGCTCGTTGCTGCAGCCGGATGACGGCTCGTTCCCGCTCTGCTTCCGCAGCGGAGTTTGCGAGTTTCACCTCCAATATCTTTCGGAAGTCTTCACCCTCTCCTTCGCTTAAACGAAGAGTTTTTAGGCCAGCAAGAAATTCATGGGTGATCCATTCCTCTCTCAAACAGCGCCGCAGGCAACGCATTTTGTGGCACCGATAGTATATATGCCCCTTTTGCACCTCCCCGATCATAAAACGGTGGCAACGTAGGCACGTGATTGTCTTTCTATATAAGAAGAAGTGCTTTGAAGTCTTTCGGGCAGTTTTTCCGGCAAAGACATTTTGGACTTGCTCATACAGCGTCCGCGTTATGATGGGTGTGTGGACCCCGGCAAATGTCTGGCCAGTTTTGGCAATCCGAATGACGCCCATATAAAAGGGGTTATGTAGCATCGAGGCGATTCCGCTTACTGCCACTCGCTTTCCCTGCTTGCTACGAAGCCCCATGTCATAAAGTGCATCTGCGACCGAGTGAAGTCCCATGTCACCGCCCGCGTAGAATTCAAACCCGCGCCGAACGAGCGGAGCCATTGTCGGATCGATACGCTTGGGTAGCCCAGGACCTGAGTCCAGATATCCGACCAAGGCTTGAAATGGGAACAGTCCCTGTTTGAGGCGCCCATAAATGCCCTTTTTCGTTTCCTCCCGCAGGTTCCGGATATAGTCCGAAGCGACGACGGCCTGTATGTCCGCGCTGAGACGTCCACCCCGAGAATTAAGATCGACGCTTTCAGAGGCGAAATGCACCTCGACCCCTTTATCGATCAGAACTCCCAGATCGGCCCAGTCTTTCAGATTGCGGGCGCTGCGATCGATCTTATGGATGATGACGCCGTCGGCCTGGTGGCTTTTTAGCTGCTTAAGCATATCTAAAAAGACCGGCCGGCCCTGCTTGGCAGCGGTCTCACGCTCCTCAAAGCGTCTGACTATGCTTAGACCCCAGGTAATAGCAAATCTCTCTATGGCGCCTTGCTGCTCGGCAAGAGAGGTACCTGCCTGACCTTGCCTTTGTGTGGACACACGTATGTATGAGAAGTACTTTTTCCCTGACATCTTCTTTTCTAATTATTTTGGTGGATGGTGCTATCGACGGGGGATGCGCTTTAAACTAGCGCGCTTTCGCAAAACTGTCAAAATATTGGGCCGATGCCGCTTTAGATGCTCGTATACGCGCTGGACCACCGACAGATACTCGCGGACGCGGCTCTCGGCGTCTACCTGATCATTGGCGGGAGTGCTACGAAACAACTCTTCTAATTCGATTGCGGTCTTGCGATTATTCATGTCGAAGAAGCCTTTGCTAGGGTTAGTTTGCGAATGTTGCGAGCAAGTGGACGAGGAATCGGGTATTTATCCCGTTTAATGCGCGGATCACGTCGAGTTCCAGGCATTCGAACTTTTGAAAGACGAATCTGTAGGTTCGACTACAATTCTGAAAGCCGAGACGTCGTACTCTGTAATCCCCGTATTCGAAGGATGAGTAGACCTCTGTTATTTAGCTTCCGGAAGATTCACGGGTTCGCTCCGAGAAGAAATGCGAGATGCGACGGATGTGGGTCGCGGCTCTCTCCAAATCGACTTTATTCGGATCGGGCGAACGAAGGCCTTCTTCTACAGAGCAAAAGTCACCTTCGTCGTTTGAAGCAATCAGTGTTCGACCACCCACCTGAGCTTGACGCTCCAGTACCTTCTGTCGACACGTTTCGAAATACTCATTGAGAAGAACCGTAATTGGAACGTTGTAAATCAAGGCCAGTTTCATCGCCGTTGCGAGGCTCGGCACCACCTCACCGCACTCATATCGCGATATTGCGTCGGTGGTTTTATGGCCGAGGAGGCTCGCCACCGTCTTGCGCGTTAAGGACCGCCGATAGCGGGCGAACGCTAGGTGATTACCGAATTGATGTTTTCTCTTAAAACGCATAGGAGTCGTGAATATTAATTAAGTTAGCCCGCAATTAAATGCGTGTCGCCAGCTCGTCCAACGAGATCGTCTGTCGCTTGCCGATAAGGTTCTTTAAAACGTGAACGCCCGCCTCGTGAGAGTGAACGCCCATATCACTAGCACAGGCGTCCACAATGACAACTGGGACTAAATCCATCTCGAACGCATCTAGGGCTGTCTTGAGAACGCACGCCTCGGTAGCGACGCCGCAAAGAATCAGCGTCTGGGCATCCCAGGCTTGGATCAGACGGACACTTTCGGACGTTAGGGAGCTATAGAAGTGTTTGTTGATTACCGTTTTAGCAAACGGCGAGACCTCGTCGGCCAAATCCGTCTCCGGAGGTTGGTAAACACGGCGCCAATCTACGAGAGTTTCGAAGGAGCTGCCGCTAACGTTGGTGAAGCGGGAAAAAATAATGGGAAGGCTACGCTCGAGAAATATGTGGATGAGCCTCACTACGTTAGGAATTACGTGACGGCTGTGCTGATTCAGAAACCCATTTTGCACATCAACCACCATGAGCACTGGCCTATCAAAGTTTTCCATTTCCCTCCGGCTGGCGATCGCTACTCCTCCTCGAGCATTAGGAGAGCGTCACCAATGAGTCGGTCAAGTCGACTGGTCTTTAGGATCGCCTCGGTCATAGTCCGCTCAGCCGTCGACTCGGTCGGCCCGATCGCTTTGATACGTCCGTATTGACGACGTAATTCACGGGCAGCCAGCTCCAGGTCTGCAGCCGACGCGCTACCGTTTGTGACTTCTTCAACGATACATTTCGCGAGCCACCATGCAGACTGGACGGCTATTTCGAATTCAGCGATCTTTGTTTTAAGCGCTGCGCTCTGTGAATGTCTCGCCAAATATGATACGCCATCCCAGTTTGCAAACCCGATATCGATGCCCGGGGAACCAAATTCCACACTATCGACATTCGCGTATGTGCCGTCGAGTAATTCGCGTTCGAGTCGGCCACTCTCGGGAACCGCACCTGAAGTCTCGCCCTCGAGCGGTGTAAGGCACGAGAGTAGCCTTAGCGGTTTGCTGAACCTTTCGGGCCGGAGCCACTGCGGCTCTGACAACACCAATAGCGAGACTACATATTTACTGACTCCTACAACCAACTTGAGGGGATCTGCGGATCCCGTAGCCGTATCCTTTAACCTCGCAGTGTAGATCGAAATACGGTGCTTGCCGGCCAGGATCGCGCGGTAGATGCCCAGGCGCCACTGTGCCAGGGCGGCAAACGAGTTAACCTCCCGACGCTCCGTCAAATGCCACACGCCGATCCCAGACGAAAAAACACATAGTCGGGCCCCGTCGATCGGAAATTCTTTATATGAAGCCCATTGACTCCCTTTCTCAACTCCCCCGATCCGCCCGAATGCTGCCGATCCTAAAAATACGGGACTGAAAAGATTGGCCTCAATTACAAAGCTCCGGGCACCATCGGGTGCCTCGTCCGCCGAATAGCCTGGTTTTTTGATCTCTTTTACCTCGGCAATAAATCGATACGAGCGCCGTTTGTGATAAGTCTTGATAAATCTTGGTGCTCGCGGGTCACAGTTCAGAGCTCGCCGAATCGTTGAGATGTGTTTCGAGATATTGCTCACATCCAGCTTCGAACCGACACCCCAAATGGCCCCGATTAGCTGCTGATCACTGACAACCTCGCTTCCATGCTCGACCAGGTAAATGAGTACATTGATGTCCTTTCCAGTCAGATTTACTCCTCTATTTAGGTGTCTCAGCAGACGATTTGAGGGGTCGAGTATAAAATCGCCAAACTCGTAACAGACATTTTGTTCGAGGCTCATGAAGTTTTCTATTAATTGATTAAGGGTTTGGTCCAAGAGTTACGAATTCGGAACAAATTCGCAACTTTGCGAGGGCCGATCCGATTTGTACGCAGTCATTCTATAGATCGTGAGAAATCTGTCAATAGCCCTCATGTGGATAAATCGAATAAATGTTGATGCCGGTTGGGTCCGTGAGTGAACTCGGACGAACAGTCTGCGTATTCACAGTCAGGCCATGGGATTCCATAATAGCCGTTACCATACGCAAGTGTTTTTGTATCAACTCGTCCTCTGTATTAACGTATCTCAACGTTCCGAACGGCTACAGGTGTTGCCGATGGTGAGGTAGCAGAGCGGACCTCGACTTAGGTATAACTACTCCGCCCGTGTGCTGAGTTAATTGCAACGCTTCAAGTTGATACAGAACGACTCCAACCATATGTCAGCTCCTAAAGCCGTTGCCAATCCGTTACCAAAAGTTAACCGGAAGAAGATAGAATTGAATAGTTGAAACCTCTCACACACGGCGTAAGTGTTGATCTACTTGAAATTACTCAACTATTCAATTGTTTTTTTACGCGTCGTCAACGGAATGGCATTGCAGAGGTCAGGGGTTCGATCCCCCTCGTCTCCACCAATAATCAAGAGCTTACAGTTCGGGATTGGCCGAGGTTATCTTAAATCGCAATCAGAGTCCCGCGGAACGGCCGTCGAATACGATTTCGCCTCCGATGACGGTCATAAGGCATTTTGTCCCTAGAATTTCGTTGTCGGGTATTTTCATAATGTCATGTGAGAGGATTGTTAGATCGGCGAGCTTTCCGACCTCTATCGAGCCTTTGTCTCGCTCTTCGAAAGCGGCATAGGCGGGCCAGAGCGTGAAAATCCTTAAGGCCTGTTCTCGCGACACCGCCTGTTCGCGATGCCAACCCTCGCCCGACTCGCCTTTCAAGCCCTTTCTCGCTACAGCGGCGTAAAATTCGATCATCGGCTCGCCACGCTCGACCGGGGCGTCCGAGCCTCCGGCTATAATTGCACCGGATTTGATAAATTTCTGCCATGCATATGCCCCGGTGAGCCGTTTTTGGCCCAAGCGACTCGGTGCAAAAAACAGATCGCCTATTGCATGCGAGGGCTGCATTGACGCGATCACGCCGAGCTTTGCAAATCGCGGCAAATCCACGTCGTCAACGATCTGCGCGTGTTCTATGCGCCAGCGGGGATCCTTTACCTTTCGCCCGTCCGGCGGGACCGCCTTAAAGGCTTCTTCATACAGATCCAGGATCAAACGGTTTGCCCGGTCGCCAATGGCGTGCGTTTCGACCTGAATCCCCTTTTGCAGGGCCTCAATAAAAAGCGGCCCAAGCTCTTCCGGCTTTGCTGTAAGAAAACCCGATGTTTCGGCATCAGAATAAGGCGCCAGCAATGCCGCACCCCGCGAGCCCAGGGCGCCGTCGAGAACCACCTTAATCGTCCGCATGGTAAACCGATTGTCCATGTCGCCGATAGTTGCACCATCGGCAAGCAGGCGTCGCGAAGCCTCGCCCGGTCCGGAAACGGCATTATAGATACGGAGTTTTGCCTTGCCATCGGAAATGACTTTGCGGTAAAGGTCGGCATCCGAGTATCCGCCTCCGGCTGTATGAATCTGAGTCCAGCCAAGCGAAAGAGTCCGTTTTATGCCCAGCAATAACGCCTCTTCCCGCTCGGTCGCGGTTATGCCCGGCACATGTCGTCGAACCAGTCCCTGGGCGGCATCGATCAGCATTCCGGTCGCCTCGCCGCTTGTTTTGTCCCGCAATATCTCGCCGCCAAACGGATTTGTCGTGTTCTTGTCGATACCGGCGATTTTTAAGGCGGCGGTATTCGCGATACCGGCATGACCGTCGGCACGGGTCAGAAAAACCGGGTTATTGGGCGCGATTCCATCGAGATCGTGCCGGGATGGAAAAGCCTGGGGTTTCCAAAAGGTCTCTATCCATCCCCGGCCGGTAACCCATTTGCCGGGTGCCGTTTTGTCGACCCGTTCTTTTGTCTTTGCGAGAAAGGCCTCAAGCGAACTCGTGCCCTCGAGGTTCAACGTTACTTCCCTTAGCCCGACACCCATCAGGTGATAATGCGCATCAGTCAAACCAGGTACGACAGTGGCCCCTTTCAGATCGATGATTTTAGTATCTTTGCCGACGTGGGCTTTTGCACCTGAGCTTGAACCTACAAAAACGATCCGTCCGTTTTTGATGGCCACAGCCTGGGCCCGCGGTTGTTTGGCATCTACCGTATACAGATTCCCGTTAGTAAAAATGACGTCGGCCTGATCGGCTTTTGAATCCGAGAGGCCAAAACTTCCAACAGTGAGTATCAAAGCAGCAACTATAGATTTCATGAGCGGTTCTCCGGTGCGCTAAACAATAACACTCATACACAAGTTGAGCATAGCTTTGAGAAAAAGTGGTGGTGGATTAGCAAGAAGGCCCGACATTCATCAAGCCCCTCATATTTCACTACTATTTTTTAGGCTGATCGGAGACTGTAAAGAAATCGCCGGTACCACTGTTTGTCCTGAGCATTCGCATCACCTCTTCGAACCGAAAGGGACGCGCTCCCCGCCGGCCAAAGACGGCGATCTGGTTGCCGCTCTCGTCGGCGGCACGGTCGCGGTCGAGGCCTTTTGATATATGCACGGCCTCGCCTTTTGTCTTAAAAGTTGCGATCAACGCGGGCGCTGGCCGAGGACTAAAACCGGCATAGGTCGGCATGGTTTCGGGGTCGGTAAGCTGCAGCACGCGCATTCCGTTCTTTCCATCAGCAACATATCCATAAAGACTCGCATTTGTCATCGCGACCTTTACAGAGTGTGCGTCGTTAATCGCCCCGCCTGCGTTGAATTCCTGATCAAGCCGCGGTTGCTCCGGCCGTTCGAGATCTATTATTGCGACGCCGTCGGGACCATTTGCAACATAGGCGTATGTGCGGGCGACGTAGATATCGTGAGCGTGCTTGAGCGGAACATTTCCGGCCAGCCGAACCGCTTCACCTTTGCTCTGTAAATCCTTGATATCGATTACGTGCATTCCAGCGGCATCTACGACGAATCCGTACATGAACTGCACAGCGACAGACTTTGGCTGATCAAAAGGTAGTTGTTTTGTTATTTTCGGCTGGAGCGGCGTCGAAAGATCGATTATCACGAGCTCGCGGTCAGTCGTTACGTAGGCAAAGTTTCCGGCCAGCGTGATGTTGTTCGCACCGGTCAGCACGCCGCCCGGATTGAAGGTCACGGCGCGCCTCAGAAAGTTGTTTCGCGGCTCACCGTCGAGCAGCGTGGCGGCATTGACCAGAATCAGACCTTCCACCTTATCCGCGACATAAAGGTACGCGTAGAGCGGGTGGATGGGCTGTTCTTCGTTGATCGCCGGTGCGGGCTTACCTGCGGCCTTGGCCTCGGCGTTCATTCGCACTGCTTCGTCCGGCGGTACTTGTTTGTGGCTGCCGTCGTCATTCTGCACAGTTCGCCAGCGTGCCGGATCGACCGCCAGCGTCGATGGGGCGGCGACGGCGGCGGCGTATTTGGTCGGCACGTAAAACTTTTGACCAAGCGGCGAGACGGGTGCCGTTACGATGCGTTCGGAGAAACCCTTGTGGTCGATCTGCGCGACATCGTAAACCCGCAATCCGCCCTTTCCGGCCGCCGTGTAGGCATATTCGCCGCGAACCTGCACCTGCAAAACCTCGGGGCGGCCTTTATTTTCATAAACCTCGTCGAGCTCGCGGCCGCCTCTTACAAATTCTTCGTAATCGTTCTTGTAAGCCAGCTTATGCAGGTTGCTGCCGTAAACCGCCTGCGGTTCGTTGTGCTCGGTCACGGCCACCGCGTCGAGCGAGTGTGTCGCGGCGACATAAATATAGCGGCCCATGAAATTGACAAAATTAGTGCCCTGCAGCATCACCTGAGCGAGCCATGCGTTATTGTCCTTTTCCTTTGAAACATGGCAATCCGAGCACGTCTGTGTTTCCTTGCCGCGGACGGTGTGGGGCACATGCGTGTTAAAAGCCTGGCCGCTAAACCCTTCTGCCGACACGGTTTGCTGCTGGCTGTATATCCACTCGCGATTTTGATTTCGCGAGCTGACCAGCACCGCCGAGCTCGAACGGACGGGCGCAACCTGGTGGCCCGTCACCGTTCCGTCCTTACCAAGCATAAAAATATCGTCGCGCAGAACCTGAAAATTATACGATGTAAAATTACGTGAATCGCCGCCCTCAAAATGCCGATTTGGCGTCTTCCGATTTGCCTCCATCGATAGGTGGCAACCAAAACAGCTCGTCACCCACGACGTGTGACATGCGTAACACGTCATCGAGCTTTCACGGTGCGCGAGCATTTCTTCGGACGCCTTTGGGTCGCCCCATGTCGCGTTGTCACGCTGCATCGTCTTGGCGTACGAACTCTTTTCGTTGAAATCGACATTGCCCGGCGTCACAGTGTCGGCGGTCTGGGTGACCTTCCAGCATTTTCCGGGTTCCACAATCGAATTTTGAACAATGTCGCCGACCGCAAGCGCGATCGCTGAGCCTTTTTGATCGTTACATTTCTTAGTCCGTGCAGTCGCGGCGGTCAAGACCTGCATGACCGGAATTCTGCGGCCATCCGTACCTCGGAACTGCAGCCGTGTCAGGTCGCGGCCGATCAACGGCTTTTTGGCGCGTTCGCGCTGGGTGATCTCGCCGCGATTTGTAATAGTTTCGGCGGCGGGACCGCTGGTCAGCGTATTGGCCTTTTCTTTTACCGATCCGTGGCAATCGACGCAGCCGACCTCGATCGCGGCCCGCGGCTCGTTGTACAAGATTCCCGTTCCGTGGCTGTCCTGACGGAAATGACAATCGACGCAGTGCATGCCGCGCTCGAGATGAATGTCCTGCAGATGGACTGCTTTTTGAAACTTATTCGGATCCTCGGGTTGCACGACCTTATCTTCGGCGTCGAGCAGATTTCCTTTACGATCTTTCTTATAAACGTTCTTATAAACCCAGCCGTGGCCGTGCGAGTCGGCAAACTGAACGTTCTTGAGCTGCTTATTAAAGTCCGCAGTGCCCGTATTCTGCAAAAAGATCGAGTCTGACCAAAGCCCGCGAACCGACGCACCTTCCGGATTCTTGTCAAGTTTTTTGATTTCGTCGCTTTGCGAAGGATTTAATTGCTTGTCCTGCGGGTACATCATTTTCCCGTCAGATTCATTGTCCCACCACGTCCGGCCGAGATATGTCGCGACCATATTCGTCCCCGGATGCATATGACAGGTCATACACTGGGTCGTCGGGATTTGGGATGTAAATTGATGCTTGATCGGATGGCCGGACTGGAGCCGCGGAATGCTCGCATCCGCCGACTGTGAAAAGCCCTGGTTTCCCGCCTGCGCGTACTGTGCTGCGGCGGTGACGCTGGTGTCGTTGGCATACACGACGTGGCAGGCCGAGCAACCGGCGGCGCGGTAGTCGCCCGCATGGTCATTCGTACCCATGAAGTTAAGCGTCGGATCAAACAGCCTTGTTTTCTGCAGTCCAAGATAGACGGGATCAGTCCGGTTATTCGTTCCCAAACCACGCGGGCTTAGACCCTTATCCGGTTTGCCGTTCTCTTCTTCCTTGTCAGGCAGACCGACCTCGAGCCGACGCTTGCCGCCTCGCTCGAATACGCGGAGAATATTGCTCGGTTGCGACGTTTCCCAACGGGGCAGCGGCTCGATAATTCCGAGATAGCCCTTATTTTGCTGCTCCTCGCGCGTCGGTGCGGGCGTGTGGATTAGCGCCTGTGCCTTGCCGTCTTCGTTATAGCTCTCGCCGAATCGGGCGTCCTTGATCGGAAATCCGCCATTGTTATAAAGAGCGGCGCCCCACAACATCGCCCCGTGGGCCATCATTCCTCGACTGTTATTGTGATTTTCGTCCGAGTGGCATGATCCGCACGACTGCGAGACGACCCGCAGATCTCCGGGATTTACAAACCGCACAAACTCGCGACTTTCTTTGGCAATCAGCGTATTCGTCCGCTCGGGATTCCGGCTCGAGCAGTCTCCATTTTTGCAGCCCCATTCTTTGGGAAATTTCGGCTGAACGTGGGCGTCATTTTGCGTGATCGCGCTCGGGTTGCCGCCGTGACAGGAAGTGCAGGTCAGGCCCTGTGCGTCCTTGCCCTCAGCATCGATCGCGTCGAATACATCGTTGCGGTTGTTATACCGATGCATCGGCTCGATGTTGTTGTGACATCTGACGCAGCCCTCGACGTTTACTGGCTCAGGCGTTGGTACAGCGACCGTAGACGGCGCCGGAATCGCCGGCTCAGGCGTGGGCGTCGCCGTTGCGGATTGTGCTCTAATGCGTTCCTCACCGCCGCTCGTCCAGACGACGACGCCGAGCATCAACGCAAACACCGCGACGACGATTAGCTTTAATCGAGTTTGACTTGTCATGCTCACGCTAGTTCTGCACTACCGCCTCTAAAATATCAGCTTCACCTGGCTAAACAGCGAGTATTGCGGCTTAGTCGGGTTTGGCACATCGCCGGTGCAAAAGTTTGGGATCGGGCAATTACGCGACCGATCCGTGTAGACGTCTTTAAATCCCTTACCAGCAAAAAAAATCGCTCCGCCAAACGTAAATGTTAGGTTATTTATCAGCAGCGGCCGATAAATCGTGCCGAGACTCAGGTCAAAGCCGATATCGTGACGCACACCGGGCTGCAAGAGAACGTACTCGAGCGATTCGGTCCGGTGAAATCGCAAATAATTCGCATTAAAAACCGTCTTCACGGTCTGCGTCAGCTCGGCGTCGACGCCTAGGTTATAAATAAAGATGCCGGGATTTACAAAATTTGCCTGTCCCTCGGTCTTGCTCGACCTCAGCGAAGGCAGCAGGCTATTGGGCTGGACAAGACCGATCTCGGTTGAGACAAGTCTGATGCCCTGACGGTTCCAGTATGAAAACTGGCCACCAACAAAATTCGGATCGTCAAATATCGCATCAAAACCAGTCGCCCGTCCGTCGGTCGGGTTGCTGTCCCCCGAGGCAAAGAAGACTGAGGCACGATAGCGGAGCCAGTCGCGGTCGATCGACGCCTCGACCGCCGCCATGTGGGCGCGAATATTGGTCTTCCTGCCCGCGATAGGATTGAATTCATCGGTACCGAATGCGAAATAGTAATGATTGGATAGATTCACCAGACCGATGTGGCCGTCACCGTTGACTCCCACATATCCTGCTGTCACGTCGTGCTGACGGGCGCTTCCGACGAGTGCCGGACGCACGAGAAAGCCGTTCGTGTCGTAATGAACATCGCCGCGGTCGTCGTTATACGCCGCGACTGCCTCAACCGTGTAACCTTTTGTCAAAAAATCCTGGCGAAAAACGTTTGCGATAAAAACGTTTTGTTTTCGGAATTCAAAGGCGTTCAGATTGCTGTTTGTATCTTTCTCCAATTGATGAAACCACGCGAGGTTTGCCTGCGTCTTGTTGTTAGAAAACGCCCCGAACGTCCGCACGCCGAGGTTATTATCAGAGTATAGAAAGCCGCGAAAGTCGGCGTTAAAAGGCTGAATACCCGCCCGCACCGAAACCGAATCAAAATTGTCGTTCGTATCGAAAAGCTTGATCTCACCAAATGCTTCTTCGAGCGAGACGTGATAGTCGGTGCGATTTGTACCGCGCCTCACATCGACATTGACGATGCCGTTTTCCCTAGCGTTCAAGTAATTCGGCAGGCTAAACGTCGGCGAGATCTTAACCGCCCAGCTTCGGGGCCGGAAAACCGTCTGACCTTTGAAAAATTCAAACGAAAGTTGGATTGTCTCGCTGAATGAAAAACTTTCCGGTCGACCAAAGAAATTGTTGCTGTCGGGGTTTGCCGAGCTCACGTTGTTGCCGGACGGTGTTCGCCGTAGTTCGACGCCGGTCGTTGACACACCCGACAAGATCAAAAAATAATCGTCCCCGACGATGGGAATATCGCCCTTGATTACATTCTGATCGTAGGGATTGAACCAGCGTCCGCGTCGGAATGGAACGTCGCGACCGCGTGCACCTCGGTCGCCGTAACGATCGTATTCGGGAAACCCGAGTCGCCAGCGATCACGGACTTCCCTTCGCTCCGGCTCGATTTTTGCGAGCGGTTTGCCGGCCAGCTCGTCGTTCGGCGCAGCGACGACGAAATCGATCTTCCGCTCGCCGCCGTCAACGATGACGTTTTCGAGTGCGGTGCAATTCTTGGCCTCATCGCAGATCAGGCGTGAAAATACGCCGTAATCGCGGAGTTTACCCTGATCGAACCGAGCGAGAAACGGCGCGGCGACCGTGATTCGATAGGCGCCCGCGCTCAATCGGAGTGAGAAACCGCCATCGGTCCCCGTCTGATCGTCCCCTGTATCTGAATTTGTCTGGTTGGTCGCGATGACGGTTACGCCCGTGGCCGGTTTGCCGTCAGCGGTCGTGACCTTGCCCGTCACGCGACCGCTTGACGTCTGGCCGTGGAGAGCGGCCGAGCACACTGATATCGCAACTACCGACCAAATCACAAATTTGGTGAGCCTCGACGACATAGGGGCTTTGTAACTTTGAAACGTGAACTGCCGACTGTTTTCTAACACAGATGCGTTGGCAACACAAGATTTTGATTATCGAAAGTCCTTGACTAGCGAAAGGTTCTAAGATATTTTTAGCCATCATGAAGACAAACAAAATGCGGAAAACTTGCCGGGTTTTCGCCGTCTTCACAGCCATTCTTTTTGCAAGCCAGATCACCCTTTCGCAAAGCCTGACGCTCGCCGACGTACAGAACATAATCAGCCAGGCTGTCTCAAAAGCGGCGGCGATGAATACGCCTGTGACTGTCTCCGTAACAGATAAGGAAGGCAATCTGCTCGGCTCGTTTGCGATGACCGGGGCACCGGCGACGACGCTGATCCGCAGTGTTGGGCGGGCCGGCCAGGGACTCGAAAATCTCACGGTGCCGTCCTCGGCGGCCGCAAATTCAAAGGCCGGTACCGCCGGAATTTTCTCAACCGGCGGCAACGCTTTCACGACCCGGACGGCCTCTTTTATCATTCAGGAACACTTTCCACCCGCAATCGATAATCGCCCGGGCGGACCGCTGTACGGCGTGCAGTTTTCGACCCTCCCGTGTTCGGACGTTGCGATTGCGGGCCTTCCACTCGGGCTTTCGGGCGACCCCGGCGGGCTTCCTTTATACAAGAATGGTGTCGCGGTCGGCGGCGTGGGCGTCGAGGCTGATGGGCTTTATACCGTCGACCGCTTGCCGGCTGACGACGACAGAAGTGCCGAGGAATCAATCGCGGTTTATGCCACGCGCGGCTTTGAGGCACCGACCTTAATACGCGGCGACAATATTCTTGTCGAGGGCATCCGTCTGCCGTTCGTCAATACTACCGAAACTTCCACGGTCGCGACTCTATCGTTTGCAAGTCTGCCCGGAACTGTCACATCGGCCGTAATCGCGTCAACGACCACGGATTTTGTCTCAGGCGTTCTCGGCGGAGTAAGCGGCCAATTTAGCTCGCGTTTTCCGACCATTGCGGGATCTGCCTTATCGGCCTCGGAAGTTTCGCAAATACTTGCCAGTGCCGTGCAGACCGCTAACCGCACGCGTGCGGGAATTCGCCAACCGATCGGCAGCAACGCCCGCGTGACGATCGCTGTCGTCGACACAAATGGCACCATCCTAGGAATTTTTCGCTCCCTCGACGCTCCGGTATTCGGCCTCGATGTTTCCGTCCAAAAGGCACGCTCGTCAAATTTCTTTGGGCGCTCCGACGCCGGGATCAAATTGACGGCGGCCGGATTTGGAACATACGTCACGCGGGCATCCGCTGATGGAATCGGCCTGAACGGGTCGGTCGCTTTTAGCGACCGGGCAATCGGCTTTCTGCATCGGCCCCTCTTCCCGGATGGAATAAATGGCACCGATCAGGGCCCATTCAGCACGCCTCTCGCGGACTGGAGTCCGTTTAATGTCGGCCTTCAGCTCGACCTGATCCAGACTGCTCTCACGGCACCGCCGATGATGTGCCGCAGTGCGTCATTCACGAAACGTAAGCTAATGGCTCCATGCCCTTGTACAGCTATTCCAGAGATCAAGAATGGCTTGCAGATCTTCGCAGGCGGATTACCCGTATATCGCGGGTCGACGCTGGTCGGAGCCGTTGGCGTTAGCGGTGACGGAATCGATCAGGACGATCTGATCGCGGCTGCAGGTGCAAACGCTTTCGCCCCCGCTGAATCGATTCGTTCCGACCGTCTCTTCGTCCGTGGTACGCGTCTGCCGTTCTTAAAATTTCCTGCCCGACCGTTTCTTGATGAATAAACAATGCCTGTGCTCGCCGCCATTCTCGTAACCGCCGTATTGGGAGCCGCAGCCTTTGCCCAGAGCCTCGGCTCTGTCGAGGTCGCGGGACGCGTCAAAATCGGAACGGCGAACGAACGCCTGAAACGAAAGCGGTTTTATCTCTTTCGAGGTGGGCTGGCGGAGAACCGTCAATTGGTAGATAAGCTCAAGACGTCGGCGGTGCCTCCATCGCGAGATTGTTTCTACTGTTCCCTAGGCGCGAGTGCCGAGTATATCGCGTGGCTCAAATCCGAGGACTGCGAATCGCCCTTTTGCCGCTCGATCGGTGCTGATGACGTCGCCAAGGTGCCGGAATTTAAAAGCGCCTATCAGAAGGGCCTCGAGCAGTTTCGAAATAAGCCTGATCTAGCCCGCAATTGGCTCACGGTAAATCTACCTGCGCCGCTCCGCAACGGATTTTACCTGCAGCGAAAATCTGTGGTCAACTCACTGCTCAAAGGAGCAACACCGCTGCAAACATCGATGACCGACTCAGTATCGGTGGTCGCCCCGTTCATCGATATTCCACTGGCAGCCTCGACGGCCGAGATGTTCCTGGTCACCAACGTCGTGCCTTTCGAGCTCGGCGGAAAAACTTATTTGTGGGTATGTGAGGTCAAGGTCGACGATAAAAAAAGGGCGAAATTATCTCTTAATCTTGATAAAGCAAATAAGCCGGCCGGAAAGTGCGAAGTAGTCGTGCGCGACGTGGCACCCTGCGCCGGGAATTGCGGGACGAAATGATGCGAGTCGCTCTGATAATTCTGACAGTCGTCGCTGCAGCCGCTCTTTCGGCGTGGCCCGACCGATCAGGCGCTCAGAACCGTGACCGCTTTCTGCACAGCTCACCGGCACACAAGAAAAAAGACTGCAATTCCTGCCACCTGATGCCGACGGCGAATTCGATGGCGGTTCGCGGATTTCCCGATGTCGCCGAGTTCCCGGGCCATGCCGCATGCGCCAGCTGCCACGGTGGTAAGGAGCAGATCACAAAAAATTTCTGTGCCGCCTGTCACAGCAGCCGTATGCCCGCCCGGGCCCCCCGGTTTCCCTTTCCGGTTCGCTCGCGTTCACACGAGTTTGGAACGATCTTTCCGCACAACATTCATCAGGATGTGATCGCGAAGGTGGTCAGAAATCCGGATGTTGCTGTCGGGCATTTTGTTCAAGCGAGCTTTTCCCGGCCGCCGGATGATCTACCAAAATTTAATAACTGCGCATTGTGTCACCAGACCGCGACCAAGCTTTCAAAGCTCGCCGCACGCGTTCCCGCAGCTTTGCAGCCGATGGCGACCGCATCGCCTGATACATTTATCCCGGCCGCGGGTTTTCTAAAAGACAATCCAAGCGGCCACGCGTCGTGCTTTGCCTGTCACTACACGGGCATAAAGCCGGCAGCAAACAATTGTGCCGGCTGTCACAGCCTGACGACCGCCTATTCGCCTTCGGCGACGCTTGAGCGCTACTCATTCAAATTCGATCACAATTCAAAGAGCCACGCGGTTCGCGATTGTATGACCTGCCATATCCGAATAGCCAGCAACGGCGATCTTAAGAAGCTAAAGGACGCCGATGTGCCCATCCTCGCCTGTACGTCGTGTCACAATCACTCCGACGACCTGGCAAAGGAACTCAACGCGAGAGCGGCAAGTACCGATGCCAAGCAGGCTGCGTTTCAGTGCAATTATTGTCATACGACCGCAATCGGCAGATTTCCGGTCCCGTCGAGCCACGAGATCAAATAGGAGCGAAGATGACGTCCACGCACGTAAAAAATGCACTGAAGGGCGTGCTCATCCTCTCGGCTCTCAGCGTCTTCGCCGCGAGTTGTGTACAACCGGCTGCCAGGACGCCGGTCACGGTCACTTCGTCCGAACGACCCGCTCCGATTTCAGCCCGCGTTTCCGACAGGAAATTTGAGAAATTCTCGCATCGCATCGCCGAGCACAAAGAGTTTGCGTGTGCGTCGTGTCATGCCCGTGAGGGCCGATCGCTGGATATGGAATTTGCCGGTCACGAGTCGTGCATCGGTTGTCACCTCAATCAGTTCACAGATCAGCAGCAGACAATGTGCTCGATTTGCCACCAGGATCTCAAATCAGCACCGCCGACGATGAAGGACTTCCCTGTGCGTTTTCGCGAGGGCTTTAACATGAAATTCGACCACGCGGCACATGACAATGGCGCCGGGCGGCCCGCCGAGGGCTGCGCTTCCTGTCATGCTCCATCGGGCGTGGGCAGGTCAATCCCGGCGGGATTTAGGGCCCACAATAATTGCTATGGCTGTCACACTCCCGAGAGCAAGATCGGCTCATGCAGTGTCTGTCATGAACTCGCCCCGTACAATCGTACACCGCAGTCGCGTTATGTTTTCAACGCCGTCTTTAGCCATAACGAGCACGCGGGCGTGAGCTGCGCAGATTGTCACGAGGTGCGGTCCGGGGCAGGGCAGGGCCGACAGGTTACCAGTATCGCAGCCTCTCAGCATTGCCCTCCAAATAATAACTGTGCCACGTGCCACAATGGCTCGCGAGCCTTCAGCGGCGACGACATGATGAACATGGCCAGCTGCCTCCGCTGCCATGCGGACACGAGCTTTAATATGCTGCCCGGGGGGCCGTGCCGGAATTGAAACCTTAATACTGGTTGAGAACCTACTGCCATTGTTGTGGCCGTTGTTTCCTCCCCTAGTGTCCTTTGTGTCAACACCCTTAAATCTCTATCACCAAGTGAAGACACAAGTGCACCGCGACATTAAACTGAGGCCTACCAAAATTGTTGAAAATATTGACACCATCCCGAATTCGGAGTCTAATATCCCAACGCATTATGAAGAATGTCGTTAAACTTTTTATCGTCTCTATTTTCGTCGCAACAGCGATTGTTACCCTTTTAGTCAGGGGTGATCTGTCAGGAAACACGAGTGTTCTGGCCCAAACGGCGAACAAGGCTGTCACACCAACTCCTGCGCCTGCCACCGCACCGGGCGGGAAATCGATTCCGAAAAACTTTGTTCTGGGTAAAGACAGCGCCAGCGAGCACGGCGAAGTCACCTTTGACCACGACACTCATGCCTCAAAAAATTACAGTGTCGACGGCAAGTCCGTGATCGGCTGTGTCGAATGTCATCACACGGACCAGCCAAAATCAGCACTCAAGCTGCCGCTCGTAACATCCGAGCGTGATGTGGTCCTAACGATGGACGTTTGGAAAGGCTCAACGAAAAAAGTGAGCGAATGTCGAACCTGCCATTTTCAGGATGGCAACGTGCCGGACGGCAAGACGATGCCGACCGTTTCGGCGACGGTCGCCGGAAAGTCGACCTCGAAAGATCTAAACAACGAGCTCGCATATCACATCAATTGCAACACCTGTCACGACGCTGCGGCGAAGCTGAGGCCTGAGCTGAAAGGTAAGAAATCGGGCTTCGCTATCGGCAACGACTGCTTCACCTGCCATAAGCAGAATTAACGGATGGCGACCCTTCAGTGCGAGAAATGCGGCGAGGTGGTCGCCGAAGCTAAGGCTTTTTGCCCCGGCTGTGGTAATGCCTTACTCGTTGAGCAGACTCGGGAGACGCCATCCAGCTTTGAGGCCATGGACCACACTGTCCAGCTTGGCCAGACGATGTACCACCAGATGCTGTCCGACATGGGTCTCGACACCTCGCGACGCGATCGGGCCGACAGTAAGCCTGAGGTAACGCCGCTAACGGTCGCTGAGAAAAAGATAGACGTCATTCGGCCAGCGGTTGCCTCGGTTCCCGACGGAAAACGCGTGACGAAATCGGTCGATTCCGCGATTCGATCGGACAAGAAAAGATGGCTGATCGCGGGGGGGGTCTTTGCGGCCGTGATTCTTTTTCTGATAGTGGCGGCCGTCGTCGCGGCCTTCTGGATTTTGCCTCAGCTTCGAAACTGATTTCGTAACATTAAATGCCACGTGAAATCGAAAAGCACGAGAGGATAATCGATGCATTTCGCCGTGTGGATATCGTCTCCGAGCTTGTCGAGCAATTGCCTAATGGCGAGTTTCGCAACGAGCTCGACATGGATATCATCCTGTTCGGGCGCAGCTATCGTGGAAAGCAGGTCGGCCCTTACGCGCGCCTTCTCGAATTCGCCCCCGGCGAGGACATCGTCCTCGAAAACACATGGGAAAGCAGCATTTTCTATATCCTGGTCGAGGGAAAGCTTGACGCGTCTATTGCCAATCAGAGCGGCAAACGGGTAAAGGTCGGTGAGATTCCGCCCGGGAATTCCTTTGGCGAGATGGCGCTGCTGTCGGGCACGTCTCGCACTGCGACGGTTTCCGTCCCGCCAAACGCCGCGCCCGCCGTGGTACTGGAATTCACTCGCCCCGCCATTCGTCTGCTTCGCAAGCTCCCCAAATTTGGTAAGGCTCTCGACCGAAATTATCGCAACTACGGTTTAACGCTTACGCTCAACGACCTCAAAGATTTCAGCGGACTCGATCTCGACGCTGGATTGCTCGCCAGACTAAATGATGCCGCTCGATTTACGGTGTATGAAAAAGACCATGTCCTGTTTCGCGAGGGTGATCCGGTAAACCGCGTGGTTTTCGTTCGCAGCGGATGGGTACAGCGTGCGAGCGGCGTTGAATTCAACCCGAATGCAGCAAATATCCTACTCGAGACGGACAAGTCCATAGGCCTCGACTTTGTAGGAGCCGGCACCTGCCTTGGGCTCGAAGCAATAACGGACGCCGGCAATTGGAAATATACGGCAACGGTTCGCGGCCGCGCCGAGGTTGTCGAGGTCGCGATTTCGCGGCTCCGCGAGGATAAGGAGCTGAATTCGACCGTCGTACCGTTTATCGCTCAGTCCGCCGGTACACATTTTCCGCAAGTCCCGTCTCATCCCGCCGATACGCGGGTCCTCGCCGCGGCAAACCGCGAGATCGAGACCGGTGTTGCCGACGGCGAAAATCTGCTCGTCATGGACATGGCGAAGTGTATTCGCTGCGGCAATTGCTCGCTCGCCTGCCACAAGGTTCATGGACACTCACGCCTCGTGCGCCGCGGTATACATATCGAGCGGCCGTTTAAGCCCAACAAGCCCGCGATTCAAAGCGTCCTCGTGCCCTCCGTCTGCATGCACTGCCAGGATCCTGAATGCCTCACGGGCTGTCCTACGGGAGCCATTGCCAGGACTCCGAATGGCGAGATCGATATCAATGCTTTGACCTGCATTGGCTGCGGTGATTGTGCGACCCAGTGTCCTTACAACGCGATCTCGATGATCGCCAGGGCGAGTGGCGGCGATACCCAGGGAAGGCTTGCAGCAATCCTTTCGCCGTTCTCGATCAATTTACCTAAACTTCCTGAACCCGTTTCCCAGACGGAGAATCTGCTTGCCGTAAAATGCAATCTCTGCAAGGGCACCGGGCTCAATCCGCCCGGTGCGAAAACCGAAGCATATTCGTGCGAAGAGAACTGCCCGACCGGGGCGCTCGTACGTGTAAATCCGCGTGAATATTTTGACGAGATCAACCAAACGATTGGCCTCATTGAGCGTGGCAGCACGCACGCGATCGGCGAGAATATTCACAAGTTTGATTTAACCGCGACCATTTGGCATGTGGCGGGAACGCTGCTGGTCCTCGCAGGCGGCGTGGCCGCCGTCTGGGCAACCCTAAGATTTGCACAAGATGTGCCGTTCGCCGCCGGCTCGTGGGTCACGATGCGCTGGGTCACGGGGCTCGCCGGGTTGGCCAGCATTATCTGGGTCATGGCCTACCCGCTGCGTAAACAGATTTATCGGCGCCGCGCGGGCGCGCTCCGCTACTGGATGCTGTCGCACATCTACATCGGTGTATTGGCCGGGGTTCTGCTGCTTGTCCATGGCGGCGCAAGTTCCGGCGGACTATTGACAAGCGTGCTGATGATCTCATTTGATCTTGTGATTGCCTCAGGCCTATTCGGCGCGGCTTGTTATTTAGTAGTCCCGCGATTTATGACGCGGATTGAAAGAGAACCGCTCCTCGCGGAAGATCTTGAAGCTCGAAGATCCGAGTTAAGGGCAGAAATGCGGCGAGCAACATCGGAGTCGGAAAATCCGGAATTGAACCTATTGATCAGCCGGAAAGTATTTCGGCGATTCCTCGGCGTTGGTTATCTCATGCGGCAGTACAAACGTCGCGAAGACCTGCCGACGATGCTCGCGGACGCCCGCGGTGAGTTTACAGATGCTGCGAGGAACCTCTCACGAACAGACAGTGTCCGCCTGATGGAGGCAGTCGAGAACGCGGCTACGCTACGTCGGGTCGACGCACTTATTTTCCTTCATCATCTGCTGAAGCTGTGGGTCGCGCCGCACGTATTATTCACCTCACTGATGCTGGTGCTAATGCTAATTCATATCGTGCAGGTGGTGTATTTCAACGTCCGCTAGCATGGGGAAGCTTTAACCAAACTGTGGCGAGCAAGGAACTCGGGAAATTTACGATAGCTTACTCAGCGTCGGCAGAGCCGTCGGTGAGGATCGAAAGCGACGCCATTTTTATCGGACGGCTCGAGACATGCGAGATTGTGCTCGATCATCCGAGCGTCTCCCGGATCCACGCCGGGCTGAATTTCTCCGAAGGCCGCTATTCGGTCGTAAACCTTTCTACGCGCAATATTCTAACGCTTAATGGGCGCCTTCTAGCGGCCAAACAATCCGACATCCTAGCTGATGGAGACGTTATCCAGATCGGGCCTTTTACGATGGCGGTCCATCGATTTGGCGAGGAACTTAAGCTTACCGTCGAGGAACAGGTGCCTGCCATTCTCGCAGTTCCGGCTGCGGCTTCACCTCAAAAGACCACTCAGCCCGCCGCCGACGGCGTCCTGAAAGTTTTTTGGGACAAGCGTTCGCGAGAGAAGGAAGATTGGGGCACCCGGCTGCGGCCAGCGGAGAAGCCGCTGCCGGGCAAAGCGATGTTTAACTGGCGTCCGACGCGTGACCTGCGCCCGACATGGCGATTCGGCCTTTTCGTGTGGGCATTTGTCCTACTTGGAGCGGCGGGCACATTTGCCTATTTCCGCTATCCGACTGCGTATGCTCCTAAACCCTTAACTAGTGCTCATCAGTCGCTGGTTGAAAATAGTCCTATCGCCGTCGCGGCAAATGGCAATTCCTGCACCACCTGCCACGCGCCCAACGAACCGCTCGAGAATTCCTGCGTCAAGTGCCATCAGGCATCTCAATTTCATGCAAGCAACACTAAGGCTCACGAGGCCGCAGGGATCACATGTAGTGTGTGCCACCAGGAACACAAGGGTAAAACTTTTGACATGAGTGCGACCGCAATTCAGTCTTGTGCCGGGTGTCATAATGATGGCAACCAGACAACCTATAACGGCAAAAGCGTTCGCACGGCCCACGAAGGTTCTTACGGTTACCCGTCCCAAAATGGCAATTGGAAGTGGCAGGGCGTCTATCGCGAGGTGGCGGATGCGATACCTGAGATCAATAGCTCGGCAACGGGAGACAAGGACGAGCAGGCCCGCCTCAGCCGGCATTTCCATACGATTCACGTCGCCCGGCTTTCCGTACCGGCGGGCACTAAGGGCGATGCACGCGGTTTGGTCTCGTGCTCAACTTGTCACAATAGTTTCGACCCGATTGATCGTGATACGCCCCGGCAAACCTGTGCTGCATGTCATACCACGATGTCCGGCGAAGGGAATCGTGACGAAAGATTTGGCGACGTCTCGGCGAATTGCATTTCCTGCCATGTTCAGCATCCTTACAGCGGCAACCGCTGGCAAGAATTCCTCACGCCCTCCGCCCTCGAGCGCCGCAAAACCGCTGTCTCAAACAAAATAAGGGAGCTGGAGGGTCGATGAAAGTAGTACCTATCGTCATCAGCCTCGCCATTATTGGCCTCTTGATCTGGCTCAATCAAGGCAACGACGCGGCTGAGACTGGCCGGCTCGGCGGACTGTCGTTGTTGGGTTGGGCGAGCATCGTAACCGTAACTCTGATGATCGGCTTTGTCGCGATTTTTCGGAGCTCACTCCGTTCGGCGCTCTGGTCGCGACGCGATGTCATCAAGACTCACGAACTGATCCGGAAACTCACACTGCCCGAGCTTAAGGAACTTCGTCTGGACAAATATCGCGGCCCGGCCTACCCACATCCCGTGATTTTCCCCGAACGCTGTATCGGCTGCCAAGCGTGCGTCGACGCATGTCCGCATGACGTCTTGGCGATCGTCGACGGCGTCGCTGCTGCCGTAGCTCCTGATCTGTGCATGGAGGATACTGCATGCCAGGCGGAGTGCCCAGTCAATCCCAAGGCATGTATCGTCATCAACACGGCTAAAGAGGTGCGTTCATTACCGACGCCGACGCGCGATGGTGCCACCTTTCAGACAAATGTGCCGGGCTGCTACATCATCGGCGACGTTTCCGGCGTGCCCTTGATCAAGAATGCAGTTAAAGAAGGTGCCGAGGTAGCAGCTCGAGTCGCTAACGATTTGAAGGATGCACCGGCCGAGCCGAAGGCCGATTTTGACGTGGCAATTATCGGCATTGGCCCGGGTGGAGCATCTGCGGCTGCGGCCGCGAGTGAGGCCGGTCTGCGGTACATCGCGATCGAGCAGGACAAGATCCTCTCGACCATCGACCTCTATCCCAAGGGCAAATATATTTTCTTCAAGCCGGACACTAAGGACTGGGTCGGGGGGCTTTCAGTAGCCGGGCTCGGCCTGGCAAAGGCAAAATATGGCGGGGAGGCGCCGGACGATTCGCAAGAGATAGTTGGCCAGATACCCGAGCTTACTTCCCTTATCACAGAACATCTCCCTGCCATTCGGCAGAGATTAATCGATAAGATTCCGGCAAACCTGCATCCTGAGCTCTACGATATCGTTTCTGATAAGCTCCAGCGCGAACTCACTAAACGCATCGCTCTCTATCTTCGCGGTAAGGGTCAGGGAAACTGGCCCGAAGTGTACTCCCTTCATTTTGCGCCAGATAGCGATCGACTAATCTCCGAATTTTCGGATGAAATTGTTGACCGCCTCGAGACCAAGATTCCGGGCGATCAACGTGAAAATATTCTCAATGTTTGGCTCGGCACTCTCGCCCAAAAAGGCGTTCAAGTCAATGAAAATGAGAGTTGTAAGTCGGTAACGCCGGCAGGGGACGGTGATTACTTCGTGATCAACACCGAGCAGGGCGCTGAAAAAACACCGCAGGCCTATAATGCTCGCCGCGTCGTCATTGCAATCGGGCTAAGAGGGGCTCCGAACAAGCTTCGGCTTACAAACGAAGACCTCAAAGCCAGTATCGACGGCCGCAAGGAAGCGAAGGTTATTTATGGGCTATCGAGCCCGATGGATTTCCGAAACAAGAATATCGTGGTCGTCGGTGGGGGCAATGTTGCGGTCGAGGCGGCCGTCGATCTGGTAGCAGTCCGCGACGGGGCTGCGTTTGCACCTCGAGCTCCCGCTGATATGAACCGGGTCACCCTTCTCGTTCGGGACTACCTGGCGCCAACCGTAAAATTTGGCAATAAGCTCCAGCTTTATACCTGTGCAGACGACGGCCTCATCGACCTGCGATTTGGCGTCGGTATTAAGGAGATGCGCGAGCACGAGCTGGTGCTTGAGGATGTGAAGACAAAAAAGGTCGTCGCCACCATCCCCAACGATTATGTCTTTGCCTTGATCGGCGGCGAGAGGCCGAATAGATTTCTAGAGTCGATCGGTATCACGATTGCTTAGCCTAACCTAGTGAAGCCGGCCACACGATGGGATATTCGGACCAGTTAGAGGGCGATCCTCTGCAAGATTCGGTATGAAAAAAGATAACATTTTTTCGGCGCTTCTCGGCGTTGTGGCTGGTTTGGTGGTCGGTTTTGTTTTTGCAAACAGTTTGAATCGGCAGGCCGTTGAGCCACAGGCTTCCGCGGCAAATGCCGCACTGCAGCAGCCGCAGCAGCCGTCGAATCCCGCCCTGCCCGCTGACCATCCACCGCTCGGCGCTTCGACCGGAGCCCCGTCGCAAGGTGCGATCCCACAAGTGACCGAGGCAATAGAAAAGGCAAAGAGCGAACCGCGAAATTACGAAGCGCAGATGACGGCCGCCGATCTCTACTACCAAATCGGACGTTTTGAGGAAGCTGCAAAAATCTACGAGGCGGCGATCGTGCTGAAGCCAGGCGACACCGAGCCCGTGATAAAGGCTGGCAATTCTCATTTCGACTACGACAATTATGAAAAGGCGGAAGAGTTTTATCTCGCAGCCCTCGCCAAAGACCCGAAAAATATCATCGTACGTACCGATCTCGGCCTGACCTACTTTCTGCGAACGCCTCGAGATGCAGCTCGGGCAATCACCGAATACAAAGCCTCACTCGGTATCGATCCGAAACACGAGATCACGCTTCAAAACCTCGCTCTTGCGTATAAGGAAAGGGGTGACGCCGAAAACCTCAAGGCGACCATCGAGAGACTCAAGCAGGTTAATCCGGCCAACCCTGCGATCAGCAAAATTGAGAGTTCACAATAGGCGGTAAGAAGTCGCTCTAAGGAATTTCAATTAGCATTTGCCGCAATCCGGGCCAAGCTAGATCTTCGGACCGGCAAGTCGAGTTCAAAGACTGACCCCTCAAGCCCCGGTCGAAACTTCAATCGTCCGTGGTGTTGAGATACGATCTTGTGAGCGACACTTAAACCAAGCCCAATACCCTTATCTTTTGTGGTAAAGAACGGGTCAAATATCTTGGGCAATAAGGTCGAATTGATCCCACCTCCCGTGTCTTCGATTTCAAAGGCGCATCCTCCGGGCCTTTCAAACGTACGGAGAGTAATGAGACCACCCGCCGGCATTGCCTGCAACGAATTGATCGCCAAATTTAGAATTACCTGTTTGATCTGCTCTGGATCTGCCATAACTTCCGGCAAATCATTCGTCAGGGATCTTTCAATAATTACATTCTGTGAAAGAGCTTGATTTTCAAGGAGGGAAACAACCGAATTAACGATGCTGTTCAAATCATTGGGTTCGATCGATAGAGCCGCCGGCTTGGCAAAACGCAGAAATTCACCGACGAGCTTGTCCAACCTGTCGATTTCCGTCTTTGCCAGGTCCGCAAACTCTCGACGAGGGCTATTTGGCTTGAGTTCGTCTTCCAGTATCTCAACCGCACCTTTGATCGACGCCAGCGGGTTTCGAACTTCGTGGACAATGCCGGCAGAGAGCTCCCCGAGCGAAGCCAGCTTCTCGGCCTGCAATAATTGCTCAAAGGTCTGCTGCAGCTCTTCGTATGCCTGCTTCCTCTGATCCGCACTGAGCTCGGCTCTAATACGGGCCTGCCTCAGTCTGTCACCAAGGGCCCCCATGATCCCTCCCACCAGATTGAAGATAACTATTTCGGCGTACTGATTTATCGAGTAATCAAAATGCCCGTGTTGCCAGTGTAAATATATGTGTGGAGAATAAACCACCGTCGTGAAAATGGAGGCAGCAAGGCCTCCACGCAGCCCGAAGAGAAGAGCCGCGGCGATGATCGGAATGTAATAAAGTCGCTGATAGATCTCATGCCAGACGATCTGGTCGACCGGCGTTAGAAAATGCAGAATCGTCACCAGAACAATCGACACACCAATGAGAATCGACACGGCGACGCGGCCGCGTCGCGACGCTGAAGGGATAACCACCTCCGACGCAGTGCCTTTCTCCTCTATTATGTTCTCGTTACTCAAGGCCGTGTTTTTGCATTCGATAGATCAGGGCACTTCTCGTGATTCCGAGAAACCGTGCAGTCTGCGATTGATTTCCACCAAAGCGGGCCAGCGCTTCGCTAATAAGATCTCGCTCCATCAATTCTAATTCAATCGGCTCGTTCGGTAGTGAAAACCATTGATTGCCGGGTGCGGGTATCGATTTGTTCTGTATGCTCACGGGGATATCCGCAATGGTCAAAGTGTCGGCACCTGAAAGAATTACCATCCTTTCGATGGTATTTTCTAATTCGCGTACATTTCCAGGCCAATCGTGATCGACCAAAGTCCTGAATGCTTCCGGCTCGATCCTTGGAACGGATGTTTTGTGCCGTTCGGCCGTCTTCTTCAAAAAATGTTCAACCAAAAGCGGAATGTCTTCACGTCGTTCCCGCAGCTCCGGCATACGAATCGGCACAACGGCGAGCCTGTAATACAGATCTTCGCGAAACTCATTTTTCCTGACCCGTTCGCGTAAATTCTCATTCGTCGCAGCGATGATGCGCACGTCCACCTTCCGGGGCGTGCTTTCGCCGAGGCGTGTTATCTCCTGCTCCTGCAGCACGCGCAAGAGTCTCGGCTGTGCCGCGAGAGGCATCGCGCTGATCTCGTCCAGAAACAGCGTTCCGCCCGAAGCCTCCTCAAACTTTCCTTTAGACTCCGAACTTGCACCTGTAAATGCGCCTTTCTTGTATCCGAATAACTCCGCTTCTATGAGGGTTTCGGGGATCGCGGCACAGTTAATAGCTAGAAATGGTTTATCTCTTCGCCCACCGGAGAAATGAATGCCTTTGGCGACAAGTTCCTTGCCGGTGCCGGATTCGCCTTCGATTAGAACCGTTGCATCAGTCTTGGCGACGCGTTCGACCGCTTGAAACACGTTTCGCATCGCGGTAGATGTTCCGATGATATTTCCAAGCTGGAAACTTTCATGCACAACGCGGCGTAACCGGCGATTTTCCGCCATTACGTTCCCAAACTTTAGGGCCTTTTCGACGGTCAGCAGGATCGACTCGCGATTGAACGGTTTTGTGATGAAATCAAAAGCGCCGCTTCGCATCGCTTCCACCGCCGTTTCGACATCGCCGAATGCCGTAATGACGACGACCGGTATTTCACTGTTGAGCGCGTTTGTCCGGCGGAGCAGTTCCAAACCCGACATCTGAGGCATCCGCCAGTCCGTGATCAGGCAGTCAATGTCTGCATTTGAAAATATCTCAAAAGCATTTGACCCGTTCTCCGCCGTCAACACGGTATAACCGGCTTCCTGAAGTTGAAATTCCAGGACGCGGCGCAGGCTATCGTCATCGTCTGCAATCAGAATTGTCGCGGATTTGGTGTCCATCAAGGACTATCGTATCCCAAAAGTCAGAGTCGCCCATTTTGACTCGTAGTTTAACTTTGGATCCCGCAGGCGTGTCATATTGATGAATTTGGCATACCACTTGCCGGGGCCGTCGATCTTTATTTTGGCAAACCCTTTTTTGTCGGTTCTAACGCTCGCGCCGACAATAAGCTTGCCCGAGCCGTCCTCGCGACCGGTCAATACAACCTGATTCGCCAAGGGCTTGCCATCCTTGAGACAGAGGATTGACAGTGTACCGCCTGTTTTCAGGCTATATGGATTGTTTTGCGGCACGATCTCGACCGGGTAGCCCAAAATCGTCTTGAAATTAGCCGACTGCTTATCTCCAGCCTGAAAAATCGTTTTCACGTGTTTGGCGTATCGCTCGCGCACATCCTTTGTTAGTTCATTCTTTTTCTTCCGTTCGGCCAAGGTGTCGGGTATCCCGTCTTCCTCTAAATACCCGTTAAAGTCCTTGGCCTTGAGATCGAGCTCACGGGGCATCGTGGAAAGTCCGACGACGTATGTGCCCGCTTCCGTAGGCCGGAGATTCATGAAAGCCGTTGTCTCGTCTTTTGTGAAATCAGCCTCTTTCGGATTGGTTCGCGTTCCCGATGGTGCAACAACGCTCACATCCGTCAACCGCTCAAACTTAACGGCACCTTCGCTTGCTTGAAAAGACCCATTCAGGATTTTTAATGAAATCTTTTCATTTACCCCTACGAAGTAGCTGTCCAGCTTCAGGAATAGGTCGTGGCCAAAAACCGGCAGCAGCGTGATCGAGCAGACAAAAATGCCAATCGCAAGTATTCTTTTCATCGCAATATATCTCCCTATTTGATCGCTTTCAGCAATCTGATTGTGCCAAACCAGGTATTGAAATGCGAAGTCTCGGTGATTTCGCGAAACCCGCATTCACTAACAAATGACGGCAACAGCCCCTCGAAATTGTCCGTGGTCGTCTCGACGCCATCGAGAAGCTTTATGCCATTTGAGAGAACCGTCATCAAAGCGTTGTCCGGGCGGCCCCAATCGGCAACATGAAGCTCGCCATTCGGCTTTAGAATCCGCCTGACCTCGTTGCTCGTTTTGATTTTATTCTCTCGTGTAAGATGGTGAAAAAAAAGACTCGAGAAAACCCGGTCAAAAGACTGATCCAAATACGGAAGCTCGAATGACATACCTTCGTCGAACTTTACCTCGAGGTTCGACGTCTGAGCTTTTCCTTTGGCGATCGTTAAGATCTTTGCATCGCCGTCACTGCCGATGACTTTGGCCAGAGGCTGTGCGTTCTTGATAAGGAGGGCAAGAGTTCCGGTTCCACAGGCCAAATCCAAAACACGATGTTGCGGTTTAACCGCAGCTTGTTCGATCAAGGCGGTCTTGAAGGCCGTTTCCCGTGTTGTCAGACGTACGATCGGATCGTAGACGGCTGTAAGCCAATCAAAACGCAGAGCCGGGATGTATTTATCAGTTTCCACGAACGTTACCAATTCACACTTGTACGACCGAGATGAATACAGATATTCTAACATTTGGAGTGAGCAACCCTGCCCGATGACCGCAGCATGGACCCCAACTCCGATGCCACCGTGATCACAGGGGAAGATATCCAATGGCACAAGCCTTTTACTCGTTGATGGAGCTGGCATAGGCATCGCGCTGGCACCCGCCAGGAATCGATCGGGAGCGCCTCGGAGTTGGCCTTTATATCTTATGGATAGCGTAGTTGATTTGACTCTCACCGGTTCGCTCAAGCGCGGGCGAATGCTCGAATATTTCACGCTCGCATGGAATATGATTGAGGCGGTCATTGCTATCGCCTCGGGCAGTCTCGCGGGCAGTGTTTCGCTTGTCGGATTTGGTGTAGATTCCGTGATCGAATGTCTTTCAGGTGGTGTGCTGCTGTGGCGGCTGCGCGAGGGCGACCAAGGCGAAGGGCGTGAAAGGCTTGCGTTAAAACTCGTCGGCGTCAGCTTTCTTCTGCTCGCGGCGTACGTTGCTTTTGACGCGATAAAATCTCTCGTATTCTACGAACCTCCCGAAGTTACATATATCGGCATCGCAATCGCTGCACTTTCGCTCATCGTTATGCCTCTACTTGCAAGAGCAAAACGTCAGGTCGCCTCCGACCTTAACAGCCGTGCAATGAAAGCCGATTCCCGCCAAACCGATCTCTGCGCATATCTCTCGGCGATCTTACTCGGCGGCTTGCTTCTAAACGCTGTCTTCGGCTGGTGGTGGGCCGATCCGGTCGCCGGATTAATAATGATCCCGATCATTGCTAAAGAAGGTGTCGCTGCCCTTCGCGGTGAGACCTGTGACGACTGCCACTGAGGGAATAATCAGATGGCGGAAGTGCATTATTAGTGTTAAGATTATTGTGCAATGGTCAGTAAGACTCTCAAAAACTACATTCGCGTTTCGCTTGCGGGCTTTATGTCCGTTTGGTTGACCGGCGTAGTGTTTTTGCTGTGCTGCGAAAGGATGAATGCGGCGATGAGCGAAGCGGATTCGTGTCCGCTGGCTAAGATGTCGGCTCATTGCGATAAGATCGAAAAGGCGAACACTGCTCCCGTTTTGGTCGCGGGCATTCCGTCAGACCAAGTCGATTGTTGTGGTTTCCTCACCGCGGTTTTTGATAAGAACCGCAAACTGGAACGAGACCAAAAGCAGACGGCGCCGACGTCTCAATTGGTCGCGGTACAATTTGACCCGCCCAAAACCCTCGACCACACGCCTAGATTGGCCGCTGTCTATTCGCACGTCAGTTACCAAAAGGACCTCTCGATCAAAAACTGCGTATTTCGTATTTAGAAATCAGCCTCCACGAGTTCATTTTACGTCGACGCTTCTGCGTCCGGCATTTTATTGGCAATTTCTAATTACGAGGTAAATGATAATGAAAAAGAAAATACTTATGAGCGTGTTCGCGGTCCTGATGCTGGCCATCGGCGTTGTGGCATTTGCGTTCACAACGAGCGTGACTAGCACTGAAACGGCGATGTCATGTTGCTGCTGCAGCGGCGATTCGTGCCCGACGAAGAAAATGGAAGCGGCCGGCAACGAAACGGCTTCGTGCTGTGATAACTGCGACTGCTGTAGCGGTGACTCTTGCCCGATGAAAAAGCAAGGTGAGACGTCAGCGACAGGCATGAAGATGGCTGACGCCGAATCATGTCCCATGATGAACGAAGGTGCCGCAGCGAAGGCCATACATATGGAGGCCAAACGCGAAGAAGATCAGGCAGGAACAAAAGGCTGTGACTGCTCTTGCTGCAAACAAGACGGAGAAAAAGTAGACAGATCCGCTGTCTAACTTTTCTTCAATTCAAACAAAAGAGGCTCTTCGGAGCCTCTTTTGTTTGATCTCTACGGGCGCGGAATATCGATGGGCTTCGCTGTTGATTTCTTTTGTTCAGGGTTATCTGGAAAGCGCATTTCCCACGAAAGTTTTTAATCAAAGCTTTAGATTTCGTAACCGTAAAGCGTTCATAATCACGGAAACCGAGCTAAACGTCATCGCGGCGCTTGCGATGATGGGGCTCAGGAGCAATCCGAAGAAGGGATAAAGTATTCCCGCCGCGATCGGCACGCCCAGAACGTTGTAAATAAACGCGAAAAATAGATTCTGACGAATATTCGACATGGTTGCACGGCTCAACACTCTCGCTCTCACAATCCCGCGCAGATCGCCTTTTACGAGCGTTATACCGGCGCTTTCGATCGCTACATCGGTCCCCGTGCCCATCGCGATTCCCACCTGGGCCTGAGCCAATGCCGGGGCGTCATTAACGCCGTCGCCGGCCATCGCGACGGTCTTGCCTTCACTTTGCAATTTCTTTATGACTTCCTGTTTTTGCTCGGGCAAAACGTCTGCGATCACCTTATCGATATTCAGACGCATTCCGACAGCGTCAGCCGTGACCCGATTGTCACCGGTCAACATCACGATTTCCAATCCTTCGTCGTGAAGTGCTTTGATCGCCTCGGCAGTCGATTCTTTTATCGGATCTGTAACACCCAACAGACCGGCGTGCTGTTTATCGATTGCGACAAACATCACCGTCTGCCCTTCAGCCCGAAGCTTGTCCGCTTGCGATTGCAGCTCCGCGTCGACTGGTAGTCCCAGCTCTTCGAGAAGTTTCTGATTTCCAAGTGCTACCGCCTTGCCCTTTACGATTCCCGTCACGCCCTTGCCAGTAATCGACTTGAAATCGTCCACCGGCAAAAATTGAGCGTGTCTTTCTTCGGCTCCGGCAACGATCGATTCGGCGAGCGGATGTTCGCTTTGTCTTTCGAGACTTGCCGCGAGACTCAGGAATTCGTCTTCATTTATATTCGACACAATTGAGACGAGACGCGGTTTCCCTTCGGTCAAAGTTCCGGTTTTATCGACGACCAGAACGTTGACCTTCTCCATTATCTCCAGAGCCTCGGCATTCTTTATCAAAACGCCAACGCTGGCGCCGCGTCCGGTTCCTACCATGATGGACATGGGGGTCGCCAACCCCAATGCGCAAGGGCACGCAATTATCAAAACGGCGATGGCATTCGCCAACGCATAGACAAATCGTGGTTCCGGTCCGAAGAAGAACCAAACACCAAACGTGATGATCGCGATTAGGATCACGGCCGGGACGAAGTACGCCGACACCGCATCGGCAAGGCGCTGGATAGGCGCCCGCGAGCGTTGAGCTTCGCCGACCATCCGCACGATCTGCGCGAGCAGCGTTTCTGATCCGACGCGTTCTGCCCGCATGACGAAGCTCCCGGTGCCGTTGACGGTTCCACCGATTACCTTCGCACCGGCACCTTTCTCCACCGGGATCGGTTCACCCGAAACCATCGACTCATCGACTAGACTTCGTCCCTCGCTAACTTCACCGTCGACAGGGATCTTGTCACCGGGACGGACGCGCAAGAGCATACCGACGGTCACATCTTTAAGCGAGATGTCTTTTTCACTCCCATCGGTTTCAACTAATCGTGCAGTCGTAGGCGCCAGGCCAAGCAATGCCTTGATCGCACTCGACGTTTGGCTCCGTGCGCGAAGCTCCAAAACCTGGCCAAGCAAAACCAGAGTCGTTATAACCGCCGCCGCCTCGAAATAGAGCGCGACCTCACCCATGTGACCGCGAAAATTTGCAGGGAACAACTGCGGAAACAATAACGCGACTAGGCTATATAGATATGCCGCACCGGTGCCGATCGCTATCAGCGTGAACATATTCGGGCTGCGATTTAGGATCGACGCCCAGCCACGCTGAAAGAACGGCAGCCCGCCCCACAAGACGACGGGTGTTGCCAGGACAAACTGAATCCAGCTAAAAGTACGTGGTGCGAATACCGTCATTAGCGGATTGCCCGGCAGCATCTCGCCCATCGTCAGAACGAGAACGGGTAACGTTAATACCACGCCGACCCAAAATCTTCGCGTCATGTCACGAAGCTCGGAATTATCTTCCTCCGCATCAAGCGAAAACACCTTCGGCTCGAGCGCCATTCCGCAGATCGGACAACTGCCGGGACCGATCTGCACGATCTCCGGATGCATCGGGCAGGTGTATTCAACACCCTGCGGGAGATCCTTTTCTTTTTTTGGTGCAAGAAACGATTCGGGATCGTTCTTAAACTTGTTCAGACATCCCACCGAGCAAAAATAATATGTCGTACCGTTGTGTTCGTAGTTCCCCGCAGCAGTGTCTGGACTAACGGTCATCCCGCACACAGGATCAACGAACTCGCCGTGCGGAGAAGCCACCATCTCGCCGTGTTGAAAGGTTTCTTTGTTGCGGCTGATTTGAACCGGCACGGCCGTCTGTTCTTTCTCGGCGACGAACTTGTTCATACAGCCCCCCGAGCAGAAATAATACTTAGTACCCTCGTGCTCGTAACTGCCCGCTGCAGTCTCCGGATCTACCGTCATTCCGCAGATGGCATCAATAAACTTTTCACCGATTGCTGTCTGTTCAGTGTTCATAATCTCGCTTATAAATAGACTAGCTTTAACTCGTTTTAGCCGGTGCCGGCGTCGGGCTTGGTCTCTGACGCGGAGCGCTGGAATGCCAGTGAACGATTCGCCACTTTCCGCCTTGTTTTTCGAGGACGGCTGTCCCGAGTCCGCCTGAATTGACCTTTCGTGTGCCCATGTCAGCTGAAAGCGTGTATTTGAAAGTCGCAAACGCCAAATTGCCCGAGGTTTTCACCTTCATATCGGAGAAAGCATATTTCGTGTTCTTGAATTCCTTGAGCTCGGGCCCGAGATGGGTGTTGCGGTAATCGTTCCAACCGTAGTTTGCGTGTCCGCTTTCAAAAACGGTGACGGTCTCGTCATTCGCCCAAATCTTATCGAGCGCCGCCATGTCACCCTTTTCGACCGCCGCTGCCTCTCTCGTCAGGACGTCGATCACCGCTTTCTCATCGCCGCTCTGCGCAAAAACCATCGGTGCGACATTCCAATCCACAACCGCTAATCCTCCCAAAACCATCGCGGCAAACGAAAATACCTTTAATACTGTCTTAGTTCTCATTTTATTTTTCTCCTATTTTCTTGTTCGATAAAATTTTCCCTCGGATTTCATTTTCAGAGCGTTCTGTTTTCGCCGTCCGTATCCAGTCAAACCCCGCGGCTTGTGGATCGATAAGATCGCAGCGACTAGCAGAATGATCAGGGCGAGCGCTGCGTGGACCACGGGAGACGCATTGCGAACGACGCTCAGATCGGCACTCGAATCCGCCGCCACATCCGCCATTAAGGCGAATGTCTTCATGTAGATCAGCAGGATGGTGGTAGCAAAAACGGTTATCAGGAGTTTGAATACAACCCAGTAATGCCGGAAGAGGCCCCAGGTCGTGCCCAACCCTTGTACGATCCCGGTGAAGAGCGAAGCGAAGGCCAACGGTACGAGGACGAACCACGCGGCCGGTTCCATAACGAGATAAACGCCGCGCACCGTCTGAGCATCCGCGCTGGTCAAGCCGATGACGCCGTGAGCGAGAAATGCGACGACCGCGCCGAGCCAGCCAACCGAGGAGGTGACATGCGCGGTGAGCGTAAATTTGCGGAGGCTCGGGGTCATTATCATAAATATGCTTAGCCGCTCGCGGGGTCAGGTGCTCGCTCTCTATACGGCGGCCTATCTGAGCTAGACTGATCATCCCATTGGATTGAATCCTGAGAACGACCCTCACGCTCGGCAATAATTTTATCGGCAGCGGGCTTTCCGAATTTGAAAAAGACTGCGGGCGTTACCAATTGGTCGAGCAAGGTCGAAGTCAGAATGCCCCCGAGAACGACAACCGCCAAAGGATGAAGAATCTCTTTGCCGGGCGCGTCGGCCGCCAGGACGAATGGTATTAGCGAAAGCCCGGCCGTTAGAGCGGTCATGACCACCGGGACGAGCCGCTCGAGCGAGCCGCGAATGATCATTTCTTCGGTAAAGCCTTCGCCTTCCTCGCGCATCAGATGCAGGTAATGCGAGATCATCATAATTCCGTTTCGCGATGTGATGCCGACCAGCGAGATAAAGCCGACTAGGGTTGCAATCGAGAAAACGCCGCCCGTAAGCAGCAGCGCTATAACCGCGCCGATCAACGCGAGGGGGATATTTATCAGCACCTGCAACGCCGAACGCCAATCACCCAATGCTTTTATCAGAAGAAAGAAAATAGCGACGAGCGAAAATATCGTCAGTAACGAAAGCGTCCGCGTCGCCTCCTGCGAAGCCTGAAACTGCCCGCCGAATTCGACAAAATAGCCGGGCGGCATGGTGACCTGCGAAGCGACGCGGGCCTGCATATCGCCGACCACGGAACCAAGATCGCGGCCGCCCGTGTTGGCGGAAATAACGATCCGTCGCTTGGTATTTTCCCTAAGGATTTGATTCGGGCCGGGAAGGGTTTCGATTGTCGCGACCGCTGAAACCGGGATCTGCGTCCCTTGCGGCGTATCGATCGTGACGTTTTTAAGAGCGTCGAGACTGCCGCGTGACGCATCGTCAAAACGCACGACGACATCGTACCGGCGGGCGCCGTCGATCGCCGTCGAAACGGTCTTTCCATTGAGCGCGGTTTCCAGTGTTTCGGTGATTTCGCCCGGCGGCAAACCGTATTGCGCCGCCCGCGCACGGTCAACATTGAAACGGACTTGCGGGATCAACACCTGCCTTTCGATCTGGACGTCGACCGCGCCTTCGACGGTTTGCATCGCGTTGCGTATCTCTTCGGCTTTAGAACGCAGAGTTGACAGGTCGTCGCCAAAAAGCTTGACCGCGATCTGGGCGCGGACACCCGACTGCAAATGGTCGAGTCGATGCGAGATCGGCTGGCCGACACTAACCGTAACGCCGGGAACGATGGCGAGCTGTTCGCGAATCGCCGCCAGAATCTCTTCGCGCGTGCGTTCGGATTCCTTCAAATCGACATCGATCTCGCTGTAATGAACGCCTTC
>JBBJMG010000018.1:0-50312 GCA_037720205.1 Pyrinomonadaceae bacterium
GCGGCAGTGGCGGCGCTGGCGGGGGCGCGGGTGGTTCCGGCGGCGGTTCTCCAGGCGGTCAGGGTGACCAGGGCGGTGGCAGCGGCGGCTCCGGCGGCAGCGGTGGTTCTCAAGGCGGCGGCGGATCCCAGGGCGGCGGCGGCGATAAAGGCGGCGGCAGTGGTGGATCTGGCGGTGGTGGTTCGCAGGGCGGCGGCGCGGGCGGATCTGGCGGCGGCGGTTCTCAAGGCGGCGGCGGCGGATCCCAGGGCGGCGGCGGCGAAAAAGGCGGCGGCAGTGGTGGATCTGGCGGCGGCGGTTCACAGGGCGGCGGGGGCGGCGGAATGTAACCGCTCGGACCGAAAGCTTACAGTTCGAATAAACAGAAACTCCGTCGAAAGACGGAGTTTTTTTCTTTGAAGTTCTGATAAAAGAGAGGGGCAAGTTGGGATGCTTCCCTGGTCAATAACGTGGCCCCGTCATGATCGGTCTCTACCCGGAGCTTGCCCCTTACCCTTTTACCCTATCAACTCGGCTTCGAATGAAATGTAACGTCGATTACAAAAGAGGAAGGAAATTCGCGGTTACTCGCAAGAAAAGTTCGTTAGCGGCGTTCTGAGGTTAGAAACTTGGTAGTGAGACGCCGGCGGTGAACCTAATTTGGGAGAAATTTGTATGACGTTTAGAAAAATGACTGCCCTTGCGGGCGTAGCGGTGGTGGGATTGTTATTTGCAGGGAATATTTTGGCGCAAGGGGTGGTCGTGCCGATTATATGCGACACGCGGCCTTGCCGCGGACGGCCGTTCCCACTGCCGCGACCAGTGCCCCTGCCAAATGCTCTGCCCGTGAAATCGATAAATATCGATGTAAAGATCGCGGGCCAGGTCGCGACGACGTTTGTCGAACAGGTCTTTCAAAACAATACGCCGTATACGCTCGAGGGAACTTACTTTTTTCCGATTCCAGAAAGCGCGTCAATCGTCAGCTTTGCCATTTGGGAAAACGGAAAAAAGCTGGTCGGTGAAGTGCGGTCGCGCGAAGAGGCACGACGGATCTACGACGAAATCGTACGTCGCCAACGCGATCCCGGCCTGCTCGAATACGCCGGGAAGAACCTTTTCCAGGCGTCGATCTTCCCAATTCCGCCAAATTCCGACAAAATGCTGGAACTTACCTATACAGAGATCCTGAAAGCCGACTCGGGAACCGTCGGGTATCGTTATCCGCTCGGGACGGGACGCAACATCTGGTCGCCGCGGCCGATGATGGAATCAAACGTACAAGGATTTCCGAAGCAGCAATTTGGCACGGTGTCGGGCACGATCGAGATTATTGGCAAAGACGCGCTGCGGAATATCTATTCGCCTTCGCACACAATCGACGTTAAGGCTAGAGGCGAGATGACCTCGCGAGTTTCTTTCGAAACCAAGAGCAACGACGCCGACTTTCAGCTTTATTACTCGCTCTCGAATGCCGATTTTGGAATGTCGCTCATCACGCACCGCGAACCCGGTAAGGACGGCTACTTCTTACTAATGCTTTCGCCTAAAGATAATTTATCGGAGAGGGAATTGGTGAACAAAGACGTCGTCTTCGTGCTCGACACCTCTGGCTCAATGGCCGACGCGGGCAAAATGGACAAGGCGCGAAAGGCCTTGCTCTTTGGCGTGCGGACTCTGCGCGAGGGCGATCGGTTTAACATCATTAATTTTGCCGGCGAGGAGCATCTGATGGAGCGCGGCTTGATCGCCGCAAACGCAGAGGGCAAGAAACGCGGCGAGGACTTTGTGAATAACCTGCAGCCGACTGGCGGCACGAATATCAACGCCTCGCTCATCGCCTCGCTAAAGCAATTTCAAAGCGGCGATCGTCCGAAAATGTTGGTATTCATGACCGACGGCCTTGCGACCGTCGGCGAGCAAAACACTGAGCGGATCATCGCAAATCTGCGGAGTGCCAAAAACGGCGTCGACATACGCATATTCCCGTTTGGCTTTGGCTACGACGTTAACACAACTCTGCTAGACAGAATCGGGACCGAGAACGCGGGGATGTCCGACTACGTGCAGCCACAGGAAGATCTCGAGATCAAGGTTTCCAGCTTCTTTTCACGTGTTAGCTCGCCGGTCCTGGCCGATCTCGACCTCGATTTTGGCCCGCTGCTTTCGGAATATACATATCCAAAGAAGCTGGGCGACATTTTCCGAGGCATGCAAATGACTCTCATTGGCCGGTACAAGAACACCAACGATCTGCAGAACATCACCATGAAGCTGACTGGCAAAGCTGGGAAAGAATCGAGGAATTTCAACTACGCAAATCTCGATTTTCCGGTCAGAAACGATGAAAACAACTTCCTACCGCGTCTCTGGGCGAGCCGTCGCGTCGGGTGGCTGCTCGAATCGATCCGTGCCAACGGCGAGACAAAAGAAGTCAAAGACGAGGTCGTCGAGCTCGGAACGCGATTCGGGCTGGTCACTCCTTATACATCGTATCTGGCGACAGACGGTTCCTTCGCGACAACCCGGCAAGACGCTCCGATGGCCCGATCGCTATCAAATTCTGCGGTCCAACGAATGAAAGAGGCCAGCGGTGCTGACGCCGTCGGTATCAGCGTGCAGCAAAACGCCGCCAAGATGAACGCCCGTGCAACCTCGGATGAAGAGAAATCGGATAAAGATCAGATCATCGTTCGTAATACATCGCGTAGCCAGTTTGTGGGAAATCGCAACTTCGTCAACGAGAATAACGTCTGGGTCGATGCAGAATACAAGGAAGAAACACGTCTGGCCGAGGTCGTACTGGCCTTCGGCACCGAAGAGTTCTTTAACCTGGTTGCCCGCGAGCCGGAGCTGGCCCAATATCTCTCGCTCGGGCGGCAGGTGACGGTAATTTGGAAAGGAAAGGTCTATAAAATAACGTGATCTCATCGGCAATCTCTGCGCTATAAATTTGCAGGCAGAGGAGGGCTGAGAAAGACGCAGCGTTTACCGACGCTCCTCACGTTCTTTATTGCCGATCGATAGGCATCAACGATTACTTCATCTCGTTAAAAGGTGATTTTTGTTGCGGGAAATATTATCCTGTTGTCAAAGATCACCTTTCCCCTTTCGGAGGAACCTTTTTTGAAGATTATTACCTTTCTTTTCCTGTCACTCGTCGGGGTGATCACCATGTTCGCGCAGCCGGGGTGGGTTCTACAGCCGCCCGCGGCCAAGGGCGACCTGGTGGCGGTCTACTTTACGTCGCCGAACAAAGGCTGGATAGCGGGCGATAACGGATTTCTAGCCTCAACAATGGATGGCGGCCGAAACTGGACTAAGGTTTCGCTCAACGCCACCGAGGACATTAACGAAATTTACTTCCGAAATGAAGACAATGGCTATCTCGTCGCCGGCAGGAAACTGTTTGTGACGCGGGATGCAGGGCAAACCTGGCGTGAAACGCGGATTTATCGTGCTGGAGATTTTGGCAGCGGCGTGCCGGAGTTTTTGAGTATCCGATTTTCCGACAAGAAACGCGGGTATGTGATCGGATCGGTTTTGCGAAAGGTTGCGGACGACGAAATAGTCGTCGATTCGCTGCTGATGCGTACGGAGGACGAGGGCGAAACATGGCAGCGTATGCCTGTCCCCACCAAGACCGAACTTTTTCATCTCGATTTCAACGGAAACTCGCATGGTTGGATCGTCGGCGATGGCGGCGTCATCCTCGCGACGACCGATGAAGGCCGCACATGGCAAAAGCAGCGGTCCGGTACGACCATGCCGCTCTACAACGTCGACTTTCGTGATGATGACGAGGGCTATGCGGTCGGCAAATCCGGCACAATCCTTAGAACAGAGGACGGTGGCCAGACGTGGCAGAAACCTTTGTCAGCATTCACGGAGACGCTCATGCGGGTCGACTTTGCCGACGATAAAGTCGGTTGGATCGTCGGGTACAGCGGAAGTATCCTCATGTCTAGTGATAAAGGAAAGACCTGGACACCGCAGCCCAGTGCGACTCGTGAACGTCTCTACGGCCTCCACATGTACAAAAAGTACGGGTGGGCGGTGGGCGCCAAGGGCTCGATTCTTCAATTCAAAAAATAGCTGAGACTGAGCATTTCGATTAGCACTTCCGCAAAACTGTGATATATTGCATAACAAATCCGTGACGGTCTCCGTCTAAGCATCAGTTTTTTTAATATCAATTAGGATCAATTGGAGGAAAGAGTATGTCCAGACGACTTTTTGGCGTTTTTGTATTTACGCTCGTTTTCGCGTGCGTCGGGGTGATGGCTCAGGAAACGACAGGCGGCATCGAGGGTACCATTCAGGACCCGGCTGGTGCCGTAGTGCCAAACGTGACCGTGTCTATCACGACTGCAAAAACGGCCGTCAGCGGTACTACAACTACCGGAATAGGCTCCGGCTTTCGGAGGTCGATCACATCTAATGATGAGGGTTTCTTCCGAGCCCTGCAGGTTCCGCCCGGATCATACGACTTGGTCATAACGGCGTCCGGCGGTTTTGGTGCCGTTACCTATCAAAATGTGGTCGTCGCGGTCGGTCAGAATACGCAGGTTACCTTAAACGTCAAGCCCGGCGGCACTCAGGTAACTGTTGATGTGGCGGCTTCGGAAATCGCCCCAATCGATACGACGAATAATGCGATCCAGACGAGTATCAACGCTCAAAAAATCGAGCTTCTACCTAAGGGTACCGGTTTTACGAGCATTTTGAAGTCCGTTCCCGGCACGCGTCCCGAGCGGCAGACGGGCGGATTTTCCGTGGATGGCGCGTCGGGCGGCGAGAATGTTTTCGTTATCGACGGCCAGGAGGTGACCAATTACCGCACTGGAACGCTCAATGACACCTACAGCATTCCGACACAATTTGTGCAGGAAGTGCAGGTCAAATCGAGCGGCTTCGACGCCGAGTTTGGCGGTGCGACGGGCGGCGTTATCAGCGTTGTCTCTAAGGGCGGCAGTAACGAACTTCATGGCGAATTTGGAGCCCAGTTCGAAACGCCGGAGTTCAATGGAAATTCGCGCCCGTTACTGCAACGTTTTACGTCCGGTACGGTTGCGGCCGGGAATTACCTTCAGACCGCCGAGTACTTTAATCCGCCGAAGGCCGGCGGTGTCAATTTTTTCCCAACCGCAAATCTGGGCGGCCCAATTATTAAGGATCGCGCCTGGTTCTTTGCCAGCTACACGCCTCAAGTATTTCAGACCAATCGTGAGACCCGATATTTCACAAACGTGCCCTCGCCCGCAAGGGCTCCGATTGCGGGCAACAGCATCGAGCAATATACGAGTACGACCCGATACGAATACGCCTTTACCCGGGTAGGTGTTAATCCATTTAGCTCACTGAGGGTCAACAGCACGTTTTTATGGAATCCGCAGATTCAACGCGGCACGATCCCGGCGACGGGTTTTTCAAATGTAGCCTCGAGCGCCTTTGGTTTTACAAGTATTCCGACGGCCAACTTTGGCGGCGCGACCGGTATCCTCGTTGGCAATCAATATACTGAACAGCAAGGCGGCCGACAAAATTCAAATCTCTTTACTGTTGATGGCGTCTATACTCCGACGAGCAATCTTGTGATCAGTGCTCGCTACTCGCGCGGCTTTCTAAACGAAAAGCTGGGAAATTATTTTGTACCACAGGCAACGTCGGTCGCAGATTGCGGCCAGGTCACGGCGGGCTTCACCTGCGGGACCTCAGCCAACGCCACGATAACCCGCAAAGATGTATCGCTTAGAAATTCCTACGATTTCACTGGTACATATCTCTTCAATGCGGGCGGTCGGCATGAGCTAAAGGGCGGATATCAGCGATTCACTATTTTTAATGACGTGGCCTCGGGCAACACGACGACTGGTAGAATCACGTTTGTACCAGGGACACTCATCAGTGTGTTTCTTCCACAACTCACCGCTACGCCGGGTGCTATCGGCTACGGGATATTCAGCCGGATAGGAACAAACGGCAGCGGCCGCAACCTGAGCCAAGGTATCTTTATCCAGGACAAGTACCAACCCTTCAACCGACTGACCTTGAACATCGGTGTGCGATTTGAGAAAGAAAATCTGCCGACCTTCAATGGCATTCCAAGCGGTGTCGACTTCGGCTGGAAGGACAAGATCGCACCCCGTCTCGGCTTCGCATTTGATTTGTTCGGTGACGGGCGGACCAAGATTTTTGCAAGCTACGGCAGGTTTTACGACCGCGTGAAATTCGCCCTGCCTCGCGGACTATTCGGCGGCGACATTTTTCTGCAAGATTATTTCGAAATCTTCCCGGGTCAAACAAGTAGTCAGTTTACCATCGCGAATGTCGTGGGTGGCTTCACGGGCCCAAGTCCTTGTCCGACAACCGGGTTCATCATTGCCGGCGCACTTAGCCGGTGCCAGAAAAATTTCCGCGTCAATGCTAATGAGCCGGGAGCTAATCCGTTTCTTAATGGAGCGGTCGACCCGAATCTCGATCCCTTCCGGCAGACAGAATTTACGGTTGGAGCCGAGCGTCAGTTTGGTCGAAACTATGTGCTGCGTGGCCGATATACGTACAAAAACGTCGACGAGGCCGTCGAGGACGCCGGCATCGTCAATCCTTCAGGCAACGAGGCCTACATTATCGGCAATCCCGGCAAGGGGCTTCATCTGGAGACACTACAGGCTCTCGGATACTTACGATCAACGAGACCCCAGCGTCGCTATGACGCGATGGAGATCGTCCTAGAGCGACGCCTCTCCTCCAACTGGTATTTCAACGCAAACTACACTCTAAGCCGCCTCTATGGCAACTATTCGGGGCTCGCAAGCTCGGATGAGCCTCATTTGCTCAATGGCCGGCTTGCACCGGGTGTTTCCCGCGCATTCGATTTGCCACACATCGGCTTTACCGCCAGGGGCGAGACTGATAACGGACGCCTGGCGACGGACAGGCCGCATGTGTTCAACGTTTACGGTGCATACATCTTCGACTGGCGCGGATCGAGGACAAACTCGACCGAGCTTTCGGCTTTCCAGACCGTGACCTCCGGGACACCCCAAACGACATCGATTTTTGGAGCGTCAACGGTCACTCCCCAGATCTTCCTCGAACGCGGCGACCTTGGCCGCAGTCCCGTATTCTCGCAGACCGATCTAAACGTTACCCATCGTTATCGTTTCGGCCGCGATAATCGTTTTACGATCGCCGGGGACTTAAACTTTTTGAATCTATTCGATCAGGACACCGTGACCGGTATCTATCCGACTATTAATCCTAACACTGCACCGATCAACGCCGCGGCCGTCGCCGGCGGCAGCCAGGTGGCGTACGTAAACGGATTAACGTCAGGTACATTACTACCCGCGATTCAGGCTCGGCTGGCTTCGCAGGCTGATAGGACCGATGTACGCTACAAGTTGCCGCAAGTTTTCCAGGGCCCGCGTACAGTTCGATTTGGGATGAGATTTCTGTTCTAGGCTGATTTTATCGGAGATTAATTTGACTCGCCGGCTCTCGTCGGCGAGTTTTTTTGTGCCGTATTGCGGGCCGCCTCGCGCACAGCTTTGGCGGCGACCAGATAGAGCTGAGCGGCCTTGGGCAACGTCTCAACCGCTCGAATCACCTGCCGGTCTTCGGCCAGCAGGGTTCGGTTTGCCGCCGCCGGCCCGGCCGATGCCATGGTCAAGTAGTAGCGCAATCGGCTGGCGATCAATTGATCTTCTTTTTCGACTGCGGATGTCGAGAGAAGCGCGTTCGGCGACCGGCCGGCAAATTGATAGAATCGGCGAATCAGGGACGAGATACCGGGGATCTCGCCGGCAGTCGACGCATCGATGGAGTTCACGTATTCTGTCGGAGCAGCCGATCGTTCCCTGATCTGCTCAAGCATGAAAAAGAAAAGTGGGTCAAGCAGTCGTGCTTGATTTGCAGACAACTGCTGCCCTTCGACGATTTCGTCCGGCCTGATTCCGTCACCGCCCAGGACCTTGCGTCCGGTGATCGTGCGAGCTTCGAAAAAAGGGCGATCAATCAGGCTGGCGGGCTTACGATGGCTGTAATAGTCGTACAAGTCGACTTGAGAATAATCACGTTGAATCGAGCGTCCCGCAGGCGTCAGGTAGCGGCCGGTCGTTAGGGTAAGACCGGTTTTTCCGGGCAGATCGATCACGCTCTGCACAAGACCTTTTCCAAAAGTCTTCTCACCAACGATTAGAGCCCGGTCATTATCTTGAAGCGCACCCGCCACGATTTCCGATGCCGAGGCGGTTCCCTCATTGACTAGCACCACGAGCGGCATTGTTTCCGGCGTGGAGTTAGTTGATTTCCACACGCGCTTGTCGAGATGTGAACGGCCGTGCTGCGTCAAAATGAGCGTGCCCGCATCGAGAAATCGCTCAGCGACTTTCACGGCCTCTTCGACGAGTCCACCACCATTGCCGCGCAGATCTAGGATCAGCGAGTTCATCCCCCGACGTTTTAGATCGCGGACCGATGCGTCAAATTCGGCTGCCGTCGTATAGCTGAACCCTTCTGTGAGGTCGATGTAGCCGATTCCTGGACGCAGAAAATACGCGTCCAGAATGGAAGGTTGTGCGACCCGTTTCCGCTGAAGGGCAACAGTATCAGGATGGTTGCGATCGGTCCGTTCGACGGTTAACAGGATCGTCGTATCAATTTGGCCGCGAATCAAGCCGCGAATGTCATGCGAGGCGAGTTGACGGACACTTTTACCGTCGATAGCAATAATCCGGTCGCCGAAACGCAGTCCCGCCCGCGCCGCGGGAGAGTGAGCAGCTGTTGCGAGAATGTAGGTGCCCGAGTCGCCAGATCGTGCAAAGCTGGCGAGTGAGACGCCGACGCCCGTGTAGCCGCTGTGCTGATCGTCGAGCAACTCCTTCCAATCGTTAGAACTGTGGTAGCGCGAGTGCGGGTCCAGCGCAGCCAGCATGCCGGCGAGGGCCATCTCGCTAAGATCCGGCCTGCGGTCGTTTCGATAAGTGAGATGTTGCTTAGCGATCAAGTTCACGGCTTCACGAATGTCGCCAGCTACCTGCGATGAAACGCCGCTTAAGCCCATCATTGCGTCGGGGGCTCCGCCGGAGGCTGAAAAAGTACGTCCGGGGGTAAGACTGAACGGCTCGGCCGCCTGTAACAGTGGTTGCGGTTCCTGGGCGGCCAAGCGTAGCGGCGAAGTGAGGAGGGCGAGAAAGAAGAAAACGGTACCGCCAGTGTGCTTCATATTTAGAGAAAGTGGCACGCCGTGCGGCCAAGTTGCCGTACGCTGCCTACGTTCAAGAAAAAGATCGGTGGCAAGGAGGCGGCACCCTCGATAGCCACCGATCACAGTTGTTATTTGATGGGGTTATATATCGAAAACGAGGCTGATTCCAAAAAAGGCGGGAGTTTTGCAATTCACGATTCAAAATGATTTTATTGAATCTGCTGGGACGACCGCGTCCATCGCCGTAGCCGCGACAAAGATATGGCCGAAACTTTTAACCTTCCTCCCCTCGAAATTGAGCAGTACACGCTCGAAAATGGCCTGCGCGTCGTTCTAAACCCGGACAACGCCATTCCGGTCGTTTCGGTCGCGGTCTACTACGATGTAGGCTCGCGGAATGAGAGAGAAGGAAGAACCGGGTTTGCTCACCTTTTTGAACACATGATGTTTCAGGGCTCGGCTAACGTGCCTAAGGCTGGGCACTTTCAGCACATAATGAAAGCGGGCGGCACGATGAACGGTACGACATCGAGCGAGCGCACAAATTATTATGAGACGCTCCCAGCGGGCCAATTGCCGATGGCCCTCTGGCTCGAATCCGACCGGATGCTTTCCTTGGCGGTCACCCAGGAAAACCTTGACAATCAACGCGAGGCGGTAAAGGAAGAGAAACGGCTACGCTACGATAACCAGCCGTACGGGCAGATTTTTGATCTGATCAACGAGATGATCTATCAGAATTTTACCAACTCCCACTCGACGATCGGGTCGATGGAGCATTTGGACGATGCCACGGTTGGAGACGTTCAGGACTTTTTCCGCGTGTACTACGCGCCCAATAACGCCGTCATCGTTTTGTCAGGAGCCTTTGAAAGCAGGGTGGCTCGTGAATTGATCGAGACATATTTCGGCGATATTCCCTCTCAACCGCCTCCGCCGGGTCTAAATGTTGATGAGCCAAAAGAGGTCGCCGCCAATTATCGTGAGTGGGAAGACAAACTAGCGCCTTTTCCTGCCTTTCTTATCGGATGGAAGATACCGGCCCGGCGATCTCCCGAATTTTATGCTCTGTATCTTGCGGGCAAGATCCTCTATGACGGGGAAAGCTCGCGCCTTTATCAAAAGTTGGTCAAGGGCGAGGAATCGGTGATCCAGCTATTCGGTTTTACGGATGAACGCCGTGGCCCGTCAAGTATATTCGTTGGAGCGATACCGAAGCCTGATAAGGACTTGAGCCAGATTCGCGAGACAATAATGAAGGAGATCGCGGACCTCGCGGCTCATGGGCCAACTTCTGAGGAAATGGAGAAGATCGAGAATCAGCTTGTTAATGACGTCGTCCGAATGAGGCAGTCCTCGATGTCGAGAGCACAGCAGATCGCCGAGTTCGCTCTCTATGACGGGGATCCCACGCTCGTCAATACCGAGCTGGATACGTTGTTGGCCGTGACGGCTGATCAAGTTCGGAATGCTGTCGGCGCGTATCTGAACACTGATAACCGAGCCCTGCTCGACGTTATACCGGTCGGCAAGGGATAACCTCGACAGGTGGATCTAACCGATAGACTAGTGGCCGGCAAACTTTATTCCAAATCCTACGACCCCTCAAATAAGACATTTATGAGTCCTGAATTGAGAAAATCGCCGCCCGAGCCGCTCGCTCCGACTTTATTTGACATTGCGCGCCCCTTTGAGACCACACTGGACAATGGGCTGCGGGTGGTGATTTTTGAGGACGGACGGTTACCCTTGGTCAGTTTTCGACTGGCGTTTTATCACGGCGATGCAAACGACCCTGAAGGTAAAACTGGGCTGACGTCAGCAATGGCATCGATGTTGAGCGAGGGAACACGCGATTATACGAGCCTTCAATTGGCCGAAAAGATCGAACGGCTGGGTGCCGGCGTCTCCGCTCGGGCGTCGGACGACTTTACGATTCTCGCCGCGTCGAGCCTGTCGTTGTACGCGTCAGAGATTCTCGGTCTTCTCGCTGAGGTTGTTCTCCGCCCTACCTTTCCTGAAACCGAGCTCGATCTCTATCGGCGCAACACCATCGAGCACCTTAAATTCCAAAGGTCGCAGCCACCCTTTCTGGCCGGGGAACAGGCCGCTCGCCTCATTTATGGCGAACATCCGTATGCAACCGTTACGCCCTCCGCGGCCGACGTCGAAACGCTGAAGAGAGATGAGTTGCTGAGATTTCACGCCGAGACTTTTCTGCCGAATAACGCGATCTTTATCGCGGTTGGTGCAGTGGATCGCGACGAATTACTCACCGAGCTAGAGGCTGCCTTTGGGGGCTGGGAAAAGGGTCTAGTGCCTACGCCCGGCTTTCCGGATCCTCCGAAACGCGATGTCCGTTCCATTACGATTGTAGACCGGGCCGGATCGGCCCAGTCAAATATCGTGATCGCGGGTTTAGGCGTCAAACGCAACGATCCTGATTATTTTCCTCTTCTCGTTATGAACCAGGTTCTGGGCGCGGGGGCCTCGTCACGCGTTTTTATGAATCTCCGCGAGGAAAAGGGATATACGTATGGGGCCTACACGCGGCTTGAGACCAAAATGCTTGCGGGCAGCTTTGAAGCGACCGCAGAAGTTCGATCGGCTGTGACGGGCGACTCGTTGAAGGAGTTTTTTTACGAGCTTGACCGGATTCGCGTGGATATCGTCGACAACCAGGAGATGGCCGACGCCAAAAACTTTCTCACCGGAGTTTTCCCCATCCGTGCCGAGACCCAAGAGGGACTAACGAATCTGATCGTCAATCAGCACCTATACGGGCTGCCCGAGGACTACCTGCAGACGTATCGAGATAAAATCAACGCGGTAACCGCGAATGAGGTGTTGCGAGCGGCACAAAAGCATGTACGACCGGACGAAGCAGCGATCATAATTGTCGGGGACGCCGAGGAAATTCTCTCACAAGTCAACGGTTACGCCGACGATATCGAGATCTTTGATACGGAAGGAAACAGACAGGCTATGGAAAAATATTCAAAATCCAGTGTTGAATCTGACGCCCAGGTGTCGGGCAAATGGGAACTAAAGATTAACTTCCAGGGTCAGCAACTGCCAGTCACATTGGAACTCCTCCAAACGGGCGCGGACGTGACCGGAAAGCTCAATACGATGCTTGGTGATGGCGAAATCGCGGACGGCCGCATCTCTGGCAATAAATTGACCGCCACCGCCAATGCGCAAATGCAGGGTAAGGGCATGGAATTCATAATCGACGGCAAGGTTGATGGCGACTCAATAAGCGGCACTATCACGGCTCCCATTGCAGCCGATGCGATCGCATTCAGCGGGCAAAGGAACGGGTAAGTCTACACGTGGCTTTCTTCGCGGCTTGCCCGGTCGCCTGCGGTGACTATTAAGGGTTTACAAGAAAAAGGGCGACCCCATCCGTGTTAGAAGGTCGCCCTGACGATTTGCCGCCGATTGCCTCAGTCGCGGCTGCACCCTAGCCCACCCGACGAATCGGAACCGTAATGCTTCGCTGCAAGTTCTGCAGATGCTCGATGAAATCTGACGCCGCTCGTTTCGACAACTCGTCTGGTGAGCATTTCATCACACCGTTGCATTCATCCCTCGAATCAATATTCGCTTCGCGAGCCAGCATCCGGATCATGCCAAGTTGCTTCGCCGTGACCAGCTCACCGAGGTTTTTTGCCACCGGATCCTCAATAGGGATGCGGCTTTCAGCAGGCCGCGCCGTGTCATCGGATTCAGCCGGACCAACGTCACGTTTATAAAGTTCGCGCGCAATCCCAAACTTTACAGCCGCACGCTTTAGTGCGTCATGTTCCGCTTTCTTGATACCCGTCTCGCTCGAAAGCCTTCCTGTCCCAATTCCTTCGCGAGTCACACCATCGATGGTAATCGCCACCGTAACCGTAATGATGTCGCCGACGGGGCTAATATCTTTAATGCTGTGTCCCCAGTTTGGCGCGTGCTGGTCGAGGATATCGGCGACTGTGTGCCACTCGACATATTCTACGGTGTGAATACGGCCGTCTGCATCCCGGCGGCCCGGACGTTGCCGTACCAGCTGCGGATCGACTGTTTTGCGAAGCTCGTCCAGAGTCGCTTTGAATTCAAGTACGTTGTTTTGGCTCCCCGGCTCACTTACGGATGTAGTCTTAGGTGTGCCATTTTCTCTCATCTGCGTTTTGCTTCTCATCTTTATCTTGTCTCCTATGCGTTTATACATCGATCACGGAGTGCCTCTACCGTTGGATGTATCTGTGTCATCCGACCTCAGCGTTTACGTAACCGATCTCTGTTCGCCCCGCGTCAGACTGCCGCGCGACTCAGTGGGTTATCTCCGATGCGCGAATGTTGCATCGATGCAACATCGTACCAGACATTTTATTTTGTTGCAAGTGCGAAACTTAGTGTTGCATTCAAAAAATGCATATGTTATGTTTTATCCGTGAAATGAATTTTCACGTTGGTGAGACTAAAAGTTTTCACGGAGGAATCCCCAAAATGGCATTTAATAAGAGCGAAAGCTTAATTAGCACCCCGGAGCTCGGACGGGCGATTAAACGGCGACGCGAAGAGCTCAGTCTCAGTCTTAGGGATGTCGCGGATGTGACTAATGTTTCGGCATCGACGCTATCCCGGATTGAAAACGGCACCGGCCGGCCCGACGCAGATAATATCGCAAGGCTGACACAGTGGTTAGACATGCCCGTGGACAGGCTGTTGACAAAGAATGCGTCGAAAGACGTAGAGCCGGTCATCTATTACCCGCATGAAGCGACAACGGATATTATCGAGGCGCATCTCCGGGCGGATAAGAATTTAGACCCGGAAACAGCCTCGGCGCTCTCCGAGTTGTTTCGTGTCGCCTACAACCAGTTCAGCAAATCAGGCGGAAGAAAATAGGAAGGGACCGATGAACTACACCGGGGAACAGTTGTTACGAGGTGGGACGAATTCGCGGTTTGGGCTGGACACCCTATTGGTGCTGATTTTCCTTGGCATTGAGTATGGGCGTGCCGTGACCGCTTTATCCATGGACGGTCTGCTCATGGGCAGTACTATGTTGATGGTACTGTTTCTACCGTATTTTCTACCCAGCCGTTATGACAAGCCGGCGTTCCTAAATTGGGTGTTTGGCCGGGCTGCATTCCTTTCAATGGCAATCGTATTGGGATTCGGTATCGGTCCGGCACTGCGTTCGACTCTTCCATTTTCGCCACTGACACCTCTCATTCTGGTATCGATGATCAGCCTGTACGTGCAATTTTACGCCCTACTCAGGCTCCGTGTGGCGAAATAGGCAAAAGGCGCCACGCTGGATCAGAAGGTCGCGTATGTTTTCGCACAACATACGCGACCTTTTCCTGGAAGACAGAAAAAGAAAGGGATCACTTGGCGACGGCCGCCTCGGCGGAGTCTCTGGAGATTTTGGCCAGGGCATTCACCTGTCTTACTAATTCCAAATACTGCGATGTGGTCAACGCCTGGGCGCCGTCGCAAAGGGCTTCCTCGGGTCGCGGATGCACCTCGATAATTAAACCGTCGGCTCCGACGGCGACGCCCGCTCTTGCGAGGGGCGTGACCATATAATTATGGCCCGTCCCGTGTGACGGGTCGACGATGATCGGAAGGTGCGACAGCCGCTGAACGGCCGGTATGACCGATAGGTCTAACGTGTTGCGCGCATGGGTGGCAAAAGTGCGGATGCCGCGCTCGCAAAGAATCACGTCGTAGTTACCCTCGGCCATGACGTACTCGGCCGCTAACAGCAGCTCCTCGAGCGTGGCAGAGAGTCCTCGCTTTAGCAGTACAGGTTTGCGTGTTCTGCCCGCGTATCGAAGCAGCGAGAAATTCTGCATGTTACGGGCGCCGATTTGAATGCAGTCGCCATACTTGGCGACGGCATCGACGCCGTGCTCGTCCATCGCCTCAGTGACGATATTAAGATCGAATTGATCTCGAACCTCGGCAAGCATGCGCAGCCCTTCTTCGCCCAAACCTTGAAAAGCGTAGGGTGAGGTTCTGGGCTTAAAGGCGCCGCCCCGGAAAAACCGAGCACCGCTCGCGGCGACGACCGTTGCGGTGGCAAACACCTGATCGTGATTCTCTAAAGCACATGGGCCGGCGATAATGGCGAGATCGTCGCCTCCAATGAGGCCGTTACCAACCCTCACCACCGATCGTTCGGGCTTTATATCTCGCGATATCAGTTTATAGGGCTGAGTGACGCGAATCGCGTTCGCGACTCCCGGAAGATTTTCAAAATGAGCCGGATCGACCGAACCTTGATTTCCGGTCACGCCAATAGCCGTCCGATTCTCACCGGGCAGTGCATGGCCGCGGTATCCGAGCGTCTCTATTACCTCGATAACGCGGTCAATTTCGGAGACCGACGCCCCGGATTTCATTACAATCAGCATAAATTAATCAAACCTGCCACTGACTACAGCAAACCTTCGAGTTTAGGTTTGGTCAAGGGCAAGTGCAACTTGACCTGTAAGCTCCCGAACGAGCCGTTCCACGTTAGCCACCTCGTCGCCTGGTCTGCTGCCCTCGATTTCTGCGACAATTGCGGAGCCAACGATGGCCGCATCGGCATACTCCCACACGTTCTCTACCTGTCCCCTGCTGGAAATTCCAAAGCCAACCGCAATTGGTAGATTGGTAAACTTCCTCGCCCTGCGCACCAGCGCTTCGGCGCCGGTGGCTGCCTCGGTGCGTGCTCCGGTCACCCCGGCGCGAGCAATGGCATAAAGGAATCCGCGAGCCCCGGAGCAAATTCTCCGAAGACGCTTATCGCCAGTCGTCGGGGCTATGAGAGATATCAGATCGATGCCCTTCTCATTCAGAATGTCGGATATTGTATTGGCCTCGTCATCGACGACGTCCGTGAGCAATAATCCGTCTATCCCGTAAGCTGAGGCGGCGTCCGCGAACGTTTTAATTCCGTAACTCATTATCGGATTGAAATAGCTGAATAAGACGAGCGGCACGTCGCTACTCGCTCTAAATTTGCCCGCTAATTCTAGAACGCGATTTAACGTAGTACCGCCGCTGAGTGCCCGCTGAGACGATCGCTGAATGGTCGGCCCGTCGGCCATCGGGTCGGAAAACGGCACGCCAAGCTCGATCGTGTCGGCCCCGAGCTCCGCGAGCTTTAGCAGGATCGTAAGCGAAATGTTTTCGTCCGGATCGCCCGCGGTGATGAAGGGGATAAACCCTTTTTGCCCGGCGTCGGCCAGGTCGGCAAATTTATTTGCGATGGCTCCTGACCTCATCATGACAGTGTCTCCCTCACAGTGGCTATATCCTTGTCGCCGCGCCCAGAAAGATTGACGATCATGACCTGGTCGCGTCCTAGCGTCGGAGCCATCTCGATTGTGTGAGCAATAGCATGGGCCGACTCGAGGGCGGGAATTATGCCCTCAGTCTCCGCAAGCGTTTTGAAGGCTGCGAGTGCGGCCTCGTCATTCGCAAAAACGTATTCGACCCGCTCGACATCGTGCAGGAAGGCATGTTCCGGACCGATGGATGCGTAGTCGAGCCCGGCTGAAATCGAGTGCGTCGAGGCGATCTGACCTGCGGCATCCTGCAGCAGATAACTCTTGGTACCCTGCAGAACTCCGACGTCGCCACCAGTCATAAAACGGGCGGCGTGGCTGCCCAGATCGCTCCCACGTCCGCCGGCCTCGACGCCGATCATTCTGACGGTGTCGTCCAGAAACGGATAAAAGAGCCCTATCGCGTTTGACCCGCCTCCGACGCAGGCTACCAATATATCGGGTAGACGGCCCTCGTGTTCGATAATCTGCTGGCGCGCCTCGCGGCCGATGACACTTTGAAAGTCGCGAACCATTAGGGGATATGGATGCGGGCCGAGTGCAGATCCGAGTAGGTAGTAGGTGTCTTCAATGTTCGTCACCCAATCACGGAGTGCCTCGTTGATCGCATCTTTAAGCGTGCACGAGCCGGAATCGACCCCGCGAACCTCGGCCCCAAGTAGCTGCATTCGAAAAACATTTACCTCTTGGCGTCGCATGTCCTCGGTGCCCATGTACACGACGCAGTCGAGGCCGAAAAGTGCGCACGCCGTGGCGGTCGCGACGCCGTGCTGCCCAGCTCCGGTTTCGGCAATTATTCGCCGCTTGCCCATCCGCCCGCCGAGCAGGATTTGACCGAGACAATTGTTGATCTTATGGGCACCGGTGTGGTTTAGGTCCTCGCGCTTCAGATATATCCTGGCACCGCCTAGAGTCTCGGTCAGTCGCTTTGCAAAGTATAGAGGCGTTGGACGGCCGGAGTAATTCAAGAGCAAATCTTGCAATTCGGCGCGAAATCCGAGATCGTCCCTCGCGGTAAAATATGCCTCTGTAAGCTCGTCTAGCGGCGCGACAAGCGTCTCGGGCACAAAACGCCCGCCGAAGTCACCCCAATATCCCTTCTCATTTGGCTCGTAGTTCATAAGGCTCCCTCACGGCTGCGACAAAGTTCTTGACCGCTTCGGCGTCTTTTATGCCGGGCGCGAATTCGAGACGGCTGCACGCGTCGACCGCATACGGTCGCGCGGTGTTGATGGCTTCGGCGACATTTTCCGCCGACAGGCCGCCGGCCAGATATATATCTTGAGATAGCACGTCACGAATCTCTCGCGTCCGTTTCCAGTCGAGGCTCTCGCCGGTGCCGCCGTAGGCCTTGGTGGAGAATGCGTCGAGAAGGATCGCCTCGACTCGAAAGGCCGAGGCTGCTGTCGTATCAAAGTGCTCCGCGACACGCAGAGCTTTGATGATTTTTACATTGGTTCCTATTCTTGCGCGTAGAAGGCCGACAAATTCGGCGGATTCATCACCATGCAGTTGAACCGCGTCGAGCCTAACGGCAAGGACGGCATACCCGATGGCGGAAACTGCCGCGTTAACAAAGACGCCGACCTTCGAAGCGTTCGGCGGCAATTGGATGCATATCTCGGCAGCCTCAGCGGGCAAAATGAATCTCGGGCTGGCTGGATGGAAGTTGAACCCGAGCTCGTCCGCACCGCATGCGAGTGCGTGGCGGGCGTCGGTTAAATTAGTTATGCCGCAGATCTTTATCCTCGTCATAGGTTGTCCCCCTCGGCGAGCACGCCTGCAATCAGCGCATTTAGTTCGGTCTCAGGTTTGCTGCTTCGCATAAGAGTCTCACCGATCAGGAAAGCGTCAAATCCCAGGTTTCGGAGTTCACCGATCTGTTCCGATGACGACAAACCACTCTCTGCGACTAAAAGAGCGTTCGGTGGGCGACGGCGGATCAGTTCGCGCGAAACGTCCAGCGAGACCTCAAATGTCGACAGGTTGCGATTATTTATCCCGATGATATCCGCTCCGATATCCGCCGCAACGGAAAGCTCCTCGGCCGTGTGAACCTCGACGATTACATCGAGTCCCAGCTCTTCTCGGGCGATGCCCAGCAGGCGTTCAATTTGGGGAAGCTCCAATCCCGCGACGATAAGCAAAACCGCATCGGCGCCGGCCGCCGCTGTTTCGTAAAGCTGATGTTCGTCAATAATAAAATCCTTTCGCAAAACAGGTAGGCCTACGGCGTTACGGACACTTGCCAGATCGTCGAGGGAACCGCGAAAGAAATCTTCTTCGGTCAGGACAGAGATCGCCGCCGCACCACCTGCCGCGTACTGGCGGGCGAAATCCGCAACGTCAACATCGGCTCTAATTACCCCCTTCGAAGGCGATGCGCGTTTTACTTCGGCGATAATATTTACACCGGGGGCCTGTAATTGCCGCCGAAAAGGGTTTGCTGGTTTAAGTTCGCGGGCTGATGAGCCACGTCGCTGGGTTTCCTCGCGAAACTCCGGGGAAAGGACCGCGAGGCGGCGTTTCTTCGCGTCTATAATGTTCTGCAGAAGTGTCATGTGCGTGTCGCCTCGACGAGGCCGTGCAGCTTTCCTGCCGCCGATCCGCTTCGAAGGCTTTCCTCAGCCAATTCGCATGCCGAGACCAGATCGGGCGCCGCTCCGGCGACGTGTAGAGCGGTGGCAGCGTTTGCTAATACAATCTGCTCCGCGGCAGTGCCGTGTAACCGATTCTCCAATACGCCTATCACGATGTCTGCACTCTCCGCTGGCGAGCAGCCGCTCGGCAATTCGTCCCGCGCGATATCTAATCCAAATTCCTCGGGGTCAATGTCGAGGAAGTCGACATCGTCACCAACGATACGTGCGGCAAGCGTAGGACCGGCAAGATCTACCTCATCGAGGCCGCGTTTGGCATGGACAATCCACGAGCATCGCGTGCCAAGGCGGCCTAACGCCCGGGCAGTGGTGGCCACCAGATCGGCTCGCCAAACACCTATAACCGAAAAGGGAACCGAGGCCGGATTAACCAGTGGTCCAAGGTTATTAAAAATTGTAGGTGCTCCGACCATGCTGCGGGCCGCAGCGAGCGTAGGAGAAAGGGAATGATAACGCCGGGCGTAAAGAAAACAGATGCCAACTTCGTTCAGGATTTGCTCGGCCTGCTCAGGAATGATGTCGATATCTATGTCCATCGCCTCCAGGACATCGGCGCTTCCGGAACGGCTGCTCGCGGCCCGATTGCCGTGCTTAGCGACCGCGACGCCGGCACCAGCGATGACGAAGGCTGCGGCCGTCGAGACGTTAAACGTCTTCACCGCACTGCCGCCGGTGCCAACGATATCGATTACGTTGCCGTGTCGCGTTTTCACTGGGATCATCCGCCTCCGCATTATGTCCGCAAATGCGAAAAGCTCATCCTCGCTCCAACCTTTCTTATTCCATGCTTGTAACGTTTTGACGATACTGTCCGCGTCCGCTTCGGTAATGAGCGCGTTGAAAAGATCAGCCGCATCGCCGACCGCGAGATCGCTGCCGTTCTGGAATTCATTGGTGTAATGCTCGAGCAACGACATCGTGCTAAACCGCTCCACTCTCCGCAATGCTTATAGCTTTGAGAAGGACACGGGCTTTGTTCACAGTTTCCTCAAACTCGAGCGAAGGTACCGAATCGGCAACTATACCTGCACCCGCGTGAATCTTTGCGACCCCGTTTTCTAAAACCAGCGTTCGAATCGCGATGCAGGTATCCATGTTGCCCGAATAGTCAAAATAACCAACCGCTCCTGCATAAAGGCCGCGCTGTGTCGGCTCAAAGTCGCGAATTATCTCGATTGCCCGCACCTTTGGAGCCCCGGAAACCGTTCCGGCAGGGAAACAGGCCGCAAGCGCGTCAAAGCAATCGAGATCGGAGCGAAGGGTAGCCGACAGCGAGCTGACCAGATGCTGCACGTGTGAATACTTTTCGACTTTCATCAACTCGTCGATTGTAACGCTGCCAAATTCGGCGACGCGGCCGAGGTCGTTGCGTCCCAGGTCGACAAGCATCAGATGTTCAGCAACCTCTTTAGGATCCGCGCGCATTTCGTCGGCCAGGCCCACATCTTCAAGCTCTGTTTCGCCGCGTGGACGTGTGCCGGCAATCGCACGATAGTCTAGACGGCGATCAGCGCACCGAACGAGCATCTCCGGCGACGACCCAACCACCGACTTTTCGCCGGACTGAATCAAAAACATATACGGCGATGGGTTAATCGAACGCAGGGCCCGGTAAATAGACAATCCGCTCGCATCTGTCGGTCGACTAAAACATTGCGAAAGGACGACCTGGTAGCATTCTCCGGCTCTGATCAGCTCCTTGACCCGCTCAACCGCGGATTCAAATTCGGCCCTCGTCCAGTTGGAGGTGGAATCGCGGGCCGTTTGAATAGACCCACGTTTCGGGAGAACAGGATGGCCGCTCTCGAGTAGGCTTCGAAGTTCGCGATTCCTGGCGACAGCCGCATCGTATAGATCTGAGTGGTTTTCCTTGCCCTCCAAAAAGACAAGGGTAACGATCCTGACCTGTTGCCGGGCGTGGTCAAAAGCCACTATGGACCTGAAAAACATCAACAATGAGTGATCCGGCCTTTTCGTTGAACTCCGAAGCGAAGGTTCAAAAATGTCGCAGGAATCGAAATCCAAGTAGCCGATGGCGCCGCCTATGAAGGCAGGCAGATCGGCGCCAAACACCGCCCGGTAGCCCTCGAAATGAGCGCGGAGAAACTCGACGACATTCGAATAACTGCGGTCGACACTGCCGTCCGGCTTTCGAATGGTTACGCCTGTGCCATCGCCCGACGCCACAAAATCTGGGCCTGCACCTATGAACGAATAGCGCGCGAGGCTGGCACCACCTTCGACAGATTCCAGCAGGAAAGACTCGTCGGAATCCGCGGCAAGCGATAAATAAACGCCAAGCGGCGTCAACAAGTCTGCAGGCATTGTCTCGACGACGGGCACGACATTGCCACTGCTCGCCATCTGGAGAAATTCTGGATAACCGGCCATATATCAAAAACGCCGCCCGAATAAAGTATCGGGCGGCGTTCGGAAATAATCTCTGATCTCTGTCGGTGTCTAACTAACTACCAAATCTCTGATCATGACATCTCGTACGCAAAACGGCGCCACCAGCTTTCACCAGTAAGGCACACAGCAATGTGAGAGGCGGGAAACATTAGGAGCAGTTTAGCGGCGACTCGACGGCGATGTCAACCTACATCCTCTCGGGAACCTCTATTCCGAGCGTATCCAGGGCCGCAGTGAGCGATCGCCGTACGATGTCGGCCGTCACGACCAGGACCGCACGCTTTAGTTCGTCGGGTTCCGCGAGGATCTTGTGGTTGTGATAGAAAAGATTGAACGCCTTGGCGAGCGAAAATGTGTACTTGGCCAAAATTGCGGGCTCAGTCGCGGCGGCAGCCGACATTACTACATCACTCAACCGAGACGCCAGAATTATAGTTGACCAGATTTCTGACCCCGTCTCTCCAATAAAAAATTCGTTGAGCGCAACAGCCTTAGCAAGCCGTGCTCGACAGGCCTCAACCGTGTCTTTTGAATCCAGTTTTCGAAAAATTGAGTTGGCCCGGACCGCCGAGTATTGGCAAAAACAGCCTGTTTCCCCCTCAAAGGCGAGAGCCTCTTTGAAATCAAAAACAATTACAGTATTTCGCGTAAATTTGGAGAGAAAATACCTTAGGGCTCCAATCGCAAGCTGTTGCGAAATATGCTGTCTAATCGCGGGGGGCAAGTCCGGATGACGAGCCTTCACCTCAAGTGATGCATTAGCTTCCAACCGGTCGATTAGATCGTCCGCTTTGACGCCCAAGCCCTTTCGTCCGCTCATTTCGATGAAACTCTTTTGCCGATTCGCGTCTGAGAGTACAAAACCCAGCTCCTCGGCAGCCGCAGGGGATAGCGCGACCATCTCATAGGCGAGATGGATGCTGGCTTTTTCCCCTCTTTCGGGCGAGATCGCGGCCACGCCCTTCCTCACAACGTCCTGCGGATAAGATTGCCGCGTGTCAATGACGTTGTAAATCGTTTCGCCACCTCCGAACGTCTGATCCGGTTTGGCGGTCTCGGCCGCTGTCGTGATCCAGACCTGTTTTCCGTCGCCGTAGGTCGAAAAGAGCCGGTAGTTAAAATCGAGCCCCAAGATGCCAAGTTTCCACATTTGGTAGGCGATGTCCTTGCCTGTGTAAGTCACTGTACCGTTAGATCGTACGAGGATCTTGTCGGCCTCGTGGTCGTCGGCACCGGAGTGCGAATCGACCGGCATCACCCAGCATCCGGCGTGCGCACCTTCGGCGACATGGTTGATCACACCGAGCTGCTTCATTTGTTCAAAAGCCCGATCCCAGAAGTGCAAATGGAGTATCTCGGATTCTCGGGGCAGTAAGTCGTATCGGATCGATAGGCGCTCCATTGTGGCGAGAATGCACTCGACATTACGGGTTGCGACGTAATCGGCGAGCTCCGCAGTCTCGTTGCCGCCTTGCTCGATTGAGTGAAGCACCTCCGCTCGTTTGGATTTCAGTTCCGGATCATCCGTGTATCGCTTACCTACGCTCGCGTAAAGATCCCAACAATAATAATCAAAGCGCTTATCGGCGGCAGTAAGTTCTGTATCAAGGAACTTTATGTCGCTCAAGGTCATGTTCTTAATGAACATAAATCCAACAACCACATCGGCAACCTGGACGCCGGTATTATCTATATAATTTTGAACTTCGACCTGCTTTCCCGTTGCTCGTAAGATTCGAGAGAAGGTGTCTCCAAGCGCCGAATTTCGAACATGCCCGATGTGGGCCGCCTTGTTTGGATTGACCGAGGTATGCTCAACGCAAACCTTCGCAGCGTCCGGTGAAGCAGACATTTCCAAAAACGGCAGCGGAGGTGCCCCTGCGTTTTCCAAGAGAAAGTCGACCCGTTTAATGAAGACATTTAGATACCCAGCACCCGCAATTTCTACACGGTCGATGACGGGATGGGTCTCAACAGCCTCCCCAAGCTTCTGGGCGATTTCGCGTGGGTTCGTTTTGTTTCCGGTCGCCAGCTTAATGCGTTTTGCCAGATCAAACGCGACCGGGAAGGCGAGATCCCCGAGTTCGGTTTTTGGCGGAATTTCTGCGGCGACTGAGTCAAGATCGATCTGGAACTCGGACTTCGCGATCGAGCGAAGCGTCTCGATGACCTGTTGCTGAATTTCTGAGATAGTCATGATGGGCGACCACGCGGAGCGAAAACCGTAATTATAAGGTCTTGGCGTCGATTTACCAACGCGGGTGTAAAAGGTTAAACTCGCTGTCAGCAAGGTATATGGCAATAGAAACCTCACGCAAACTTGACCTCGAAAAGATCGCAGACGGAGTGCGGCTGATGCTTGAGGGCATGGGCGAGGACACTGAACGGGACGGCCTAAAGCGGACGCCCGAGCGAGTCGCCGAGTTTTATGCCGAGTTGACGGACGGAATGTGGGTAGACCCGTCGAGTCACATTGTGCCGCTGCCGGGAGACTCGCACGATGAGATGGTTTTGGTAAAGGATATTTCGATTGCCTCGGTCTGCGAGCACCATCTCGCTCCATTCATTGGCAAATGCCATATCGCGTATATCCCTAAGAATGGCCGTATCATCGGGCTTTCGAAGCTGGCACGGGTGGCTGAGACCTTTGCCCGTCGCCTCCAGGTGCAGGAGCGACTGACCCAGCAGATTGCCCAAACCTTGTACGACAAGCTCGACCCGCTCGGTGTGATGGTCGTCGTGGAGGCCGAACATACGTGTATGACGCTGCGCGGAGTGAAAAAGGCTGGTGCGATCACCATTACGTCAGCAGTGCTTGGCGGGTTTCGTAAAGACCCCCGCACACGTGCCGAGGCCATGGCTCTGATCAAAGGCTGACATCATGACACGCTCGCTGCAAGCCATCTAAAACCGTTATACGACGCGAGAGTATCCTTCCGTTACCTTATTTTGCTTGATGCCCGAAACCTTTTACATCACCTCCCCAATTTACTACGCCAACAGCCTGCCGCACCTTGGCCACCTGTACACGACGATTGTCGCGGACACCGTGAGGCGATATAAGCGGCAGCGCGGATTTGACACTTATTTCCTGACGGGGACCGATGAGCACGGCCTCAATGTCGAGCGCGCTGCGAGCACGGGTGGACGAACACCGAAAGAGCATGTCGATTTTATATCTGGCGAGCTCAAGAAGATGTTTGCCGATTTTCTGTTGGACGGGGAGAATGGCGGCTACGACGTTTTTATGCGGACAACGGAGCCGTTTCACTACGAAGCGGCTCGTTTTTTTTGGCGCGAAATTGCTAAGAACAGGACGCCAAACGGCAACGAAGCCATTTACAAAGGCTTTTATGAGGGTTGGTTCTGCGCACCGTGTGCCGAGTTTAAGACCGAAGAACAGTATTACCTTCCAGAGGGCGGGTCTATACCCCACTGCCCAATTCATGAAGGCACGCTGGAAAGTGTCGCCGAAGAGAGCTATTTCTTCCGGTTGTCGGATTACGGTGATTTTCTTACGGCCGAAATCGAAGGAAACCCGGACCTGGTAAGGCCCGAAGCGCGCCGAAACGAGGTCCTCTCGTTCATTCGCGGCGGGTTGCAGGATCTATCAATAAGCCGGCAGAAAAGTTCGGTCTCGTGGGGAATTCCCGTCCCGGGGGACAATGATCACGTAATGTACGTGTGGCTCGACGCCCTTTCTAATTACATCACCGCGGTTGGCTACGGCAATGAGGAAAAGGCCTCGATCGGCTTTCAGAAATATTGGCCAGCAGTACACATTGTCGGCAAGGACATCCTGCGCTTTCATACCATCTACTGGTTTTCATTCCTTCACGCCGCCGGATTGCCGCTGCCAGCGACGGTCTATGCCCATGGTATGTGGCTCGACGGCGACGGTCGAAAGATGGGTAAGACGCTGGGAAATGTGGTCGATGTAAAGGTATTGCACGAGCATTTCCAGGTCGATGCTGTGCGCTATTTCGTGCTGCGTGAGATGGTGTTCGGCCAGGACGGAAAATTTAGTTATGAGGCATTGATAGACCGGACCAATTCCGATCTGGCGAGCGGGCTGGGCAATCTTCTGAGCCGCACGCTGTCTATGGTCACGAAGTATCGAGATGGCCTCGTCCCACCCGGGAAAATTGCTGAGGAAAATTACCTAAATGCCCGCCGGGCCGGCATCGGTCCTGATGGGCAGGACCTCGTCTCGGTTGTCGAACATGCTCGCGACGAGTTTCTCAGACGTCTGGACCGTTATGAATTCAGTCAGGCTTTGGAGACCGCTTGGGGCGTGATCGCCCGGGTAGACAAGCTGATCTCGGACGCTAAACCATGGGAACTCGTTAAGGACGAAGGCCAAGCCGAGACTTTGAATGCCGTGCTGTACCGTGCGTGTGAGACGCTCAGGTGGCTTAGTGTGATGATTTATCCGGTAATGCCCGAGTCCGCCGTAAAAATACACAGCCGGCTCGGCCTGGCAGGAGACGTCGCGGGGTCGGATCCTGCCAGTTTGCGATGGGGCGGGCTAGTTGCGGGCACCGCGATCGGTGCGGCCACCGGCATATTTCCCAGGATTGAAAAGGCAAAGATTATGAATGAGATCGCAGCGAAATCAGAAGGTAAAGATCTGCTGACCGAACCGGCGAAGGAACCGGACGCCACGTCGGAAGAGGCTAACCCCGCGGGCAGAGAACTCGCCCCCATGGCGCCCGAAGCCGACAACTTTATAACGATCGACTATTTCCTAAAGGTCGAACTACGCGTTGGCGAGATCAAGGTGGCCGAACGCATACCTAATGCTGATAAGTTGTTGCGTTTCGAGATCGACCTCGGAGAAGAGACGCCACGCCAAATCCTCGCCGGCCTCGCCGAGTACTACGATCCCGACAAACTCATCGGCCGGAAAGTCGTGGTCGTCGCCAATCTTAAACCTCGAAAGATGCGGGGCCTCGAATCTCAAGGCATGATCTGCGCCGCTTCTCTGACAGAGGAAGACACGCCCGCGTTGGCGGGGTTCCTGGAGACGGTGAAAGTTGGAGCGAGACTGAAATAGTGCTCATCGATTCCCACTGCCATATCGACGCGGAGCAGTTTGATGCCGACCGGGATGAGGTTGTAGCACGGGCGCTCGCGGCGGGCGTCGTGTCCATGCTGAATATCGGTACGGGCGATCCGCGGACCGACGCATTCAGGCGTGCGGTCGAGGTCGCTGAGAGATATGAAAATGTATATGCGGCGGTTGGGGTACATCCTCACGACGCAAAGCTTTACGACGGCGCTGCCGAGAACCAAATGATCGGGTTGGTGAAGTCCAGTAAAAAAGTGATTGCGTGGGGCGAGATCGGTCTGGACTACTACTACGACCATTCGCCGCGCGACGTACAGCGTGAGGTGTTTCGGCGCCAGATTCGCGCGGCTAGGGAATTGGGCTTGCCGATCATTATTCATAGTCGCGATGCTGACGATGAGACCGTGGAGATCCTAACGGAGGAATGTTCCTACGCAGGCTTTCGCGGAATAATGCACTGTTTTGGCGGTACGCCGAAAATGGCCGAGTCGCTGATGAATTTGGGATTTTTTATCTCGTTTGCTGGAAATATCACCTTCAAAAAAGCGGATAATTTACGCTGCGCCGCCCGCGTGGTACCGCTTGACCGTCTTTTGATCGAGACGGATTGTCCATTTCTCACTCCTGTGCCTCTTCGCGGGCAGCGAAACGAGCCATCTTTTGTCGCTCACACGGCTCAGTTTCTCGCGGAACTATACGGTGTCGATGTCGACCTACTCGCTCAACGGACGACTGAAAACTTTACGAATCTTTTCGGAATAAAATTGGAGCTGGCGACGAGTGCGGGATAGCGATGCAGGGTCCTCGTGTTTATCTGTAACGCTCTGTGGTTAAATCAATACTATGGCAAAGGAAAATTCATTCGACATTGTGTCAAAGACCGACTACGCAGAAGTTGCCAACGCCCTGAATCAGACCGCCAAAGAGATCTCGCAGCGGTTCGATTTTAAGGGAAGCAAGGCCGCGGCAGACATGCAAGAAAAGGACCTCGTGTTAACCGCTGAGGATGAGACCCGTCTGCGGAACATGAACGATATTCTGCAGTCGAAACTGCTGAAACGTGGGATTTCATTGAAGGCCCTCGAGTACGACCGCATCGAGGCGGCGGCGGGTGGCACGGTGCGGCAGAGTGTCAAAATCCAGCAAGGAATTCCTATCGAGAAGGCTAAGGAAGTCGTTAAATTTATTAAGGATCGCAAGCTCAAGGTTCAAGCGTCGATTCAGGGTGAGACGGTACGCGTGTCGGGCAAAGACCGCGACACCTTGCAAGAGACGATCGCAGCATTGAAGTCTCAGGATTTTGGCATTGACATGCAGTTTGACAATTTTCGTAATAATTAGGGATGCAGAGATTCGCTTCCGCACAAAAGAGGGCTGAGCCGATCAACGCTGACCGCGAGATCTTTGAGATCCTGCGTGACGAGATGCGATTGGTCGAGGCCGAGTTCCAGCGCCAAGCAAGTTCTAACATACAGGTTATCGATTACCTTGGTGATTACTTGACGGCCTCAGGGGGTAAGCGTGTTCGTCCGGCTTTGCTGATACTCGCAAATTACGCGGTCGGTGGCGATGGCAGCAGCGAGAGTGTTATAAGACTGGCGACGGTGATGGAGATGCTCCATACCGCGACGCTCGTTCACGACGACATCATTGATAACGCTAAGCTGCGGCGGAATCTACCGTCGTTAAATGCTCAGCATGGCAATCAGACCGCGGTGCTGATGGGCGATTGGCTCTACATGTCGGCCTTTGAGACAACCGCGAATGAGCGATCGCTTGAAATTATAGATATCCTGACGCGGGTGACGAGGAAAATGACCGAGGGCGAATTGATCCAATTGACACGGGTCGGTCGGCTGGACATAAGTGAATCCGAGTATTTTGACATCCTCTGCCGTAAAACTGCTTATCTTTTCTCCGCATGCTGCGAGGTGGGAGCCATCCTGGCCGGTGCTTCTCTCGCCAAACAGCACGCACTCCGTGATTATGGGATGAATCTTGGCATTGCCTTTCAATTGTCCGACGATCTCCTGGATATCACCGCTGAAACTGAAAATCTAGGCAAACTAGCGGGGTCGGACTTGCTTGAAGGGAAAGTAACGCTGCCGATAATACAATTGCTGGAGGCGGAACCGACACTTGCCCCGCAACTGGGCAAAGTGATGTCGCGTGGCGACTATGGCGAGTTGTCAAGGGAGCACCTTAAACAAAAGCTTACGGATTTTGATGTGTTTAATCGTGTTAAGCAGCAGGCCCAGGGTTATGCGCGGAGCGCGAAAAAAAGCCTTGCTTATTTGCCCCCGACTGCGTATCGTAAGTGTATGGAGGAGATCCTCTCCTTTGTTACAAATAGGAAAAATTAAGCACATGCCCGCAGTTCGGGAACTGTTTTAAGCATTTTACATTATGTTAGACGAGAATTTAATCGCGACTTTAGAGCAAACTTTAATGCAGACTCGAAACGCTCAGAGTCGCCTTCTGGTCAAGCTTCGCGAGGCCGAGGCTGACGTCGATATGCTCCGAATCGAAATCAACGCACTCGAAAACAGTGCTGCCCAGACTGAGAAGGCGGTCGACAGTCTGCTCGTGGCTACACGTTCCGGCAGCCGTCTGACAATGCGAATTGACGACGATTATGACAAGAATGTGCCTCAGCGGGGCAATCGCGAGCGGGCCGATGTGAGGGATTTGCAGTCTTTCCGGCGCGATAACCGGGTTGCTTATTTTACTCCGAGCCGCGGTGGTATTCCATCGATAAACAATAACTTCGAGCCGATCAGCAGTCGCTTCTCAGACCGTACGATCACACAGTCGTGCCGCCTTTTGCTTAGTGAGGCCAACGCCCCGCTGCACGTAAACGAGTTGTACAATCTGCTGGTCGCGGGTGGCATGAAATTCAAAGGCAACAATCCAACGATTTCTGTCGCTGTATCGCTTAGCCGCAATCCTGATTTTCGAAAGGTCGATCCCGGGACCTTCGACCTAGTCAAAAGAGACACTCTGCGAGTGGCCTCATAGGGCGCCAGTTAGATTTATACCTTTAGGGCAGCAAGAAGGCTGCCTTTTTTCGATTTTCGAGCCTGATTGGAATGCAACCTTTGATTCCGGGAAGTGAACTAATCTTTCGTTATTGGGTAATAATAGACTAATGCACCTTTCGATTAGTCGGGCAGTCAATCAATCAATGAATCTCAACCCATCACGACTTCGAACCTTTAATCTGTCGATCGCCATCACAGCAGCCGCGGTGATATGTATTTTGACACTCACAGTTGGGCATGTAGACGCACAAAAGGTACGTCTTCGCTCGCAACTGACACCAAATTGCACTCCTCCCAACGGCTCGGCAAACTTAAAGTTTGCTGATATCCATGCTGACGGAAATATAGCCGTACAGGGGAGTTACAATTGTCGTGGAGTGTTCATCTATGACCTTACGAACCCGGATGCACCGGTATTAGCGAGCGTCTACGATCCCTCGCCGCGGCAGGCCTTTCTAGAGGCCGTCGTTGTGGGCAATCGCGGCTATTTTGGCAGTGGCGGACCTTTTCCAAACAGTGCGCCGAATTCGGGAGACGGCGTCCATATCGTCGACCTCACTAATCCCTATGCCCCCGTGTTGCTCGGCAAGGTTAATGCGGCAAGTGGAAATGGTTTCAATGGCATCCACGAAATGGTCGTGCATGGCAACTACTTGATCGAAAATTACAATAGCACCTCAAATAAGACCCTTAAAGTTATCGATATAAGTAATCCCTCGAATCCTGTTTTCAAGTGGGATTTCAGTCCGATCGACCCTCTCTGGGTTCACGCGGTGCATGTGCGAGGCAATCGGATGTACACGTCAGGGTGGAATGGCCGCCTGGAAATTTACGACCTGACAAATTTGGCTGCCCAGCCGCCCGTATTGATCGGTTCTATTCTCGGTAATTTTTATAACCATAGTGCGTGGACCAGCGAGGACGGCAACTATCTATATTCATGCCGCGAGACGCTCGATGGCGATCTGCGGGTTTACGACGTCCGCAATGCCTCGCAGCCGATGCTGGTGCGCAGCATGAAAACGAGCGAGCTCGGTCTGAACGCCGTCAGCCCGCACAACCCCGTCGTGATGGGCAACTACCTTTATATCTCGTGGTATCAGGCGGGCGTGCAGGTTTTTGATCTGACCGATCCGACTCTGCCGCGGCACGTCGCACAGTACGACACCTATCAGCGTGCCTTTGCTCCGCCGGCCGAGGGCGAAGATCTGCGGGCGGTGGCGGATGCCGCACCTTGGGATATGGTGTGTGGAGCATCGAACATTCAAAATGCCCTGCCAAACAACTATGAGGGCAACTGGGCGATCTTTCCCTTCCTGGGTCAGAATCGAATATTAGCTGGCGACATGGCGAGCGGTCTTTTGGTGCTCGACGCCTCGGCGGTTTCAGCACCCTTACGTAACCGGGTATCCGATTTTGATGGCGATGGAAAGACGGATTTTTCGGTATTTCGGCCCGCCAGTGGTGCGTGGCAAGTCGAGACAAGTGGCAATGCCGCGGAGACTACCAGAAATTTCGGCCTCGCGGGCGATGTCCTCGTGACCGGTGATTACGATGGAAATGGCCGGTCCGAGTTTGCTGTTTTCCGTCCGTCGGATGGCATTTGGTATCTGCAAACCGGCCCTTCGACCTACTCCGAAACCCATTGGGGCCTCGCCGAGGACATTCCCGTCGCGGCGGATTACGACGCTGATGGGCGCACCGATATAGCGGTCTTCCGTCCATCAAACGGCGTCTGGTATATTTTGCAGAGCACGCTTGGAATCCGGGTCGTGCAGTGGGGTTTTGGATCGGACAAGCCTGTGCTTGGCGATTTCGAGGGCGATGGCAAAGCCGATATAGCGGTGTGGCGACCGTCCGAGGGTATCTGGTATATCCTGCAAAGCTCATCTTCGCTGCCGAAATATTACCAATTCGGCATGCTCGGCGACCGGCCTCTAAGCGGCGATTTCGACGGTAACGGTATCACCGATTTTGCGGTTTTCCGCCCATCAAGCGGTGCTTGGTACATCACGGATCCATCTGCTGGCACCGCCCGTGGATTTCAATGGGGCCTTGGTGATGATATCCCGATTCCTGCGGATTACGACGGTGATGCAAAGGCTGATATCACGGTATTCCGGCCAAGTTCCAACGAGTGGTATAGAGTAAGCAGCATCGATGGCTCCGTGCATCAGCGTGCCTTCGGACAGGCGGGCGACAGGCCTTCGCCGGCATCGGTGCAGCCCAAATAACAATCGAGATTGCAAAACTGCAGAATGCACAATCAGGATCTCCTGGTTGTGCATTCTGCAGTTTGCATTAATTTGGTAGGCCGAGCAGGGATTGAACCTGCGACCCGCGGATTAAGAGTCCGCTGCTCTGCCAACTGAGCTATCGACCCAAAAGCAGGTTGCAGTATAGCAAACAGCGCGGAAGCCAACAAAAGCGATCTAGCGTTTCGAGCTAGCAAAGAGACATGCCTACCCATCGATCTGTACGTTTGAAATATCAGACCGCGGAAGACGGGGAATTTGCAAACTTCGTCTCCGACGATGCGAGATATATAACACCGACGTACTACCTAACCGGTTCGACCGATTTGGAATCAACGCGATACCGATTCAAGATATATCTTGCGATGAAGGAATGCCCTGAATGTGAGATCTGCTATGAAGACGGCGTTATGGCCTGTGCGATAGACGGCACGGCTACGCGGCTCTCCTTACCTGGCCCGCGTTTGATCGCTAACCGATATCTTCTCGAAAAACGCATCGGTCGCGGAGCAATGGGCCAAGTCTATCTTGCTAAGGATTCCAAATTTGATTCAAAACGCGTCGCCGTCAAGACCGTCCGGCCGGATCTGCTGAGCAGTATCGACATGCAGGAAGGAGAGGCAATCGCAAGGTTTGCACGAGAGGCCCAAGCCGCGGCCTCGATTCAGCATCCGAACACCGTTAGCGTACTCGATTTTGGGGAGTCATCTGAAGGTATTTTTTATCTGGTGATGGAGTACGTTGAGGGAGAGACGTTGCACAGACTGCTCCGCCGCGAGGGTACGTTGCCGGTGCCGCGTGCGGTTAGGCTGCTGAGACAGATCGCTGACGGAATCGATGCCGCCCACGACCTTGGCATTCTGCACCGCGACCTAAAACCGGCCAATATCTTTCTAATGCAGAAGGGAAAAGGTGGCGAGGGGTTTGTAAAAGTCGGTGATTTCGGTCTCGCTAAAATCACGAATCATACCGTGACAGATGCCGCGTCCGAATCGATGCCATCATCGCGGGGCATTATCGGCACGCCAGAGTTTATGGCTCCGGAACAGATGCAGCCAGCGCTCGGCGTCGATGGACGGGCGGACTTATACTCTCTCGGAACGATCGCCTATCTCATGCTCGGCGGGAAAACTCCCTTTACCGGCGAACTGATGCAACTCGTGATGCAGAAAGTCATGCACACGCCACCTCCACTATCGACCCTGCGCTCCGACTTGCCGTCCGACGTTGAGAGGGTCGTTATGAGCGCGCTTGAAACCGATCGTAACCGCCGGCCAGACAGTGTCTCTAATTGGATCGCGAAATTGGAGAAAGCGGCCCAAGACGTTGACGAAACGCGAGTCGGAAAGTCGCGCCTCATTATTCGGGCACCCGCCGGGGCCGAGGTGTATATCAACGATGAGCGGAAGGGGAGTGTCGGCAACTCGGGCCGTGTCGTATTAAGTGACATTCCCGTCGGCCGACATGTGCTTCGCGTCTCCCAGGCCGGTAGCCGTGACGATGAGCGTCTGATCGAAGTGCGCGAGGGCGGAAGTGAGCAGGTGATACAAGCCCAATTGCGTGGCCTGCGCGACCCTGCAAGCCACCCGTCGATTTCACAAGGAGCGAACGCCGTCGGCTCACCTACTTCTAGTCTCGTGCCCGGCATCGTGGCCTGTCGCACGTGCAGTGCGCGATACGCCGAGGGTGTCCGATTCTGTGGCCGTTGTGGATCGAGCGATTTTGTGCGACTCACCTCGTCCGAGGAGCCTGCTTCCGGATTTCCTTGTCCGCGATGCGCCGTGTCGCTTCCGGCAAATTCGGTCTTCTGCGGCCGCTGTGGGTTGAGCATCCGCCCGTCGGGAGATCGAGTCCTGCCCGGATCGGGACCGAACTTTGCCTCACTAACGGAAGGTCGGGATGCCCAGCAAGTCACCCGCGTATGTACACGCTGCGGCGGAGCGTTTCCACCTCATATCAAGTTTTGTGGGCGATGTGGGCTAACTCTCTCGTAGTCGAGCGCAGAACATTTCGGTGCCGAGGTGCGTAGTCTAGAAGCCGTCATGCTATGAAACAGTGTCCCCAATGCTTCAAAACATACACCGACGACGAGCTTAATTTCTGTCTCAACGACGGCGAAATGCTTAGTAGCTTTTTACGGCAGCCGCTATCGGACCTGTTTCCGGGTGAACCGTCGCCGACCGCGCTGCTTGACGACGCCAGGCGAACAAATCCGTTTGGCAGACCTGCGGCCGCACCTCTCGCAACATGGCCGCCCCAGTCTCCGCTGCATCGAAATTTTACGACCGCTAGCTTTCTACAGAAGCGCGATCAGACGCTGCCTACGATCGCCCTCGTTCTCGGACTCGTGAGTGTGCCGTTGTTGTGCTGCTACGGCGGGATCTGGTTGGGACTGCCGGCTGCCGTTTTGGGTTTTCTCGGCGTTAGAAACGCCGGAAACGACCCTGGAAAATACGGCGGCCGCGGAATGGCCGTTGGCGGGATGGTTCTCGGTATCGTCACGTTTCTCATCTCGATCCTTGGCGGTCTTGTGATTCTTATCGCCTCATAAGGGTCGCGTCCGATGCACTCCTCACTAATTGTCGGGCCGGGCCTGTTAGACAGTGGAGATCTGCTCGACCGAACCACTTCGGGTGAGGCGATCGACCGCCAGGATCAAGCCGATCAGAACCCAGATATGCCGCGAATTTTCGAATGAACCGACAGCCCCCTGGGCTATCAACACCGAGAAGAGCGCGATGCCCAACCCATAGCCCGCCCACCGGAGTGAGCCATCTCGCTTCACCGACATTGAGCGTCTGAGCATCGTCCAGCATATCAAGATCAAGGGAATCAGCCCCGCAAGCCCGGATTGGCCGGCGACGTTGAGAAAGACATTGTGCGCGTCAGACAGTATCTGGTGCTGGCCCGATGGCGCCAAAAAGTGAACGCTGGCCACCGGTTGACCGAGTCCCTTACCGAAAATCGCATTTCCGAGAAACGTATTGCCGGCCTGCATCCAGGTCAGTAACCGTTGTGTCGGGTCAATCCGCCATCCGGCGATATGAAAATAGAACGGCGATGTTGAGGTAGCGATGGGCGTGAATGTTGAGACGATGAGAAAGGCGATAAAGGCAAGAATGCCGGCGCCGAGAGCAAGTCGTCCGATGACTCGTTTTTCGCGGACGAGCCAATACCACATGGCCGCGGCGAGCATTGCTCCGCCGATGCCGGGCGTAAAGGTAAAGGCTATTGCAAAAGAGATCAACGTGGTCGCCGCTACCGCCGCCTTCATGTTCAACCATTCCAGCTTTAGACCGATGAATACGAACATTAGCCCGACGGTCAGGTAATTGCAGAGCAGGCTAGGATACTCAAACGTGCCCTGGATTCGAGGGTAATTGCCGGGCGGAAGAGAGCCGTAATGGTGGAGTGCGAAGTCCGATAAGGCGTTCGTCCAACTCAGATAAAATGACACGATAGCTGCGACACCGATAATCGACGCCGCAACCGAGGCTCCCATCCAGGCGAATGCAACACGCCTTAGCATCGCCATCGAGCTCACAATGGAGCATGTGAATACGGATAAACTAATGAGGTAGATCTCAATCGGCAGTCGCCGGAGACTCGCTGCCGTATCGACGGAAAACAATGCGGAGAGCGTAAGGCCCACCCCGTACAAGCCCAGTAACCAATAGAATTTATCAAATCGGAACCGATATATTCCGGCAACCAAAGAGGCTATCCACAGGCCGCCCGTGATTAAAAAGAGGATGTCGGTGATCGTTGCAGAGGCGGTACCGAACGAAAAATTTGGCCTCATGAAGCCAAGCGAGAATATGAGTGCCAGGAAAGCGATTTCGACGGCCTCTTCTAGCAGGCTTTTCTTCCCGGGTGATGTAGATATTTGCGGCGAGTCGGGCATGAGGGCTAGATCGTCTTCGTTACCTTTGAAAGCGAGCGCGGTGCGTCCGGGTCTAAGCCTTTAACCTCGGAAAGCAGCGCCGCAAAGAGCTGTGCCGGAATGATAAAGGGAATAGGCGAAAGAAATTCGTCGATCTCGGTCGGGAGCAGCAGCGAGCGGGTCGACCGTTTTGCGATCTCTGTATCATTAGTGATCGACAAGCAGTCCGCACTCAGTTCATGCAGACGGTCGAGCAGATCGATACTGCTTTGCCGCGTGACGCCGCCGGCACCGAACAGCACAACTGGAAATCGACGCTCGATGATTGCCAGCGGCCCGTGAAAAAAATCAGCAGACGAAAACCTTTCCGCGACCACGTAGCAAGTTTCCATCAATTTCAGGGCCAACTCGTAGGAGTTGCCGTAATTCATTCCACGGCCGACGACTACGCAGTTTTCCATAAATGCGTAGCGGCTGACGATCTCTTCAACCCGAGGGCGTAGTTCCAGTGCTTGAGCCGCATACAGTGGAACTCGCTGCAGATCAAGGCGGTTTGCCGCAAGCTCATTAGCCAACATGTAAAAATGCAGCATCTGGCCCGTGTAGGTTTTCGTCGCGGCGACTGATTTCTCGCGACCGGCGTGGATTAGTAACGTCTCATCGACGAGGCGTGCCATCGGCGAATCCGCTTCGTTGGTGATCGCGAGAGTAAACGCACCGGACGCCTTTGCGTTTTCCAGTACGATGTTCACATCTTCGCCCTCGCCTGATTGCGATACGCCGACTACGAGAGCATGACTCAGATCGATCTTCGCGTTGTAAAGTGTGTAGACGGATGGGGCGGCGAGTGAAACGGGTATGCCGGTCGTCACCTCGATCAGGTATCGGCCAAACAGCGACGCATTGTCAGAGCTGCCGCGCGCGACAATCACAATGAGGTCAAAATCACGATTTCGCAGGGTGCGACCGAGGGCCGCGTATTTTTGCTTCTCAGCGGCGAGTGTGCGCTGGAGTGCCGACGGCTGTTCGGCGATCTCATCGAGCATCAGTGACATAGTGGACAATATATCACGCCGCAGCGACCTCCTTCGAAGCCGCAGGCGGCGTGAAATGTCGCTCTCAATTGTCGCCGAGAATCATCACGACTGCCTCGCCCTTCAGCGTGACCGTGCCGTCCGCTTTTGCGCACGCTACTTCGAGCGTGACGATTGATTTGTCCGTGCGAATCGATCTCACAGTCGCGCTGGTCGTGATAGTGTCGCCGATAAATGTCGGAGCCGTAAAACGCATCGTCTGCGACAGATAGACGATCCGCCGCTCGCGAAATTCATTCCCCAGCACCGCCGAGATAAACGCCCCGCTCAACATCCCATGCGCGATTCGCCGCCCGAACCGAGTATTAGCAGCAAACTCCGCATCCAAATGAATAGGATTAAAATCTCCCGAAAGTTCGGCAAACGCCCGAACAAGCTCGTCCGTCACGACGCGTTCGATAGAGAATGTGTCCCCGATTGTAAGTTCCATAAATGTTACGCATGCGGTGGTGGAGCGTCGGTTGGGGTGCGCATGTCGTGGAGGACGGCGTTGATGGCGCCGCCTATCATTAGAGCCGTGGCGGTCAGATAAAGCCAGAGCATCAGAATGATGACTGCGCCGAGCGAGCCGTACGCTTTGTTGTAGGTGTTGAAGTACCCAAGGTATGTGCGAAAGGCGGTGGTGAGCACGATGAAAAGTGCAATCGCGACAAGGGTGCCGGGCGTAATCCAGATCCAGTGAAAGGTTTTGAAATCGGGCAGCAGGTTGTAAATTACCTCGCATGCGAAGAGCATCACGAGAAGGATGGATATCCACTGGATCGAGACCAGCACCAGTGGTGAAGTGATTTCGTAACCGAGCCAGGCGATGCCGAGCTGCACGAGCTGCCATCCATAAAATACGGTTGCGAGGACGATTGAGATAAGTACTGCGACGACCAGCGTCAGCACTAACGACTGAGCCTTCGTCCACCAAACTGCTCTGCGTTCCTTAAGACCATAAACCGAATTGAGCCCTGTACGGATGCCGTCAACCCCTGCCGAGGCCGACCAGAGAGTGACGATGAGCCCGAGCACCAATCTACCGCCCGAACTGTTTTCGACGATCTCTTCAACGGTCTTGCGAACAAGGTCAAAGACGGAACGCGGCATCAACTGGCCGAGATAGAGATACAGCTCGTTTTTCAACCCGTCCGATGATTCGAGCAACAGGCCGAATAGGCTGACAAGGAAGTAGAGAAGCGGAAAGAGAGCGAACGAAAAATAAAACGCTATCATTGCCGCCCGGCTGAAGATATCGGCGTCGAACGAGCGTTCGTACAGCAGCTTTAAGAAACGCTTCGCTTTCCAGGGCGTGATCGGCATTTATCTAATCATAGCGTAAGAAGCAGAAGCCTGCGTGTCAGCAAGTGCGTACTTCGAACTCACGCCCAGGCGTCTGCAATGCGTGTATTCACTCTCAGCCTCCTACGATACGCGGCACGCGTCGTGTGAGACCGCACGTTATCTCGTAACCGATCGTCCCGGTCAAGCCGGCGATGTCGGCGGCGGTCGGTTGGCCGGGTTCTGGACCGATCAAAATTACATCATCGCCGGAGCGAACTCCCTCAATGTCAGTGACGTCAAAAAGCGTCCAGTCCATTGAAACGCGTCCTACCACAGGTGAACGCCGGTTGCGTATAGAAGCATAGCCGACATTCGACAAGGCCCGCGGATAACCGTCAGCGTAGCCGATCGGGACGAGCGCAATAACCGAGTCACGTTCCGCGATAAACGAACGGCCGTACCCGAGGCTTGTTCCACGGGCGACATTTCTTAGATAAGCGACCTCGGACCGAAGCAGTAAGGCGGGTTCCAGAATGGGCCCGGGCGTGTTTGGCGACAGAATATCGTCGAGCAATCCATAGAGAGCACCGCCAAGACGCACCATGTTGCCGCGCCCGGCCGGACACGAGATCGCCCCAGGCGAATTCGCCAGGTCGAGCCAGGACGGACTGTGGCCCGCCGCGCGGAATGTGTTGCAAGCGGTGTCAAACCGATTGATCTGCAAACGCGTAAAATCGTTCTCATCCGGATTCTCAGCCGCGGCAAAATGGGTCAGCAGCCCGTCGACTCTAAGGTTTGGCAATCCGACCACGGTCTTGGCGAACTCCGCCGCCTCGCTAAAAGGTATACCGACACGGCCCATTCCGGTGTCGATTTTTACATGGACATCGACGCGCCTATTTCGTTCACGTCCTAGCTTGTCCAGACTTTCCAGCTGACTGATCTGAAAGACCACCGGTGTTATGTTGTGGTCAATCAGGAGATTTTCCTGACCTGGCCAAAACGAGCCAAGACACAGAATGGGACGCGCGATGCCAGCCGCTCTCAACTCGACAGCCTCTTCGGGAATGGCGACGCCAAACCAATCCACGCCCTCGGCCTCGAGCCGTGTCGCGACCTGCGTCGCTCCGTGGCCATAACCATCGGCCTTGACGACGGCCATATAGCTTATATCGCGACCGACGAACTCTTTAGTCGCGAGGAAATTCGACGCAATCTTGTCGAGATCGATGATGGCTTTCGTCGGCCGTGAAGGGTTTTCGCTGAGCATCGAAGCGGAATTATAGAGGTATGTTGCCGTGCTTTTTCGATGGGTTTGTGTCGCGCTTGCTTTGGAGCAAATTAAGGGCCCGGATCAGTTTGGGCCGCGTGAATTTTGGCTCGATTATCTCGTCAATATAACCCCGCTCGGCCGCGACATACGGGTTGGCAAACTTTTCCTGAAACTCTGCGACCTTGTCCGTCCGATAAGTTTCGTCGTTCTCCGCTAATTCGCGGCGAAACAGAACGCCCACCGCGCCTTCGGCACCCATAACGGCTATCTCGGCGGTCGGATAAGCGAAATTGATGTCGGTGCGGATGTGTTTTGACGACATCACGCAGTAGGCGCCGCCATACGCCTTGCGGGTGATGACGGTAATTTTTGGTACGGTTGCCTCGGCAAATGCATACAACAGTTTCGCCCCGTGACGGATGATTCCCTGATGCTCTTGATTCACCCCGGGAAGGAAACCGGGAACGTCCTCAAATGTGATGATAGGAATGTTAAAGCAATCGCAAAACCTTACAAACCGGGCGGCCTTAACGGAGGCGTCGATGTCGAGCACACCGGCCAGGAAGGCGGGCTGATTGGCAACAATGCCCACCGACCGACCGCCTAACCGGGCGAAACCGATTACGATATTCGCCGCGTAGTGCTCTTGAATCTCAAAAAAATAGCCATCGTCCAGCACATTGTGCAGAATGTCGCGAATGTCATACGGCTGGTTCGCCGACTCGGGCACCATCGTGTTTAAGGCCTCATCCGCACGATCCGATGGGTCCGTCGTCGGCACGAATGGCGGATCGTCGAGGTTGTTTGACGGGATAAACGAGAGCATTTCGCGGGTGATACGCAGGGCGTGTTCGTCGCTGTCGGCGGCAAAATGTGCGACGCCCGATTTTGCGTTGTGAGTCATGGCACCGCCGAGATCATCTTTGGTGACGTCCTCGTGCGTCACCGTCTTTATCACGTCGGGGCCCGTGATAAACATATACGAGGTGTCTTTGACCATCACGTTGAAATCGGTGATCGCAGGGCTGTACACCGCGCCGCCGGCACACGGCCCGAGAATGCAGCTAATCTGCGGTATCACACCGCTGGCCAGGACGTTACGCAAAAAGATGTCGGCGTAACCTGCGAGTGAGACTACGCCCTCCTGAATTCGTGCACCGCCGGAATCGTTGAGTCCGATGATCGGCACGCCCGTCTTCATTGCCAGATCCATAACCTTGCAAATCTTCTGAGCATGAGTCTCCGAAAGTGACCCGCCGAAAACGGTGAAATCCTGTGCAAACAGGAAAACCTCGCGGCCATCGACTAGTCCGTGACCCGTTACGACCCCGTCGCCCGGGAACACTTGCTCGCCTAGCCCAAAATCGGTCGAACGGTGAACGACAAACTTGTCAAATTCCTCAAAGCTGCCCTCATCGAGAAAGAAATCGATACGCTCGCGGGCCGTTAGTTTTCCGGAGGTCCGCTGCTTTTCCAGCCGTTTGATGCCGCCGCCTTCCTCAGCGATGAGTGAGCGCTCGCGCAGGATTTCAGTACGGGATTTTGCTTTCGACTCGGGCTGCATATCGCGTAAGTTTAGCCCGTTTGTCGAGGTTTTCAAAACGTGTTACTAAATGCTTAAATGGATCGAACAATGACGGAAATTGAGCAGATTGCGAGCCGGGATAACCGTCGGCTCGTGCACGCCCGAAAGGTCCGCGACGGCAAAATCGACGGTCAGATATTTATCGAAGGCAAGCGGCTGGTGGGCGAAGCACTTCGATCCGGTACCCGCGGCCTGACGTGCTTCGTCGGCGATAGTCTCTACGACTCATCTCTCGTTGACGAGGTCCGCTCAGCGGGGATCGAAACATTTCGGGTCGGCGATGGTATTTTTAAGTCTCTCGCCGACACCGTTGCCTCGCAGGGAGTCGTATTAACGGCGGAGCGGCCGGAAACCGGCCTCGCCGTTTTAACCGCTGCTTCTCAAGCGGCGCGCCTACCTCTAGTCATTTTTCTCCATGAAATTGGCAATCCGTCGAATCTGGGTGCGATCATTCGCACCGCCGAGGCTGCCGGCGTGGCGGGCGTGATTGTTTCGGAACGTTCGGCCGATGTCTTCTCTCCGAAATCTATTCGAGCGTCGATGGGATCGGCGTTTCGCGTGCCAATCTGGGTAGACGCCCGCCTCGATGACATCGTAGCGTGGGCGGCCAGCCAAGCCCTTAGGACAACTGCAGCCGTCCTCTCGGGCGAGAGGAACTACACTGACGTCGATTGGAGCGTTCCGCGCTTGATGTTTTTCGGCTCAGAGGCGCACGGGCTTAGCGGGAATGTGACAAACCTGGTTGAGGAGACAATTACAATTTCGATGGCACGCAGAGTGGAAAGCTTAAATCTGGCGGCGTCGGCCGCAATTATAATGTTTGAAGCCAAAAGGCAGACGACAGACCGGCTTATCTAGCGATTCGAATTTGAACTCATAGGTCGCGCAGTTGCTCCGCGAAGCTCCGTCTCCAGGATAGAGCGGATAGTCGTATCGGTTATGACGGCAAGCCCCAGAGCGATGTCCGAGGCGAGCACCTTCGCGTTCACAGGATCGGCCTCGGGAAGTAGTTCGCGCGCTTCAAGGAATGCTGACCTGGCCTCAGGATATTTACCGGTAAGAAGGAAGGCCCGGCCAAGCAGATAAAAATCCTCCGCGTCTTGTGCGATCGGGCCAACCCGGAGGGCGTAGGCCGCCGGGTCCGCATCGACATTCCGACGGTTATCTTCGAAAGCGTTGAGCGGAATGTTGCTAGAGCGCATCTCGGAAAGGGCTGGATTTTGGACTGTCGATATTTCCGGCCTTAATAAGTAATGGTAGGCGCCGAGGCCGATGAGCGATCCAATGACGAGCGAAACGACTGCTGGCAGGGCCCAGCCGGCAGGTCTTATTTCGACGGACGCGGGCCTATCTCCAGTGATTTTTTCACCGAACATTTCGAAATCTGCGGCTTGCGTGGTGACTCGCTCGGGTTCGGCCGTTTCGATCGCCGGAACGGACTTCTGAGAACCTCCGGGTCCGGAAATGGGCAAGACCGGAACAATCGGGCCGAGACTCGAGTCGCTCGGTAAGGTCAACGGTTTCGTATCGAGCTCAAGCACGCTGTCGTCGCTTTGCTTGTCCGGCTGCGTCATCAAGGGCTCACGGACGCTAGCGACTGCTTGCTCCACGGAACTGCTGCCCACACTGACTTCTTTTGAGGCGTCGGACTGGGCGACTTTGACGACGACAGCGGTCAGATTGTCCTCGGCACCGCGTTCGAAGCAGAGTCGTTTGAGATAGTCGCAAATATCTGCAGGTGAGCCGCCGAAATTCAGCACTCCCTTAATCTCGCCGTCCTCTACATGACGCGTAATGCCGTCGGAACAGATTAGAAAAGCGCTCCCAGGCTCGACGAGGATGGTCCGAAAGTCAGCTTCCACAGTTGCTTCGGCACCGAGGGCGCGGCTGATGATATTTCGACTAGGGTGGGTGGCCGCCTGTTCTTCGGTCATGCGGCCGGAGCGAACCTCTTCGGCGACGACCGAGTGATCCGCCGTTTCGCGATGCAATTCGCCGTCGGCATCAACGCGATACAGTCGCGAATCGCCGACATGGCCTATAGTTGCGATGTTTTCGGCCAGGTGGAGGGCGACAACGGTCGTTGCCATGTTTGAAAGCTGCGGCAAGTCCTGCGCCATATGGAAGATGGCAGCGTTTGCGCGTTCAAATGCCGTACGCATTACGGTCTCTGCATCGGAGCCAACGCCTATATTATTGAACGCCTCGCCGAGGATTTCGACCGCCATCTGCGACGCTACTTCGCCCGCTTGCGCACCGCCAACCCCGTCGGCAACCGCAAATATCCCGCTGGCGCCGAGCTCGAGAAACGAATCCTCGTTCTCAGGCCGTTTTTCGCTGAGGCCGCGATCACTCACCGAGCCTGAAGTTATGCGAAGACTGTTGTTTCCCATAGATCGGAAGTGCTCACCTACAAGGTCGCCTGGTATTCATCCCGCCGGCGATCCATGCTGTTTCTGTGTGATAGGGCCATCAGCATTCCGAGCATCACAAAACTTGTTATGAGACTAAAACCGCCATGGCTGACAAAGGGAAGCGTGATGCCGGTCATAGGCAGTGCACGCGTGATACCGCCTATGTTTACCAGAGCCTGAAATCCGATGAAAGCGGCGAGGCCGATTGCCAAGAGTTTACTGAACATATCGCGGGAATCTCGGGCGGTGGTTGCGCCGACGCTGATGAAGACAATAAGAGCCAAGACTAACAACAACCCTCCAAAAAGTCCAAGTTCTTCGGCTAGTGCGGCGAAGACATAGTCGCTATCGGCAACCGGTATTAACTCAGGATATCCGAGGCCGAGCCCGCGGCCGGTAGTGCCGCCGGACGCCAGGCCGAATGTAGCCTGTGCGGGCTGAAACGCAAGTACGTCAAACCATGCATCTATATTGATAGTTCGCTTAAGATCCGGATCCTCACCAAGCATTTGCGGCAGATTGGGGTCCCGGGCAACCAACTTTGCGTAGTATTCGTCGTAATCTTCCTTCCACCACGCCGTTTCCGGCGGCGGCGGGTTAAATCCATCGAGCCATAGGTGAAACCGCTGTTGGATGCGGTCCGGCAGGACCGCTTTCACCGGCACTGCCAGCGTGGGAAGCAGGGGAATGCGTTCCTGAGTTTTCAGCGGTAGGGCACCGACTACCAAGATCGCGACGACGAGTACCACGCTGCCGACGAGGACAAATCTCTGTGGAAACCGCCTTACCGCGATCAAATAAAGGGTAGCGTAGACGGCGGTGAAAACCATCATCTGACCAAAGTCTTTAAGCACAAAGAAAGGCAGAAATGGCAGCGTTGCCATGAAGATTAGCGGCAAGGCGTCCTTTGCACGCGGCACTCCCCAGTACGTCTGGACCAGGTTCTTGTATAGGATAGAGAGAATCGCCGCGAAACCGAGGAGGAAGGGAATCTTGGCGAGTTCCCAAGGTGTCAGATTTCCAGCAAATTTTCCACCCCGCGACCATATCGCGGCAACGAATAGCGGGCCGAGCGTGAGCAGAACAACAAGGAAGCCATTCCTTTGAAGGAATTCGATGACGTCCGACCGTCGGAGAATAATAAATGCGGCGATCAAACCGATAAACGCGAGGAGCGGGTTGATCGTTCGTCCAGAGAGCAATACCTCCCATGCCGATTCGGGGGCGGGTCGAGGCGTTTCAGCCGATAGGTCTACGGGAGATGGCGGCGTCGCGGGGAGTCCCATCATCTGTTTCTTTTCCGCCGAATAGTTCTCCTGGATGTAATGCATCTGGAGCGTTTTTAGTTTCTGCTGCCGAGCCTCGGCCTTGTCCCGCCGCGAGGTATATTCCGGATCGCTAAACAGCCGGTACTGCAAGGTGAGCCCAACCGAGAAGAGAAGTACTGCGGTTGTATAGATCGCCCAGTTTCCATCGTATCTAACAAACCGCTTTAGGATGATAGGGATAAATGCTAGCAGCGTAAGAAGTAGGAGATTTCGCACCGCGGTCACGCCGGAGGTCTCATAACCACGAATTAACGCTCCGTAGTGGATAGAGTAATGAGCGATGGCCGTCAAGACGACGATCAGGGCAAGGATGAAGAAGTGTGAGGAGGTGCGATTCTTCACCGTTTGGCCCCCTTTTTCGCCGGCGGCTTCGGCATCGGCTTGGGCGCCGCGCCCTGCTTATACTGGTCGCCCAAAAGGCCAAGATTTCGTGCCTTCAGGATGACGTTGGCGGCGATGGGCGCGGCCGTACGTGCTCCGAAACCGCCACCCTCGACCACAACCGCGATCGCCACTTGCGGCCGCTCGACCGGGGCGATAGTGATAAACCAGCTGTCGGTACGCTCATACATTTCCGGCACCTTATAGTCTTCGATTTCGCCCTTGTCGTTTTTGCGTCGCCGCGTGACGGTTTGCAAATTTCCCTTCGCATCGTACACGGGTGCGAGTTTTTCAGCAGTGCCTGTCTTGCCCCCTGTGCGAATGCCTGTGCCCGCGAGCCGCGAGGCGATGACCGTTCCCGTACCGCCTGGCTCCTCCGTGACGGTCGACATAATTTCGCGGACGGCCAGTGCCTGCTGGGGCGACAGCACCTGCGCGAATGCCTGCGGGGGCTGATCAGCCTCGATGCGGGGTTTCATCAGGAAGCCCTGCATATTCGCGGGAATCGATGCAATGAGCGCCATCTGGAACGGCGTCATCTGGCCCGCGTAACCCTGGCCCATTCCCTGAATCCCGAGGTCGAAGAGCGAAATTTCACTGCCTGTGACCATCGAAGATTGCTGCGGAGCAATGGCCGCGGCGATGCGCGGATTGCTCGTGTTCAGGATGTTGGGAAAGAAGCGCTGAAGCAAAGCGTCCCCTGGATCATCCACAGCGGCGATACCGACGAGCTGTGCCGTCTCGCGAAGGCGTTCGCGACCGAGATCGATTGCAAGCTGGGCAAAATATTGGTTACTCGAAACCTTGTAGGCAAAGGTAATGTCTTTCTCCTGACATCCGCCATCGCAGGCGCCGCTGACCGAACCGTCGGGCGCGAGGCTTTGAGTCGCATCGACGATGGGCCGCGACGACCTTGTCGGTTTGAAACCGCCGGAATAGCTCGGAAACCGGGCGTTTTGGCGATTTGCTCGAAACGCGGAGATCATTGTGAACGTTTTGAACGTCGAGCCGGGAACGTAGAATTCGCGCGTCGCCCGGTTTAGAAGCGGTTTGTCGCGTTTATTGCCCTCGAGCTTCAAATAGTCCTCCAAGGACTGAGCCTCGGCAAGACTGTACGACGGATTTGAGTACATCGCCAGAATGTCTCCGGTCTGCGGATTGAGCACGACGATGGCGCCCTTTTTTCCGTCCAGTTCCTTTGCAACGGCCGCCTGTAAATCACGGTCGATCGTTACGCGTACGTCTTTCTGCTCGTCTTCCGGCTTCTTAATCCGGGTTAGGACTTCCCACGACTCAGGCAAGGGGTCCAGCTGGCGTTTGTAAAGGGTGCGTTCGAGACCGGGAGTTCCGCGTTCGATGCCGAGAAGGTGCGCCATCTCGCGTTCGAGGGCGTAGCCGCGTTCGATTTCCCGATTCTTGTCGAGCTTGTAGTATGCCAATGCACTGCCGAGATTGCCGGTTCGGTCGAGCATCCAGCCGCGGAGATTCGCCGCCGACGTTCTCCGGCCGCGAAGGTCCTTGTACGCAAGTGCGTGATATTCATCATTGGACTCATCGGCGTAGTATGTCCAGTAAACCTGGAAACCAAACACGGTAAATGCGAGGACGATAAAGAATCCCTGCCAGATGAGCAGGCTTCGGTTGGCGAGGGCGACTGTCAACTTGCGTGCGGCTGCAGTCGGTAAGGATTGTTCGAATATGAATTTTGGTCGGTGAATATGATCAGAAAAGGTGAGGAACAAGAAACCAACGAGGATGCCGAGTCCGATGATATAGACGATCGTCAAACCGGCGGGCGTACGCTCAAGCACTTGGCTGCCGAACAGATTCTCCGGGTTCCAACTGTTCCAATCAATGAGAAGCAATAGGAGACCGTTCATTCGCTATAACTTGTCCACAGTCGGGCTTGCAGTTTCCTCGCGCTCGACCTCAACTGATAACTCTGCTTCCGTATTCTTCCCTGAAAACTCAACCTCGTCGCCGGCGCCATCGTTTGGATCCGATTCTACCTCCGCGTCATTGACCGAGATCAGTATGAAACTGACCTCAACTTCACCGAAACGAACGGTTTCGCCACTCGCGATGGGCAGTGCCTTGCCGTACGACATACGTTCGCCCTTGATGAATGTTCCATTGGTCGACCCAGTGTCAGCGACCGTAATAACGCCGCCGGGAGCGACGACAAGGGATGCGTGAACCTTGGATACACTCGGATCATCGAGCACCAGATCATTGGCAGCAGTCCTACCGATCGTTATTCGACCGGAGGACGGAATAGCGAGCCCGATTTCTTCAATACCGTTTACGGTCGAACGACGAGCAAGTAAATCCCGCCGTGGCGCGTCTAGAGCCGCCGGTTCAACGGCCGGAATCTCGACCTTAAACACCGGGATCGTTACATTCATCTCGACTTCCTCTTCGGACGAGGAATATTCGTCAAAACTTGCGTAAAGCTTGACGCCCTCGGTGAAATAGTCCGTTTTTACATCGAGTGTCAACGGAGCGAACGTGTAGTAGAGCTTATCGTTAATATGATCCGTAGCCGCGACGAGCAGTTCTGTCTTCAGCATCGCGAGTGAATCGTCAGCGTCGGTCGAAAACTTGTCCCACTGCATTTTCAGTGTAACGTGGTGCGGCACGACATTACCTTTTCCCGCGACCTCCCTTGCCTCGGCGTCGAGTAATTTCTTCAGTCGCTCTATCAAACCGCTGGTGGCCAAGCTGCCCGCGGGCTCCCATCGGCGACCGGTAAACTTGTCGACCGTCTCGCCGATCCGGGCCAATGCGCCCTGCATGAACCAGTCTGCGACAGAAGCTTTCTTATCGGCCGTTTTATCGGACATAACAATGCAGGGCAGGTCACGCAATTCTAGCTAAAAGAATTTCAAAACAAAAGAGTAAGGAATGTATTGATTTTCAATGTTTAACTATGTAAAATATTTTTGGAAGGTATTGAACATTCCTTCTTTCCTTTATCAGAGCCCACCCTATACGCCGACCGGCCAATGGTAACGCGGCTCGATCCCGTTAAATATGAGACAGCAATCAAAAAGTAGAGGATTCTCTGTAATCGAGCTTCTCATCGTGCTTGGGATCGTGGCGGTGATGTCCGCGATATCGATACCATACCTGTTCAATTATAAGAGACTTTACAAGTCGGAGGACCAGGCGATCAAGGTCATGGATATCATGCGCGAGACCGGGCAGCTGGCGTTGACCCGGCGACGGTCGTTTCGCTTCGAAATCGACCTTACCCAGAACGCTGTCCTCGTAATCGATGAAAACAACGCAGCGGTCGATACGCTGCTCAAAAAAATCCCGCTCGATGCAACCAAGGACGTCCGGATCGATGTAATACCCTCCGGCGTCGCGAAACCGAATCCGCCAAACTACACCGACATAACATTTGCGGCCGATGCGATCGGCCACAGTAGCGGCGGGACAACCGTCACGGGCAACAACGTCTGGGCCGCGAGATTCAGGAGCGACGGCTCGGTTGTCACGACCGGTGGTACGCCGATCAATGTAAACATCTACTCCTTTCCGCCTGCGTCGCCGGGCAATGCGACCCCGCGTAATACTCGTGAAGTAAGAGCGATCACGCTGGCCGGGCTCGCCGGGGCGATCAGGTATTGGAAGTACACGGGCACGGCATTTGAGCCCTACCAGTAAACGAGGGGCGGCAATATGAAATCGAAATCAGAAGCTGGATTTTCGTACGTCGATGTAATCATCGCTTTGCTGATCCTGATGGTGGGCGTTTTGGCCCTGCTGTCGGGCATCTCGGGCTCGGTCGTTCAAACGCGTGCACACGAGAGGCAGCTGCTCGCAAAGCAGATCGCGACATCGACGATTGAATCGATTATGTCGGTAAAAGAGACCGACCCGACGCGGCTTGGCTGGCCGGCGATCGGAAACGTCGGGACCAATCCAGTGGGCGGCGTAAATCAGGGTCGATTTGTCGTGGGTTTTCAGCCCGTTTTGGCTGACGCGGGGCCTGATGAGGTTATAGGTACAGCGGATGATACCGGGGCGCCGGTTTCGGGTCTTCAGCGTCGTATCGTGATTGCCGACGTGTGCGATCCAGACCGTCCATCGCCCGTAATTTGCAATCCTGCTGGTACGTCAGCGGTACGTATTCGCGCGGTGGATGTGACGGTCACCTACAGTGTCGGCGGGCTGCTGCGTGAGGAGACGCTGCGAACCGTTTTGACCGATTACGCAGTGACGCAGTGAGAGGCTGGTATGAACGATAACACCAAAACAACAGCGGGCCAATCGGTAGTGAGATCGAGATCCGAGAGTGGATTTTCGTTGCTCGAGGTACTGGTTTCGATGATCTTGTTCCTGATTGTCACAGCCTCGATCTGGGGCGTGCTCCGCGCCGCTCAACTTAGCCGGCAGGTTGTCAACCAGCAGGTCGGACTGTCAAAAAACGTCCGAATCGGCCTCAATCTAATCGGCCGCGACACCTATAATGCAGGTTATGGTTATCCGCTCAAAAGCACTGTCATTCTGCCGGACAATCGCATCTCGACCCTTCTCGGGATCCCGAACGATCTCGATTCGAGCCGAGACACCGTAGCGCCCATCGTGGCCGGGAATAATATCACGCTCAGCACGTTCAACACGACGCCGGGCGTTTACACCGACCAGATAACGTTCCTTTATAAAGACTCGACGTTCAATCTCGTCGGAGCCGGAGCGGCGGCCGTCTCGCAGCCTTTGAATATCAACGCGGCCACGACCACCGGCGGCGGCATCGACGAGATCATCCCGCTATCGGGCACCAATTCGGCGTGTCGCGCCAACGATATCTTTCTCGTAACCGGCAACGCCGGCTCGACACTCGGTGTCGCGACAGCGCTGAGCGGTGCGAATGCGGTTCAGTTTGGCAATGCGGACATCCTCGGATTCAACCAGACGGGTGCCACGGGAACGCTGCGCTCGATTGTCACGCCCGCGAGCATGACTCGGGTCAAGATGTTGACATATTTTGTGTCGGCGGATGGCACTCTGACGCGGCGCGAATTTGCGACCTTTGGCGTGGCGGCTCCATTTGTCGATGAACCGATGGTTTATGGCGTCGAAGACTTTCAGATTCAGTACGTGATGGACGACGGCA
>JBBJMG010000026.1:0-17237 GCA_037720205.1 Pyrinomonadaceae bacterium
GTGATAAGCGGAGGACTGTCCGGCGGTGCTTTGGGGCGAGGGTGGACAACTGGGGATTGACTGTGGAGAATGGATGCAACAGGAAACTAATGAATAATTTAACTTTTGGAATCATCAAGCCCGACGCTGTTCGGGCTGGGAATGCTGGGAAAATCATCGACCGAATTTCGGCGGCGGGATTTGCCATTCGCGGGATGAAGTTGATTCATCAGACGCGAAAACAAGCTGAGGGATTCTATTCGGTTCACGCCGGCAAGGGCTTTTTTGATGAGCTTACGGAGTTTATGTCGAGCGGGCCGTGTGTTGTTTTGGCCCTGGAAAAATCGGACGCTGTCCCGTCGTGGCGTGAGCTGATGGGTGCGACAAATCCGGCTGAAGCCGCGGACGGGACGATGCGAAAAGATTTCGCATCCTCAATCGGCGAGAATGCCGTGCACGGGTCCGATTCGGATGAGAACGCAGCCATCGAGATCGCTTATTTCTTTAGCAAACTTGAATTAGTCTAGGTCGTAACGTATATATCTTTGGTGTCGCCGATTTTAGATGTTTTCCCGCTGCGGTTCCCGGAGCGCCGATCTGAAATTTGAGATCTTGAATTTGAAATCCGGGAGAATCTGATGAAAAAATGCCCGACTTGCGATAAGACTTTTGAAGACTCGATGCGGTTTTGCCAGATCGACGGCACGCCGCTGGTTGACGATGCACCAGCTTTTGATCCATACGCCACGATTATAGGCGGAGCTGGAATGGCGGATGCTAAGAAGGCGGCGCCATCTGACGCCGCCCCAGTCGACCCTCTTACCGGGTCACCGAATGACGAGGCGGCCGGATCCGGGCCAATATCCGCACCCACGGACGAGGTGCTCGATCTGCCGGAGGCCGACCCCCTAAAGACAATATACGCCTCGAACGACGAGATGAGTGCGGCCTTGGATACCTCAACAGAAAGCGACTCGGGGATTGTAGAACTCGATCCGATTGGAGATACACCCCAACCTACGCCGCCCTCGTTTTCCGCCCCAGATGTGCCATCGCCCAGTTTCGGCACCGCCTCACCGCCGCCCTCTCCGTTCTCGGATGGCAAGCCCGATGAGTCGCCATATTCCGATCCGATGCCGGCACCGCCCTTTTTTGAGGAACCGTCGCAGCCTAAACGCTTCGATGAGGCGGAGACAATGATCGCTCCGAGTTTTGGTTCGCCTTCCTCCTATGACCCGACGCCGCCGGTTGCGGAATGGACGCCGCCGCCCGCACCGGAATCAAGCTGGGAGAATCAGCAGATCGGAGCGACCACGCCCTTTCAGGCCCCGATGGCCAACCTCACAGGCGACAACAAAACGCTGGCAATCGTTTCTTTGGTGCTGGGAATTCTGGGATTGACTATTTGCTGCGGCACGATTCTCCCAAGCATTGCGGCGCTCGTGACAGGGTTCATGGCTCGGAGCAAGTCGATGCAGAACCCAAACGAATACGGCGGACAGGGGCTTGCGATGGCGGGAATAATCACGGGTGCCCTTGGCCTGGTCGGCAGCGTCATCGTACTGATTTTCTGGCTCCTCGGAACCTTCGCGAGCGTTGTAGGCAACATGTAGATATTTATGTCAGTAGTTTCAGACGTTATTCAGTCAACCGTGGCGATCATAAAGGGGATGAAACGCACCATCTCCGAGATACCCCGTGCCAAGTGGACGGTGCAGTACCCGGATGAGCCGATCACGTTGCAGCCGCGTTATCGCGGCCAGCATTTGCTCCATGTTGACGAGAACGGCAAGGAAAAGTGCGTAGCGTGTTACCTCTGTGCGGCAGCTTGCCCGGCCGACTGTATTTATATCGAGGCGATCGACGATCCGCGGCCCTATGCCGAGCGTGTGGGGCGCGATGAGCGCTACGCAAAGGTTTATAACATCGATTACGGTCGCTGTATTTTCTGCGGATTTTGTGTCGAGGCGTGTCCAAAGGACGCCATCACCCACGGATACAATTTTGAACTGTCGGTGTACAACCGTGCCGATCTACTCAAAACTAAAGACGATCTTCTGATAACAAAGCAAAAACAATCGGCAAACTATCGCGTTGCCCTCTCAGCTGAAGATGTAGATTCGGAATACAAGGAAGTTTGAGCCTCGGCGACCCTTGTCTTTCTTGTGTTTTACGCGGACGACATACCTCCAACCCAGAAAGGCCGTCATCACGAGGTGCGTGCTCGCGGCCTGCGTGAGTTTGCCGGCCTGACCCGGGACGACGAGCGGCTTGATCCCTTTGCGTTGGCGCACTATGCCAACCTGCTGGTGGTTTCGCTCGACGAGATCGCGAACCTTTCCGACACGACACGCTCACATCTGCTAGGGGCCGGCAAGGAAGCTTGGTCCGGCGGCGCGGCGTCGCATAAGCTGGCCGATGGTCGAAAACTAATCATCCTGAATCCCACCCACGGAAAAAATCGGCAAAACGCAACGCTGATGGAAGAAATTTCGCATGTTTTTCTCGGACATAAGCCGAGCCGTCTGGCTGTTGAGACTCGTAACAAAAAGGGCGAAATTATCGCCCGCGATTACAATCACGAAATCGAAGAGGAAGCCTATTCAACCGGAGCCGCAGCCCTTGTTCCATTCACGGCGTTAAGACGCATGGTCGCGTCCGGAAAAACCTCCAGGGAAATCGCGCGACATTTCAACGTCAGTAAGGCACTCGTCGAATTTCGCATTAAAATCTTGCGTCTCTGGGGCCTCTACGCGGAACGTGTCATCAGCGGGTGATCCACACCTCCTGTTGTATACTTTCGTTTTGGTTTTCCGATGAATCACGCCAGCAACTCACAAACCGAAAGTACCAAGCTTTCGACCGTCGATAAGCTGCGAATGCTGCTCGACATTACGAAGAAGATTAGCCGATCGCTCGATCTCGAGGAGGTGCTCAATCTTGTGATGGATACGCTGGGGTCGCTTTTGCCATACGACGCAGCGGGAATCTACTTGGTCGAGGCCGGCGGTTCTGAGGCCAATCCTTACGTTTTCAAGTCGCGAGTCATCCGTGGTTATCAGATCAGTTTCGAGCTGATCGAACCGCGCCTGAAGATGGGCGAAGGTCTGATCGGAATTGCGGCGCAGACCGGAAAAGGGGTCATCTCACCTGATGTCCTTAGTGACCCCAGGTATTTCGCTGCCCGCGAGCTTACGCGATCGGAAATGGTTGCACCGATTATCTCGAACGACAAAGTTATTGGTGTGTTCGATCTCGAAAGTGATCAGCTTAATGCCTATGACGAAGACGACCTTTCGGTCCTCCAACTCCTCACTTCCCAAGTTGCGATCATTATTGAAAAGGTGCGGCTCCACGAACAGGTTGTCGAGAAACGGCGGCTCCAGGCCCAGCTCGAGGTTGCGAGACATGTCCAGCTCGAACTGCTGCCGGCGAACGATCCCGTGCTAAGTGGCTTCGACATCTCCGCCTATATTTTCCCGACCGAGGAGGTTTCCGGTGATTATTATGACTGGGTAAAGGTTTTTGACGATCAGATTGGGATTGTCGTCGCCGATGCGGTGGGAAAGGGTATTCCGGCGGCACTTCTGATGGCCTTTCTGCGCGCTTCGCTGCGATCGTCTGTGCAGATCGGTTATGCTCCGAATGTCGCGTTCTCAAAGGTCAGCAGCCTGCTGTTTGAGTCGATCGAGGACAATAAGTTCATAACGGCCATCTACGGAACTCTCGACTCGACAAACCGAACTTTTGTCTTTTCAAATGCCGGGCACAACCCGCCGCTTCTAATCAAACCCGACGGGGAATACCGATATATCGAATATGGCGATCTACCGCTCGGCATGTTTGCGGATACTCACTATCACCAGCATTTTATCCGTTTCGAAGCCGGCCAGGTGATGGTCGTATATACGGACGGCCTTACCGAGGCGACGAATCCGGCCGGTGAGGAATACGGCCCGGACAGGCTCGCGAAACGTGTTCTCGACGGAATCGAACTGCCCGCCAAAAAAATGATCGACCACATTCGGAAGGGTGTGGCCGATTTTACGGAAGAGAAGTTTCTCGACGATGACGGTACGCTGTTCATCGTAAAATCGGACTAAGAAAATACGAAAGGCTTCAATTGCTTGAAGCCTGACGTTGAGCGTTCAGTCGTCCGAGGGATCTGGATAAATATTCAGTGGGCGGTAAAGGAGGAGTGTAAAATGTCGCCGCCTGGAACGACGGGCGTAGAAAAATCGTCGTAATTTATTTTTTCGTTAACGGTCGAGAAAGCGTAGATATCAAATCCGTAGGCGTCGAGGAAATCGGTCAACTCCTGAGATCGATCTACGTAAACATTCTGAGAAAATCCCAACTCCTTTCTGATCCCCAGTAATCGCTCGATAACCTCGATAGGGGCAAAACAGTGGTTTGGATCTTGAAAAGTCGCCATATTAATGCCCGAGTTTCTCGGGGCAATCGATTAGAGGGCGACCTTTCGACAAAGGTTGTTAACTAATTCCCCTTATGGGAAGAGCCGAAATAACGCCGATGTTGGCCCGCTCGGCTCTGGTTTTGTGATGAGTGGTTCGATAACCAATAAAACGGATTGAAAGCCGTTAAAGACCGTATGCAATATGACGCACGGCAGGAGATTATCCGTTTTAACGCGTATAAGAGTTAGGACGACACTGAGCAGGGTGAGCAGCAGCATAGTCGAATAGCTCGGGTAATACTGGGGCAGGTGAACCAGAGCAAACAGCCCGGTCACAACCACGAAACTCGCCGTGACTCCCGCTGCCCTTCGGAATGCCGAATAGAGGACCCCGCGGTAAATGACCTCCTCAACTAGCGGTGCCGTAAATGTGGCGATAAACGCGACCGCATACACGACCGTTCGCGAACTGCGAAGCATGCGTATCATCTCGTTTTCCTGTTCTGGGATAACGAGCTGCACCGCATAGGCCACTAAGAAAAAACCGCCCAATATTAGAAGGTAATGCCACCACTGAAATCCGCCGCGATCCCAGCCTAGCGTTTTCCAGAAATTGAATTTCCGTCCGCGAGTTATGAAAAGCCAGGCGGCGCCGAGCGTCAATAGATGAGCTGGGAGAATTGCAGCCATTTGCACGAGGATTGCCGTAGGGTCGCTTTTGGCTATTTCGACAATGGCCGCCGGGTCCGACAGGTCGATACCTTGCGAAAGCACATACGGGATGAAAAAAGCGGCCGGGATTAGGGCAATAAACGCCAGGCTCGCGACCCAAACACCAAATGCCGCGAGGGCGATTAACAATACACGGGTGAATGCTTCCCGTCGCCCGGCGGTTACCTGTTGGTCCGGTCGCGTATCGAAATCCGGATTTCTTTCCGCCACAAAAGGCATCGGCATCTGGGTAGCTGGGTTTTCCACGTCAGACCAGTTTAGTCATTACATATAAGACTTCAAAGTTCGTATCTTTCGTCTTGCTTCTGGGGTCCAAGAGGGATAACCTAGAATCCCGTGGACCAACGCGGGAAATCCATTAAAGAAAATGTAATCGCAATCATCCCGGCACGCTACGCGTCTGTACGCCTGCCCGGCAAAATGCTGCGTGAGATCGCGGGTAAACCGTTGATTTTGCACACTTTGGAACAGGCGATGAAAGCCCGGTCGGTGAATCGCGTGATTGTGGCCACCGACGACCAGCGCATCTTTGCCGTCGTTAAAGGGGTCGGCGGGGAAGCAGTCATGACGTCGAATGGCCACGCGTCCGGGAGCGACCGCATCGCGGAGGTCGCCCGAACACTGGCTGCGGAGTCGCTCGTCGTTAACGTGCAAGGTGACGAGCCCTTGATTTCGCCCGCTACTATTGACCTTGCCGTCCAGGCCATGGTAGATGACGCAGGCGCCGACATTGTCACGACCTGCACCTCGCTGACCGAACTTTATGGCGAGCTGCTCAATGGGAACGTGGTGAAAGTCGTCGTTGGCGACGACGGCTATGCGTTATATTTCTCTCGTTCGCCAATCCCGTTTCCGCGTGATGCATCCCTGCGACACGGCGGCGGCCCAGACCGGGCTATCGAGGCCGAGCCTGAGCTAATGGCGAATTTCCGCCGGCATACCGGGCTGTATGTGTATCGACGCGAGTATCTGCTTCGATTCGCAGGCCTTCCGCAGACCACGCTCGAGAGAATCGAGTCCCTCGAGCAACTGCGGGCCCTCGAAGACCGGGCGAGGATTCGGGTCGTAGATGTGGACACGCCGTCGATGGGCGTGGACACGGAATCTGATTTAGCACGTGTAGCCGGCTTGATGGACTCTGGCGTCCCTGTATAGGTCGGCGCCGACTGAGGCAACCAGAAGGTTTGAGGCCCTCGATTATGGATGATTGGATCGGATTGGCATTTTTGATAGTTCTCGCTGTCGCAGCAGTTGTCGGGCTAAAGATACTGTCGCGCTCGCGCACGACCACCAGCGACGAATTTGAGCGGAATGCAGCCGAGGGCACGACTGCTGTCGGCGCTTTTATGAACGCGTTACATGACGTTACTGACCCTGCGGCCGCCCGAGCAAAGGAAGTAAGGATGCAGATGAAAGACGGCCGATATCAGAAGAAGAAACGCGAGGGCAAGGCGGGCGGGACAGAGAATGAGGAGTGAGGAGAGAGGCGATCTGCCGGGCTGACAATTGACAAAATTATGACTAAATACATATTCGTAACCGGCGGCGTTGTTTCGAGCCTTGGTAAGGGTCTCGCGGCGAGTTCGATCGGGTGCCTTCTGGAAGCCCGCGGCTTGAACGTTCAAATGATGAAGCTCGATCCATACATAAACGTCGATCCGGGGACGATGTCGCCGTTTCAGCATGGCGAGGTGTACGTGACGGACGACGGTGCGGAAACGGATCTGGATCTCGGGCACTACGAACGTTTTACGAGCGCTAAGCTTTCGCAGGCCAATAACTGGACCAGTGGACGTATTTATTTGTCTGTGATCGAGAAAGAACGACGCGGGGAATACCTGGGTAAAACGATCCAGGTAATCCCTCACATCACGGACGAAATCAAAAAAGCCGTCCGGACAGTGGCGGATATGCACGAGCCGGATGTGTTGATCGTTGAGATCGGCGGCACGGTTGGCGATATCGAATCGCTTCCATTTATGGAGGCCATCAGGCAGATGGGTAATGAGGAGGGACGAAATAACGCAATATTTATTCACGTCACGCTGGTCCCGTTTATCGCAGCGGCGGGCGAACTCAAAACGAAGCCGACCCAGCACAGCGTCCGCGAGCTGCGCGAAATCGGCATCGCCCCGGACATTCTCCTTTGCCGATCCGAACGCCCGCTGCCGCTGGAGCTGCGTCGAAAGATTGCACTGTTTTGCAACGTACAAGAGAACGCCGTGGTCTCGGCGCTTGATGTGCCTTCGATCTATGAGGTGCCGCTCGCGTTTCACGAGCAGGGCCTCGATGATCTGGTCGTTAAGAATCTGCATTTGAACGAGCAATTCCCAACCGGCGATTTGCGCCAATGGCGAGAGCTCGTTTCCACGATCAAGGATCCGACCGGCGGGTCCGTCAAGATAGCAATTGTGGGCAAGTATGTCGAGTTAGAAGACTCTTACAAATCGCTTCGCGAGGCCCTGACGCACGCTGGTGTCCGCAATAATCTTCGGGTCGCCGTGCAGTGGATTGAGTCGGAAAACCTCATGAAGGATGAGTACGAAAACGACCTGCAGGATTTTGACGCGATTCTGGTGCCCGGTGGTTTTGGAAAAAGAGGAATCGCCGGGATGCTGCGGGCAATCAAGTACGCCAGAAAATCCGGAACGCCCTACTTCGGAATCTGCCTGGGAATGCAGACGGCCTGTATCGAATACGCTCGGAACGTCTGTGGCCTCCGCGACGCCGACTCGACCGAATTTAATGAGGAGACGCCATTTCCCATTATTTTCAAGCTTCGCGACCTGGTTAAAGTGGAGGAGTACGGCGGAACCATGCGTCTCGGCAATTGGCAGTGTGATCTTACTGAGGGCTCGCTTGCCAGCGAGGTTTATGATGGCTCCACCGAGATCGGTGAACGCCATCGGCATCGGTACGAGTTCAACCCGGCCTTCCGCGAGGTTCTCGAGCGCGAGGGCCTTGTCTTTAGCGGCGTATCCCCAGACGGAAAATTTGTCGAAATGATCGAACTCCAGCGTGACACCCATCCATTCTTCATAGCCTGTCAATTTCACCCGGAATATAAGTCAAAACCACTCGCTGCTCATCCGTTGTTCATCTCATTCGTAGAAGCCGCGTGGAACAACCGCCTCCACAGCGAAAACCTCGACCACGACGTCACGAGCGACAAACAAATAGCAATTCCGGAGCGCCAGCAAATGTAATGAGGAGCATCGCCGCCATTTCGCGGTCGCCTTGCCTGCAAAACGCGGAAACCCGCGCGGTAGCAAGGGTGCGCGGGGACGGCACACCATCCAACTTGCACACCCTCCCTACCGGTCAGGTTTCCGCCTCAAGTGGTCCGCCGTCAAAGACACCCGGCATTGGAAAGGTGCTCTCGACCTACGACGATCTCATCCTCGAAGGCGACAAAGTTTCCGAAATGCTCCAGGCCTTTCGCTCCTTCATCGGCGAAAACCAGATGATGGCCTATTTCGTGATGATGGCCGTCCGCCTAAACTTGGGTTCGATGCACGCTGTCGAGGGCTGCACCGCTTGATGGTCTGATTTTATTGCAAAGATGAGAGAGGTCGTATATCTTCTTTCCAGATATAAGGTTGTTATCTGGAATGTTTCCAGACAATACACCAAATATGAGTGTTATCAAGAACGATTCGGGATAATACACAAAAGTTCTTGCTTATGCGGAACCATTCCGCTCAATCATAAGTTCGTGCTGGGTAACTGGCGAAGTATGATGAGAAAGTGGTAACTCATAGCAACAATCATAAAATGCCTTCGGGCGTGAGCGGTTTCGCGTTGTTCAAGATGTTGCCGCAGTTTCGGCGCGACCTGCTCCAGACTTTTTCTAATCTCTCGCAAGAATACGGTCATATTGTCCGCTTGAAAGGTTTGCTGACGGCTTACCAACTTACTCATCCGCACGACATCGAGCGCGTCTTGCAAACCAACCAGCAAAATTACCGCAAGGGCAGAATCTACGCCGAAGCGAAATCCTCAATCGGCAACGGCTTACTTATCAGCGAAGGAGATTTTTGGCGGCGGCAACGCCGTTTAGCGCAACCGTCTTTTCATCGCCAGCATATCGCGGGATTCGCCAAAATTATGACGGACTCGACCGAAACGATGCTTGAGCAATGGCAAAAATACGAGCAGGACGAGCAACCGTTTGACGTTGTTTCAGAGATGAAGCGTTTGACTTTACGCATTGTCGGCTTAACGCTTTTCAGCACCGAATTAGGCGACGGTATGGACGTAATCAGTCGTTCTTTGGAGATTGCCCGCGCTCATTTTATGCGTCGGATGTGGCAGCCTATCCGATTGCCGGTGAGCATTCCGACGAAGAGAAATCGCGTTTATCTGCGAGCGATTCGTGATGCCGAAGAAATTATTTATCGCATCATCGCCGAACATCGGCAGAAGCCGGAAGCAAATCCGAACAATCTGCTTTCGATGCTGCTACGAGCGCAAGATGAAGAAACCGGAGAAAGTATGAGCGACCGCCAGTTGCGCGACGAGTCATTGACGATTATGACCGCCGGACACGAAACCACCGCCGTTGCACTTTCTTGGACGTGGTATCTGCTTTCGCAGCATAAAGACGTAGAGCGAAAACTTCACGCCGAACTTGCCGACGTTTTAGGCGGGCGCACACCGACTTTTGAAGATTTGCCGAATCTGAAATATACCTTGATGATTATTGAAGAAGCGTTGCGGCTTTATCCGCCCGTTTGGATACTTGGACGAATGGCGATTGGCGATGATGAAATTGGCGGCTACCAAATCAAAGCGGGTTCGGAAATTATCCTTTCTCCATATATCACGCATCGCCACGCGGATTTTTGGGACGAGCCTGAAAAATTCAATCCCGAACGATTTTCGCCGGAAGAATCTGCCGCCCGTCCGCGCTTCGCATATTTCCCTTTTGGCGGCGGAGCGCGTCTTTGTATCGGCAATAACTTTGCGCTGATGGAAGCACAGCTTATTCTTGCGACAGTCGCACAAAAATTTCGTCTGCGTTTGTTGCCCGATTGTGTAGTTGAACCCGAAGCATCTTTTACTCTGCATCCGCGTCAAGGTATTATGATGAACTTGGAGAAGTTATAAATGCGGCGCGGCTCGTTAAAATCAAAGGCGCGTCTAACAAATCGTTGGACGTGAGGGCGAAACAGCGACTTTCTTTTCACGTTGTCTTTTTACCCTGATGTTGCGTGGATTCGGTTTCGCCCCACGTCAATTCGGTCGTTGGGCGGACGGGCAAGAAAGGCTCAGACAAAGGCATCGACGGCATCAAGGTTTTTGTTGACGACAATTCGGGCAAAGCAAAACGCGTCATCGTGCAGGTCGAAAGCGGCCACGTCAAATCCGGTGACATCCGCGACCTCGTCGGAACCCTCGCCCGCGAATAGAGCAGCTCTCATCACTTGGCTGTAAAGAACCGTCACGAGGCACAAATTGAATCGAAATTCTTACAACCAGATAGATACTGACCGCAAACGATTCTGCGTTGGTTGAATCCTTTAGTCTTTTCACCTGAAAGTTCTAATCTCCGATCGGAAACCTGTCGGAACGCGGGCTCCCTTGCCCGCAAGCGTCCGAAAGGACGCTGACGCGCGTTGGGGACGATTCAAGTGTGAAAATACGAGGCTCCGTCACGCCGGAGTAACCGGCGTTGCAGGCAAGGGTGCCTGCGTTCCCGGTGTATCGCGTCATTGGCGAAGCGAAAGACAGAAGGTGAATTATATTCATCAGGATCCTGTGCGAGGTGGTCTTGTCGAACGAGCGGAAGACTATCGCTTTTTAACCGCAAGGCTTTGGCGGGCGAATCCTCTGGAAGATGCGCCGTTTGTCACACACCACAGAAAAATAAACTGGCGGGCGGCGTAGCAACGATGCTTAACAATTTAATGGACGTGAGGCGGTCGGGCATGACATCCCCGGACAAAAGGCGATGGAACTGCGGCGGGAATTTGTTATTGACGTTAGACAACAGATGTGTTATAGTATGCAACGACTGGATAGATCTTTGAAAATTAACTTATTGGAGGCGGTCTGGGAGGTTGGTTTCCGTGGGCTACCAAAAAATGGGATGGGTTTGCCTGGGCACGTCCGGCAGCCTGGGACACTTATGGGACACTCGGAATTAGGTTTTAACCCGCCCATTGCCCACGCTTTAGCATGCCGCAAACGTGTCGTCGCGGGCGTTATGATTTGGCGGACGTGGGACACTTGGGACACTCGGGACAGCCGGGACACGCGGGACAGCGAGGGTGAATTGGGCAACCCGACAGTAAAACGCGCGCTAACGAACCTTTACGGAGTGCCTCAAATGGTAGCCTGTGAAGGTTCGCTTTTCGCTCGATGTTGTCTGTTTTTACTCTGATTCGCCGGAATCGTGAGTGTGGTTCTCGCCTTCGGGGTGTTCGTGAGAATGGGTTGTCGCCGCGTGAGTGTGCTCGTGGGAATGCGGTTCGTCGCCGCCTGGGTGAGTGTGGTTATGGTCTGAATCGTCGTGCGAATGCTCGTGGTTGTGCGTGACCTCTTCGTGTTCGTGCGAATGTTGATGTTCCTGCATTTTGATATTCTCCTTGCGTTTGGACTTCGGGCAAGGAGATTATAATCGGAATGCGAGCCATTTGCGAGAGGGAGCGCGGACACTCTTGTCCGCATGGAGACGCTCCTCGCATGTAGGCGGACAAAAGTGTGCGCGCTCCGAGGTAAATTAAGATGAAAAAAATATTACTTGCACTTTTTGTATTTGCATTCTCATTAAACACTTTTGCACACGAATATTGGTTTGAACCGGATAAATTCTTTCTCGCGCCAGGCGAGGCGACTCCGCTTCGGCTTTTTGTGGGCGACGGGCTTGTAAAAGATCAGGAAGAGAGGGTGTATCAGCCGGAGAAGACGGTTTCGTTTCGCCTGTTTTCGTCAAATAATCTTTGGAACCTGATGACCGCGACCACGGCGGGTGCGAAGCCGGTTTACCAGTTCACCGGCCAATCCGCGGGCAACTATCTGATCGCGATGGAGCGGAATTGGACGCACATTACGATCGAGGCCGATAAATTTGAAGACTATCTTAAGGCCGACGGGATGGATTTTATCTCTGTCGAGCGGGCCAAACGCGGAGAGACGAAGATGGCGGGCAAGGAGCGGTACAGCCGCTTTATCAAGGGACTGGTCCAGGTCGGCGATAAGCAGGATTCGACATACAAGAAGAAACTCGGCCTAAAGCTCGAACTCATACCAATGTCTAACCCGTACAAAGCAAAGGTCGGCAGCACGATTGCTTTTCAGATTCTGTTTGACGGCAAGCCACTCGCCGACCGGGTCGTCTTTGCCGATAACCGAGAGAGCGAAACGCAGCGGATGACCACGGACAAGAACGGCAAGTTCTCATTCAAAATTGGCAAACCCGGGCTCTGGCTCGCCCGCATGGTGACGATGCGACGCTGCGAGACCGACTGCGGCGGCGCGGATTGGGAAAGCTTTTGGGGAGCCTACAGTTTCGGCGTGAAATAGGCCGAGAGCGACGGACGCGGGGCGCGGATTGCGGGGATTTTCATGGTTGTCTAACTGTGATAATCTTTCGGGGTTCGCGTTTTCTGTATGCAATCTTTCGAGATCGGAAACGTCGCTTTTGGTACGGGCGGGCTCGCATTTATACTCGGCCCTTGCGTGGTCGAGTCGGCGCAGCACGCGCTGTTTATGGCGCAAGAGATCGTCGATATATGTAAGCATGTCGGCGTCGGGGTGATTTATAAATCATCGTTTGACAAGGCGAACCGCAGCTCGATCGAGAGCTTTCGCGGCGAGGGGATGGAATTTGGCCTGGAAGTCCTGGCCCGGGTCAAGTCGGAGATCGGCGTACCCGTGATAACAGACGTTCATGAGCCTTGGCAGGTCGAGAAAACCGCTGAGGTGGCAGATATCCTGCAAATTCCGGCCTTTCTATGCCGGCAAACAGATTTGCTCGTAGAATCCGCGAGATCCGGTAGAGCCGTTAACGTAAAGAAGGGGCAGTTCCTGTCTCCGTGGGATGCGAAGAATATCGTAGAAAAACTCAGAGCCGCGGGATCTGAAAAGATATTGCTGACCGAACGCGGTGCGAGTTTTGGATACAACAATTTGGTGGTTGACCTGCGATCTTTTCCCGTCATGCGCTCGTTCGGCGTACCGGTCGTATTTGACGTGACTCACAGTCTTCAGCTTCCCGGTGGCTTGGGTAAGGCAACGGGCGGGCAGGCCGAGTACATCGAAAACTTTGCTCGTGCCGGCGTTGCCTGCGGCGTGGACGCAGTATTTATGGAGGTCCACGATAACCCGGCCAAAGCTCCGAGCGACGGGCCAAATCAGTTGCCCCTCGCACGGCTCGAAAAATTGCTAAGAAAACTCAAGGCGATACATGAGCTGGTTGCCGAAGAATCTGTTTCGACCGCGTCTCAATAGATGAAAACATTTTTTCTCGCCCTTTTATCTCTTTTCGCATTCAATCTGACCACGGATGCCCAGGTGCCGTCCGCCGCGGCGGCGACGTGGCAGGTCCAGAAGTACGATCTGAATGTCACGCTTCCATCCGATGCGTCGCGAGTGGTGCCCATTAAGGCCTCGTTGACCTTGAAGAACGTGTCTGGCCGACCTGCGTCTACGCTGACGCTGAGAATTGCGCCGATGGCTGACGTCACCGCTATCAAGGTTAATGAGTCGACGGTGGAATTTACAAAGAGCGAGGAAAAGGTGAACGCGGGAACGACGCTGCAGCGAATTGGCATTCGGCTCACGTCAATTCCACCTGATGGGCTTGTTTCGGCAGTTTTGGATTACAAATTGACTGTAAAAGATAATTCCGCTTTGGCTTCGCTCACTCCGAATTCCGCTCAATTTCTCCCGCTTTCATTTTGGTATCCCACGCCCAACAGTTGGTTTTTCGTGCGCGGGGCCGACATGGCAAACGTGTCTATAAAAGTCGCACCGCGGACAGGGCAGGCGGTTGTTGCTGCCGGGATGGCGGCAGGCGACGGCACATATAGTTCAAAATTGCTCGGCCAGCCCTTCTTTGTATCAGGCGAGCTGGGTCGCGTTGAGCCCAAAGTCAACGGTGTCGACGTGTTTGCCGGAAACCTTGGTGCCGAGCAGAAGCTACGTGCCGCCGATCTCGCGAAAATTTATTCCGATGCCTTCGCATACGTTTCCACGCTCCTCGGTAAGGGGCCTGATGTGCCCCTGACGATTGTGACTTCAAGACGCGGGGCCGGATTCGGCGGCGGCGGATTGGTCGTCGTCGATGAGGCGGTGCTTCGGCGTAGTAAGGTTGATTCGCTGACCGTTATGAATCTCGCGGAGGCCGCGGCGAAAATATGGCTTGGGTCGGCGGTGTCGGTCAATGGTGAGGGCTACGGCGTCATATCTGAGGGTTTGGCTCGATATCTCGCTACCCAGTTCGTGGAGAATAAGTACGGTAAGGATGTCGCCGATATCGAGCGACTGCGACAGCGAAACGCTTATGCGGCGGTATCGAAACGCGACGCTCCGATGGCGAACGTCTCGCCGCTCGACGACTTTTACTATCCGGAGGTTGCCAACAAGGGTGCGATGGCATGGCGAATCCTGGCCCGGCGCCTGGGCACGAATGAGTTTTCGGACTTGTTGAAGAAGAGTTCGCAGGACGGCAACTTGAACTTGGCTGAGTTACGGCTTGGCTTGTCGGCTCAGAAAGAGCTGGTCGATTATTTGTTCGATTCGGTAACGGACGCTAATTTGCTGGTCGGATTGCCGCGGCCTGGCACCGGGGAAACGCGCGTCGCGGTCCGGAATACCAGCGCGACCGACGTATCTGTCGACGTCGCCGCGACGACGGCGACGGGCGAGCGGATCGTTTCGCCGACCACTATCAAGGCTTTGAGCATTGGAGATGTCGGTTTCAAGACGGCCTCGAAAATTGCCCGCGTCGAGATCGATGTAGAAAAACTGTATCCGCAGACGGATTATTCCGACGATGTACAGCCTCGAGAATCGACAGACAGCGACCCGCTGCTTGCGGCTAAACGGTTATTCGACAAACAGGATTTTGCGGGCGCCGAGCGGACGGCAAAGACGCTGCTCCGCGATCTGCCACGCTTTGACGACCTGCGGGTGCTGTTGGGCCGCGCTTTGCTGGCTCAGAACAAGACTTTGGAAGCTGAAAAAGAATTCCGCGCGGTTATCGATGAAAAACTGCCTACCGCCCGCAGTCTGGCGTGGGCCAATGTCGGATTGGCCGATATCGCGATCCGTGCTAATCAGAACGATGCGGCCGCGAAATACATCGAGACGGTGCTGGCCGCCGACGCCGAATACGGTGCAAGCCTCGCCGCGAGGAACCTCAGGAAAAGGAGCGGTACTGCAACCGCAGTCGATCCATCGATCAGGACCTTCTTCGCCGATTTTGACAAGGCCGCAACAGCCAACCGCAAGGCCGACATCGATGCCATGGTCATGCCTGGCGAGGTAACGAGATTTGCCAGCGGTGTCGCCGGCTCGACCGAAAATTGGCAAACGCAGATCACAGCGGTGGACCGGCTCGACGCCAACACCGTGCTCGTTGAAACGGCCATGACCGTAAAACTTCTCAACAAAAACAGCGAGACGGGAATGGCCGTTTATCGGCTGACTAAGGTCGGTGGAAGCTGGAAGCTGAGCGCGGTAGAGGTGTTCGAGGTTAGATAAATGAGATTTATTGCACTGATTATTTCGGGACTTTTGTTTTTTGTTACGTGCGTAACGGGGCAGAGTGAGGCGGACCACGCTGCGAGGAATCGATTAGCAGGTACCTGGATTCTGAATAGTAAGAAGAGCACGGGGCGCGAATTAAGCGACAGAACAACTTGGACGATTTCAAACGCAGGGTCTGAGATCAGAATCCGCATGGACTACGTTTTAGATAAGGATGAAGCTGTTCACACGGTGCTCCTCCATGCGGACGAACGGGGGGAAACTAACATTAAACCGATTGGACCAACTCGTAAAAATGAAATCATCGTATCGAAAACTAGATGGGATAAGAATACTCTTGTGAGGAGGTACAGGACGACATCCGACCCTGCCGTTTTTACCTTTGACATTACGGAGAAATATATCCTGTCCAAGGACGGACGCCGTTTGACCGTCCAGAGTCGCAATAGGTCGAATTATCCCGATCTGGCTGGCTCCCTGCCTGTGACTTTGGTATTTGATCGGAACAGCGACAAGAAATAGAGGAATCATCTCTTTCTGCTTAAACGGCGTGAACGACCTTCCAAATAAGATCAATTTCCTTCTGCTCGATTGCGACGGTGTCCTGACGGATGGCCGTCTGTATTTTGGTGAGAGCGGTGAGGCGTTAAAGGTATTTGACGTGCGCGACGGTTATGGGTTGACGCTCTGGCACAAGGCTGGTTACCGCTCAGCTATTCTCTCGGGGCGTGATTCGCCAATCGTCAAGAAGCGAGCGGAAGATCTCGGTATCGAATTTGTAATACAGGGTCGCGAGGACAAGGCTGCCGCGTTCGCAGAATTTCTCGAGCGAAATAAGGTCAATCCCAGTGAGATCGTTTTCATAGCCGATGACACGATCGATCTCCCCCTATTTCCGCTCGTAGGACTGGCGGTAGCCGTTGGAGATGCCCACGAAGAGGTCAAAGCAGCCGCCGGCTACATAACTCGAGCTAGTGGCGGCCGCGGGGCGGTCAGGGAGCTTATCGACGCCCTGTTGCAGGCAAAGAATTGAAGTGGTAACCCGTCCTACAACATCGTTGCCGATGAGCCCCGTGACGGCGAGAATTTTTATGACGAGATGAGCAACCCCATCCGGGGAGCTCTCATCCTAGTCGGCTCGATTGAAAACGAGCAAGTTTCTTGATAAATGAATCTCTAAGCTTGACAAGATTAGGCTTGCCGTAGAGAATCATAAATTGCCTCTAAGCACAGCGATTTCGCTGGTCGGAAAGAAAGTTGAGAAACTTGCTTAGACGGTTGACATACCGGATAGTTCATGTATGATTAGAAGTTTCGCCCCTGGAGAAGTTTTAAGGGGAGCGAAGTAAAAGAAGTTGATATTTGAAAACTGAATATGCGTGTCCATGTGTTA
>JBBJMG010000019.1:0-47851 GCA_037720205.1 Pyrinomonadaceae bacterium
CAATCAGGGACGGAGAAGATTCAGTTGCACTTTCACAGTCCAGATGCTGTACTTGCGCACCCTCCCTACCGGTCGGGTTTCCGCCTCCGTGCTAAAGTATTCCGAGCTTCTGCAAGTCCGCGACTGGCTCGTCAAATGAGCACGATCCAAATGACTGGATGCCTGTTTCGCGAAGTCCGGCCAGTTGGTGCGTGGTCAGGCGAAATTCGTCACGCCACGCTACGCCCTGATCATCGAATTGAAAAACCTCTTCGAATTCTTCTTCCATCACATCGTCCAAAAAGGCTGGTTTGTAACCCTCGCGAGCAAAACCCGACATCAGAAAAAGATTGAGAAACCCGTGCATCGTCCCGGTCGGTGCCGCTTTATCATACGTCAGCGGGCGAAAGCACCGGATGGGATGATGCAGCCCGGCAGTAGCCTTGAAGGGCACGTTTGCGCCTAGACACGTCCTGACGAACCGAATAATCTCGGTCGCCGAAGGAAATGCGTCGGGCGTGATGCCGCCCGCCCGAATCTTCGCCCGTTGGCCATTCACTGCAAGCGTTGCGACCATCTCAGGCATCTTCTCATCCGGTGCAATCTCGAAGTAAGCGGTAATCCCGGCCGGCATCTCCGCCGCGGCCTGGTCTACGTCTTCATGCTTAGCCGCTCGAATCTCCACGGTATCGCACACAATGCCTGGGCCGCTCGCAGCATTAAAATCCGCAACTTGTGTCAGAGCTCCGCTTACATCATCGCCAACGACTACGCTAACCCGCCATGCGTCGCGATCATCGCGGGCGATAAAATCGCGGGCGTGTAAGAAAAACTCGTCGAGCCGTGCCGCCGTCACGACAAATCGGCCAAGCATCCAGCTATAATTGCTGTTGCGATACGTCGCGTAATTCAATACCGCCTCCGGCATCGACACCGCCGATGGCGGAAAAAGGCCGGCGTAATCAATCGCCCCGGCGAGTAATGCCCGCACCGGCGGCTTGACCCCTGATATTATTGGCGAAATATTCACGTCAGATTTCTGAGCTTGATGATAAGAATAACGTCGTGATTATACAAATATTGCTCAGCGGACCGTTCTGGTGTAAATGATGAGATCAAGTAATAAGGCAGAACTTTGGATGTTGCACTTAGCACTTCCACTTATTTCGACAGACCGCCTGACCGCTTGCAATGTTTTGAGAAATTAGAGTATCTTGACGTATCCCGACCCTGTTTGTTGTATTTGAATGCGTGTTTTAGGTATCGATCCCGGCAGCGAGACGCTTGGTTGGGGCGTGGTTGACGGGGCGGGGCCGAAGTACGCACTAGTGGCGTACGGCACCGTCAAATCTAGCGCAAAGCTCGCCTTTTCAAAGCGTTTGCTAAACATCTATAACGGCGTGGCCGAGGTGATGGCCGAGCATTCGCCTGATGTACTGTCGGTCGAGGACACGTTTTATGCAGTCAATGTCGGCGTCGCATTAAAACTCGGTCAGGTACGCGGCCTGATGCTGCTGCTGGCGGAGCAGCGTGGGCTTGATATAGCCGAATATGCACCCCGTCTTGTCAAGCAAACAGTCGTCGGCTATGGCAACGCGGAAAAGCAGCAGGTGGCCGAGATGGTTAGGCTACTGCTCGGAATGAAAGCCGTGCCGACGCCTCATGATGCTGCAGATGCCCTGGCAATCGCCATATGCCACTTTCACCACGCGGGTTTTCGCGATCGGCTCAGAAGCAACGCCTCCAGGTAGTGTAAATGGTTATAAAGCCTTCATTCATTGTCTTGTCTACGGTCGTGCTGGTCTGCCTCGCGACAACCTGCAACGCCCAACTAAAGCGGCCCGCGTTGGTTAAATCCAAGGCGGTGAATACCGTCGCAAGGTCACACGAGATCGGTCAGTCAGCCGTTGTCGTTGACGAAACATTGTCAGTCCTACGCGAAAAACCGAGCCTCTTTTCCGATTCCGTCCAGCGAATGCGCCGAGGCCGCACGATTCAAATTCTCGGGGTGACGGAAGCAGACGGCGTAAAATTTTACAAGGTAACAGCTCCGCCCAAGAATTACGGCTGGGTACAGGCTGACGCGGTGTTTGGCAAGTTTCGCGCGGCTGACGAAGAGCGTCTCGCACGTCTAGTCCAGGCATCTGACGGGTTCGAGCAGATCGAGATCGCCCACGAATTTTTTAACCTATATCCTCAATCGAAATTTCGCCCGGCGATTTTATTGTTATATGGCGATCTGCTGGAGGAAGCGGCCGTCAAGCTGTCAAAAGATGCCGGCTCTCGCCTTAGCCGAAAAGAAATGGCCGCAAGTGCCGCTCCGATGCACAGCTATTTTCTTAACTTCAACATGCTCGATCGTTACCGTAAGCTCGGCGTGATTTTTGTTTTCAACCCAAACACGCGACTTTTCCATTATGACGGCGGCGGCTGGCGCGAGATCGCGGCGAAGTTTTCGACGGCCTCCGAGGCAGCCGAAGCTCAAAAACGGCTGGAGTCGCTGCGGGTAAAAATGTCTGCCATCCCCGCCGTCAGAGCTAAGTAATCAGGCTAATAACTAATAGCTAAGTGCTGGAATTGACGGAAACGGCGATCTCAGCCGCGACGCGGGCGTTATTCTCAAGTAAGGCAACATTCGCCGAGAGAGTGCGGCCCCCGCTCCGCTTTGACATATGCGAAAGAAGGAAGGGCGTCAGGTCTTTGCCACCGATTGAACGACCCTCGGACGCCTCTAACGCTTCGTTAAGGATTAGTTCGAGCTCGCCAATGTCGATCTCATGCGCCCGTGGAATCGGCACGGTCACGAGCACCGCACTCTTTATACCCAACTCGTCTCGGGCACTCACAATTGAGGCAATTTCTTCCGCCGTTTCTACTCGCTGATCAACCCTTAGGCCGCTCAGTCGTGAGTAAAATGCTGGCAGTTCATCGCATTGCCAGCCTAGGATCGTCACACCGTGAGTCTCAAGCCACTCTCGCGTGCGCGGCAGATCGAGTACGATCTTCGCCCCCGAGCAGACGACCGTGATCGGCGTCTGTGCGAGCTCCGGCAGATCGGCAGAAACGTCCGATAGGAACCCACGGTGCACGCCTCCGATTCCGCCTGTGGCGAAAACTTTGATCCGGGATCGGTGAGCGATGAACGAAGTCGTCGCCACCGTGGTCGCACATGTCAGTTTTTTGGCGACAGCAATCGGCAGGTCGCGTCGAGAGATCTTACGAATATTTTTGTCGGTCGCGAGATATTCTATCTGAGCCTCGCTTAGTCCGACCCGGAATTCGCCATCAAAAACAGCAACCGTTGCAGGCACCGCTCCGTTGTCGCGAATTATGGATTCAAGTTTTAGCGCTGTTTCGAGGTTTTGCGGATGAGGCAGGCCATGGGCGATGACGGTCGATTCGAGCGCGACGATCGGGCAGTTGAACCGGATTGCGTCCGCGACTTCTTCATTATGGGCGGTATCTGTCATCTAACATCTATTTTGCACCCGCCTATTTCACAAACCTCCCGATCCGATTCAGCCTCGGATGCGTCACGCACCCGAACAAACTGCCGTCTGAAGCCCCGCGGTCACACGACCAATAAACGAACATTGCCCGGCCGATTATCAGCTCGCGAGGCACAAAGCCCCAATATCGGCTGTCTTCGCTGTTGTCCCGGCTATCGCCCATCACAAAAAAGCTGTTCGGCGGCACAACCTGCGGTCTGCCCGGAGTGGCGAACTCGTAATCGCGGTAAGTAAGCTTTCTGCCCTCCTTTATGCCATCCATCCGCGACTTTGAGTAGTAGACATTGTAATTCTCACCCTCGCGCCTTTCTTCAAATTCAGCCGCCTCCAGCGCAGAAACGCTGTCGTCCGCATCTCCGATCATCCTGTGTTCGGGCAATAGCTTATCGTTGATAAAAACCTGATTGTCGCGGAACTCGACCTTTTCACCCGGTAGGCCAATCACTCGTTTGACGTAATTAATTTGATACGGAACAAGGTTTCGCGAGCGGTCGTTCTCGGGTTTAACTTTATTGCCCGGATACTTAAAAACGATGATGTCGCCCCGCCCGATCTCCCGTTGGGGTAGAAATGGCAACTCGTAGCCCCCGGGCGTGAAGATAAATTTGTTGACGAGCAGATAATCGCCGACAAGGATTGTATTCTGCATCGAGCCTGTAGGCACGGTGACCGCCTGGAGGATAAAAGTCATGCCAAAAATCGCCATGATCAGCGTCACGACAAACGACTCGAAATACTCGCGAAACGTAGATTTTGGCGGCCCCATAGGCTCGCTTACGATCTCGGCTGCCTTCACATTCTCATCTTTGGTCATAATAATTCGCCGGCTAAACGTTGATACGTTTTCCCGGTCTTTAACGTTTCGCCTGCTGCTCCCTTAGCATCTGGAGAGCTTCTGCGGCGGCCATCATCTCAGCAGACTTTATCGAGTTTCCCGTGCCGGACGCCCCTCCGGTCGCCCAAACGGCCTCGACCGAAAACCGGCGGTCGTGGGGCGGGCCTTCAGTTTTGATCACGCGATAGGTCGGTGCCGAACCGCCCTCCGCTTGGAGCAGCTCCTGCAGCATCGTCTTATAATCGAGCGAATTCTTTGGTGTCGCTCGCTGCACCTCGTCGACAAAAATTCGGGCGATAAAGCCACGGGCCTGGATATATCCGCCATCGATAAATACAGCGGCGATGACGGCTTCGAGGGTGTTAGCCAGCAATTGCTGCTTCTTACGTCCACCGGTCTTTTCCTCGCCGCGGCCAACCCGGATAAACCCGCCGAGTCCGAGTCGCTCGGCGATCTGCGCCAGAGTCGCGGTGCTGACGAGGTGGTGCTTCATCAGCGTCAACTCGCCTTCGCCACGTGTCGGATGATCGCTGTATAGCCTCTCCGCGATAACAAGGCCTAGCACCGAGTCACCGAGGAACTCGAGCGTCTCATTCTCCGCATCCCGTATTTCCTGATGCGAGCCGCCAGCTAGTGTCTCGTATGCCCACGAACGATGCGTAATCGAGCGCTCCAGCAGTGAAAGATTCTGGAATTTATGGCCGATCAGGTTCTCGAGCCGGGCGAGCGTCGCTTGCATCGGGGTAATTTTAAGACCTGTGCTCTAAAAAGAAAAGCCGGACGCCCCATTAGCAGGCGTCCGGCTGATTTTTAGATATTCTCTATCCGAAACTACGGCTTGACGCGTCTCGCCGCCACAACCCGCTTTGCGACCGGCTTTGCAACCGGCTTCGCAACGGGCTTCGCGATCGGCATTGCGACGGGCCGCGCGGTCGGCGTTACGCCTCCGATGCCGGTGCCGCTGGGCGCTCCCATGTTGTTACCGCTCACGTTGCCGATGCCGGTGCCGCTCGGTACGCCCATGCTCGTGCCGATCGATCCAGAGGTAGTGGTGGTCTTTGGCTCAGGATCGCTGACTGGCAAGACCGGTGTAGTGGGATTGACAAAGGGTTTGGCGACCGTCGAAGCGATCCATGCATCAAGTCCCTCAACCTTAGCAAAGCGGAGCTTGTATGCGTTCTCGACGTTAGTCTTCATCGCCTTTTTATAGTCGGCGGCAACACCCAGAGTGTGAGCACGAGCAAAGGCGTCCATCGCCCGCTCGGCAAGTCCATTAGACAGCGCAACCTTGGCCTTAATCACATCGACCTTGGCCTTCGCGATTTCGGGCGTGTCGGTGTCTTTCTGATCAGCCGCTAACGCCTTAATCTCGGTGGTCAGCTTGTCCAGCTCCTCAAAGTAGTAGTGGCCGATCAGCTCATAGGGAATCGGATTCTTTGCCGTCTCAGAATTCGCCTGGCTCGCCTTATAGAGATAGGGTAATGCGCCCGGCTTGTCCTTCTTCCCAATCTGGGTGATGTACCCGGCGACCAGGTTCATCCAGCCATACGCTTTATCCTTAGTACCGTAAAGGAAAGCAGGGCCTACGCCATACTTCGGGAACGTTCTGCCCGCGTCCATGTCAGCGATTGCCTGCTTCGCATATCGAAGCGTGTCCTCGTTGTACTTTGCGTTCTTGGTGGCACCAAACTGCTCGTCATAGCCCACGGTACCAAGGACGAAAATGATGTCTTTATAGGCAGCTTCGTTAGGATACTTGTTGAGCAAATCTCTGCCCGCTGCGTAAACCTCGTCCCAATTCTTCGCGGTAAGAGCGGAGTTAAACCGAGTTTCCAGAGCCTTCTTTTCCCCTGCGGCCGTCTCGTCTTTGTACCGAGTTTCCCACTTCGGAATATTGGCGGTCAGATAATCCGCGCTCTGCTTGGTGGCCTCACCGCAAGAACCGTATTTTTCGAGGTAGCTTTTACCTGTGGCTATACGCTCTTTGAGCGCTTCCATGGTCTTGATGGGAAAGAGCTCTGTAATCTTTGCGTAGAGGGCCGTCTGGCCGGCGGTGTCGGCACAATCTGCGTTCGCCGGAGCCGCGGGTGCGGGATCCTGTGCAAAGCCGGATACGGCTCCCAGTGCGAGGGTCGCTGCGAGCAGCAGGCTGATGTTTGTATATCTAAAAATCCTTTTCATTTCTTTTCCTCGGCGAGTTGCTCCCTAACAAAAATTTCCAATGCTTACCCGATACCGGTCAAGCGAAAATCAGATGAATCCACCTGTGAAAACGTTTGCTGAATTATCAACTATCAAGCGCCAATTTCATTAGAATTACTAATCAAGCGAAATCTTTTGAGAACGTAAATAATCTGTCAAGTCGTAAGCATGTGTCAAGCGTAACGTGTCTAATCGAAACATCACCTTAATAACCGGATTTGTACTCACCCATTGGATGGGTCAATGCCCGTAATATAAAAAAAGACACCGGCATTCGCTCTGCCGGTGTCCCGCCAAAATCTCTCCGAAAAAGCTCATGGCCTTTTGACGACAGGTGCGGCCACGGACCTACCGTCCTTGTCATACGTTATGACTACCGATGGGAAAACCGGCTTTGAACTCCCCGTTTTTGTTACCAGCTTTTTCGTTGCTGTAGCAGACGGCACGACGATAATTTCACGCCCTTCTGGTGAATAGAGCGTTGGTGGAGCGGCCTCTGCCGTTTCGGCGTCAGTCTCGTCGTTTCCTTCTTCATCCGCAGTCTCAGCTAATGATGACGCAGGAACGGCGATGATGCCTCGTGGTTTCAGCTTAAATTCTGTTTGTGCGAGGTTGCGGTCGGTCCGCACAATCTGCGGAGCGAGGGCTCGGTAGACGCTGGCGGCAATGGCGGCGGCATGGCGACCACGTTCGCTCGCGCCGCGGGTGATCACGGCCACCGCATACTTTGGCTGCTCGATCGGCGCCACTGAAGTAAAGAGCCCGACCCACGAACCTTTGTCGATGCATGAACCCGTCTTACCCGCAACTCCCAAATTCTGATCCATGTTCCGACGCGCCGTGCCGTATTCGGCGGCACCCATCATGCCCGGAATAACACGGCGGACGCTCTGCTGCGGCACGGTAACCTTTGCCTTATAAAAGGTCTGAAATTTCGCTTTATCTTCAGCGTTACGCGGAATACGCGGAAGTACGCGGTTGCCGCCATTCGTGATCGCAGCGGCCATCACCGCGAGCTGAATGGTCGATACTTCGGTGTCATCACCGTGTGAGTAAATTCTCGGATTGCTGTTGCTAACGGGCAGTCGTCCAGGCGTCTCGCCTTCGAGATTGACACCCGTTGGTTCGCCGAGACCGAGCTGTCGGCCGTACTCGACAAGCTTCTGGTTGCCCATCTGCACGCCGGCACGCTGAAAATATGGATTATCTGAGTAGGCAAGAGCAGCGTCCAGATCACGCCGCGTCGACACGTTCCTGACCGAGCCATTCTCCTTGCTGATGACGCCTTCGTTAAGCCCGGCCGCACCAGTCACGAGTTTGATGGTCGAGCAGGGCCGTATGCTCGAGCGCACCGCCCAGTTCTGATTGACGATGGTCAGGACCTTTCCCGTCTGGGCCTCCATCACGACGACCGAACCCGCATGATTGCCCAATGCGTTAATGGCCGCCTGGCGAATGGGCAGATCCTCGCCCTCGGTCTTATCGTTGGCAATATTAGCCACGGTCTCGGTTCGCAAGCCGCGTTCAAAGGCAATTCTCCGTGCGATGGCCTCGCGCCTGGCTTGTTCACGCCGGCGGCGTTCGGCCAGGGCCGCCTCACGACGCTCAGCTTCTATCCGTCGGCGCTCGGCGGCGGCCCGTTTCGATTCGACAGATTTCTCTTTCTTGGATTTTGAATCCGCGGATGCTTTTTCTTTCGCCGTTAACTTCTCTTTCTTGCCATCCTTCGCGGCAATATTTGATTTCCCCTTGTCTTTTCTGTCGGCTTTAGCGTTCTTGTCGTTCTTTTTCGCGTCGTTCTCTCTAGCGATCGCCTTCTTATTGCCCTTCTTGACGACCGCCTTGGCGACTGCTTTCTTGGCGGGAGCCGCCTTCTTAGCTTGCGCGGAGGTGGTTCCGGCGAGGGCCAAAATCAGAATAAAGAGCGACGCAAACACGCCGACAACAGGATTCTTGGGGAACATTAACATCATGCTTTACCTCAGAGTCTCGGACTGGTTTGGATTTTTTGGAGGTGGCCGCTTTTTGCGGCCGGTCGAATTTTCAGCCCGTTAAGGCGTTTGCGAAAAGACTATTCGCGAATATACCATCCAAGAGGAGCCGAGGCAAGCTCTTTCTTTAACATTTGCTTAAGATGAAGGTTCTCAATACATTTCGCGGCCGGCTGCTGTTGATTCTCGCGATGCTGCTGATCGCCACCCTCGGGTTTCAGTACTATCTCAACCTCGTCACACAAAACGAGAACAATGAGATCCGCGAGAAGCAGGAGCAGACAATTGCCGCGGCGATCTCAATCGGAATCAGCAGCCTTACCCGTGATGACCGGATACGGGACTTAATCGCCGCGCCCGATCAGACCTTTTTTGACGATCAGGCTAGGCAGCGTATCAACGACATTCTGATCATCGACGACAAGTGGCAGGTTTCTGACAGCCTGAGTGATGAATTTCTTCCCACTACCGATGATGACGGCGAGATAGTCTATAAGAAACTGAAAGATATCGGTGGGCTGCCGGCCCCGATGGGTGCCTCACGGCTCGGAGCGGATTTGAGACAGTTTCCCAATCAAACATACGACGGGGCGCGTGACGACAAGGTGCATGCAATCCCCATATCAACCAGCCGCGGCAGGTGGTATGTGATCGTCGTGCTCAAGAGCGACCGCAACGCGGCGTGGTGGCGGGCGGCTCAGCCGCTCGTCTATACGCTTGGAGTTTTGCTCATTTCGACTCTGATTACTTTTCTGCTCGTTTGGAGATTTGCCCGCCCGATTTCGGATCTGTCACTGGCCGCCAAAAAGCTCGCCGAAGGCAATCTGCAGGTACGCGTCCCGGACACAAGGCGCCGAGACGAAATGGGCCGTCTCGCTACAAACTTCAACGAGATGGCAGCCGAACTCGAGAAAACCCGCGATCTAGAGGCTCAATTACAACAAGCGGAAAAAAGTGCAGTGGTCGGCCGCCTGGGCGCGGCAATCGCCCACGAGATCCGCAATCCACTGAACTATATAAACCTGACCCTCGACCACCTGCGAGCAAAATTTGCACCGCTGGATGAGCAAAAACGGGCGACTTTTGAGAAATTGACCACGCAGCTCAAGGCCGAGGTAGGTCGTGTAAATCAACTCATCTCCGACTTTCTAAATTACTCGCGTCCCGCCGACCCCGAGCTAACGTCGGTCGACGCCCGAAAGGTCATAGAGGATTCGCTTCGCATTATCGAACACGATGCCTTGGAGAAAGGGATCACCGTGAGCGTCGTCGAAAACGAGGAGGTGCCCAATGTATTGGCGGATGCAGAGTTTCTCAGGTCCGTCTTTAATAATCTGTTTATCAATGCCGTACACGCTATGGAATCGGGCGGCGGGCATCTTGGCGTTAAAATAATTGCTGAGAAATCGATGGTGAAGATCGAGGTCTGCGACACAGGCGTGGGAATTCCAAGAGAAAACGTCGCAAAAATATTCGAGCCCTATTTCTCGACAAAGGAAACCGGAACGGGACTCGGCCTTGCAATCGTTCATAAGATCGTTGAAATGCACGATGGTGAAATTAGCGTGCAATCTACCGTCGACGAGGGTACGACCTTCGCCATCCGGCTGCCCATTGCGTCATGACGCTGACAACGAATCCAGCGATATGAGACATGAAATTTGATTACAAGCAGTTTCTCTCCCGGCTCTGGGAAAAAATCTCGGATGACGACATCATCGGCAACGCTGCTCAAGTTGCGTTTTACTTTTCGTTTGCGATCTTCCCGCTGCTCCTTTTTCTGATGAGCCTGCTCGGGATCATCCTCAGCGATAAGCAGGATTTGCAGGATGAGCTTTTCACGATTCTCGGCCAGGTGATGCCGGGCTCGGCATTTGATCTGGTCAAGACAACGCTCGATGAGGTAACTGCGAACGCGTCGGGGGGCAAGTTGACCTTTGGCATCCTGATTACACTGTGGTCGGCCTCGGCCGGTATTGACAACATGCGCGGCACGCTGAACGAGGTTTACAATCTCAAAGAGACCCGCTCGTTGATTCGCGCAAAACTGACATCACTGGCGCTAACTCTTGCAGTGGGTACTTTAATCCTCGTCGCGCTTGGATTCATCGTGTATGGCACGCAGTTCCTGGATTCAGTATTGCCGATCGACTCTCCGGTCGTGCTCCAGGGCCTTGAGTGGCTCGTGATCTTGATCGTTCTGCTTTTGGCCTTTGCCTTGCTGTACAATTTTGCCCCCAATCATGCGCCGCTTCAGTGGAAATGGCTGTCGCCGGGAGCGGTAGTCGGGGTCATATTATGGGTCTTGCTTACGGGCGGATTTCGCGTTTATCTCAGATATTTCGATTCGTACGCAGCGACCTATGGCTCACTAGGTGCGGTGATTGTGCTCATGCTGTGGCTTTATCTCACTGCACTCGTCATACTGATCGGCGGTGCGATAAACGCCATTCTGGACGAGAAATCTGGGGTTAAAAAAGAGGCGAAAGACCCGAGACAAGTGAAAGACGAGAAGGCCGGGACAGGCAAGAAAGCCAAAGTTTAAGAGCCTTACGCCCGCGGATTCCGAAGGGTAAGCACGCAGGCAGGCAGCCCGCGTTTTGAGATTTATGCCAAGAAAATCGATCCTCGTTGTGGATGACGAGAAAAATCAGCGCGAAATCCTCGAAACCATACTCTCAGGCGAGGGCTATGACGTGACGACGGCGAGCTCGGGTGAGGCGGCGATGAAGTTTGTCGCCGACCGGCATTTTGACCTCGTTCTCACCGATCTGAAAATGACCGGCATGAGCGGCCTCGACCTGCTCAAGCAACTCACCGATTTTGATAAGTCGATCATCGTGATCCTGTTAACCGCGCACGGCACAATTGATTCGGCGGTGGATGCACTGCGGCTCGGCGCATTTGAATATCTGCAAAAGCCGTACGACAGCGAAAAGCTACTCGATACGGTCGGGCGTGCTTTGACAAAACTGACCTCGCTCGATGCAGAGATCATCTCAGTCTCGCCCGAGATGGACCGGGTCAAAAAGCTCATCCTAAAGATCGCCAAATCAAATTCGACTGTCCTCATCCGCGGAGAAAGCGGTACGGGAAAAGAACTGATCGCACGCTCGATCCACACTAATTCATTAAGATCGAGCGAGACGTTTCAAGCAGTAAATTGTGCGGCGATTAACGAAAACCTACTCGAATCCGAATTGTTTGGTCATGAGAAAGGCTCCTTCACCGGCGCCGTGGCAGACAAGAAAGGCCTCTTTGAAATCGCGCACGACGGCACGCTGTTTCTGGATGAGATCGGCGAGCTGGATATTTCGCTTCAAGCTAAGATCTTACGTGCGTTGCAAGAGAAACAGATCCGTCGCGTTGGTGGTATCAAGGACATCGATGTCGATGTTCGGGTGGTCGCGGCGACGAACCGAGACCTGCTTCACATGGTGGGTGAGAAGCGATTTCGCGAGGATCTCTATTATCGGTTAAATGTCCTGTCGATCGAGCTGCCCGCTCTACGCGAGCGGCGAACCGACATCGCTGTCCTCATCGATTATTTTGTGAAAAAGCATACCCGCAATACCCCGAGGAAGCCCACGATCGACACCTCAGCACGCCGCCTGCTCGAGGACTACGCGTATCCCGGCAACGTTCGTCAGCTCGAATCGGCTCTCGAACGCGCGATCCTGCTCTGTGAAAACGACATCGTAACGCTCGACGATCTGCCGCCCGAGATGACACAAGGCACAACCGCCGCGTCGGCCAACGACCTCTTCAAGCTGCCGCCTGAAGGCGTGAATTTCGAGGACGTCGAACGAAGCCTGATAATGCAGGCGATGGATCGGACAGACAACAATATTACGAAATCGGCCAGGCTACTTGGCCTGACATTCCGAACGCTACAATACAGGTTGGAGAAGTTCGGATTTAAGAAGGATGGCGATGGAGTGGATGAGCCGGATGAATAGATTTGCGGCGGCCGAGGCACGAATATGGACTGGTTTTCTACACTAAGCCTTGCGCTCGGCACGGCATGGACGTCCGGAATTAACCTCTACGCGACGGTGTCGGTGCTCGGCCTGCTTCAGAAATACGGGGCGACGAGGCTGCCGGGCGGTCTCGATGTGCTCGATAACTGGTGGATAATCGGCGTCGCGGGCGGGCTTTACCTAGTCGAATTTGTAGCGGACAAGGTGCCGTATGTCGACAGCGTGTGGGATGTCGTCCACACATTTATCCGCGTACCGGCGGGTGCCATCGTGGCATATGCGGCCACCAACGAGATGGATCCGGGGATGTCGGTTATCGCAACTCTCGCCGGCGGCGGCCTCGCCTTTTCATCACACGGCGTAAAATCCGCACTCCGCGTCGGTGCAAATATGTCGCCGGAGCCGGTCTCAAACTGGCTGCTCTCACTCGTCGAGGACGTCATCGCATTCGTCGGCTCGATCCTCGCGGTTTTCGCTCCTGCGATTATCGCCGGCATGCTCGTAATATTCCTTGTATTCTTCGTTTGGTTCTTTCCAAAAGTCTTTCGAGCGGTTCGCCGGTTATTCCGGGCAGTAGCAGCCTTTTTTCGAGGTGAAAGTTTCGAATCCGTTGCTCGAAAGGCAGGTTAGCTCATGGTCACAATATTTCAACTCGTTGCTGTCATCTTTGCCATCGCTGCCGCATATTTTTGGTGGAGTGGCAATAGCGATGGTCTCTTCGTCGCGGCCGTGCTGGGCGCCGTGGCGTTTTTTCTTACCATCCGGTTTCAGGTTAAGGACCGACTCAAAACAAGAGAGATTGAACGGTTGGCACGTGAAGAGGGCGACTAATGGCCCGTGTCGTGCTCGCAACCATCGGCAGCCTCGGCGACCTGCATCCGATGATTGCCATTGGACTGGAACTATCGCGCCGCAATCATGAAGTTGTGATCTGCACGTGGCGGGGTTATCGCGACCGGATTCTATCTCTTGGACTCGAGTTCCGCCCCCTGCGGCCCGATGTCGATATTCGTGATCGCGAGATGCATCGCCGAGCAATGGACGCTCGGACAGGGTCCGAATTTGTAATCAAAGATTTGATCCTCGGCAACATCCGCGCAACGTATGACGATTTGACGCAGGCCGCGGAGGGGATCGACATACTCGTCAGCGGCGAGATAGTCTATGCGGCAGCATCGGTCGCAGAAATGACCGGTCTAAAATGGGTCTCGACCAGCCTCGCTCCCGTCTCCATGTTCTCGGCCCACGACCCTGCCGTTTACAGGCAAAACTCAGTCTTTGAGCTGCTGCGGCCCTTACCGGTATTTTTTCATCAAGGGATGCTCAGTTTAATGGGCGTAATAACCTCCGGCTGGTTTGACGGCTATCGGAGGTTTCGCGGCGAGCTGGGGCTTAGCACGGGCCACGATCCTATGTTCCGTAACAAGTTTTCGCCGCGGCTGCACCTGGCGATGTTCTCGCGAGCCCTGGGCAAACCGCAGCCGGATTGGCCTGTGCAAACCGTGCAGACTGGGTTCTGCTTTTACGACGAAGGTGAGTCAAACAGTCTCGATCCGGCAATTCGGGCTTTTCTCGATGCTGGCCCGCCGCCTATCGTCTTTACTCTCGGCTCGGCCGCATCACTCGACCCCGGCTCGTTTTTTGATGAAAGCGTCAAGGCGGCAACGCGACTGGGCCGTCGGGCACTGCAGCTATACGGACGAGACCAGCCACGGCCCCACGGCCTCAACGAAGATATTGCTGCATTTGATTTTGCACCGTATTCCCTGATTTTCCCGCGGGCGGCGTGCGTCGTGCATCAGGCAGGAGTCGGCACGACGGGCCAGGTCTTGCGAGCCGGCGTGCCGCACGTGATCGTCCCCTTTAGCCACGACCAGCCGGACAATGCCGCTCGCTGCCGTCGCGCCGGTGTGGCGGAAATCATCAGTCGTGATTTATACACGGCCGAGTCGGCGGCAGCGATGCTGGAAAAGGTACTCGCCGACCCAAGATACAGGTCGAACGCTGCGACCCTCGCCACAATCTTAGAGAGCGAAGGCGGAACATCGACCGCTTGCGACGCCATTGAAGAAGTTTTACGTGCATAGCGAGAAGCGGTAACATATTCCCGAGCGCCGACCGATGGACAAGATAAAACAGCTTCTCGAAAACAACCGGAACTGGTCGCGGCAGATAACCGAGCAGAACTCGCGGTTTTTTGCCGATTTGGCAGGTCAGCAGAACCCGGACTATCTATGGATCGGCTGCTCGGACAGCCGCGTGTCGGCCAACATGATCGTCGGCCTGCAGCCGGGCGAGGTCTTTGTCCATCGCAACGTGGCAAACCTCGTCAATCACACCGATATCAATTGTCTGTCGGTAATTCAGTTTGCGGTCGAGGTTTTAAAAGTCGAACACATCATTGTGTGCGGCCATTACGGCTGCGGCGGTGTGGCGGCGGCGATGGACACCGAGCGTCACGGGCTGATCGACAACTGGCTGCGACACATCCGCGACACGGCAAATCTGCACTCGAATTTGCTCGATGAGATAGCCGAACCGGCAAGGCGTCTCGACAAGCTTTCCGAGCTCAATGTGGCCGAACAGGTGCAGAACGTCGGCGAAACCACAATTGTGCTTGACGCGTGGGACCGCGGCCAGGTGCTCTCGATCCATGGCTGGATCTATGGGCTCGAGGACGGGCTGATCCGCGATCTCGACATCTCGATCAGGGATGAGACGGCTTTACGTGCTTTGCGGAATAAGTTTCTCTTCTACGACAAACGCCGCGAGTCCGGCACGGCATCTTAGCAAACGATTTGGTCTTTTTTGCGCGGCGGCTCAAAAATTCGAATATCAGGTATGCGGTTAGTTAAACACATTCTTCTTATCAACCTGCTCCTCGCGGCCACCGGTGCGGCGCAGATGGCGCGTAAACCAACGGCGACGCGCGAGCCCGCGCGGGCGATGGCAAAACGCCCGGATTCAGTGACAAATTCTGTGCCGGAGATCGGTTCGCAAGCGGCGTTTGACCAGATCGCCCGCACGTATCATAAGGGGACGCCGTACGCGATGCCGCATGCGATGTTCGTGATTGACCGTCGTGCAAAGAACCGCGTTTATTTTGTTAACTCGCAAAAGTTTCGATTTCACAAGGATTTCCTGCTGGCAACCTATCTGGTGCCGCGTGGAGCCGACGTATTCAAACCGATTTACATCGATCAGGATCGCCGCTTTGTCGTCGGCACAATCGCTTATCAGAAAACGGTCGATAAATTTACCTGGGAGCTGTACGAGGGCGACCTGGCGTCGGCCGAAATTATTGAGCTGACAAACACTGCGATTGGAAAGGCTTTCTTTCAAAAGATTTTTTATAAACCAAACTCGATTCGCCAGGAAGACGTGTCGGCAAAACTGCCGGTTGGCCGCGTTTTGCAAGACGAAATAAATCGCAATCAGGCATACCTCGCTCTCAACACCGGGACCGCCGTCGGCCGCCTGCATATCATTGACAAGCTGGATGACACGGTTGAGATAGGCGATAACGAGATACTGGTGCTCAACGAGCTGCCGATCACACTGCCGCCCGTTCGCGGCATAATCGTGACAAAACCGTCGTCGCCACTCTCGCACATTAACATTCTTGCGAAAGGCTGGAACATCCCGAATGTCTACATTAAAAACGCCGACAAACTCTTTCGCGACCAGGACACGTATGTCCTAAGGCTGGAGGCGAACCTTACGGATTACTCGCTCGATCGAGCGTCTCAAGACGATGTAAGAAAATCGTTTATCTCGCCGGATCAGCAAATTCCGCCGGTCGACCTCGATACACGCGCACTCGCCGGCCTAAATGAAATGCGGAAAAAAGACAGTCTACGATACGGCGCAAAAGCGGCAAACCTGGGAGAGATGCTCAAGTCGCGAGTAGCGGGTATATCGATCCCAGACGGATTCGGTATCCCGTTTTACTGGTACAACACATTCGTCAAACGCAACGGCATCGATAAGGTCATCGAGGAACTCCTCGACACCAACGATTTCATTCATAACCCGCGGTTTCGACGTCAAAAGCTTGAGGAGCTTCGAGGGACGATACAAAAAGGTAAATTCGATGACGATCTCCGGCGAGACATTCTTGAAAAATGGAAGACGCAGCTCGGAGGAAAGCCTGTTTTCGTCCGTAGCTCCTCAAACAGCGAGGATCTGCCAAACTTCAGTGGTGCCGGCCTCTATTCGAGCGTTCCAAATGTGATCGAGGAAGACAAGCTGATCCAGGCGGTTAAGAAGGTCTGGGCCAGCCTATGGAATTTTGAGGCCTACGAGGCCCGCGTCCGTAATTATGTAAGCCAGACCGACGTCTACATGTCGGCGCTCGTTCAGATTGGCGTCGATATGGAAAAAGGCGGTGTCATGATCACAAAAGATCCATTCGACGACAGGAACAGGAATGCCGTCTTTATAAGCGCGGTCTGCGGACACAATTCCAAAGTGGTCGATAACAAGGGCATCCCTGAACAGATTCTTTTTAATCCGCGTTCCAATTCGGTGGTGGTGATGACTCTGTCTCAACAGGAAAACGCGCTAGCCTTTGACGAGGACGGCGACTTGAAAGAAACGGTCGACAAATGCGCCGGTGCGAAAAAACGCGTGCTCACTGACCTGCAGGCGCGCTCTCTGGCGAAGGCGGCAATCGATATCCGCCGGGCATTCGGCGGCAAAAAAGAGCAGGACATCGAGTGGGGCATCATGAATGGCCGTATTTATGTTGTCCAGTCGAGGCCATTCATCGATAATAAGTAGATATGAAGATCGCCCTGATACTGACAATTGCTCTTGCTTTAGGCGCCTGCACCGACCCGGTCAAGCCTGTCGCACAAAACACGAACTCTGCTGCCCAGCCCGCCCGTGAGAGGCCGCAGACCGCCATTGCTCATTCTTCGGAGAATCAAACTCCGGCACCCGCCGCAGGATCCCAGTCAAAATGGTCGCAGAGCGGCGACCCGGTCGACATGACCGAGTACGACAGCGCGATAATGTCCGCTGAAAAGGCGCTGGCAGCAAAACCGACTGACGGCAAGGCCAAATTGGCCCTCGGCGAAGCGTACTTAAAACGGGCGACAGCCCTGACCGAGGCGCGCCAATACGCCTCGGCCCTCGGAGACTACCGTCGCACATTGAAGTACGATCCAGCAAACAAAGACGCAAAAACGTGGATCGACCAGATCGTAATGATCTATTCGTCGATCAATCGTGCATCGCCAAACGAAGGCGAAGAGCCGCCGCCGCTGCCGTTCAAAAAGCCTGTTTGAATTAGTCAAGTTAATGGTTATAAACAAGAGGTGATAAGAGCGGCGTACTTGTCACCTTTTAGTTATTACCGCTGACCTATCCGAAGCATTCGCTAGACAAAATGAGGCAGTCAAACTTAAACTAACTCTTTTGTAACATTGAGAAATTATGGCGCTTTCAGCAAACGATATTAGGAAAGGAATGGTAATCGTGCACGAAGGCGCTCCCGTGCGCGTCATGGAGTTTCATCACCACACACCCGGCAATCTGCGGGCGATGGTCCAGGCCCGGCTCCGAAATCTCGTTACCGGCAACTCGTTCGAGTTCAGGTTTCGCTCAAACGATACGCTTGAGAAAGTCACGCTTGACCAGCAAAAGATGGACTACCTATACTCTGACGGCTCGCATCATCATTTCATGAATAACGAGTCGTACGAGCAGGTTTCATTGACCGAGCTCGAACTAGGTGACGCCGTCCAATGGCTGATGCCAAATCTGACCATCGAGGTCGAATTTTACAACGGATCCCCGATCGGCGTGGCGCTGCCCGCTACGATGGAGCTGACTGTGGCCACCACCGAGCCGCCCATGAAAGGGGCGACCGCCTCAAACTCAAACAAACCCGCAACGCTAGAGAACGGCGTCACTCTCTCAGTTCCACCTTTCATCGTCGAAGGCGAAAAGATACGCGTCAATCCTACCGAGGCTCGCTACATGGAACGCGTTAAATAGGTTTCGAGTTGCAGAGGCACTCTGCAACTCAACCCCAATGTATTTCCTTTACGACATAATTTATTCCGTGGCGTTTTTGATCCTCTCGCCGCGATTTCTTTTTGATGCTGTCTTTAATGGCAAATACGCTGCCGGTTTTAAGCAGCGACTGGGCTTTGTGCCGAGGCTGGGTGCCGGGGCCCGCAAAGTGATCTGGATCCATTGCGTCTCGGTGGGAGAGGTGAATGCGGCCCGCCCGCTACTCACTCAAATTAAGACCGACTTTCCCGACGCCAGACTGGTCATTTCCACCACTACCCGCACGGGGCGCAAAATGGCTGAGACGATCTTCGCCGGTGTCGCTCACTCCATTATCTACTTCCCTTTTGACTGGCGCTCGACGGTTAGGCGTTCGCTATCGCGAATCAAACCAAATGTGGTGCTGCTGATGGAGACCGAAATCTGGCCAAACTTTATACGCGAGACCAATAAGCAAAAGGCGCGAATCGGTATCGTCAACGGCCGCCTTTCGGCGCGGTCCTATAAGCGCCTCGGTCATGCAAAGCGATTCATCCGGCGTGTCCTCGGCTACCTTGATCTGGCGCTTATGCAGGAAAAAGCAGACGCGACACGAATAATGTCACTTGGACTAAGAGCCAGCAAAGTGCGAGTCACAGGCAACCTAAAATTCGACCACGACATAGACAGCGCCGAGACCGCGTTGACGGAAGAGTTTCGCGAGCGATTTGGCATCACGTCAGACGCACCACTAATTGTCGCCGCGAGCACCCATTCTCCTGAGGAACAATGGCTTGTCGAGGCATTTAAAGAGTTGTTCAAGACCTCCGAGAAACTCCCCCGTTTGCTGATCGCGCCGCGTCACCCCGAACGTTTTGCCGAGGTAGCTGAGATTGTCAAACGCACTGGTTTCTCCTGGGTACGCCGTTCGGAGAAACCCTCAACGCGTGATAAATCGGCAGAGATTATCCTGCTGGATTCGATTGGTGAACTGCGGGCCGCCTACCCCTTGGCCGAGGTCGCATTTGTAGGCGGCAGCCTTATACCCCATGGCGGCCAGAGTATCTATGAACCCGCCGCCGCCGGCCGCCCCATTGTGACGGGCCCGCATACCGAGAATTTTGAATCCGCCGTCGCCGAGTTTCTCGACCGCGAGGCTCTGATCCAGATCCGTCCCGCAAACGACAAGGAAATCGTACCGAAACTTGTCGAAGCCTTGAGCCGCATTCTCGCCGATTCCTATGAGAGAAACCTACTCGGCTCAAATGCCCTCAAAGTAATGGACAACAATCGGGGGGCCGTCGTCCAAACATTAGAATTCCTACGTCCGATCCTGCGGTGACCGCCTTCCGTGTCGTATGGAGTTACTTTTTTACCCGTTCGCCGCACTCCTGATCTGGCTGAGCATTAGATCATTCCGCGGCGGGTTCGAGTATCTCCGGTACTTTCGTAAAGGGTTGTCGAAACCAGAATCCGATTTCACGCCGCTCGCTTCGATCATCGCTCCTTGTCGCGGGATCGAGGAAGGCATCGAAGAAAACCTTTCCGCTCTTTTCACACAGAATTATCCGGACTACGAAATTGTCTTCGTAGTAGACGACCCAAACGACCCGGCCGCCACAGTCATCGATCAACAGATCTCAAAGAATCCACAGCAACCCGCCAAGCTGATCGTCGCCGCGGAAGCAATCACCAACAGTCAAAAGGTCGCGAATCTGCGCGAAGCAGTGAAGCATATCTCGGACGAGTCAAAGGCCTTCGTATTTGTCGATTCCGACGCGCGGCCATCTCCGGGCTGGCTGAGGTCGCTGGTTGCACCCCTGGCCGATACGGCAGTAGGCGCCGCGACGGGTTATCGCTGGTTCGTCTCGCCCGACCCAACGCTCGGGTCGGAGATGCGTTCCGCCTGGAATGCGTCGATCGCCTCAGCGCTGGGGCCGAAAGACCGATCGAACTTTTGCTGGGGCGGGTCAACAGCGATTCTGCGCGAGACGTTTGAACGGCTTTCTATCAGCGAGAGGTGGAAAGTGGTGGTCTCCGACGATTTTACGCTCACCGCTGCCATTAACGAGGCAGGTATGGCAATCAGGTTTGTTCCGGCGGCACTCACCGCCTCGGTCGGAACGTGCACGCTGCGAGCGATGCTTGAGTTTACGACGCGGCAGCTGCAAATTACGCGCGTGTATGCCCCTAGATTATGGCTGGCGTCGCTGATGGGCTCTTCCATATTTTGCGGGGTAATGATTGCAGGCTTTATGATAGTGCTGCTCACGCGACCGGACCGCCCCATATTTATTGCCGCCGCCGCAACCCTGGCCCTGGTTACATTTTTCAGTATCGGTAAGACGTTACTCCGGCTAAAAGCGGTTCGGCTCGTGCTGACGGACTACGAAGCGCAGCTTACCCGCCAGGCTTGGGCCCAGTCAGTTCTCTGGTTAGTCACGCCCGCAATATTCTGGTTCAACTCGACGTGGGCGCTTATTTCGCGGCGAATCACCTGGTGTGGAACCGTGTATGAATTGAAATCGGCCCGCGAAACTGTCATCATTGCCGATTGACACGAGGCGCGATGATCGATCAAGAAGAACCTGAAAAACAGCAAACCCGGACCACAGATGTCGAAGCCGATGGCTTCTCAGATGGCGGCCTGGATGCCGCGGTTCGCAACGACGCAGATCCCCAGGTTGACCGCGTCGAATACGGGTTTCCTCCATCGGACGAGCTCGCGGCGACCGATTCTCGGACCCCCGACGCGTTCGCGAGTCCTTTCGACGAACCGGCCTCAGCGCGGAGGACGAGCTCGGCGGGTGATTTCCAGAGCCCGCAGCCGGACTCGAATTGGGATCTGAGCGCGTCAAGTTTGAAGCCGATCCGCTCCTTGCCCCAGGCTCAATACGAGTCGCAACCGGAAATGCCGCTTGAGCTGCCCTTTGTGCCGGTGACCTACGTACCGGAGGCCCCGCAGGAAGCCGTCAGGCAAACTGGTTTGGCTTGGTCGATGGGGATCGTCTTTTTCGGATCGGTGGCGTTTATGCTGTTTCTGGGATGGCTCGCTGACCTTCTACTAGGCAGCTCGCCGTGGGGCATCGTTCTAGGCGTCGTTATCGGCTCCGGCATCGGATTTGTACAATTCTTTCGCATCTCGTCGCAGATGCACGCTCCTAAAACCCCGGATAACAGGTCATTTCTCTCAAAAGATGAGTGATCTGGTTCAATCTTGATCAAGACCCGACTTTGAATTTCGATCCCCGACGCTGTAAAATGTCCGTTTGACAATGAGCCAGGATCGCAACCTTTTGCCCATCGAAACGCAGGCGAATGTGATCTCGCATCGCGGCATTTTGCTGACGATGCTCGTGCTGGTTCTGGCATCCGGACTATTGGCATTCGTCCTCGGTGGGTCGCGATGGGCGATAGGCGTGCTGCTTGGCGGCGGCCTCTCATATATAAACTACCTGTGGCTCGACCGCTCAACAAAGGCGATATTCGCCGGAGCACACGCCCGGAACGAAAATGGCTTCCGGGCACATGACGACGAAGAGCAGCCGATGAATCGTGGTGCCGCCGCAATCGCCGCGTTGCAATATATATTCCGATATCTTGCGCTCGGTGGAGCTCTTTTACTGGTTTATTTGACCGGAGCAGTTCCGATGGCGGCGGTTCTTGCGGGTCTTTCGGCGTTTGCGATTGCGGTCGTCGTGCAGGGTATAAAAAATACTATTTCAAGCTAGGGTTTTTATGTTCTTATTTGCGGAAAGCGGCGGTCATCACGCACCTCTGATCGTCGAATTTATCAACCACTATCTCGGCGAGCCGGTGCATCATTTTCAGATGGCCTATACGCGTCCGATCTGGGCAAAACTGTTTGCAAAGTTTAGCACGACGCCCGAAGCCTTGTTCGGCGAATACACCGTCGAGAACGCGATACCGTGGTATACGATCATGTTTGTGATCGCGTGTATGATCACGGTCGCTCTCGTTAGCCTTTTGAAAGGCAAGTTGAGCGAGGACGATCCGCAGCCGGGACAGATGACGTTGGAGGCAGTCGTCGTATATGTGAAGGAGAACATGATTGCTCCCATCATCGGGGAGAACGGATCTCGACATTTCCCGATCGTTGTAACATTTGGCATCTTGATCCTCGTTTCGAATCTGATGGGCCATTTTCCGCTCTTCATGTCACCGACCGCGTCGGTGAACGTAACCTACGCACTCGGCATCTCGTCATTTGTTTACTACAACTACGTCGGGATTGCGGAGAACGGATTGCTCGGGCACATAAAACATTTCGCCGGCCCAAAGCTGCCATTGCTCATGCTGCCAATCACTGGATTGATTTTCCTGATCGAGATTATCAGCAGCTCGATTAGGCCTTTTACGCTTGGAGTTCGTTTGTTTGCCAATATGTTCGCGGACGAAAAAGTTTTCCTCGAAATTGCGAATATTTATCCTCCGTTTACGCATTTCGGCCTTCTCCTGATACTGACCCTACTCGGCGTGTTCGTCGCGTTTGTACAGGCATTTGTATTTACGCTGCTCTCGATGATCTATATCGGCGAGGTCAGTCACGCAGCGCACGACGAGGCGGATGGCCACGAGAATGAGACCCACGGCGAACCGGCAGCTGCCCACGCATAAGACGGAAGGGCACGCCCTGAAACGGGTTCAGCACTACTGACAACGGTCAGGAACGATTTTTTGAAAACCGACGACTGCAGCCAGGGAAGGAATCGCATTTTATAGCAGAGATGCCCGCACGCTACAGGAGCCACGGACTCTACGGAGTATAAAATCCGTGGGCATACCGGAAGTGAGGCGAAATAATACCGAGCAAGCGTATCTGACCGTAGTAGCAGGAGTAGGGTTTTCTTATTCAACAGAAAGGAGATAAGAAATGAAAAAACTAAAGTACGTATTTTTTGCGACGCTGGCGATCGCTGTTATGTCCGTAGCGGCGATGGCCCAAGCGGGGGGTGCGGCCGACAATGAGTCGACGGTTAGCGCCGCCAAGGCGATTGGCGGCGGTATCGGGTTTGGTCTCGCGGCTGGGCTTGCCGGAATTGGCCAGGGCCTCGTTGGCTCGCGTGCCGCGGAAGGCGCGGCCCGGAACCCGGGAGCAGCAGGAACGGTACAGACCTTAATGATCATCGCCCTGGCACTGATCGAATCGCTTGTACTGTTTGCCCTGCTAATCGTATTCGTGAAGCTTTAAGCAAGTCGCACAAGCCCGCGCGTTAGCGAGGGCGTATCCCGGAGCACGGCCGCTACTCTTCTGAGGCCCGCGAGTCCAGTAAGATCGTTTCATTTTCGAGTTGAATGTTACGCCCTTGCTCCCACGCGGGCTTCTGCATGCCTTTACCAACGGCTTTCTTAACCCCGACTGCTGAATCGTTGCCTTTACTTGCAACTTGAGCCGGTTTCTGGCGTTCTAATAATTGACTATGAATGAACTGTCTGGAAAGCTCGTAGCGGACAAATACCTTATCGGCGAATTGATTCGCGAGGGCGCGCTGGGTGACTTATATCACGCCCGGCACGAGATGATGGACCGGCCGGTGGCGATCAAGATTTTGCCGCAGGCTCTTGCGATGGACGCACGCTGGGCCAGGCGGTTCATTGACGAGGAGAGAACCGCCTCAACGCTGTCGCATCCAAATATTCTCAGCCCTATCGATTTCGGCACAGATGGCAAAGGCGTTTCCTACGCGGTATTTGACGCGATCAGCGGTCGGACGCTGCGGGATGTTGTACCCCACGAGCCGGATTCGGATACGAAATCCGCCCTGTCGATGGCACACAAGATCGCCGTGGCCGTGACTGCAGCCCATGGTAAGAATATTTTCCACGGACGTCTCACCCCCGAGAATATTTTTCTCATTGAGGATTCCGATGCCGAGATCAAAGTTTTCGGTTTCGGATCCGATCCGCTCTCCGTTGATCGAGACACGGCACCGCAATATCTTGCCCCCGAACAGTCGGGCGCCTTCCCGGCGGCTGACGAGCGTTCGGACGTTTACTCGCTGGGCGTGATTTTATATGAAATGCTAACCGGCGTAGTGCCTTTCGACGGGGCGACGGTGACCGAGATAGCAGGCAGGCGGTCTACCGAGCCTCCGGCACCGCTTTCTGCTTTTAATCGCGATTTTCATCCCGAGATCGAGCCGATTCTGCTGACCGCAATCGCAGTCGATCCGGATAAGCGCTATCAGACGATGGCGGCGTTCGCGGAGGATCTCGGAATACTTTGTTCTCGGGTCGGGCCCGCTGAAAAGACCGCGGCCGCATCAGGCGCCAGCGGGGCTAGAAACCTTTGGAAGACAGCGACCTTTGCCTTGGCTGGAATCGCAATCCTTGCCGTTGCGCTCATTTACGCGACATCTGTTCGTCAAACAGACGCTACGGTGGACCTGCAGGCGGACGCTGGCAGTCTGCCGGTCCAGCCGATCGGGCCGGCAACCGGAGCCCAGGAAGAGAGTCTGGCGAAACTGCCTGTTCAGACTGAGGCCGAGATTCTGGCAGCTGCCTCGATGGCTAATGCGGCCCTTATGTCCGATCTGCCGGGCGGCGATGGGTACAATGCGTGGGCGAATGGCGGTGCGCCGCCGCCTGGAGCACCCCAACCCGGAGCACCGCTTCAGCAACCCTATTTCCCGCAGGGCGGCCAGGTTTACACCATAGACCCGTCGGGCGGCAGTCAGTTTATGCCCCAAGAGGGCGGGGGTGTGATTCTCGTGCCCGTGCCCGCAAATACCAGTACGGCTGCGCGACCGGAACCCACGCCGAAAACGACGGCGGCTAACACGGTTACCCAACCGGGCCCCGAAACGGCCGCGACGCCCAAGCCGATGGCGACGCCGCCACCGAAAGCGGGCAATGCAAAGCCAATACCCAAAAAACCTGAGACGGCCCCAAAGCCTTCTGCCAAGCCAGGTTCGGATCTCGAGATTCAGTAATAACGGATCTTGCAATCATCGAGGGACGTCTACGGTCTTTACAATGTCTGATATGACGGCCTCAGGGGTTGCCCCATCGAGCTCGGCCTCGGCACGCAGGGCAAGCCGATGACGCAGGACTGGGGCCGCGACGTCGCGAACGTCGTCTGGGGTGGGAAAGTCTCGACCGCGAATGGCGGCGAGGGCTTTCGAACACAGGAGTAAAGCGACCGATGCACGCGGGCTGGCGCCGTAGAGGACGGCTGGGTGTGCCCGCGTGCGCCGGACCATCTCGACGATGTATTTCTGCACGCCCGGCTCCATCCGCATCTCGCGAACCTCAAACCGGCATCGCTGTATGGCCTCGGGCGGCAATTGGGTAATACTAACCTGCTCAAGGTGGCGCGCATTAAAACCTGCGTCCCACCGGGCGACGATTTCCTGCTCCTCCTCCATCTCCGGATAGCCAATTACGATCTTCATCAGGAAACGGTCGAGCTGCGCCTCCGGCAGCGGATAAGTTCCCTCGTATTCGATCGGATTTTCGGTCGCAAGCACGGTAAAAATCGGCGAGAGTGGGTATCTCTCTCCGTCGATGGTAGTCTGTCGTTCCTCCATCGCCTCGAGCAGGGCGGCCTGAGTCTTGGGCGGAGTACGATTGATCTCATCGGCGAGCAGAATGTCGGTAAAGATAGGCCCGTGACGCATGTTAAACTGCGACGTCTGCATGTTGAACACGTTCGTACCGGTGATATCCGAAGGCATTAAGTCGGGCGTAAACTGGATACGGGAAAACCCTGCACCCAGGATGTGTGCGAGCGTTTTTACCGTCAGAGTCTTCGCCGTCCCGGGTACGCCCTCGATCAGCGCGTGGCCCTCGGCTAAAACAGCGACTAGAATTTGCTCGATCACATCGTCTTGGCCGACGATAGTTTTTCGCAATTCATTTAGGATATGGGCGACGGTAGTAGGTGTATGGGTGAGCATCGATTATTTACTGGCCGTAAAGAGGCGCAAAATGCGAAGAAGAAAATGCTGAGGCCTGTGAGGTCTAACCAGTCTTTCGTGCATCCATCCGGCAGGCAGTCCTCAGACAAAATCATATAAGGTCTTAATAGCTAATAGAAATACTGTCGCGAGAAATATCCGCCGTAGCCATGTCTCATCGAGACGTGTAGCAAAATGGGCCCCGACAAACGCTCCAACGAACATCGTCACGCCCAGTATCAATCCCAGGCGGTAGTCGACGAGCCCCTGCCACATAAAAATCAGCGTCGCTATCAACGACGAGAAGACGTTGATCAACTTTGTCGACGCGACAGACTCACTAAACGTAAAGCCGAAGAACGCCACAAGCGTCGCGGTCAAGAGAGTGACATAACCGCCGCTATATAACCCGCCGTAGATCGCCAGAAGAAATGTGAGCACGAAGGTCGCCACGAGCGCATGTGTAGTGACCGCCGCCGGCTCAGTCCTGTTCTGATTTCGCCTCAAAAGGGTAAACGCGACGACAGCAATCATCGCTAACGAAACGATGAGCCTGATCGCATCACTTGTGATCAGGCCGACGATAGCCGCGCCGACGGCCGATCCCACGATTGTCAATCCGATCAGGGGAGACACCCGTCTCACATCGATCCTGCCCTGCCTCAGAAAAGGAATCGTGGCCCCCACCGCCATGAAGGTGAGTCCAAACATATTCGTCGCAACTGCAACCCGCGGATCAATTCCAAACTGAAACATTACGGGAACGGAAATAAGTGAATTGCTCCCCGTCACGACGCCGACGATGCTCGTCACAAAAAAGACGATAACCAGGATGATTAGCGAGGTTATCGACACTCTAAAGCTTGTTTTTGGACCCTCCGGGTTAGGCCCAGTTTGCCCTCGATCGTTCGCAGCGATGTGATAAGGCGGATGACCTGCTTTTTATTGGTGGGCTCGCCCCGGATAATCTCCTCGCAGCGATGCATCGCGTCCACGACAACTGCTTTATCGATACCCGTACGTTCGGCGGCGAGCGCGGCAATCGCGCCTGATTGCGAGCTCGTGTTATCGACGCCGAAATGACGGGAGACCCGCCTGCGAAAATCGGTATAGATATTCTCTATAGCCAGGTCATACGCCTTTGTGCGGCCTTGCAGCTCCGCCATCGCGGCGACATATTCGAGTTTCGAGAGTCGACTGGCCTCTGCCTCGGGTACGGGCCGAGCAAACCGCCTGCTTTGCGAGAAGAAAACAAGGCCCACGAGAATGACCGTTTGCATGAATATGGCTACCACCGGCGTGCCCGCAAAAAATTGGAGAAACCGATTGTCGTCAGAGCCGTATCCCTGATGAAACTCGTCGAAGGCAATCACGCCATCCCCAGCTCCGACGAGATTGACCGCCAGCTGCGCATTATCGACGAGGGCGATGCCGCCGTTTGAAACAACGTACGGATCGCTCAGAACCGCAATTTGTCCGCCCCCGAATGCTGCCGAAACGACTAGGTTCTTTTGCGCGTCGGCGAGATGTAGGACCGGCGCGTTCTGACTCGGGGCTTCCACCCAATCATATCCCTTTACATTCGCAGCACCGTCGGTTTCGGCGAGCCGTTCAATGGATATAGAGGTGGCAAAACGCGACGGCTGGACGGCATTTACCCCCTGTGTAAAGACGGAGGGATGAATAGGTCGAATCGCGCCCGCATCCGCAACCATCTTTCCGCGGTCCGATGGGTCAGCAGAAAAGAGCTCATCGGATTCGCGTTCCCCGACCGAGACTTGCCAGTTTGCCGTGGTCGCCACGAGCTCCGCTAACGGCTGGCGATCGATCAGAACGAGCCGGCCTCCGTCGGCGACCCACCTCAGCAGCTCCTCGATCTCGACGGAGGAGACGTCGCGTCGTAGGCTGCCGACCATCACGAACACCGCCGGCTTCTGTCTCGCCGTTAGCAGGCCATTTGGCGACTGCTCCCACTGGACAACATTCCTGCCGGTTTCAGCAAGCAGGGTATAAAAAGCCTGCGTGCCTGTCGCGCCGGTGTTATAGGTCGAGCGATTGGGCGAGACCTCGCTGTCTGGAGTCTTCTCTTTCTGGGTGTACGATGCCGCATTCAACCCGATCAGCACGGCAATCATCAGCATCAGGAACCCGAAAATGAATAGCTTCTGGCGCATGTTTTACGACGGGCGTCCTCCCACCGCGGTCCGATACTTCGTCCTAAAATCTTCCCAATCGGCCTCGTCTGCCGGTCGCAGACCGTACCAGTTAGTTTCAAAATTTCGAGTCAATCCGGAAACCGTCGTATGCAGGTCTTTGTCCTTCCTCACGTCGCGGAGATAGTCCCGATTAGTCTTGTGCCGAGACAGTCGCACAATTTTCCTGTCACTCAGATCGCATAACAGTGCAATGTAGCCTTTCCGTATCGCTTCGCGCAGATGCCCATCGCGAGCGAGACTCTCGGCCTCGGCAAATAGATTTGAGGCAGATTCATCGGCCGCGACGCGTTCGCCCAGGATGACACGATCACCTCGATCGGCCTTGTCACGCGAACCAGAGCGTGTAAAAAGGAGCGGAGCAAACTTATAAACGAGAAAGCCGATGAGTCCGATGACCAACCCATAGATTATGATCTGCAGCCAAAATTGCAGCGAGCCGACACCTGACGTTGCGGTCGACGGCGTTATGGGTGACCGCGGAAACGCCCTGGCAAGCCAATCGAGAAATTGATCGAGCCACTTCTGGAAAAGGCTTTGCTCGGCTGGTTTCGGCTTTTGATATTCGTCACGGCGGAGAATCTCGGCGAGTTTCTGCTTCTCTTCGTCTTTCGATGCAGCCGTGGCAGCGGCACTTTCTAGTGCGGCGACGCTTTCAAGAATTCCGGACAGACGCTCGCTGATCTCGGTGAGGATCTGCGAACGCTCAGCGACATCGCTCGCAGACTCCAGACGTACGAGGGCCTCGGTAAGCCATTGATTCTGAGTTTCGACATCGCCGCCCGGCCACTCGATCCGCTCGCTTGACGGTATCGAGGTGGCGATGCGTCTCGCGCCGTTTCGCAGTGCGACCGGGTTGTCGAGGTCGGGTCGTTGCAATAAGTCGTCGGTAGCCACCAGTGCGCTTTCGACGCGGGTTCTATAATCGCTAAGCGATGCCCCGAATGCTGAAGAGTCCCCCAGCAGGCAAACCGCAAATACGACTGCGCAAAGCCGAATCCCTTGCATCTTAGACACGTGCTTCATCAGCTGCATCATTTTAGTCCGAGGGACACAAAATCGCTCTTTTTCCCGGCGCCTGCCGGGGCGGATGCAGTGACTCCGCTTTTCGCTATTGCGGGATGCAGCGGATTGACATAGCTCTCGGGTACCGATGGAATGTCGCCCAGCCGCGCCGCTGCCATCAGCTCCAGATCATAACCCTCCGAGCGTACGCGTTCGTCAACGTACAATAGACTAAGGCCGACCATCCACACCGGGGAAAGCAAGATAAAACTGACCTGCCATATCAGATTATATGCAATCTCGTACCACGCGGGTATCAGATCGGCGTCAAAACTCAGCAGCGGTACGCCGTTGGCCGACGCATACCACGCGAGCGGGACATAAAGCAGGGCAAGAGCCGAGTACGCCGCTACAGTCGTAAACACAAAAAGAGAGCCGAGACGCTTGACGCTCGAGCCCGCGAGGCTCGCACTCCGGGACATCGCCGCCCCGACGCCCTGTCCCTCGACCAGCATCACCTGCGGCACGTAGGCCAGTCTTGCCGCAACAAAAAAGAAAACCCAGAGCGTGCCCCCGGCAATGGTGATACCGACCGCGATCGATAGTACAAAGGCAAGTGCCGGCAGGCTGCCAAAAATCCCTACGATTATCGCAACCGCGAGAAAGATCGCCACCATGCCGAGATTCAGGATAAAACCCCCAACTAAGGTTAACGTGAGTGTGATGATGGTCGCCGCGGCCAACAGGCCGGGGATGCGGCCGGCAATATTTCGATATGTTTCGCTAAAGGTGATCGCCTCACCGAACAATAGATGCCGGACGAAGTTGCGCGACGCACCACCCATTACGACTAAGGTACCTATAGTCTCGGCGACCCAAATAACGAGCGTGCCCACCCACGCAAACAGGTAATAAAACGTAGTCTCGATCGACATCGGATCCATACCCGGATTAAAAATCTCGCGGCCCGCGACTGTCCATGCGACCGATATCACCGTGCCGACAATCACGGGCGGCGACGCGATCAGCACAAAAGTCCAGAAGTTTTTCCGGTAAAAGCGAACGGCTCGATCGATCAAATCACCCGCGCCAAGAGGTGTAGAGGAAAGTGGTGCTTGCAGATTTCCGGCGATCCTCATGATTGGTCGGGACGGCTGTGTATCGACATCCCCCAACCACAAAGGCTTAGGTTAAATCGAGAATTTCAGTGTAGATTCAATCTGAATGAAAAAAAAGGTCGGGATGTTAAAAACACATCCCGACCGCAAAGTTTAAAGATAAAACGAGCCTACCAGCTAACCCTCATTTGGAGATCGATTACGCGTCCACCGGGATCGTTGGTCGTATTATTATCCCTATAGGCACTTCCCGAACCCAGCTGGCCAAAGGTTGCTGTGCAGCAGCCGGATGTTGCCGTATTTCCACCAAATCCGCCGACCTTGAAATTCGGATGGTTTAATGCGTCGAGCATATTCGCCCGCAATTCGACATTGAACCGCTCGGCAATCGCAAACTTCTTGTTGATGCCAACATCGAGTTTGAAAAAGATCGGGCCGTAAATAACGAGGTTGTTAAATCCGCAAGTCCCGCCAATCGCTGCCTGACAGTTACCGAATCCCGAGGGAGCCAGATATCGGCCGCTTGGAGGGCCGTTGAAAGTACCGGTGGTTGCATATCCGTCCGGACCCTGCACGTTTGTATTGAATGCACGTATCGAATTCTCGATGATATCATCGGGAAGCCAGGTAACGGTTGAAGCATTCTTTCGAACCTTTACCGCTTTTTGCAGTTCCTGAACGGTCATACCAACCAGCTGGACGTTTCCGATTTGAATCGGCGAGCCGCTCTGCCAGCTAATTACGGGAAGGATGCTAAAGCCGCCGACCAATGCATTCATCAGACGACCGGAGTTCGAGAAGAACTGTCTGCCGCGTCCGAATGGCAGATCGTACGTCGCGTCAAGCTTAAAGTTATTACGCAGATCAAACGGCTGCACGCTCTTGGCTAGATCCAATCCAATGTCTCGGTTCGAAAACGAGCTATTGACAATGGAGCTGACAGCGAAAGCATCACCCTGAGCTTTTGAAAACACATAGCTCGCCTGAACACGCAAGCCCCTCGAAAGCCTGCGGCGCACCTCGATAACCGCCGAGTCGTACCAGGTGTTTGATGTATTATCCACAACAAACGTTCCGGCAACGTTCAGCGGGTTAACAAACATAAAGTTGGCCGGCAACCCGGCCGCCAGCGCATTGGCGCGACGCGTCGGATCATTTTCGAGTTGAGTCGCAAAGCCTATCGGACTCGGAGCCACCCTATTCAGACTCGCTGTATAAAAGGTGCTCCGGAAATTTGCATTTGCATAGCTGGCCAGAAGCAAAGACGCGGCCGATGTGACCGTTCCGTTTTGACCAAGAGCTCCAGCCGACAGTGTAGCGGCGAGTCCACTGAAATACGCAAGTGAGATAGGCAGCGGATTGGTGCCGGTGCCCGGTCCAAAGTAAGCAAAGTTGAACTGGCAGTTTGCCGCTGTTATACCAGCCTGACAGCGATTCGCGGCAATGTTCGCATACAAGTTCTGCTGTGCCAAGGCGAATTCGGCTGCTACGCCATTCTCGATCGTGTTGCGTTCGTTTACATTACGCAGACGCTCGAGCCCCTTACCTCGGTTACCTACATAACGAACCTCTACCACGGTGTTTTTATCCAACTCCCTCTGTAAGCCAAAGTTGAACGAATCGACAACGCCCGTATTCGCACCTTCCAAGTAAGCAAACGTTTGATTGCTTATCGTAGTTGTAAAGGGGAATGAGGGTGTGGTCTGAGTCTGATTAGGGGTCAAATTAATGTTGCCAGGTGTTCGGAGCAATGTTCCGGTGGTCAGAAATCCATTGGCAACTGTGCGGCCCACGTTGAGACTCGACCCACCCGGGTTGCCGGCGGCAACCTGGAGAGCGACGTTGAGCCCCTCGCGGACGAAGGATCGAGAGAAACCGCCGCGAAGCACGCTTTTACCGGTTCCACCGAATAGGAGTCCCATCACTCCCCTGCCACCAAACTCCGGCGACCATACCACGCCTACCGAAGGCGCAAAATTGTTCAAATCGCGCGGAGAAATGTTTTCGCCGATGGCGAGAGCGACCGTGCGGGGAGGTATAGTCGTTGCGGGCGGACCCGGTCGAAATAGTGCTTCCCGACTGCCGGATGTGCCGTACAGCGTATTGGAGCCATTCTCTAATTTGGTAAGGTTGCCGGTTCCGGCGGTAACGCCGAGTCTCGGCTGCCATCGCAGACCCAGAGTTAAACCGAGGTTCGGCCTAATCTTCCAGGAATCCTGACCATAGAGTCCATATGTCTTTTCCTGATAAATTGAAAGGGCCTCTCCACCGGGGACAAAAGTTCCGTCCGCGGTCAATACCGCCGTCCGGCCAAACCCGATTATCCGACCCGTCAGTGCCGCATAGAGATTGCGGGCAGCCGCTCTTTCACTCGCCGGCAGTGCCGCATCAAACATATTGAATGCGCTTGCCTCGCTTGCCTGATCAATTCCGAAACTAACCGTTGGACAGCACGCTTGCGAATATAATTCGGAGCGAATCCTTTTGTATTGCCCGCCGAATGTAAACGTATGTCTGCCCTTGAGCCAAGTCAGATTATCGGTCAGATCATAAGTGGGCGTCGTACGCCCGCTAGTGCCTGTGACTGCACGCAAATTTGTGATACCCGCCGCACCTCCAATATCCAAGAAGCTGCCGCCTTGACTGGCAAAATCTTCCCCGCAGCATCCTTGTGCAAAATCGGTGCTTCCGCCGGCAACGGCATAGCGCACTTCGTTGACCACATTTTGGCCAAACGTCGAACGAAATGCATAGGCCCACGATCTGCGAATTCCGCCTTGACCATATGACGGGCCACCCGGGAATGGAGCGTCGTTACCGTTGATAAAATCAATGGAAGGCAGAAAATTTTGCCGGTTCATGACAAATTCGGCACTGTGATTTTTTGCGATATTTGCATCAAGCCGAAGCACAAAAAACTTACGAACAGAAGCTCCGGGATTCTGAAAATCGAAAAGCTGACGATTGGGATCAGTGACCGCACCGGCTGCGTTTGTGATATTCCTGAGACTCCCGCCCGAGGTTGATGCCGCAATTTCGCTCAACACTCCGGCAATCGTCGGATCTACGGTGGAAACCTGTCCATTCATCGCCGCGATGTTGAAAAGATTGACCTGTTGAGTAACCCCGCTAGCATCAATAAACTTAAATATACCGTTGCGGGCATCCTGCGTTAGAACTGTGCGGGTCCGGTTCTGCGTTCCGGGCAGCCGGAATTCCTCGTAGTTGGTAAAGAAGAAAAGCCTGTCTTTGCCGCTCTTGAAATACGGGCCCCCTTCGCCGAAATTCGGGTACGGGATTGGTCCGCCGATGGCGAATCCCGGCTGATTCAGCTTCGAGACGTCACGCAGGGCCTTGCCATCAATGTTGTTGACGCCAACCGTTTTGAAGTCACGGTTGTTGTACCAATATGCCGCATTCAGTGCGGTATTGCGTACCTGCCAATATGCGGTTCCGTTGTATCTATTAGTGCCCCGCTTCGTAGCAAACCTAATCTGAACCGCTCCGTCTCCCGTGCTTTCCGCACCTGGGCTGGAGGTCGAAACCACCACTTCTTCGATCGCGTCCACGCGCGGACGAACATATGTGAAAAATCCATCAGATGATCGGAGCACGTTGTCCTGGATGTCAACACCGTCGAGCGTCATTTGCAGCGCCCCCTTGGGCAATCCGTTGATGGACGATTGGCGCGGTGCTCCAACCGAGGAAACGCCCGGTAGCCGAAGAATCAGATCTAGGGCGTCGCGTGAGGCGATCGGTGTTTCATTAATCTGACGCCCTGAAATATTTGTTCCTACCGTCGCCGTCTCGGTCTGTAACACCTCGCCGCCCGAAGAAATCTCGACGATCTCGTTGATATTCCCTGCCTCGAGCGTGATATTTGCCGTCGCGGGCGTACCGATGTCGACTTTTACATTGTTCACCACGGACTTCTTAAATCCGGCAATAGTCGCGGTAACCGAATAGGTGCCGACGCCGAGGCCCGCAACGCGAAACACGCCGTCGTCATTAGCCGATACGGTAAATTCTTGACCGCCTTGTCCCTTCACTACTACAGTAGCGTTCGGAATAGCGGATCCATTCGAGTCGCTCACCTGACCGGAAATCGATCCGGCCGCTTGGGCACTGATCGCCACCTGAGCCATCAATATGGCCAGAGTGACGATAAGGAATTTGGTAAATCTTTTCATTCTTCCTCCTCAGGATATTAATTCTCGTCCACTTAGAAAATAAGTGCGATCAGTCAATACGACCGAAATCTTTAATGCGCTTCGACACCGAAAACGGTCGATCCCGCGTAAGAAGCGTGTGGTAGAATCCGCTTGTTCTTTGTATGAATGGACTTAATCGCTTTATTTTCGCAACTTTCGTGCCAACAAGGGCGTCCAGACGCTATGTGTTACAACTGGCTTAAATATGAGGAAATCGAAAATTAGTCGAGTACCGGCAGATCGCCAGCCAGCGATCCGTCTATTCTTTTTTGAATTTTCGTCCATTTATCTGGATTTTGAGCCGCGAGCGCCGATCGGATTGGCCAATGCGGGACGGGTGCAAACCGTCCTCACGAGCGTAAGTCAGGGTGTATGCGGAACGTAACGTTTCTACGACTCGCGAGGCAGGATATTGTAGCCCTTTATCTTTGAATTGAGCGTAGTGGCGTTGAGGCCCAGGAGGCGGGCTGCTCGGGATTGGTGACCACCTGTTTGTGCGAGGGCACGGCGGATGAGGTCGATCTCGTATTTTTTTACTTCGTCATAAAAATTGACGCCCCGGGCGATGTCGATCTCGCCGGAAGCTCCTTCGCTCGAAGACATCATTCGGAACGCCAGAGCCGGATCGCGGACCTCGGGACGAAGACAGTCGGGCGTGATCTCCCCCGTTGGCGCGATGACGACGGCCCGCTCGATTACATTTTCGAGCTCGCGTACATTTCCGGGATAGTTATAGTTCTCGAGCAGTGATAGCACTTCCGGGGCAATTGTGTCAGACATCAGGCGTGCATTTTCGCTCGCGTATTTTCTCAGGAAATGTTGCGCGAGCGGTAAAATGTCTTCACGGCGATCGCGCAGCGGCGGCAGCTCGACTGGGACGACCGATAGGCGGAAATACAGATCCTCGCGAAACTGCCCGACCCGAACCGCCTCACGCAGGTCGACGTTGGTCGCAGCTATAATTCGAACATCTACTTTGACCGGCGTCGTCTCGCCAATCGGAGTAAATTCTCGTTCCTGTATCACTCGCAGCAGCCGGACCTGAGTCTCGGGCCGAAGGTCTCCAATCTCATCGAGAAATATCGAGCCGGTGTCTGCAACCTCAAAGAGACCTTTCTTGGCCGCCACAGCCCCGGTGAAGGCTCCCTTTGTATGACCAAACAGTTCGGATTCTAGAAGTTCAGTTGGGATATTAGAACAATTGACCGCTACAAACGGGTTTTCAGATCGTGGACTAGACTCGTGAATCGCCTTGGCGACCAGCTCTTTGCCAGTACCGCTTTCGCCCGTAATCAGGACCGTCGAGCGCGCCGGGGCAACCTGTTCGACCAGGCGAAAAACATTCTCCATCACCTCCGAACGGCCGATAAATCCCTCGCGGTTGACCGAGCGCACCATCGCCTGGCGAAGCACTAACCGCTCTTCTTCTTTGCGACGGTTCTTAATACCTTTCGCAACGAGGGCGACAATCTGCTCATTCTTGAACGGTTTTCTGATAACGCCGGCGGCGCCCTTTTCCCAAGCCGAAATCGCGGTGTCGAACGTGGCGAAAGCAGTAACCATCAATACAACGGCATCTGGGTCGATCTTTATCAGCCCCTCGAGCGCGCTCAAGCCGCCCATTCCCGGCATCGACACGTCCATCAATACTACGTCAAACGCCCGCTGCGAATACGCCTCTAACGCCTCCTCACCGGTTTTCGTCAGCTCAACCTTATAACCCGCCGTCGAGAGGATCGTCTCGAGCACGTCGCGCATTATCTCTTCATCGTCGCAAATAAGGACGGAGCCGCGTTTAGCCATAAAGATTAAATATAGCGCACTCGAATAGCGCGGATAACCTCGCCCCGGAGATTCGCCTAAACTATAGATGCCTGCCTGGCGTATTATAGATACCGTGCCGACAAACACTTATTAACAAATGGCGCTTTCAAAAACTTCAAAAGTTCTTCTCATCGTGGGCGGCATCCTGCTCACGCTTTTTATTGTCGTAGTCATCGGTGTCCTGATCATCGCCGGATCGATGAGCCGCCCGACCGTCGCAGAAAACAGCGTACTCGTACTGAGTGTTTCAGGGGCCTTGCCCGATTACGTTCCGGAGGAACCGCTGATGCGGGCCTTGGGGGTCGAACAGCAGCAATCGTTCACTGCCCTACTTACGCAGCTGCGGAAGGCCAAGGTGGACAGCCGGATTGGTGCCGTGATGCTCGATATCGACTTTCCCGGTATTGGCTGGGGTAAGGCGGACGAGTTCCGCGATGCAGTAAAGGAGTTTAAGACATCGGGTAAACCCGTTTATGCGTTCCTGGAGATCGGGACCAATCGAGAATATTATCTCGCGACTGCTGCCGACAAAATTTTTGTGCCGCCGTCGGGAGACTTGTATGTAAATGGTTTCGCGGCGGAAGCGATGTTCTACAAAGGCTCGCTCGACAAGCTCGGCATCGAGGCCGACGTCATCCAGATCGGCCCTAAATATAAAAACGCTCCTGACCAGTACACCAAAAAGGAAATGGGTGAGGGCCAACGGGAGGTTTTTAACGCAATTCTGGATGAGTATTTCGCACGCTTTACCGGCGCGATCGCCGAATCGCGGAATAAGAATGTAGACGAAGTAATAGGGTTGGTCGATAATGCTCCTTACAATGCGATGCAGGCGAAATCGCTTGGCTTGATCGATGACGCATTTTACCGTGAGCAAGTAGATAGCGAGCTAAAGGCGAAACTCGGCTACAAGGAGAGCGACAAACTGCGGACGGTCCGCGGCGGTGCCTATCGTGATATCCCATCCGACACGCTCGGGCTCAATGACGGCGAGCGTGTCGCGGTCATTTACGCTTCGGGTGCGATTAATCTAGGTAGTTCATCAAACGGTCCATTTAACGGTGAAATGGTGGGCTCTGACACCATAGTCAAAGCGGTAAACGACGCGGCTAACGACACATCTATCAAGGCAATCGTTCTTCGAGTCGACTCGCCTGGTGGTTCCGCTTTGGCGTCCGACCTGATGTGGTACGCGCTCGAGAATGCCAAGGCCAAGAAACCTGTGGTTGTGTCGATGGCCGACGCCGCGGCGTCAGGCGGGTACTATATCGCCTGTAATGCGACAAAGATCGTTGCAGAACCGGCAACCATCACCGGATCGATCGGCGTCTTCCTGGGCAAGCCTATTGTAAGGGGCTTGTACGACTGGCTCGGTGTTAGTAATGAGTACATCCTGCGAGGCAAAAACGGCGGCCTCTTTCGCGAGACGGAAAAGTGGACGCCCGAGGAGCGCGCCAAAATGGAAGGCGGTGCCAATCACATCTACTATGATCTCTTCCTGCCAAAGGTGGCCAAAGGGCGCGGTAAAACGGTTGAGGAAATTAACGCAATAGCCCAGGGCCGCGTTTGGACTGGCACACAGGCAAAAGCTATCGGCCTGATCGATGAATTCGGTGGCCTTGAAAAAGCAATCACTATAGCAAAGGAATTGGCGAACCTACCCGCCGACAAGGACGTCCGTCGCGTCGTGCTCCCTGAGCCGCGGCCGTTTCTTGAAAACTATCTCGGCGGCGAAACCACACAAATGTCTTCGGAAGAAAAAGCGAAAGCCACTCTGATCGAATCACTCCCGGCGGACGTCCGACGGGCCTTTCGTTACGCTGCCCTGTTTGACCGCATGAAGCGTGGCGAGGCAATGCTGATGATGCCGTTTGAGTTGGAGATCAAATAAGAAGCTCTATGTATATGCAAGTGCATTGACAGATCCCCCGTGCCCGATTTAGAGTTCCGTCAACTAATCTCAATTTCAGGAGGCTTTAAATGGTAAGGATGATTCTCGGCATCATCGCCGGGTTTATTACCTGGTCGATTATTTGGGTCGGGGGAGAGGCGTTGCTCGTACAGCTTTCGCCCGACTGGTACGGTGTGCATCATGCCGCTGCGGAAAGAGCGATGACTGAGGGCACGGGGCTAAGCGGTGAGCCTCTGATCTATATTGTAAACCTAATTCGCAGCTTTCTGACCACAATTGGCGCAGGCTATATGTGTGCCCTTGTCGCAGGCGAATATCGACGCTCGACTCTCGCACTAGGCGGTCTGTTACTCGCGGCCGGCGTAGCGGTCGAAGTGATGTACTGGAACCTCGCGCCCATCTGGTATCACCTTGCGTTCCTTATATTTCTTGTGCCGATGACGATTCTCGGGGGTCGGCTGCGACGCTCGGCCTAGTGGAGATATTTTGCAGAGCCAGCGGCAACGGCAGGGCGGACTGGTGTCGCCCGTAGGTTTGTGTGTTAAGGGCATCAATTCCGCGCTCGGCCCGCTCCGCCAGAGCGTCAGGGGGCAGATCGGCGGCCGATTCATAACATGCATGGGCGATGCACGGAATCGGTTTACCTGTTTCGTGAACCAAACAACCGATCCCCTTTTCAAACAAAGGGCAGGCGAAGGTCTGGGAATAGGAATCGCCATCTGAGTTTAAGCCGTACCTAATGACCGCGTCATCAATTCTCCGTGTCACGCAGTCCTGTTCAGTTAGTGAGAGTTGCTCGATGGCGCGGTTAATCGCGACCGCCTCAAGTCGAGAAATATGGACATTGACAAAATGGGCGTCAACGCAGCAGGCACCTTTCGTTTCGCAAGATAAGCAGCTTTTAGTTCGGCCTTCATAATTATCTGAAATTTCAGATTTGAAATTTGAGATTATTGCATTCAGCCGTTTGAGAGCCTTACGTTGGCTGAGAACTTTCATCGCTTTTTTCGTGTTATACTCTCAATCTGAAAATTCAGCACGCTCTAGGAGATCATAAATGCTCAAGGTTGGCGATCAGGCACCCAATTTTATCGAACACGATCAGGATGGCAATCCGGTGAGCCTGGCCGAATATCGCGGTAAACGCGTCGTGCTTTGGTTTTACCCGAAGGACGACACACCTGGCTGATCAAAGGAAGCGTGCTCGTTCCGTGATGCGAACGACGTTTACCGTATTAAGGACATTGAGGTTATCGGCGTCTCGGTCGACAACCAGAAGTCACACCAGAAGTTTATATCGAAGTTCAATCTTCCGTACACTCTCGTCGCTGACACCGACAAAAACGTCGTTGAGGCTTACGGAGTTTGGGGTGAGAAGAGCATGTACGGCAAAACATACATGGGCACGACCCGCAAGACGTTCCTGATCGATGAGACTGGCAAGATCGTCAAGATTTTCGACAAGGTAGATGTCGCGACACATGCCGACGAGGTTCTGGAGGCGTTCGGTGAAAAATAAATTATCAAAGATACTGGCATTTTCCTTTATCACAGTACTCGCGGCGGCGCTGCTGGCGTGTCAACAGCCCGGGATCGAATACGTCAAATACGAGAGCGAGGCAAAGGTTCCGCGAATCACGGCCGAGGAAGCCAAAAAAGAGTTTGACGCAGGCCATGCCGTTTTTGTCGACAGCCGCGGCCAGGGCTCGTGGATGATCGAGCGGCTGCCCGGAGCTCTGGAGATCATTAACGGGGCGACCGAGGACAAATACAGCGTCCTGCCAAAGGGAAAAAAGATTATCGTCTACTGTTCCTGAGCGGCGGAGCACACGAGTGCCAGTTTGGCATTCCAAATGAACCAGAAAAATATTCCTGGAACTTACGCCTTAGTCGGCGGCCCCGCGTCGTGGAAACAGGCCGGTTACCCGGTTGAGTCAAGTCAGTAGGTTATCGCCACTGCGTCGCAGAAGGTTAAGAAATATTTCCTCTTACTTGGCGTCTTATGCGACTCTTTGCGGCTAAACCTCTTTTAGAAGTTCGTCACAGATTCGCCCCGCAGCCTTCCCGTCCCATAAGGGCGGGATTTTTGCGCCTCCGCCCGCTATCGGAGCATCGATAATCGCTATTGCCGCTTCGCGGATCTTTTCCGGGTCGGTCCCGACCAGTAGGTTCGTCCCCATCTCAATTGTTATCGGCCGCTCGGTATTGTGCCGCAAAGTCAGGCATGGGATTCCGAGCACCGTCGTTTCTTCCTGCAACCCGCCCGAATCGGTCAAAACGAGCCGGGCTCCGCTGTACAGTCGCATAAAGTCCAGGTAACCGAGCGGTTCGATAAGCCGAACATCTGATCTCGCAATTTTGTCGGAAAGGTCAAATTCGGCAATCTTCGCCCGCGTTCGCGGATGTACCGGAAAAATGACCGGAAGTCTTTCGGACACCGATAACAGCGCATCGGTTATCCCGCTGAAAACGTCTCGCTCATCAACATTCGATGGACGATGCAGGGTCACCACAGCATATTCCCGGTCGTTGAGCGCAAGCATCTCGCGCACATTTGAGGACTCGGCAACCTCAAGATGCTTGGTTAACGAGTCGATCATTACATTTCCGACAAACCGGATTTTTTCAGCAGGACTGCCTTCGGCAAGTAGATTTTCATCCGCGTCCTGCGAGGTCGTTAGCAACAAATCAGAAATCGAATCGGTCAGGACACGATTGATCTCCTCGGGCATGGTCCGATCTCGCGATCGCAGGCCCGCCTCAACGTGCGCTATCTTTACACCGAGCTTGGCGGACACCAGAGCGCATGCGATTGTTGAATTGACATCGCCAACAACCAACACCCAGTCCGGCCTTTCACGTAAAACCACCGGTTCGAACTCAGTCATGATCCGGGCGGTCTGCACCGCATGTGAACCCGAGCCGACGCCCAGGTAGACGTCTGGTTTCGGCATCCCCAAATCATCAAAAAATGCATCCGACATCGCAGCGTCATAATGCTGGCCCGTGTGGATAATCATCGGCTCAAATTCCGACTGCCGCCGTTTCATCTCGGCATAAATCGGCGCCACCTTCATAAAGTTAGGGCGGGCGCCGGCGATGAGTAAGATTTTAAGCATCGAGAAGAGGCGGGCGTGAGGCGCTACAGCCTGACGATCCTTGCCTTGCTGTCGGATCGGATCTCCGGCGACAACGCATTACGTGTATCGACTACTAGCGAGGCAAGCTGGCAGACGCGGCCGTAATCAATCGGTGAGTGCTCAGTGCATATAATCACGCAATCCGAAGCCCCGATCAGATCGTCCGTCAATTCTTTGTTGTAAAGCGGATCGCCGGCTCCGATCGTGTATGCGTGATCAAACGTGACCTCCGCGACGAACGGGTCGTGATAGTAAACGTCGGCACCGTCAGCCCGCAGTAGATCTATGATCGACAATGCAGGGGACTCTCGCATGTCGTCGATGTCTTTTTTGTACGCGACGCCGAGGATCAGGATTTTTGAGCCGTTGACGGCCTTCTTTTCCTCATTGAGTGCATTTGAAGCGAGCTCAACGACGTAGGCGGGCATATTCGAATTCACCTGCTCGGCGAGCGAAATAAACTGCGAGTCAAACCCGTGCTGCCGCGCCTTCCACGACAAATAATGCGGGTCAAGCGGAATGCAATGGCCGCCGATTCCGGGTCCCGGATAAAACGGCATAAAGCCAAAGGGCTTAGTCGCCGCCGCTCTCACAACCTCCCAAGTGTCGATGCCAAGAGCGTTGCAGAGCTTGGCCATCTCGTTAGCCATACCGATATTTATTGCTCGAAAAGTGTTTTCCCACAGTTTCGCGGCCTCGGCCACTCGTGCCGACGAGACAGGATAGACCTGCTCGACAATCTGCCGGTAAAGGAAGGCCGCAGCCTCCGTCGAATCGTCAGAAACGCCGCCCACGACCTTGGGAATGTTGTGTGTCTGAAACTGCGGATTACCTGGGTCAACGCGCTCCGGCGAAAATGCGAGGAGGAAGTCTTCATCCAGCCTAAAACCTTTTTCCTCAAACATAGGCTGCAAAACCTCGTCTGTCGTGCCGGGATATGTCGTCGATTCGAGGATAATCAGCTGGCCGCGGCGAAGGTACTTTTGGATCTCGCCGCCCGCCGTCAGGATATATGACATATCCGGGTCCTTCGTCTTACGCAGCGGCGTCGGCACACAGATAATGATTACGTCGCAGTCGCTAAGTTCGCTGAACTCGGTCGTCGCGGTCAGCTTGCCGTGATCGATACACTTTTTGATGTTTTCGCTGGTGACATCGACGATGTACGAGCGGCCAGCTGTTATCTCCTCCGTTTTCGTCTCATCTACCTCGAAACCAACGGCTGTGTATCCCTTCAAACAAAATTCCACGATCAGCGGCAGGCCTACATAGCCCAGCCCGATCACGCCGATTCGGGCGCTCTTCTCACCGATTGACTTGATAAGTTGGTCTTTAATCATTAAATATTTCCGAGATAGAGAGATGCGATCGGATTCTAACCGGCACCATACCTGGCGACGTTAGCCCGCGAATCGGGTCTCAACGATACCAGACAATATGGTACTATAAATGGAGTCGGCGTCAGTCGGCCCGCCTCGTACTACATATATTCAATAGACGGGTTTCTCCGTCGACCCTAACATTCTTGGACATAGTTTCGACCAATCCCGTAGTCACCGCTGTACTCTCCGGCACCGCTCCGCGAGCCGCTCAGTTGGCCGCCGCACGCGGGCTACTGCCGTTGCCGCAGACAGACTTGCTCGAAATATTGGTCGGGCTGACTGAGAACGCTGACGGCGAGCTTCGTCAACATTCAATCGAAAGCCTCGCGTCGCAGGAATCTGGAAATCTGGACACGGCCGTCCGCTCGGCAGAGATTGCCCCCCGGGTATTGGCCTATTTTGCCGCGCAGCCCACGCTGTCCACGTCTCTGCATGAAGCGATCCTGCTCAACGCCCAAACGCCGGCCGCCGCGATCGCGACATTTGCGCGATCCACCACAAGCGGGCCTCTGCTCGAGCTGATCGCGTTTAACCAGCAGCTCCTGATCCGGAACCCCGAGATAATTGACGCGGTCATAGCCAATCCTAATGGCACGGCTGAGGCCCATCGCCGTACCGCGGAGATCAAACGGGAGTTCTTTGAAAAAGAACGCGGTGCACAGCAGGTAGCTGACGAAATGCGCGCCCGGGGCAACGAGGCGGCCGCTGAGTTTCTGGACCAGGCGGAGTTTGCGAGCGATCTCGACGGTTCGGGCCTGAGTGTCGAGGATGCGATGTTCCTCGCCGAGCATATCGAGGTGCTCGACCGCGAGACAGACGATTCATGGCTTGGGCTTGAATTTATTGAGGAGATTTACGAAGAGTCAGACGAGCAGCGGGTGGCGGCTATCGGCAAAATACTTGGCGAGCTGCAAACTGAGTCGGAAGAAGAAATCCCGGGCGAGCGCATTTCCATGATCAACCGCATCATGAAGATGGGAGTCAAGGATCGCGTCAAACTCGGAATGCGGGGCGACCGCGAGGCCCGTAATATCCTGATCCGCGATCCAAACCGGCTGGTCTCGAGCGCCGTTGTTAATAATCCGAAAATCTCCGAGCAAGAGGTCGAGATCATTGCCTCGATGCGTTCGATCGCCGAGGACATCCTGCGCCAGATTGCCTCCAACCGCCAATGGTCGCGCAGCTACAACATCATGCACAGCCTTGCCAAAAATCCGCGTACGCCGATGGCAAACATAATCACCATAATGAGCCGTCTGCAGTTGCGCGATCTGGCCGCTCTTACAAAAAATCGTAACGTCTCCGACGCGGCACGCCGGCACGCTCAACGATTGCACAGCGCACGAACGGGCGGCGGCCGGGGCTAACGTTCCCAGAAGCTTACAGAAACTTCGCGACCCGGCCCGTCTTTATATACGAGCCTGCCATATCAGTAAAGGTGTGGCTGGCCGCACCGAGCCACAGTCCAAGGAAAACGAAGAGAAAGAAGTACTCGCCAAAATTCCGCCTGACAAATATCCCTACAACCCTCCATACCCGGGTCAAATCGTTGAAACCAGGAATCTCTCCGTCGGCGAAAACGGCGTCTGTACCGGCGACAATGAGCGCAAAAATACTCAACGCCCCGAGAAAGTACACCACGCGAATCAGGGCTCCGAAGATCAGCCCATGCGTGAATCTCGAACGGTGACTAAAAAATCTGCGGTACGGAATCCACAAAAATCTAAAAATTGACCAGCGGGAATACTGGCGCGAAACCGTGTCGAGGTCAGGCCCGAACATCAGCCCGCCAAATACGAATGCCGCGGCTACGACGGCCGCCGACGTGAGCCCGCCGGTGATGAGGTAAGCGGTCGCGGCGGATGGTGCCGCGAGCAAAAATGTGATGGCGTCATGGGTTCGTCCGCTGGGCACCGCACGAGTCTAGCAGATGAGTCCTCTGTGCTAGACTCTTCGTTTTCGCAGGCGATGACCTCCGCAATTCAAAAATTAAGAACGACGCTCGAGATGATCAAGTTCGAGCACACGCTGTTCGCACTTCCTTTTGCTCTCCTCGGGGCGATCCTCGCGGCGGATGGGCTGCCGACCTTGTGGCAGATTTCTTGGATAACCGTTGCAATGATCGGAGCTCGGTCGGCGGCAATGACTTTCAACCGCATCATTGACCGTGACATCGACGCCGCAAACCCGCGCACGGCAGATCGCGAGATACCTTCGGGGAGGCTTTCAATAGGTTTTGCCACGACGTTCCTCTGTGCGTCGATTGGCGTTTTTCTCCTTGCGTCCTATTTGCTCAACTGGCTAACCTTCGCCTTGTCGCCTGTCGCCCTCATCTTCATCCTCGGGTATTCATACGCAAAGCGATTCACCGCATTCGCACACATATTCCTTGGAATTGCTCTTGCGATTGCCCCGTCGGCAGCTTGGATAGCCGTGAGGGGCTCGCTAGCAGACGAGGTTCCGCTTCTCCTCTCCCTGCTTGTTCTGATGTGGACTGCTGGATTTGACGTGCTGTATGCGTGTCAGGATTTTGATTTTGACCGACGTGCCGGCCTGCGATCAATTCCCGCTCGCTACGGTGTCCGAAACTCGCTGCGAATCGCTCGGCTATTTCACTTGCAGGCGTTCATCGTGCTAGTGATATTGTATCTCGCCACCGGCCTCGGTTGGCCTGCACTCGTCGGTGTCCTCGGCGTAGGCTCCCTTCTCCTCTTTCAACATTCGCTCGTTAGAGCCGACGACCTGTCAAAACTGAACGCAGCTTTTTTTACCACCAACGCCGTTGTCAGTTTCGTTCTGCTGATTACCTTCGGAGGAGCGGTATTTCTAAAGTCGCACTGAGAGGATTCAGGTCGAGGCTGCTTCGCTGAGAGTTCGAGGTATTTTCAAATCGGTGCCTATCTTTTTATTTAACCGCTCGATGAAATGGCCGGACAATAGCGGCGATTCAACCTCCACATTCTGGTGGACAAAAAAGTATAACTCCTTTAATCCCTGCGTCTTCCACTCAGCGATACGGTGCACCCATTCATCCAGACGTGTTCGATCCGACTCGTGGTTTGCCCCGACCCATCGAATAAACGCAGTCGGCGTCGTCAGCCGCATGTGCATCAAATCGCGCCGTCCCGCCGTATCCACGATGACGTTACTTATGTTATTGGTTTCGAGCAAGTCATAGAGTCGCGCCGCGACATCGGCGTCGTTGTACCAATCGGTTTTGCGAAACTCCATCGCTACCGGCAGATCGTATTTCCACATATCGACAAACGCCTCGACACGATCAAAATTCTTGGGCGGAAAATTGTTGTGCATCTGCAGAAGGAGCGGGCCGAGCTTGTCACCAAGGTGAGCCACATTCTCCGCAAATTCCTCAATGCGGCTCTCGATATCCTTAAGCCGCGAGTAATGCGTAACGCCCTGATTAAACTTTGGCGAAAACTTAAATCCCTCCGGAACCGAATCACGCCAGGTCTTGTAAGTTGGCTCCCAGTAACGTTTATAAAAGGTCGCATTCAGCTCGACACAGTTAAACTGTGAACCATAGTACGCAAGCTCTTCCTTGGTGCCCTTCGGATAAAAGCCCTTCAGGTCTTTGCTGTTCCACTTGGCACAGCCTACATATATTTCAAGGTCTTTCGCCTGTGTGTTTCCCAAAACGCGTTTGGTGTCGGGATGATCCGCCGGGATCGTGAAATCAATCTCGCCGGGATTTTCGACTTGTCCGAATTTCATGAGTTTGTCTTGCCAACAGCGGGATGCTAACGCAAATAGCTAGTATTCAGATACTTCCCGCAAACGAGTTTCATCACAATTTTGTTAGAATCGTAGCATAGTGTTATGCAGTTTTCATTTGATCCAAAATTGATCGACATTGCCTTCAAAGTAGAAGATGACGAGCGTCTGACCTTCGATGAGGGCCTCGCTCTATACAACACAACTGACCTCAACGCCCTAGGAAAGCTCGGCGACACCGTACGCCGCAAAAAGCACGGCCTGACAACCTATTACAACGTCAACCGGCATTTCAACCACACAAACATCTGCGTCGCGGACTGCAAATTCTGCGGGTTTTACAAGCGGGCCCGCGAAGAAGGTGCGTATACACATTCGATCACGGACGCGATCGAGATTGCCCGGACGGCGGTGGGCGAGGGTGCGACCGAGCTGCACATTGTCGGCGGCCTAAACAGCAAACTTCCCTTTGAGTATTACACCGATCTTTTCTCGTCGCTCAAACGCGAATTTCCTCGACTCCATCTCAAAGCCTTAACGATGGTCGAGCTCGATTTCTTTGCGCGGTTTTACAAGATGTCGGATGAGGACGTGATCGAGCGTCTGCACGCGGCGGGGATGGATTCTTGCCCCGGCGGCGGTGCCGAGATCTTTGCCGAGCCGACGCGTTCGCGCATCTGCGACCACAAATGCGATGGCAGCCGTTGGCTAGAACTCGCCGGCAAGGTCCACAAGGCGGGTCTCAAGACCAACGCGACGATGCTCTACGGCCACATCGAGACGACCGAAGACCGCATCGATCATTTCGTCCGGCTTCGCGAACAGCAGGATAAAACCGGCGGTTTCCAGTGCTTTATCCCGCTCGCCTCTACCCGAACGGCACCGCTCTCTCGTCGCTC
>JBBJMG010000027.1:0-15703 GCA_037720205.1 Pyrinomonadaceae bacterium
GACGCGGACGTCCTTGACCTGCATCGTCTCGTAGAGATAGTAAAAATAGCCACTGTTTAGGGCCTGGATACGCACCGTCGAGCCGGGCCGCGCCTTGGCCTGTTCGGCGACGGTCAGGTCGTCAGTGTGCTTCTTGACCGACGCGGCAAGACCGTCGCCAGTCATGCCCTCGGTGCCGGCCATAATCTTTGCCGTCACGTCCTCGACGCGGTTGGTGACAAAGATCGAATAGCCCTGCGCCCGTATCTCTCCGGCACGGCTGTCGGTCTTAAAACCTGTTTCGATCAAATCCTTTTCAGGCGTCGACGCTTTGACCAATGCGTCAAAACCGCAATGATGGTTAGTCAAAATTAGCCCGTCAGGTGATACAAATTCAGCCGTGCAGCCGACACTCAGGCGAATGACTGCATCGGTCAACCCGCCACCCGCCGGATTGTAAATATCCGACGCCTTGATCTTGATGCCCTTCTTATCGAGCGCGAGCCTTGAAAGTTGGTCCGGCGCATACATGCCCTCGTCAAAAGCCACCGCAAACGGCACCGAAGTAAGCAAAACCGCAAACACAAAGGCGGCGGAAATAACACGATTAGTTTTCGATCTCATAAACAGTCTTCTTCCCTGGAGAAATTTTAATGTCGACGCCGGAATTATAATCGAAGCACCGAGAAAAATCAGTTATCGATCATCCGCCGTAATTTGATGCAGAAAGCGGCTGCTGCGAACGCGGCAAAATTATGCTTAGCTTTGCCGCCACCCTGCAACGAAAAAAGCGAGCCCGAGTGGGCTCGCTCAAATCCTTTTACTAACCATAACTATCGGACGAGCTTCGACAAATCCGTCGGTTCGGTCGGCAGAAAGTGCCGAGGGTTTATCGGTTTGTCGTTGAGGCGCAGCTCGTAGTGGAGATGCGGGCCGGTTGAGCGTCCTGTTGAGCCCACGTACCCAATTAGCTGGCCGCGTGTGACCGAGTCGCCCTGCGTTGATTCGAGCTTTGAGAGATGGCCGTAGCGGGTCGTTAGGCCATTGCCATGGTCGATCTCGACCATGTTGCCATAGCCACCCTTGTACGCCGAGTGGATGACCGTACCGCCCGCAGGTGCTACGACGAGGTCACCACGTTCGCCATCGATATCGAGGCCCGGGTGAAATTCATACGCACGCCCGCCAAACGGGTTGCGTCGGAAACCAAACTCATTATTGATCTTGCCAAGGTGTGCCCACATCGTCGGCACATTCGCCGCGTTGGTCGTCGCCTGCACACGCCTCAGGGAAGTCTCGAGCTCGGCATCGTCGCCTTCGCCGGCGTTGTCTGCCGGGCCGCCGCTGTTGGCGGTCAGGTCACCCGGTCGCGAGTAATCTGCGGTTTCGATAACCTTAGCCGTCTCAACCGGCTGTGCGGCAACCTGAGCAGCCGGTTCGACAGTCAATGCAAATGCCGTCGTCCGCATCAAACCGCTAACGCCCACGCCGAGCGTCGACACACCGATGAGTAAAAATAATCCTAACGAAATAAAATGAACGCGCGTTTTAGCTACTGCTACGCGTTTTATATAGATACCTTTTTTAGTCGAATGAGATAAAAGAAAAGTGTACGACTTGTCGTCTTTCTGCATTATGCTGGTGCTTGTCTCCTTAAGATGATTTCGTGCCGTGGACAATTAAGCCTCGGCACACGGAATCACGCCGGATAGCCCTTGAAGCGACTAACGCGAAACCTGAACAAGAGTCAAAAATTAAACTTAGATAAACTCTCGCTGATGAATTGAAAAACCCCTTGCAGTTTCCTGATACACAGTATAAGGAATCTCTATTAAGCCATATTTTGGGGAAAAAGGCAAGGCAGCCGGCGGGCGCCGTGAGGAGTGCCTACTCTCAACTCCTTGTTTCTCTAAGCTCGATCAACTCTTCGCGACTGCCAGGCACGAAAAACCAGGAAGCCGACCGACGCGAAGACCGCGAGGAACGCAACGAGGATGAGGATCTTGATAGCGAGGCCGATGAACGCGACAAAGCCGATCAGGGCCTCGAGGAGGGCGATGACCAGGCCGATGATTATTAGGATGCTGCCGCCGATTGTTGCTGCGTTTAGCATGACAAGGAACTCCTTAAAACTTAAACGTCCTTCCACGAACCGCTGCGTGTCTGATCTGAGAAGTCGTCCGAGACGCGATAGTCAGTTTGATTATAGCGCGTCTGGGCGAGTGCAAAACTTCGCTCGCCTGCGTCGGACCAGGTTGTCGTGCCCGACTTTGACTTAAAGATGTGCCCACGCAGAAGATAGATGCCGAGCACGATCAGCATCAGCGGCAGCAGGCCCCGGATCAAACCCCGGATCGGAACGACAGCCTGCAGCAGGAACAAGCCACCCAACCCAGCCAATACGATTCCCCAAAGCTTTGGATTGCCTGAGAAACGCCTGACCAAAATATCGTCCGCTATGTCGGGCGTAATTCCCGAGCGGATCATCTGGGCAGTACGCCATGAGTCGAGTGCGGCAAAGCACCACATACCGATAAAGCCAAGCACAAACAGCGGCGTGCCGATACCCGCCGATAGGACCGCGAGCTGAAAAAGGGCGATAAACACTCCGAAATAAACAAGGGCCTTGACCATCTGGCCGTTGTACGCCGCACCGAGGCCGGGACAGATCGCAGACAGCAATAAAGCTACGAAAGGCGAGGTGCGCTTCTTTACGTATGAGGCGTTATCTCCGCGGCTTTGCTGCCTGAGCAGGTCAACACCCGAGACGATACAATCCTGACAATACGGAAACCCCTTAATACGGTGATCACAGGCCGGGCACAGCGGGCGGCCGCATCCGTTGCAGCTAACATTTGCCGGGTTCTGACTGTGATAGGCACAATTCATCTATTTCTTATTCCTCATTGCCAACGGTCGTGGTGCCCGTGATCGGGTCGCGATTCGCTACCGGCTCCGCTTCGCCGGGTCGGCCATTCCACGCCTCGGCACTTTGTTGATAGGTCTGCTCGGCGAGCTCAAAACTCTTCTGATAAACTCCGGCGAGCGAGCCGTCGGCCGAGACCGTCTGGCTGAAGACGAGAAACGCAAAACCGAACATCATTGCAACGGGTGCAAGCTGCGGCACGGCAACCGGCCAGCCAAGCCCGCGAACCCAGTCACCGGCACGCGACACCCACGAGGCCTTTGCGGCAGCAGCTTTTTCGGCGCCGAGCGTGAGATTCAAAATCCTTTCATGCAGGCCGGACGGAACAGCGAGCTCGTCCATCTTATATGTGTAGCAAGCGGCGATCGACCGGACGACCATACCGGGCAGATCTTCGCACGAATTGCACAACGCGGCATGCCGCTCCCAGTGATGAAACCTCGAAGCAGGGAGAAATCCGTCGAGATAATCGGTCAGGTGCTCTTCAAATTCTTCGCAGGGCATTGACGTCTCGGGCATCGTCATCGACAGGACACGCGCCTCGAGCCGCGTCATCTGAGCCGTCGGGGCGGTAATCGTCCGACAGACCTCAAGCGAAACCTTTACATCATTAAGCAGCGAATGGCACAGCGGGCAGGCGAGCGCATGCGCCGCAACCGACCGATTCACCGCCGGATCGAGCGTCTTGTCGAGGTAGTCCGTCAGAAGCTCCTCAAACGTTGAGCAATCTACTATGTTGTTCCGCTCCCTCATCATAAGTCTTATCGCCCAGGCATTGAATCACGTAGCCAACCAGCAAACACATCAAAGGTGCTTTGCACAATCAAGTCTAATATCAATCCAACGAGCATCGTTCGCTATGAGGCCACCGCCTCTTAAACTGTCACCACCCTCATCCTTTTTAATATTTTCGCCAGCTCAATTCTTCCCCGATTGATCCGCGATTTAACCGTCCCCTCGGGAATTTTCAACACATCGACGATTTCCGCATATGCCAATTCTTCGATGTCCCGCAGAATGACGCACGTTCGCAAATCTTCGGGGAGTTTATCGATGCCTTCCTGCACCTGGCTTGCCAGCTCCTTTCGTTCTAGATCCTTGTGAGCCGAGGTTCCGACCGCACGCAGATGGTAAGAGTGGTCATCAACCGCATCGGCCATCGAATTCTGCGGGTTACGCTGCCGGTGGCGGTAATCGTCGATTATCAAATTGCGTGCTAGACGCATCAGCCAATTCGCCAGATCGCCCTGCTTGGAATCGTACTGATCGAGCGATTTATAAACCCGGATGAAAACGTCTTGGGTCAGATCTTCAGCGCCATCAACACTTGACGTAAAACGGTAGGCGAGATTGAAAATCCGACGGGAGAAAGCCGAGACGATGTCCTCCCACGCCGCGCCGTCGCCAGAGCGAGCACGCCTGACAAGATCTGCACCATCAAACTCGGTCACAGCCCTTAATGCTTCCAAAAAAGTTACTCTCCCGCACCCTGCGACTGCTTTCGGTCCCGAAATTAGGGGCCAAACAAAGCACTAAAGCTCGCCTTGTCAATGATTGGTTACGACCGGAGGTAGGCCAAAGTTCCGCGAAAACGAAGTTAGCGAAAGTAGATGGACTCGGTACGATGTCGCGATTGACGAGCCCTAGTCCCAATCGCCTTTGGCAACCGGCTCGGAACATCTATCAATAAATATCTATGACGATCTTGCCGTCATTCGTGACGCTGCCGCGATACATACCATCGGAATTAAAGGGCATTGAGATATTGCCGCTCGCATCGACCGCGATCAGCCCGCCCTCGCCGCCAATTCGCGTAAGATTGTTGATCGCCTCGCGAGCAGCTGAATCGAGGGCCAGCCCTTTATATTTCATCCGTGCCGCCACGTCGAATGCAGTCACGCCCAACATGAAGTACTCGCCATGGCCGGTGCACGAAACCGCGCACGTGTCATCGGCATAAGTGCCTAGTCCGATCAAGGGCGTATCACCAACGCGGCCGTATTTCTTATTGGTCATCCCGCCCGTCGAGGTCGCAGCGGCAAGCCGCCCTTGCCGGTCGCAAGCCACGGCACCAACCGTGCCGAGGGATTTTGGAGTCTTTTGCACGCTCCCTACTGGTCGCGTCTCCGCCTTGTTTGGACTTCGATCCTCGTTGGTGTGGTCGAGTGTGATCACGCCTTCTTCACGGGCCCTTAGCAGTTGCTCATATCGATGGTCGGTATGGAAATATTCGTCATCACCTGTCGCGGCATTCACCTCGGCAGCGAAGTCATTAGCACCGTCAGCGGCAAGCAGCACGTGCTCGGTCCGCTCCATCACGAGGCGTGCGACCGTGACAGGATTTCGAACACCCCTGATTGCCGCAACCGCACCAGCGTGCAGTTTGTAGCCGTCCATGATCGCGGCGTCCATTTCATTTTTGCCTTCGTGTGTGAAAACGGAGCCGCGGCCCGCGTTGAAGAGATGGAAATCTTCCAGCGAAATGACCGCAGATTCGACCGCGTCAAGCGCCGATCCGCCTTCCTTCAATACCCGCCAACCGGCGTCTAAGGCCTGCTGCAGTCCGTCCCGATATTCGCGTTCGAGCTCGGCCGTCATCGAGGACCGCAAAATCGTTCCCGCTCCGCCGTGAATTGCCAGGGCTGCCTTTGCCATATGGGGAATTTAACACAATATGCCCAGCCCCAGCTGTCGCCTATCCCATCACCCTTAGGCGGCGTAAATATTTTTATGGAAATAACGACCGTATACAAATTTGTTTAACTAGACAAAACCACGTGTTTTGTCACCTTATCCGAAAAGGCAAGTGCTCGTAAGCGGGCATGCGCAAAGCCAGGAAGCCCATTTCATATGAGGCTCGTCCGGCCACCGAAGTGAGGTCAACTTGTTAAACCGAATATTCCTATCCGCAATCTTCCTGTCGATTTTTAGCGTAAACGCACTCGCTCAGGCCGGCCCAAATACGCAGACCGCAGTCAAACTCTCAACAAGCAGCGACAATTTTGATCCGTTAGGGTTGCTCGAAACAGACGATGAACCGGATGGGAAGCCGTCAACTTCTAAAATCACCCCGTCAGCCAGCACTTCCGCGTTCGAGAAAGTAGCTTTTGACATCATCAACCGCCGACGTGCGGCTCAAGGTCTGCCCGCCTTAAAATGGTGCGATCAGGTTGCCGCCGTTGCCCGCCGGCATTCCGAAGACATGGCCGAGTTTCAATTTTTCAGCCATAAGGGCCTTGATAACAAGATGGTCAGCGACAGGGCAGATACGCTCGGCGTTGGCCGTTGGAGGGCGATCGGCGAAAACATCGCCTTCAACCGAGGCTACAAAGACCCCATCGAAAAAGCAGTCGAGTCATGGCTCGATTCGCCATCACACCGCCGCAATATGCTCGACGCAAACTGGCAAGATTCAGCCGTCGGTATCGCAGTCTCGCCAGACGGATCATTTTATTTCACGCAGGTGTTTTTGATGAGGAAGTAAGTAGTCATATCTAATTTGAATGGCGGATCGTACGGGGCAGCTCGCACGATCCGTTTTTATTTTGGAAGACTCTCGGAAAATTCCCGAACTGTTGCAAGATATCTCTCGCTCGCCCTATTAAATACATTGTTATGACCCGCGTTGTCGATCCAAAGTACCTGTTTTGGCTCGTTCGCAGCGTCAAAAAGAGCTTGTCCATGATGAAGAGGAATCGTCCAGTCTTCTCTCCCGTGGATGAACAGAATTGGGCAAGTGACGGCCTTGATCTTCCTGATATTCTCAAACTGGTCAAACGGCAAAATCCGAACACGGGTTAATACCCGCGCGGCCGACGTGAAGGTACTCTCCAGCACCATCCCTCCGACCTCTCGGCGCGAGGCTAGATCGACCGCAGCCCCGCCCCCGAGTGAGCGTCCGTGAACTATTATCCTATTTGCCGGGATTTTTTGAGTCTTTACCAGATAGTCGTACGCGGCTTCGATGTCCTGATAGGAATTTGCTTCAGAAGGATTGCCCTCACTTGTTCCGTATCCACGGTAGTCGAACGTAAGAACGGAAAAGCCGCTCTCGTTGAGTCTCAGTATAAAAGGTTCAATAGTGCCAATATCTTCCGCGTTTCCGTGACTGAAAAGAATCGTAAAAACAGCAACATCACTTTCATAAAACTTGGCTGAAATCCTTTCGCCTCCAGCCGTTTCCAATTTAATTATCGTTGAATCGTCCTTGTATGAAGACGCTGGCGGACGGAATAGGAGTCGGTCGGAGAAGAAGAAGGCAATTGTCAAAAGGCCAACAAAAACGCAAATAGGTATCAGAAGGAGCGATCTGAAAAGGCGTTTCCAACTGAGTTCTCCGATGAAAAGTTTCTTTAGAACTGCCTTCATTGTTAATACACGCAGCCCTATCGGTACGGTTCCTGGATTTACCGATCTCGATTGTCAGGATTTGTTGCCGACATAACGAAGTTTATCTATTCTGATAAATGTGACGAATCGATTTTCACTGCCGTCGTACGCCAAGATCAACTGGACGCTGCGCGTATTGGGGCGCCGCGAGGATGGTTTTCATGAGATTTTTACTGTGTTTCAGAGCGTGTCGCTCCAGGATACACTGAGTTTTGCCCGAAGTGATGAAGTAACGTTGACTTGCGATCAGGCTGCGATTCCGGTCGATGGACGGAACCTTATCTCAAAAGCCGCAACAGTATTGAGTGCTCGGTTCAATATAAATAGCGGCGCCAGGATTCATCTTCAGAAGCACATTCCTTCGCCGGGCGGGCTTGGTGGCGGTTCTTCAAATGCGGCGATAGCCTTGATCGGCCTCTCGAGGCTATGGGATTTAGACCTGAGTACGGATGAATTGTCGGATATTGCGGCCGGCATTGGGTCGGATGTTCCTTTTTTCATTTCGGGCGGCACCGCGATCGGCAGCGGCCGGGGCGAAATCATTGAACCGGTTGATGATACCGCCGAGCTATTTTTATTGATCGTGACGCCTGAGATTGCGGTTCCGACCCGGGATGCGTTTCAGAATCTGAATCGCCCGATCTTGACAACTGAGGAGCAGGAAAGTATTCTTCGAGATTGCCGCGAACAGGCGTTGGATCTTGATTTACGCCAGGTCGCATTGAAAAACGATTTTGAAAAGAGCGTCTTTGTCTCCCATCCTGAGATAGGTCGGGCAAAGGAGACGCTGCTGGGACTAGGAGCCCGGAACGCCGCGTTGAGCGGCACCGGAGCCAGCGTTTTTGGTATATTTGACAACATAAAGACACGGCAAGCTGCTATCAAAGCCCTCGATTCCGAATCGACTTGGCGAAAGTTTGCCGTAGCAACCGTATCGCGGGCCGAGTACCGCGAGGCCCTTTGCATCTAGGGTTTAGGTTGTTTCCGCGTCGAAATGATATTCGCGAATTGGGGCGTCGCCAAGTGGTAAGGCACCGGGTTTTGGATCCGGCATTCGTAGGTTCGAATCCTCCCGCCCCAGCCAATTGTGAATTGAAACGAGGCGGGCAATCTATCTGTAGATTGCCTTTTTTCTGTTTGGAGTATTGATTCCAGATTAGCATCGGCCGATTGGCGCCGTCTGTAGGGCGGATCATCTTGATGAGCTCGACCGGAAAAATCAAAGTCTTCGCCGGCAATGCGCACCCTGACTTGGCGTCAGAGATTTGTCGTGAGCTCAATTGCGAGATGGGCAAGGCCAGTACCGAGCGGTTTTCGGACGGCGAGTTTAACTTTCAGATTGGCGAAAATGTCCGCGGGCATGACGTTTTTATAGTGCAGCCCACGTGCCCGCCGAGTGATCGGCACCTGATGGAGCTGCTGATCATGACCGACGCTTTTATAAGATCGTCGGCAAAGCGTGTGACCGCCGTCATACCTTATTTTGGTTACGCCAGGTCCGATAAGAAGGACCGGCCGCGGGTGCCGATTGCGGCGAAATTGGTAGCGAATTTGATAACCAAGGCCGGTGCTCAGCGGGTTTTGACCATCGATTTGCACGCGTCGCAGATACAGGGCTTTTTTGATATTCCTGTTGATCATTTGTTCGCGGCGCCGATCGTAGTTGAATATTTTAAGGCTAACCCGATCGACAACCTGATCGTGGTCGCCCCCGACACCGGCGGTGCCGAGCGGGCGAGGGCATACGCAAAACGCCTGAACGCCGGCCTGGCTCTATGTGATAAGCGTCGCGAGCGCGCCAATGAGGCCGATGTGATGAATATTGTCGGTGACGTGCGAGGCAAGAATTGTCTGATAATCGACGATATGTGTGATACGGGCGGCACGATTGTAAAGGTCGCGGATGCATTGCATAAGGCTGGTGCAAACGAGATTTCTGCGTTTTTTACACATGGCGTATTAAGCGGTAACGCGATCGAGAATATCTCGAACTCGCATTTGAAAAAGGTTCTTTTTACTAACACGATTCCGATCCGCGATGGCGGAAAGCCGCTTGTCGAGGGAGGTCAGATCGAAGTGTTGAGTGTGGGAAAACTGCTTGCGTCAGCGATAAATTCGATTCATGACGAAACTAGTGTCTCGTCCCTGTTTATTTGATTTGAGGTTTTTATGGCAGAAAAAGTAACGGTTGCCGCGGAGAAGCGGGAAACTCGAGGTAAAAACGAAAATCGTCGGCTGCGTGTGGCGGGCAAAATCCCCGTCGTCGTTTATGGCGGAGGGACTGAGAGCCTGGCGGCGTCGGCGGATTTAAAAGCTCTTGCGGCGGTGCTTCGTACGGATTCGGGCGTAAACACAGTGTTTTCGCTCGACATCCCCGGCGAGGGAATTAACGATGTGATTTTTCAGGATCGTCAAATCGACGCTGTCACCGGTCGTCTGATTCATGCGGATCTGAGGCGCTTTGCACGCGGCGAAAAGATTGAGATGACGGTGCCGATCCATCTAATTGGTGAGCCGGAATCGCTTAACGAAGAGGGTGCGGTACTTTCGCAGGCAATGCGTGAGATCAAGGTCCTGTGCGAACCGGCCAAGACTCCGGATTCAATCGATGTCGATATCTCGGAATTGACTGCGGAACACGCGATCCACGTGTCCGACCTGAAGATTGGTGAAGGTATCGAGATACACGATGCCCCCGATACGGTGGTTGCGTCGATCGTGATCGTTAGTGAGGCGGATCTGGAACCGCAGATTGAAGAGGGAGCGGCACCTGAGGTCGTAGGTGACGACGCACCGCCTGCTGAAGAAGGCGGCGGCGAAGAGTAGTCGGGACGCGGGCGGCTTGCCTGCATTTGACTCGCAGGCGACACCCCGCTTTTCCGATATGAGTAAGTGGCTGATCGTGGGCCTAGGGAATCCGGGGCCCGAATACGCAAAAACGCGGCACAATTTGGGCTTCATGCTCATCAATCTGCTCGCGTGCCAGCTTAATATCGCTGTTAAGCGCGTTGAAAACCTGTCGCTGGTCGGCCGTGCAGAAATTGACAATCAGGTCGTCGAGCTCGCAATGCCTCAAACGTTCATGAATCTGAGCGGTCAAGCAGTTGCCGGGCTTTTGACGAAGGAAGGCCGCTCGATTGAGCGAATGGTGGTGATCTCGGACGACCTGGCTCTGCCGCTGGGCTCGATTCGGATTCGCCCCAGAGGCACTCACGGGGGGCAGAATGGCCTGAGATCAATTATAGAATGTTTGGGAACGCCCGAGTTCACGCGTCTCCGCATCGGGATAGGACCGGAACATGAGATCCGCGATGCCGCTAGATTCGTCCTCGATGATTTTTCGAAGAAGGAATTCGAGACGGTTGAGAAGACATTGGCAACGGCGTCCGACGCGACCCGTTCGATTATTGCAGACGGGGTCGAGGCCGCAATGGCGAGATTTAATTAATGGGTCCGAGGTAAAAAATGGCAAATAGAACGTACGAAGTAATGTATATCGTCAATCCGGAGACGGAAGCTGACAAGATCGAAAAATTGAACGAGGCGGTCGGCAAGGTGATTGAGAAAGAGGGCGGCGAGGTGGTAAGAATGGACGATATCGGCATTCGCAATCTCGCCTATCCGATAGAAAAGAAATACACCGGGCACTACGTCTTATTCGAGGTCAAAGGCACGGGGCAGGAGATCGCCGAGCTCGAGCGTCGTATGCGTGTAAACGATATGATTATGCGTTATATCACTGTCCGGGTGGACGAAGATCGTAAAAAGGCTGACGCCATACGTGCAAAAAAAGAGGCACGCGCGGCCAAGCGCGCGGCGTTTCGTCCCTCGCGAGAGGAAGCGGCGATCGAGGAGCCGGCCGAGGCGGAGGCCTAGGACTGGGTGTCGCTTGCCGGCAGCCCTGAGGGTTTATCAAATCGGCGAAAACTCATAGCGGAGGGAAATTATGGCTGAGAAAGAAATGGAAATGATGGGCGACCGCGATGGCGGTCTAGGCGTCGGTGAAGATGTGATTGGCGACCGTCCCAGGAGATACCAGCGGAGACGTCCGCGACAGCTTGTGCCGGATTATCTCGACTGGAAGGATGTCGAACTTTTGCGAACATTTGTACCTGAACGCGGTAAAATTATGCCGCGTCGTATCTCTATGATCTCGGCAAAGGACCAGCGTCGCCTGGCAAAAGCAATCAAGCGCGCCCGATCGATGGCGATGCTGCCGTTTGTGGCTGATTGAGTCGACATCCAGCCTGTTAAGGGGGCGGCTCCGGAGCGTAGAGGTTAATTTATAGAAGTCGGATGTGCCGCTTTTTTACCGAGCGCGCGGGCATTCGCACAGGATTTAACATGGCAAACACAACAATTTTATTACGAGAAGATATCGAAAGCGTGGGTGGACGCGGTGAGATAGTAAAGGTCAAGGCGGGCTACGCCAGAAACTACTTGCTGCCGCAAAAACTGGCGACTCTCGCGACCAAAGCTAACGTGGGTCAAATCGAGCAGGAACGGTCCCGCCTTCTAATGAAGGCCGCTGGCGAGAAAGCGACTGCTGAGGCCCAGAAAGAGCAGATGAGCACTATTACCCTGGCTTTTGAGCGGAAAGCCGGTGAAGGCGGAGCACTATTCGGCTCAGTTACAACGATGGACATAGCCGAGGCCCTCACTGCGAAAGGCTACGAGATTGACCGCCGGAAAATTATCCTGAAGGATGCAATTAAGGAAACTGGCGAGTTTACAGCGAGTGTCAAACTTCACCGCGAGGTCACGCTGCAAATACCGATTACCGTTTCTGTCGAAGGAGCCGAAGGGGAATCAAAGCCCGAGCGGAAATCTCGGAAAAAGGCGGATACAGACGATACGAAAGGCGAAGCGTTCGGCGGGCAGGTAGAAAACTCGGATGTTGCGGCCGAGTCTGCCAAGAGCCCGGAAAGCGATCGAGTATCGTAAAATTTGCGTTTGAAAAAAAAGGTCGTGGGCGCCCCGCCCACGACCTTTTCTTTTTGGGGTAATCGTAAATATCGGTAGCCCTTACCTTTAGTGGCTTTCTTTTTTTCCGCTTCGACACGGGAACGGATTCGCTCTAAAATACACTTCGCGACCTACCTCTGATTTCAAAAAATGGCAGCTGTCTTTCCAGACAATCGACGAGATCAGTATCTCGAAAAGCCCTTGCCGTCGAGTGATGAGAGCGAGCGTGTGATTTTAGGTGCGATCTTGCTTGATAATGCCGTTATTGCACAGGCGGTCGAGCATCTGCGGCCGGAGGATTTTTATTCGCCGCTGAATCGCCGCGTGTTTGCGGCGATGATCGCATTGTTCGAAAAACAGCGCCAGATCGACCCGATTCTGATCGGTGAAGAGCTCAAGAAAGAGGGCGCCTTAGAGTCGATTGGCGGGACCTCAACCATTACAAATCTAACGTTCGGCCTACCTCATTTTTCGAGCGTTGCGGAGTACATCAAGGTCGTAAAAGACAAATCGGTTGTTCGCAGCCTGATCCGTACGTGTAACGCGATTACGAGCGAGGCGTTGGCGGAAGAGGATGATGCAGAGAACGTGCTGGATAGCGCGGAGAAGCAGATCTTTGCACTTGCGGAGGCCCGCACCACTCAGAGTTTTTCGCGGATTGCACCGATTGCAGACAGGGTCTTGGCCCGTGTAAAAGAGTATGCGAAAGGCGAGGGGACGGGCATTACCGGGCTTTCGACGGGTTTCCGCGAGCTTGATGAGATGACTTCAGGCTTGCAGCGGACCGATCTCGTCATCATCGCCGGACGGCCCTCGATGGGGAAGACTGCCCTATGTCTGACGCTGGCCCAGAACGCCGCTCTTTATTCGAAGGCCGTCGTCGCTCTCTTCTCGCTTGAAATGTCGAAGGAGCAGCTTGTGACACGTATGCTTGCATCGGAGGCGCACATAAATGCCCACCGATTCCGCACCGGCCATCTGATGTCCAATGAATGGGAACGCTTGGCCAATGCTATCGGGACACTGTCAGACGCTAAGATTTTTATTGACGACACGCCGGCAATCTCGGCCCTCGCAATTAGGGCTAAATGTCGCCGGTTAGCGGCTGAGCAAAAACAGCTCGATCTGATTGTCGTCGATTATCTACAGCTGATGGGCGGATCGAAACGAACCGAATCCCGTCAGCAGGAAGTTTCCCAGATCTCACGAGAGTTGAAGGGACTTGCCAAAGAGCTAGACGTACCCGTCGTTGCCCTATCGCAGCTCTCACGAGCTCCCGAGGCCCGCAGCCCGCCAAAGCCGCTTATGAGCGACCTCCGCGAATCAGGTTCAATTGAGCAGGATGCGGACGTTGTGGGATTCATCTATCGAGAGGACTATTACAAGGAGACGGAAGAGAATAAGGGCCTGGCGGAACTTATAATCGCCAAGCAAAGGAATGGGCCGACGGGCACTGTGAAACTGGCTTTCTTAAAAGAATTTACGCGGTTTGAGAACTATTTCGGAGGCTGATACTGACAGCGGTTGAGAAGCATTCTATGGCCCAAGACTTGAGATTTCCGATAGGCAAATTCGACTCAAACGAATTTAAGCTGCGCCCCGATAATATAAAATCCATAGCGGCTCTGCCCACCGACCTGAACGACGCCGTTGGCGGTCTTAATGAATCGCAGTTAGACACGCCCTACCGCGATGGGGGCTGGACGGTCAGGCAGACGGTGCACCATGTCGCGGATAGTCATGCAAATTGCCTGATCCGGTTCAAACTGGCACTCACAGAGGACGAACCGCCTACGATAAGGCCATATTACGAGGATCGCTGGGCCGAGTTGCCTGATAACAAATTGCCAATCGATGTCTCGATAAAAATGATCGATGGAATTCACGTGCGTTGGACGGCGCTGCTTGAATCCATGTCCGACGCCGATTTTTCTCGTGAATTCATTCATCCGGAGACGGGCCGATGGCAGCTCGATCGCGCCCTCGCCCTTTATGCCTGGCATGGACTTCATCATACGGCCCACATCTCCCATCTGAATACGAGAATGAATTGGTAGAGTCGACGGGAAGTCACATATTGAATTGCATCAATGGCCGAACCCCAGAGATTAGTCTCACTCGACGTTTTCCGTGGTATGACCATCGCCGGTATGGTGTTGGTAAATAATCCCGGCGGCTCACCCGTTTATTGGCCGCTGGAACATGCGCAGTGGCATGGTCTGACACCTACCGACTGGATTTTCCCTTTTTTCATTTTTATTGTTGGCGTTTCGATTTCGATTTCACTCGGCAAAGAGGTCGCTCAAAGCGCGGACCGGAAAACCTACCTCAAGATCGTGATCCGCTCTGCCTCCATCTATCTATTGGGAGCGGCGATATCCATACTTCCATTCTTTCAATTTCAGGCGACTGACGCTCCAGACCCCGTCAAACTGGTGACTTGGTTGGGATTCACCGGCGCCCTTTTCTTTCTACTTCTGCGGAACTACAAAATTGCCGCGGTTCTCTGTGGTGCCGCCTTACTCGGCATCGCCGCTATGAATCTCGCGGGCTACAATGTCGTGCCCTATAACTACGGCACACTCCGTATATTTGGCGTGCTTCAGCGAATCGCAGTCGTATATCTGATCACCTCTATTCTCTTTTTGCATACCACGTGGCGCCAACAGGTCGCCATTGGAGTCGCTCTTCTGGTGGCTTATTGGATAATGATGACCGCGATACCTGTTCCCGGCTGCGAGGTGACAACGATTGACGACAAGGCATGCAATCTCGCCGCCTACCTTGACCGGATTATACTGGGCGAAAATCATATTTGGCGCGGAGGTAAGGTTTATGATCCTGAGGGAATTTTATCGACCATTCCCACGGTTGTAAGCTGTATTTCTGGTGTGCTCACGGGCACATGGCTTAGGGGATCAGGCACGCTAGCCGTAGTCGGCGATTCAAATAGCGGTCCATTTCGCCTGGACAGGGTTGCCGGCGTTTTCGCTTTCGGGGTAATGCTGCTTGCCGGTGGGCTTATTTGGAATAGCTATTTCCCGATGAACAAGGCTCTTTGGACGAGTTCATATGTGCTCGCGACCTCGGGTTTAGCATTGCTTACGCTTGGATTATGTTATTGGCTTATCGACATAAAGGGATATATGCGATGGTCCTGGCCGTTCCACGTTTTCGGAGTTAACGCCCTGCCACTGTTCGTTTTCTCAGGCATCATGGCACGGATGATTGCGGCGTATCGGGTTACTGGACCGGACGGGCAGCCGATATCTACCTCGCGTTGGGCGATGCAGAACGTTTTCCTTCCGATATTGCAGCCGGTTGATGCGTCACTTGCCTTTGCTGTCACCTTCATCCTGTTGTGGTTATTTTTGATGTGGCTGCTCTATCGGAAGCGTGTCTACCTGAAGGTCTAAGCTTCGCGCGCAGTCGCTACCATCAATG
>JBBJMG010000007.1:0-187356 GCA_037720205.1 Pyrinomonadaceae bacterium
AGATCGCCGGTGTATAAGGATATTTGAAGATGAAGCAGTGGTATTTTATCCACACTTATTCGGGGCATGAGAATAAGGTTGTCGAGAGCCTCAACGCACGCGTGCGTGATATGGAGCTCAGCGAGCAAATAACCGAAATCCTGCTGCCGAAGGAAAAAGTCGTCGAGATGCGCGGCAATAAAGAATACGTCTCCGAGCGGATGTTCTATCCCGGATATGTACTGGTTGAGGTAGATTGCGACGACAAGGGCAAGATTCCTGATAATGTGTTTCACGCCATCAAATCCACGCCAAAGGTGACCGGTTTTCTAGGCGGAAAGGCCCCAACGCCGCTCACCCAGGCTGAGGTTGATCAGATTGTTCACAATATCGAGGTAGCGACCGAGAAGCCAAAACCGAAGTTTACGTATACGGTTGGCGAGGTCGTCAGGATCAAGAGCGGCCCGTTCGCCAGCTTTACCGGTAAGGTCGAGGAGATTAATGAGGACAAGGCGACACTCAAGGTCTCGATCACAATCTTTGGGCGTTCGACACCATACGAATTGACGTTCCTTGAGGTTGAAAAGGTAACGTTTGCAGAAGAAGAATAGCTGTACGCAGGCACCCTTGCCTGCAAGGATGCGGATAGCATCCTAAAGTTCTCGAAATTCGCGTCCGTCACGCCGGAGGAGCCGGCGTTGCAGGCAAGGGTGCCTGCGTTCCAGTTATGGCAAAGAAGATAGAAGGATACATTAAGTTACAGATTCCGGCGGGCAAGGCCAATCCGGCACCGCCGATCGGCCCGGCTTTGGGTCAGCACGGCGTCAACATCATGGAATTCTGCAAGGCGTTTAACGCCCGCACGCAGAATGACGATCCGGACATGAAGGTGCCGGTCGTAATCACGGTCTACGCCGACCGGTCGTTCACATTCGAAACAAAAACGCCGCCCGCGGGCGATCTTCTCCGAAAGGCAGCCGGGATACCAAAAGGCTCCGGCAAGCCGAACAAGGAAAAAGTAGGCACTATATCTCGGGACAAGATTCGCGAAATTGCGGAAAAGAAAATGCAGGACCTGAACACGACCAATATCGATTCCGCGATGAAAACCATTGAGGGAACGGCAAAGTCGATGGGTCTGACGGTTGTATAGGTTTTCGATCGGCAACAGTCGGTACGATTGTTAATCCGAATAGGGAGAGAGACTAAGTTTCTCGTTAGCACCTGGAGATAAAATGAAAAGAGGTAAGAAATATCTTGCCGCTCTCGAGAAGGTCGAGATCGGCAAGCGTTATACACTCGACGAGGCAGTCGCGAAATTGAAAGAGATCGCATTTGCCAAGTTTGACGAGACGGTCGAGCTGACGATGTGGCTCGGCGTAGACCCGCGAAAGGCGGATCAGCTTGTTCGCGGCACGATCGTATTGCCCCACGGACTCGGCGGCACCGCCAAAAGAGTCGTTGTGGTGGCCCAGGGCGACAAGATTCGCGAGGCCCAGGAGGCCGGTGCGGATGAGGTCGGCGGCGACGATATCATCGACAAGATCAAAGGCGGCTGGCTCGATTTCGACGCGCTGATCGCTACGCCCGATATGATGGGCAAGGTCGGTCAGTTGGGCAAAATCCTCGGTCCTCGAGGCCTGATGCCAAATCCAAAAACAGGAACGGTTACGATGGATGTGAAAACAGCCATCGAGGAAACCAAGGCCGGTAAGGTCGAGTATCGCGTCGATAAAACGGGCGTTATCCATTCGCCGGTCGGTAAAGTGTCGTTCGACCCCGCGAAGCTGCAGGAGAACGCACGCGTCCTGATAAACGCGGTTGTCAAGGCAAAACCGACGACGGCCAAGGGCCGTTATTTGAAGAAGATCAACCTGGCAGCGACGATGAGCCCTGGTGTATTACTCGACGAGCTGGCGTACGTGTAGACAGTAATGCCGAGGCCTGCGCGGGGGAGCAAAGGCTTAACTTGCAGGTTGCGTATTGAGCCCTTGCTAACGCGCGGGCCTCCGCAAATGAGGAAGAAATGAAAACAAGAGAAACAAAAGCAAAAGATCTGGCGGCACTTACCGACTCGCTTGCGGCGTCGAGTTCGGCCATGGTCGTGAGCTTTTCGAAGCTTAGCGTGACCAAGGATCAGGAATTTCGCAATTCGCTGCGTGAGGCGGGTGCCGAATATCAGGTCGTGAAGAATACGCTGGCTCGGATCGCCGTCAAGGGTACCAAGTTTGAAGAAGCGAGCGAGCATTTCAAAGGCGTAACGGCAATCGCCTGGACTAAGAATGACCCCGTCATACTTTCGAAAGCAATTTCGAAGTTTATGAAGGACAACGCCGAGGTTTACACATTCAAGGCAGGTGTTGTCGATGGCAGGTTGATAGACCTCGCACAGCTGACGACGATCGCAAGCCTTCCATCGAAAGAAGAACTCATCTCGAAGCTGATGTGGGTGCTCAACAGCGGTGCGCAGCGGCTTGTTACGGTTATCAACGCCGTGCCGCGCGACCTGGCGATCGTTATCAAGCAGATCGGGGAAAAGGAAGATCGCGTTGCTGCGGCACCTGTCGCGGCCGCTTCGACGGAGGAAGCGAAGGCTGAAGAAGCAGTCGCTCCGGCGGCTGAAGAAGAGGCCCCGGCTGAGGAAGCAGCGGAACCGACCGAAGAAACGCCGGCCGAGCAGCCGAGTGAAACTCATGCGGCCACGAGTACTGAGGCCGAGTCGGAAGCGGCCAGTGCGGCGCCGGATGACAAGGCAGCGGAAGCGGCCGGAACCGCGACCGAGGCACAGTCGCCGGATGATAAAGCAGAAGAAGTTTTAGAGAAACCTGCGTCTCCGGAAGATGAGGCGTAGGAAAAGTTTTGTTTCGGCAGCGGTTCGATTTATGTCGAGCCAGCGAGATACGCCTTTGCTAAAGGCGCTTGCCCATGTAAGAGCTGAAACCTTTGAAATTTGAAATTTCAGATTTGAAATTTCGAAAAAAGCCGTACTCAGGGAAAGCGAGCTCTCCGTGATTTGTCAGGTCACCAGAGCGTCGGGCCGGAAAACGAGGTGATGCAACCCTCAGCTTCAGGTCCCGTGGGTTCTAAGCGGCAGACAGTAACGGACACGAAAAGCGCTTCCGCTGACGTGTTCTACAACAGAACCCTAAATTTTTGGAGGAATAGATAAAAATCATGGCAGCTACAAAAGAAGACGTAATTGAATATTTGAAGGGAATGTCGCTACTCGAGGCGTCGGAACTGGTGAAGGAGCTCGAAGAGACCTTTGGCGTTTCGGCGGCCGCTGCGGCACCAATGATGATGGCGGCAGGTGCCGGAGCGGGCGGCGATGCGGCTCCTGCGGCAGAGGAAAAGGACTCGTTTGACGTGATCCTGACTTCGGCCGGCGGCAACAAGATCGCGGTTATCAAGCTGGTTCGCGAAGTCGTTGCGGGTCTCGGCCTCAAAGAGGCGAAAGACCTTGTTGACAGTGCTCCAAAAGCTCTGAAGGAAGGTGTTTCGCAGGCTGAAGCCGACGAAATCAAAACCAAGATGACCGACGCCGGGGCGAGCGTGGAAATCAAATAGGCGCAAGTCGCGGGTCGAGAGGCGAAATTACAAACGCCTCTCGGCTGGCGGCCCTATCATCCAGCAGCCCTTGTGTTTGTGCTCGTGCGCCGCTATACTAAATGGTTCACGTCTGTCGCTAGCAAAAGTGGATTCGTGGAATCTTATAGAGCCGGGCTCAGAACGCCTTTATTTATAACGTTTTGCGTGTTTTTGACGCGGCTCTTGCCGCGAGAATCGAGTGGAGAGTGAGTGGCTCGCATCCGACGCGCTCGTAACTTTAATTAACAGCAAAAACTGCTGATATGCGGTCTGGGCAAACTTTGCCCGCAGGCCGCATTTGCCGTCTTTACCTTGGCCCGCGAACCAAACGTAGAGAAGCGTAACAGCAACGAACCCGAAAATCAACAGCTTTTATGTCTGCAAATAATACAATGTTCAACAATCCTCTCCAGAGCCCGCTGACCGGCCTCGGCGAGCGCACGAGCACGGCGCCCGAGCGAGTGGATTTCTCGAAAATTTATACCTCTGCCCAGATTCCAAATCTGATCGAGGTTCAGCGCGAATCATACAATCGATTTCTGCAGATGGACCTCATTCCCGAGGAGCGCGATTACATCGGTTTGCAGTCGGTCTTTGCGTCGATCTTTCCCGTATCGGATTTTCGTGAGACGGCGATGCTTGAGTATGTCGAGTATCAGATCGGCAACTGGCAGTGCAAGTGCGGCAATCTCGAGGGTCTCGAGCACCTGCGTGCAAATTGTAATAACTGCTCGGCCAAGATCAAGGTTGATCCTTTTAACCCTGCCGAGGTCCTCTGTAACAATTGCGGCACGTTTAATGCCGTCCGGCCAAATCTGTGCAACAACTGCGGCGAGCCTGTCGGCCTCAAGCATAAGCATGACCAGCAGGAGTGTCAGGAACGCGGGATGTCTTACAGCGTGCCGCTGAAGGTAAAAATCCGTCTGACGGTTTACGACAAGGATCCAGACACCGGCGTCTCGACGATTCGCGACATCAAGGAAGAGGATGTCTTCTTTGGCGAAATCCCGCTGATGACCGACAACGGTACGTTCATCATTAATGGAACTGAGCGCGTTATCGTTTCGCAACTTCACCGCTCGCCCGGAGTGTTTTTCAAGGGCGATCGTGATGATTATCTTGCGAAGATTATTCCGTACCGCGGTTCGTGGGTCGAGTTTGAATACGATCAGAAGGGAATTTTGCATGCACGTCTCGGCAAGCGAAAAATCATCGCGACCGTATTTCTACGTGCCCTCGGTCTGTGGCTAAATCCGCAGATCGATATGAAAACGGTCTCGGACAGCATTCTCGAAGAGGTTGTTAAGAATGCCGAATATTCAAATGCAAGCATTCTCAAGCTGTTTTATGTCACCGACGAAGTAGTAATTGCTAAAAGCAAGCTTCACATTAAGGTTAAGGCCGAGGGCGAGTCGCATGTGGTGGGCATGCGTGCCGAGGAAGACATCAAGGACAAGAAAGACGAGGTTACGCGCAAGGGCAAGAAGGTAACCAAATCCGCGATCGCCGATCTTCGCCGAATGGGCAGGGATAAGGTTGAGGTCGCGGCGGCCGATTTCGAGGGTGCATTCGCTCTCGAGGATGTCGTCAACCTGGAAACCGGCGAGGTCATTGTCGAGGCCAATACCGAGATTGTTGCCGGAAAGCTGCAGCAGATCATCGAGGAGGGCGTCGAGGAATTTTCGATTTTCTTTCCGAAACGTGATGTTATCGGCGAGGTGATCTCGGCGACCATTCGAAAGGATCCGATCGCAAAGCCGGTCGACGCACTGCTCGAGATCTATCGCAAGATGCGTCCAGGCGATCCCCCGACCGTGCCGACATCGTATCGCCTGCTCGAGGGTATGTTCTTCGACACGCGGCGCTTTGACCTGTCTCGAGTGGGTCGTCTGAAATTCAACATTAAGATGGGCCGTCCTGAAAAGGAGGACATCACCAACCCACTCCTAAAGGCAGGCGATTTCATCGAGGTCGTTAATTATCTGTTGAGGATGAAGCGCGACAGCGAGCATTACGGCCAGGATGACATCGATCACCTCGGCAATCGACGCGTCCGCGCCGTCGGTGAACTCCTTGAGAATCAATTTCGCATCGGTCTTGAACGCATGGAGCGGGCGATCAAGGAGAAGATGTCAATCCAGCAGGACATGTTCACGACGATGCCGCGTGACCTTGTTAACGCAAAACCAGTGACGGCTGCCGTCCGCGAATTCTTTGGCTCATCGCAGCTTTCGCAGTTCATGGACCAAACCAATCCGCTGTCGGAAATCACGCACAAGCGCCGTCTGTCGGCCCTCGGGCCCGGCGGGCTGTCGCGTGAGCGTGCGGGATTTGAAGTTCGTGACGTCCACCCGACTCACTATGGCCGCATCTGCCCGATTGAGACGCCTGAGGGGCCTAACATTGGTCTGATCTCGTCGCTCTCGTGCTTTGCACGCATCAATGAATTTGGCTTTATCGAGTCTCCGTATCGGAAAGTTGTAGACGGGCGCGTGATCGAGTATGTTCGTATTTACAATGGCGGCGATACTAAATTTAAGCCCCGGGAACACGTGCCGCTCGAGGATGTCGAGGCGGCCAATAAAAAAATAAAGGGCGGCAAGAAGGCGGATTTTGAGCCATGGCCGTTTTACCTGACCGCGTGGGAAGAGGACAAATGGATCATCGGCCAGGCGAATCTTGAGCTTGACGCCACCGGGCATTATATCAATGAGCGAAACGCCGCCCGGCAGAAAGGTGAATTTATCACCGCCGACCGTGCAGACATTCAGTACATGGATGTCAGCCCGAAACAGCTTGTCTCGGTCGCGGCGTCGCTCATTCCATTTCTCGAAAATGACGATGCCAACCGTGCCCTGATGGGCTCGAACATGCAACGGCAGTCCGTGCCGCTTCTACGGGCAGAGTCGCCATACGTCGGCACCGGTATGGAAAAGATCGCCGCCCGGGATTCGGGCGCTGTGGTCATCGCAAAACGTGACGGCGTTGTCGATTTTGTCGACTCCGAGCGAATTATCGTCAAGGCCGACCATCAGGTTGACGGCACGATCTCGCGTGAGGTGACCGCGGATATTTATTCGCTTGTTAAGTTCAAGCGTTCAAACCAGAACACGTGTATCAACCAGCGCGGCATTGTGCAGGTCGGTGAACGTGTGAGAAAAGGGCAGGTTATTGCCGACGGGCCGTGTACCGACCGCGGTGAATTAGCCCTGGGTCGTAACGTGCTGGTAGCGTTTATGCCCTGGCGCGGTTACAACTTTGAGGACGCGATTCTCGTGTCTGAAAAGCTGGTCAAAGACGATTACTACACATCGATCCATATTGAGGAGCTCGAAATTGAAGCCCGCGATACGAAACTAGGCCCCGAGGAAATCACTCGCGATATCCCCAACATTGGCGAGAACATGCTCCGGGATCTGGATGAGTCAGGCATTATCCGCATCGGTGCCCAGGTCAAGCCGGGTTCGGTTTTGGTCGGTAAGGTCACGCCTAAGGGCGAGACGCAGCTTACAGCGGAAGAGAAACTGCTGCGGGCGATCTTTGGCGAGAAGGCCGGGGATGTTAAAGATGCGTCGCTCACATGCCCGCCCGGAATCGACGGCACTGTAGTCGATGTTCAGATCTTTACACGTAAAGGACAGGACAAGGACGAACGTTCGCTCGACATCGAGGGAATGGAGGAAGACGACTTTCACCGCGATCTCGACGACGAAATCCGTATCCTGCAAGAACAGCGTGACGAGCGTATCTACGAACTCTTTGACGGCCGCAAGCTGACTAAGGATCTTGTGGATGGTAAGGATGTGCTCATCAAAAAGGGCACGACGCTTAATCGCGATTCTTTCAAGGACATCGATACGAAGTTACTCCGAAAGGCTGAGGTGTCGGCCGGGTCGATCGACATTTCGGGCGAAGTTAAGGAATACGAACAGCGTACCGAGCGACAGATCAACATTCTGCGCGACATCTACGACGAAAAGATCACAAAACTAAAGCAGGGCGACGAACTGCCTCCCGGCGTGATCAAGATGGTCAAGGTTTTTGTCGCAATGAAACGAAAGCTTTCAGTGGGCGACAAGATGGCCGGTCGCCACGGTAACAAGGGCGTCATAGCCCGTATCCTGCCTGAGGAGGATATGCCGTACCTGCCCGATGGGACACCGGTTGAGATCGTTCTAAATCCGCTCGGCGTGCCATCGCGTATGAACGTCGGCCAGATTCTGGAGACGCATCTCGGCTGGGCCGCCCGCGTGCTCGGCCTGCACTTTGCGACCCCCGTTTTTGACGGTGCCAGTGAGGAAGAGATTAAGGGCTACATCGGTCAGGCCAATGCTAAGTACGACGAACTCGGCCTGCCGGCATCGGTCGGCCCATCGGGTAAGACTCGTCTTTACGACGGTCTAACGGGTGAGCAGTTCGAGCAGAAGGTGTGCGTCGGCTACATCTATATGCTCAAGCTGTCGCATCTGGTCGATGACAAGATACATGCCCGGTCAATCGGCCCGTACTCACTCATCACGCAGCAGCCGCTCGGTGGTAAAGCCCAGTTTGGCGGACAGCGTTTTGGTGAAATGGAGGTCTGGGCCCTCGAGGCCTATGGCGCGGCGCACATTCTACAGGAACTGCTTACATGTAAATCGGACGACGTGGCCGGCCGCTCCAAGATCTACGAGACGATCGTCAAGGGCGTACAAAATTTCGAGCCGGGCATCCCCGAATCGTTCAACGTCCTGGTGCGCGAGCTGCAGTCGCTCTGCCTTGATGTCGAACTCATTCAGGCGAAGGATATCGATCCGGAGGAAGTGGTTGCGGGTGTGGACGCTTTGGTCGGAGTGGACTAAATAAAGTTGCGAAGTTTCGAAAGTTGGGAAGTTTCAGAGTTAGAACTTCGCAACTCGGTAACACTGTAACTCTGCAAACTTTTTTGGAGAATTATGTTTCGCTTTAATCAAGATAATAAAACGCAGTTGACGACTAATTACGAGGCGATCCGCATTTCGCTGGCTTCGCCCGACAAGATTCGTTCGTGGTCGCATGGCGAGGTTACAAAACCCGAGACGATCAATTACCGCACCTTTAAACCGGAGCGTGACGGATTATTTTGTGCCCGTATTTTTGGCCCGGTTTCGGATTGGGAATGTCTCTGCGGCAAGTACAAGCGGATGAAGCATCGCGGCGTCATCTGCGACAAATGCGGCGTCGAGGTGACGCAGTCAAAGGTCCGTCGCGAGCGTCTCGGCCATATCGAGCTCGCGTCGCCGTGCTCGCACGTCTGGTTCTTTAAAGGACTACCGTCGCGTATCGGCCACCTTCTCGACATCACCCTGCGCGATCTCGAAAAGATTCTCTATTTTGAAACCTATATCGTCGTCGACGAGGGTGACGTCCCCGATCTTAAGCAGAAAGACTTGCTGACCGACGAACGTTTCCGAGAATTGACGCGTGATTATCCAAATCAGTTCATTGCCAAGATGGGTGCCGAGGCGATCAAGGATCTACTCGCCCAGATCGACGTCGCGGAACTGGTCGAGGACCTCCGCGGCAAGATGAAAGAAGAGACTTCACAGCAGAAGAAGCTTAAATATTCCAAGCGTCTCAAGGTGTCGAATTCGTTTCTTCGTTCGGGCAATAATCCGCAGTGGATGATCCTCGACGTGATTCCGGTGATTCCCCCTGAGCTCCGGCCCCTGGTGCCCCTCGACGGCGGCCGCTTCGCGACCTCTGATCTTAATGATCTCTATCGCCGCGTGATCAACCGCAACAACCGTCTGAAAAAGCTAATCGAGCTGCGCGCTCCCGAAGTGATTGTGCGGAACGAAAAGCGGATGCTGCAGGAGGCGGTCGACGCTTTGTTCGACAACGGACGCCGCGGACGGGTGCTGCGCGGTGCGAACAATCGTCCGCTCAAATCGTTGTCTGGAACCCTGAAAGGTAAACAGGGACGTTTTCGTCAGAATCTGCTCGGCAAACGAGTCGATTACTCGGGTCGTTCGGTGATTGTCGTTGGTCCGGAGCTGAAACTGCACCAGTGCGGATTACCAAAGAAAATGGCTCTGGAATTATTCAAGCCGTTTATTTACAACAAATTAGAGAAGGACCAGCACGCGGCCACAATCAAGCAAGCCCGCGAGATGGTCGAGCGTCAGGAGCCCATCGTTTGGGACATCCTGGAAGAGGTGATTCGCGAGCATCCGGTTCTGTTGAATCGCGCACCAACCCTTCACCGATTGGGCATTCAGGCCTTTGAGCCGGTGCTTGTCGAGGGCAAGGCGATTAAGATTCACCCGCTCGTGTGCACGGCGTTCAATGCCGATTTCGACGGTGACCAGATGGCTGTCCACATTCCGCTGTCGGCCGAGGCGCAAATCGAGGCAACCGTCTTGATGCTGGCATCGAACAATCTGCTGTCGCCGGCGTCGGGGCAGCCGATTGCGGTTCCCTCCCAGGACATCGTTTTAGGTTGCTATTACCTGACGCTCGCCCGCGATGAGATGCGCGGAGAAGGCAAGGTTTTTGGCTCGATCGACGATGTCTTGCTGGCACTCGATGCGGGCGTGCTTGAGACGCAGACCAAGATCAAGCTCCGATGGCGCGGCGATCTGATCGATCTTACGCTCGAGCACAACAATCAGGACGTAATGCGTGCGACTGCACGCGAAAAAGTTGACCTACTGCTCGACACAACTGCCGGACGCGTTATTTTTAACGAGCGCCTCACACGGGACGGCCTGCCATTCGTCAATGGCGTGATGAAGAAGAAGGGCCTGCAAAGTCTCGTCACATTTTGCCACCTCAAGCTCGGCCACGAGCACACGGTTTTGCTGCTCGACGATCTCAAGGCGATGGGTTTCCTTCATGCCACTAAGGCTGGCGTCTCGATCGGCATCGACGACATGGTCACCCCTGCGTCGAAAAAGGGAATTATCGAGAAAGCTCTGAAGGAAGTCGAAAAGCTTCGCAAACAGTACGAAGATGCGACGATGACTGATCTCGAGCGCACTAATAAGGTGACCGCGATCTGGTCGGATGTGACCGATCACGTGGCCAAAGAGATGTTCCTCGCAATGAACAAACGCGAAAAGGAACGCAAAGAATTAAATCCGATTCTCGTCATGGCGGACTCGGGTGCCCGAGGATCGGAAGCTCAAATTCGCCAGCTCGCCGGTATGCGTGGCCTGATGGCTAAGCCGTCGGGTGAAATTATCGAGAATCCTATTCTCGCTAATTTCCGCGAGGGTCTCGATGTTTTGCAGTACTTTATTTCGACGCACGGCGCTCGTAAAGGCCTGGCCGATACGGCATTGAAAACGGCCGATTCGGGCTATCTCACCCGCCGCCTGGTCGATGTCGCCCAGGACGTGATCGTTTCCGAGCAGGATTGCGGCACGCCCAAGGGCGTATGGGCTGAAGCCATCATTCGTAACGGTGAAGAGGTCGAAAGCCTGCGTGACCGTATCGTCGGCACCACCTCGCTAGACGACATCATCGACCCGGTCGACGGCACGGTGATCGTCGAGATGAGCGCGGAGATCGACGAAGATCTCGGGTCGAGCGTCCAGCTTTCGGGCCTGCAGAAAGTGAAGATCCGCTCGGCGCTGACCTGCGAGTCGCGTCGCGGCATCTGCGTTAAGTGTTATGGCCGCAATTTGGCAACCGGCAAAACGGTTGAGATCGGCGAGGCGGTCGGCGTCATCGCCGCTCAGTCGATCGGCGAACCGGGAACACAGTTGACGATGCGTACATTCCACGTCGGCGGTACCGCGCGGCTCGAGCAGGAAACCAAACACGCGGCCGCGATGGACGGTACCGTCAGATACCTAGGCGACCTCAAGGTCATTAAGAACCGCAATGGCGAAATGGTCTCCATGCGTCGCCAGTCGGAACTTGCGCTGGTTGACGAACGCGGTCGCGAAGTCGCTCATTATAAGGTTGTTTACGGTGCCGAGATTCACGTCAAGGACGGCCAGAAGGTCAAAGAGGACGAAATACTCGTCACTTGGGATCCGTTTACTTTTGCCATCCTCACGGAGGTCAAGGGCGTCGTCAAATATCAGGACCTGAAAGAAGGCAAGACGGTCGAGGAAGAGATCGACAAGGTCACCGGCCAGAAACGACTGGTGGTTAAGGACTCTGACGAGAAGAATCAGCCGCGGCTTGAGATACGTTCGGGGAACAAGGTTCAAAAAACCTATCAGATGCCGATCACCGCTAACCTGATCGTCGAAGATGCTCAGGAAGTTGAACCGGGCGATGTCATTGCTAAGATCCCGCGTGAGACAACCAAGACAAAGGACATCGTCGGTGGTCTGCCGCGTGTCGTCGAGCTATTCGAGGCACGCCGTCCGGGTGAAACGGCTGTTATGTCGGAGATTAACGGTGTAGTTAAATTCGGGCCCATCGCAAAGGGCAAGCGAAAGCTGATCATCACCGGCGACGATGGGTCGGAAAGGGAATACGACATTCCCCGCGGTACGCACATCAACGTGCAGGAAGAGGATCGCGTCCGCTCGGGCGAACCGCTCATGGACGGCCCCTTGAACCCGCACGATATTCTGCGTGTTCTCGGTATGGAAGCATTGCAGAATTACATCGTGAACGAGATCCAGGAAGTTTACCGTCTGCAGGGCGTTAACATTAACGACAAGCACATCGAGGTGATCGTTCGCCAGATGCTGCGCTGGGTCAAGATCAAGGATGTTGGTGACACCGACTTCCTACTAGAGGAACAGGTTGACCGCTTCCGTTACGAAGACGAAAACGCTCGCGTTCGCGAGGAGGGCGGCAAGGCTTCGGTTGGCGAGCCGCTGCTGCTCGGTATCACGAAGGCGTCGCTTTCGACCGACTCGTTTATCTCGGCGGCGAGCTTCCAGGAGACGACTCGTGTGTTGACCGAGGCCGCGATCTCAGGTCGCGTCGATTATTTACGCGGACTAAAAGAGAATGTCATCATGGGTCGGCTCATCCCAGCCGGAACCGGGATGAAATATTACCGTAACGTTCAGGTCGCCCGCGACGCCACGGAGAATCGCCCGCAGCTTGATGAATACGACGAAATGAGCGACTACATCCGCGGCGGTATCGAGATACCGATCCCACCCGAGATCACCGGCATCGCCGACGAAACCGATGAGGGCTATGACGAAGCCGAAGAAACGCTTGACGAGGTAAGCCTGGTGAAGGATGAGGTTTTCGATGACACACTTCAGCCGGGTGCGATCGAAATCTCGGACGACGAGCTATAAATCGGTACGCCTTCTCCCCGCCGGGGAACGCAGGCACCCTTGCCTGCCAGCGTCCGATGGACGCTTACCGCGCCGCGGATTACTCAAGTTCCGGCACACCACACACCACACACTACACACCACCACGCCGGAGGACCGGCGTACGCAGGCAAGGGTGCCTGCGTTCCGGCGCGGAGGAGCCGCCCGCGGTCTCACCCGCCTACCAAATCTCACCAACCTTTTCACGAATCATCTTCGCCGGTGCCTTGCATTGAAAGGATAGGGGCCGTTTACAGGCTTTGAGCCACTCGATCGCGGAGTTGTTTGGCGAGCAGCTTGCGGTCGGTGTTGATTATCGGCGTCTCGCCAAAGGTGATGACGGCGGTGTATTTGGTTAGCTCGAAGAGGCGCCACATGTGGGTGAAGAATGTGATTTCTTCCCACCAGGCGACGGCTTGGTTGGCGGGCATTTCGCCGTCTGGCGCACTGTATGAGATCGCGGCGTATGAAACCGGGATCGACGCGCGGGCGGCGAATTCCAGGAAAGATGAATTAAACGGCAGGACGGTTTCGCCGTTGGTTGCCGTGCCCTCTGGAAAGACGATGACGCCTTCACCGGCGTCGAGGCGTTCGATGATCAGCTCGCCGGCACGCGGGATGTCGCGGCGGTTTGTGCGGTCGATAAATATCGTGCCCATATCGCGGCAGATGCGCCCGGCCAGGAACCAGTCTTGCACCTCTTTCTTAGCGACAAAGACGCCCTTGACGACAGCTCGGAGGGCCGCTATATCTGTGTAGCTGAGGTGATTTGTGACCAGAAAAAAAGGCGGTTTCGGCGGTGGGCCGTGCACGTCGATCTTCATATTTGAAATACGGACAAAGCTGTTTGTCCACGTCTCAAAAATGACCTGCCGCCAGTAGATTTTGTTTGGGATAAAGACGCGGAAGATAAACCAGATCGAGTAAACGCCGAGCGTCGACACGACAAATAAGATCATCCGTACGGCGGCTCTGACACTCCTCATTCCTTGTCCAGCTTCTTAAAATTGTATCTTAGCAGAACACGCATCGAGATGAACTTGCCATCTCGCTCAGCCGGTCGCCATTTCATTGATCGGACGGCACTCTCAACCGACTCATCGAGGCCGAAGCCCGCCGTCCTGACCATTTCTGTTCGCAAGATCGTCCCATCGGCCGCGATGTCGGCCAGGATATCGACCGTCGCCGCTACGTCATAAAAAGAAGCATCCGCGGTATATAACGGTTTTACTCGACGGAAGGGAATGGGTGGCCTGAAATTCCCTGCGGCTGATGTATAGGTCTCTGGCACCTCTTCGACCGCCGGGGCAGGCTCCTCCGACAATTCCCTGTCGGACGCACGGCGCACGGACGCAGCGATTTCCTTAACTAGTGTGATAGTAGAGCTGTCAAGCATTTGAACGGCGACGCTGGGGGTGGTGGACTCGTGCCTCGCAAGGCGCCAGTAGATCAAACGGCCCGACCGGGAGCTAAACAGCCAAATTGGAGCATATGCCTCGTAGTAGTCACTGCGCCCTGACGCGTTCCGCCGCTGAAGCTCGGCTCGGAGAATGATGATGTAATCGCAGCCGACACGAGATCCGAGATTCCTCACCTCCTGGGTCGAAAGATTGAATGGGAAAGCGGGTGCGTTCGCTCGGTAGGCAGACTGCACGAGCGATGAATCTAACACCTTGAATTCTGTCGAAAGGTCCTTGCCGAGAGCCACAGCAAACCGCTCGCTGGAAATGGCCTTATCCGGCGTCACCACCGCGATTCGCTGAGCTCGAATCTCAGACGCGGCGAAGCAAATCGGCACCACCGCGAGGAAGGATAGACGTATAAGTTTACTGCCCAGCACCGCTGCCAGATTCTGTATCTTTACACCGTTGGGCCGTTGTTTTGACGGGAGCATCACCGATACCTCAAGCCTTATGATACAGCTCGCCGATGTTGCCCTTTAACTCAGCGGGGAAGCAAATGCGGTGGATACGGTAGCCTTCCTGCAGGCCCCGAACCGCCGGGCTGACCTCCGAAATCTCTCGAATTGCGGGGCGAGCGTAGCCCTCCTCAACAAAGATCAGGTCTTTTGTATCCGAATCGTCGTCGGCATAGAAGGAATAAGGAGCATTCCCGGCCTTATCTTCAACGAAATAATATTCGGGATCAAATCCGGACTTTGCCACGATCTCCCTAGAGGCCTCAACAAACGACGCGCGTTGATCGTCCGGCATATCCAGGTCAAAGGCCTTGAACAACCTTCGATTCAGGAACCGCCGTGACAGGTCGCTCAGGATCTTGTCCGGCGAATGCTGCCACCGCTTGATGCTAAACATTACGTCGGTGTCGTCGAGCTCGATATGCCCGGCTAAATCGAGTTTTTCACCAAGTAGGATTTTAGTCATCGGTGTGTCGTCGGTCTGCCACACACCGCCGCCGGCTTTCGTCAGATCCAGGGCGCGCTTTAAGAGTACTTTCAGCACTGCCTCAGCCGAGCGCAATGTCCTGTGAAAGTACACTTGGCGGTACATATAATACCGAGCCTGCAGATAGTCTTCGACCGCGTAAATGCCCGGGGCTGAGACATATAAGTGGTCGTCGGCTTCATTGATCTCAATCGATTTGATGATCCATTCGAGATCGTAAACGCCATATTTTGCACCTGTCATCAGGCTGTCGCGCAGCAGATAGTCCATCCGGTCGACATCGAGCTGTGATGAGACAAGCTGGGCAAGTGCACGGTGGCGAAAATCGCCGCGAATGATAGCCGCAACGTCTGCGGCGAGCGAGGGCGAATATTTGCCCAAAAGCTTGCCGATTTCGGTCGAATCGCTCAAAACTGCCTGGACGGTAAAGTCTTCGTGATGGAATCCGAGGATCGACTCGATGACATGGGAAAACGGCCCGTGGCCCACGTCGTGGACAAGGGCGGCAACGCGGACCGCAGTCTGCGCCTCGGCCGGGATGTCGTAGCTCAGCCGCAGCTTCGCGACCATTCGCGCCGCCAGGTGAAACGCACCCAGCGAGTGCGTAAACCGCGAATGCTCCGCCGCCTGATACGCAAAATAGGCGAGTCCGAGTTGCCGTATTCGCCGTAGACGCTGAAACTCCGGTGTGTCGATCAATGCAACGATCAACCGGCCCTCGGGCGAGTCGGTATTGACGCGGATAATGTTATGTACGGAATCGCGGTAAATTCGCTCAGACATAACAGGTACGTTCCCAATCGCTGATAATAATAGCTTTACGGCGATTATCCGTTTTTTAAGAGACCTTATGCAAGGCGGGCATGGATTTGCGAGTAGATTCGAGCCCCGAGCGGTTTCCCCTAAAAAATCCGACTATTTGGATAAATTTCAAATTCTTGAACGGTTCCGACCGTTCCCGGTATTATCGGCTACCGACCAAAGCGTCTAACTCACGCGTTTTCAGTAAGTTACGTTTCGAGATGTCTCCAGCCGCCTGTGGCTTCGAAATTGTATATATACCGGTGAATTGTTGTCCAAAAATTTTCAACAAGATTTTGATCAGATTACTTAAGGAGAAAATCATGAGAAAGAACTTTACTTTTATTTCATCGATTGTGCTGACAGTGCTACTTTTCAGCATGAGCGCTATGGCGCAGTCGCAGTTCGGTGAAATCGAGGGTATCATCACCGACCCGGCCGGCGCTGTTGTGCCGAATGCGACGGTGACAGTTACCGGTGTGACGGTGGGTCTTAACCGCACCGCTACCAGTAACTCGGATGGCTTCTACGCATTCCGCCAGCTCCCGCCAGGAACGTACAACGTTATGGTCGGTGCTACCAGCGGTTTTTCAATGAAAGAAGCTAAAAACCAGCTCGTCGTGCTCGAGACCGCTACCAAGGTTGATTTTAACCTGGCTGTCGGTACGACCGGCGTATCGGTTGATGTCTCGGGCGGCGATCTTGTCGCACCGGTTGACGCTACCGAATCAAAAGCTCAGACGAACATCTCGGCTGCCAAGATCGAGTTGCTGCCTAAGGGCGTCGACTTCACCAGCTTGCTCAGGACCGCTCCCGGCACACGCGGCGAAGGCCTCGCCGGCGGTTTCTCGGTTGACGGTGCTTCGGGTTCGGAGAACGTCTTTATTATCGACGGGCAGGAAGTCACAAATTTCCGTACCGGTACGCTCAACGCAAACAACGCTATCCCGACACAGTTCGTCCAGGAAGTTCAGATCAAGTCTTCGGGCTTTGAAGCTGAATTCGGCGGCGCAACCGGCGGCGTTATCAACGTTGTGACCAAGGGCGGTTCGAATGACCTGCGTGGTGAATTTGGCGCAATGTTCAATACGAGCAAGCTGAATGGCCAGCCGCGTCCGACGCTGCAACGCTTCACGAATGGCGCAGGAGCATTCTTCGTTCAGAGGACCGAATACTTCGACGCACCTCGAGCGGGTGGCCTAGGATTTTTCCCGACTGCGAACCTCAATGGACCGATCATTAAGGACAAGGTCTGGTACTCGGCCAGCTACACGCCACAGGTGTATACCAACAGCGTAACGACGGACTTCTTTACAAGTGCCTCGTCCCAACCGCTGGGTCTGGGTCTCACGGCAACTCCCTTCGTCGTTCCAGCCTTCGGTGTCAATCCGTCATTCACCATCAATCCATCTGCGGCCATAACGGGCGCACGGACACGGGGCAATCAGCAGACCTATAACGCGACCACGCGTTTTGAGTATGCTTTTGCCCGTATCGATGCTGCACCGACCAATAATCTGCGACTGAATGTGACCTATCTCTGGAATCCAATCATCCAGGATGGTCTCATTCCTTTTGGAACTGGCGCCTTTGGCAACAGTCCTGCTTCGGTTAACTTTGGCGGCAACATCGGCGTCGTCTCGGGTCAGGACCTGTACTCACGACAGGGCGGACGTCAGAACTCGAACAACTTCACCGCACAGGCTAGCTACACGCCGTCGAGCGTTGCTGTCATCAGCGGCCGCTTTTCGCGCGGCTTCCTTAACGAGAAGCTGACCAGCTACTTCGTGCCTACCGGTACGCGTTATATCTGCCAGATCGGCGGTAATGCCGCTCAAGTTGCCGCGGGTGCATGTGCTAACGGTACTGTGGACCCGCCTAACACGAACACTCTTTTTGATGCATCGGTCCGCACCAACTACGAAGTTGACGCGACCTACTACACCAATCTAGGCGTTCGCCAGGAGATCAAGGGCGGTTATCAGCGTTTTCGTATTAAGAATGATGTCGATAGGGGCTATGTAAACTCGGGCCGTCTCGATTTTTACTACAACACATCGATATCCGACCTTTCAGACGGCTCGGTGACGGCTTCGGCTCCTATCTGCGCCGCCGGTCAGACGACTGGCTGTGTGCTCGGGTCGGGCGAACTCATTCGCTTTGGTACTAAGGGTACCGGTCAGAACACGAATCAGTCCATCTATATCCAGGACAAGATTCAGTTCGGCGGTCGGGTAACGGTCAATGCTGGTATTCGCTTTGAGAAAGAAGATTTGCCGGCATTTAACGAACTTGCTCCGCCCATCAATTTTGGCTGGGGCGATAAGATTGCCCCCCGCCTCGGTTTTGCCATCGCTCTGAACAAGGGCGGAACCTCAAAACTGACGGGTAGCTATGGCAAGTTTTACGATCGTCTTAAATTCGAACTTCCGCGTGGATCGTTCGGTGGTGACTTCTACCGTATCGACTTCTTCGAAATTTCGCCGACCGTGGGCAATTTCCGGAACATTACTCCGGCCACCGTTCGGGGCAACTTTAATGATGCTCCCGGCGGAGCGTGCCCGCAGACCGGCTTTATCGGCAGCGGTATCAGCCGTTGCCAATTTGACTATCGTATCGCGTCTAATAACCCGAACGCTACGATCTTCGACGGTAAGGTGGATCCTGACGCCAAGCCTTTTCAGCAAGACGAATTCACGCTTGGATTCCAGCACGAGTTGAGCCGAAACTACGTTTTCACTTCGCGTTTTGTTTACAAGGATGTGAAGGAAGCGATCGAAGATGCGGGAATCCGTAACAATACGGGCAGCGAGGCTTACATCATCGGTAATCCGGGATCAGGCCTTCACCTCGAAACGCTTAGATCGCTTGGTTATACCAAGGCTGCTACCCCGCAGAGGAACTACAGGGCAATTGACGTATCACTCGACCGACGTCTGTCGTCGAGTTATTACTTCAACGTCAACTACACGTTGAGCCGTCTCTACGGAAACTATTCAGGCTTGGCGAGTTCGGACGAAAACGGCCGTACCAGCCCTGGCGTAAATCGTTTCTTCGACCTGCCGTTTATCGGCTTTACCGCAAGGGGTAATCCCGACAATGGCCGTCTAGGTACTGACCGTCCGCATGTTTTCAATGCGTATGGTGCATACCTTTTCGACTGGAGAGGCAGCCGTACGAATTCGACGGATATTGGCTTCTACACCACCGTTCAATCGGGTACGCCGCAATCGACCCTCGTCAGTTTTATTGTACCGATCTTCCTCAATGAGCGCGGCGATTTGGGCAGAACAGAACGGTTCACCCAGACCGACATGAATCTGTCACACAAGTACAAGTTTGGACGTGACAATCGATTCATGGTTGCCGGTGATCTGAACATTTCCAACCTCTTTGACGAGGCGAATGTGACGGGTCTGTTTAGCACACGGTCAGCTGTCTCTGTTGGACCAGGAACCTTTGGCCTGAGCGAAGTTGCTGGTGCAAATGCGTTCACCTCGGGTGCTCTTCGCGATCGGATCATCACGAACCTTGCGGGAACGAGCGAGTGCACGGCAATCAATACAGTTACCGGCAATCCCGTTCCAGCTGTTGGCACCTGCCTAAACCGCACAGACGGTCGCTTTGGACAGCCAAATGCATACCAGGGACCGCGTTCGGTTCGCTTCGGCCTACGCTTTGTCTTCTAAATAAAGACTAGTTCGTAAGAACATCAACGGCCGCTTGAGTACAATCTCAAGCGGCCTTTTTTTTCTCCATATATGGCTATACCCGGAGTGTGAGCCGTCGCTCGGATCCGGCGATATCGTAACGGCTTGGCGCCGCTATGAGGAGAATGCATGATGTCCAGTGACACTTACCTTCCGGTACACTGCCTGCGACCTTACCAAGTTGGCCATAGCCTTGCCCTCCACTTCCCCAGTTTCCGCCTTTATGTACGTATTCCTCGACCAACCGATACACCAAGGGTAATGGTTCTCTCCGCATACCCATTCGCCTTAACGAGCGAGGGGTCGCCCTGTGGCGTTCAGTGCAAGGGCGCGGAATGAGGCCGCCCAATCGGACGGCCCCGCGTGTCTCACAAAAAGCGTCGCTCTACGCTCCGAGCCTGAACTGCGAGATCAGCTTTTTCAACTGATCAGCATTAGGATGATCGGGCCGGATCTTGAGATAGTTTTCTAACTCCTCCGCGGCCCGGCGTTTGTCTTTAATATTGTAAACGTACAGCAGGGCGAGATTCCACGATGCGTCGGCGAGCTTATTTCCTGAAAGCTTCTTGGCCCGGATCATCGATTTTTCAGCGTCGGGATAATCTTTGTTCTTCCGTTGGGCAACACCCAACATTAGGCTGATATCGGCCGACTCGGGTGCGAGCTCAGCGGCCTTCTTGGCGGCCTCGACTGCGTCGGGCGGGTTATTTTCGACATAGCGGGCATACGACAGGCCGTACCAGCAATTGGATGATCTTGCATTGACCGCGACCGCGCGTTCAAAATACTTCCTGGCGTCTGCATACTTCTGTATCTTTAACGATTCTACGCCAAGGCGTTCAAGTGCGAGGAAATACTCAGGGTAGACCTGGATCGCGTTGTGCAGCTCCGCAAAGCCCCGATCCGGCCGATTTGCGTCGAATTCGGACATCGCCAGTCCAAAAGCCTTTTCAGCGTCGGGCGGCACTGCTTGTGCAAAGACAACTCCCGGTGCCTTTCGGCGTTTCGCAGCGCTCTCGCGAGTCGTGCGAAGGTAAAAATCCTGCTGCACGCTATCTGTTGAGCTCCGGCCTCCCATCACAATATTCACGACTTCGACGCCGGCAGCCTGTTCTTCATAGTCCGTCCCGAAGGTTCTAACCCGAATCGTGAAGCGACCAGCGGACATATTCACAAAGAAATAGGCTCCGGCTCCATTAGTCTTGGTCCTCGATAGGACCGCGTCGATCTCGTTGAGCAATTCGACATTGATCTCGGAAAGCGGCCGTCGATCCGCTCCATAAACCTGGCCACCGATGCGGTTCGTCTGGCCATATGCGATGCCCTCGAATGCGAGCATTAAACAAAAAACGGCCGCATACAGGGCGACCTTTTGATTTAACAACCTCTTCATTATCGACCTCCCAAGTCACTAACCCAGCATATGACCCATTTTTTCTTTCTTCGTCCGCAAATAATGCGCCGCGGGCTCTTCGGCCTCGACTTCAATTGGTACCCGTTCAACCACTTTCAAGCCAGCTTCCTCGAGTGCGGCGAGCTTGTCCGGATTATTTGACATCACGCGGACCTTGCACAGCCCGATATCGAACAATACTTCGGCGCACTGGCGATATTCGCGGGCATCGACCGCAAAGCCGAGCTTCTCATTAGCCTCGACGGTATCTGCGCCCGCATCCTGAAGCGCATATGCGCGTATTTTATTGATAATGCCAATACCGCGGCCCTCCTGCTGCTGGTATACGATGGCACCGCGACCGGCGGCCTCGATCATTTCCATCGCCTTTGTAAGCTGCGGGCCGCAGTCGCATTTTATCGAGCCAAAGACGTCACCGGTCAGGCATTGCGAGTGAATGCGCACAAGCGTGGGCACGTCGCCATCCATCTCGCCCTTATAGAGCAGGACAAATTCTTCATCGCTCACCAGCGAGCGGTAGCCGGCAATACGAAACTCACCGATCTCGGTCGGAAGCTTGGCGGTCGCGACGCGTTCGACGGTTTTGGCGCGGCTCGACCAGGAACAGTCGCCGCTGCTTTGCTCGATCACATCTCGTCCCAACATCTTGTCTCCTATGAGCAAATTATACTCCTAGAGGCAGGAATCTCCGAGAATTAAATCGCTGCTTCAAATAGGTAATTTCGCGCACTGCCCGGTAACAGTTTCAGACTTCGTCAGATAAGGCTATGGTGTCTCGATCCCGAGTGGCGCTTGGGTGTGCAGGGCAACGGGTCTGACCGACGTGCCGCCATATTGCAGCTCGTACAGTTTCCAGTAGAGGCCGCGGTTGACCAGCAGCTCGTTGTGCGTCCCGATCTCGCGGAGTTCGCCGTGGTGCAGCACAATAATGCGGTCACACTTCTGGATGGTGGAGAGCCGATGAGCGACGACGAGCGACGTACGGCCCGCCATCACGCGGTCCACGGCCTGTTGAATTAGCTGCTCGGTCTCGGTGTCTATCGAGCTTGTGGCTTCATCCAGAATCAGAATCGTCGGGTCAAATGCGAGTGCTCGCGCAAACGAGATGAGCTGCTTTTGACCGACCGACAGGCCGGCACCGCGTTCCCGGACCTCCGATTTATAACCACCGTCGATCTTTTGGATAAACTCGTCGGCGTGAACCTCGCGTGCCGCCCACTCGACCCGATCGATATCGATCGCGTCGTTACCCAGGCGGATATTATTCTCTATCGACCCACTGAACAGGAAGACATCCTGCAGCACGACCGCAAAAGTTGAACGCAAGTCGTGTAAATCCCACTCACGCACGTCGACGCCGTCGAGCAGTATCCGCCCACGCTGCACGTCGTAAAAGCGCATCAGCAGATTTGTTATCGTCGTCTTGCCCGAACCAGTGTGGCCGACCAGAGCGACGCTCTCGCCGAGATTCACGGTGAAAGAAACATCCTTCAGAACCCAGTCGTCTTGTTTGTATGCGAACCATACGTTTTCGAACGTGATCTCGCCCATCGACTTGCCGCGTCGGGCCGGGTTAACCGGCGATGTGATCTCGATGTCGCGGTCAAGCAGGATGAAAATCCGATGCGACGCGACAATGGCGGCCTGTAGCACGTTGAATTTATCCGAAAGGTCGCGAATCGGCTGAAAAAGCTGCTGGGAATATTGGATAAATGCAGCCAGGATGCCGACGGTCAAAGCACCGCCCGCGGCGGAAAATCCCGCGACATACTGATAGCCAAAGGCGAAGATGACGAGCGCGATACCGACCGAACCGATAAAATCCACCATTGGATAAAAGATCGAGTAATAAAAGATCGTCTCGATATTTGCGTTGCGATAATCGTCGTTTATCTCGCGAAACCGAGACCGGGCCTTGTCTTCCGCGTTAAAAAGCTGCACCGTCTGCGAGCCCGAGATATATTCCTGCAGAAAGGAATTGAGACGCGCATTGCGGGTTCGCACGCGGTCAAAACCGTTACGAGCGTGTTTGCGAAACCAGTTTGTCGCTGTAAACAGCAGCGGGACGGTGATCAGCGACACCAGGGCGAGCTTCCAATCCAGCCAGAACATGATGCCGATGATCGCAAAAATGATCACCAGATCGCCCAGCACATCGATCACACCCGAGGTAAATAGCTCATTGAGCGCATCGACGTCACCCGTGAGGCGTGTCATCGTGCGGCCCACCGGATACTGGTCGTAATATGCGACCTCTTGCCGCTGCAGCTTAGTATATATCTCGGTCCGCAGGTCAAACATGACGCGTTGGCCGACGGTATTGAGCAGAATTTCCTGAATGTAAGAGAAAATGAACCGAAAGAGGAATACGGCAAAAAAGGCTAGTGCAAACAGCCAAATCCCATCGACGTTTTTCGGAGTGATGAAATCGTCGACCGCCATCTTGGTAAAATAAGGCTGAGTGCTGATGAGGATATTTGTGAGCAGCGTCAGGACGAGTGCGATCACGGCCAGGCCCCAATAAGGCTTCAGGTAACCCAACAGGCGCATGGCGACGCGGAAATCATACGTCTTCCCGATCGCGTCTTCTTCGTGATACTTTCTGACCTCTTCTGACACTTTAGACTTTAGATTTTAGGTTTTGGATTTTGGATTAGCAACGAGGGCGGTATTTGCGATTGCCAATCCAAACTCGAGAATCTAAAATCCAAAATGCAGATGAACCGTTTTCTCACCGATCATAAAGACAATTGGAGGCGGCTGGAGGATTTGCTTGGGATGATCCGGGGCACGAGCCTGAGCGGCCTGTCGCGTCTCGAGGTGCGCGAGCTGGGTGAGATGTATCGGCGGGCGGCGACCGACCTGGCAATCGCGAGGGCGGAGACACGTGACCCGAAGCTGATCAATTATCTGAATAGTCTCGTGATCCGGGCGCACGGGCGGATCTATACGGCCGAGGGCCAGGGAACAGCCGCCGTCAGAACTTTTTTCGTTAACGAGTTGCCGCTTACATTTAGAAAAAACTGGCGGTATATGGCGGTCGCGTCCGCGGCTTTCGTTTTCTTTGCTCTATTCGGTTTTATCGCTACCTGGCTCGACACCGATTTTACGCACTTCGTTATGCTGTCGGGCGTCACGCAGCAGATTCAAGCGAACAACCATTGGTGGCTCAGCCTGAACGACGCCAATCAGGTCGGCGCGAGCGGCATCTTGACCAACAATATTCTCGTCACCTTTCGCGTCTTCGCGATGGGTGCCTTTTTTGGGATTGGGGCTTTTTACGATCTGGCGTTTGAGGGCGCGCGGCTTGGAAGCGTGTTCGGCGCCTGCTATAAGCTCAATCCGCCATTCGGTAATGCATTGGCGAGTTTCGTAGTGGGCCACGGAGTGATCGAGCTGTCAACGATCTTTTTCTGCGGCGGTGCCGGGATGATGATCGGCTACGCGATGATAAACCCCGGAGACCTGTCACGAAGCCAGGCGTTGAAAAAGAAGGGAATCGAGGCAGTAAAGATTGTCATCGGCTGTGCCTGTTTCCTAGTAATCGCCGGAATCATCGAGGGCTTTTTATCGCCCTCAGCCCTGCCGCCCGCCGTCAAGATCGCGACCGGCGTTGGGACGGGTATCGCGATGTACAGCTATCTCGGGCTCGCGGGCCGCGAGGCGCCGAAAGATGCCGGTCCCGTCGTCAGAGCTTGATTCTGCGTACTTTTCCAATTTCAACGTCAAAGGCAAGTTTCGCCGATCGTCTCATTTGATGCGGATTGCCGGTGGTCAAGAATTCATCCGCTCCGTCGCCGCACAGCTGCCAACCCATCACAATCGCGGCCATCTCTCCCGCCGGGTCGATTAGTTTTGTTTCCTTAGAAACCAGTCGCGACAGTAGCGGTGCGATCGCAGGATAATGCGTGCACGCAAGCAAAATGTGTGTCGAGCTGCTTAGAGGAGCGAGAATCCGCTTTGCCTCCGTTTGTAACGCAAGAGATGATACGTCGCCGCCCTCGATCATTCCGGAAAGTGGCTGCGCAATTCGCTGCCGCAGCAGCAAACCTGAGTTCCGAAACGCCTTTCGATAAACGCCCGACAGAACCGTGCGGCGGCCACCGATGAGACCGAGGCTCTGCGGATTTTCTCTGAGTGTCATCGCGATCGCCGCCTTGATTACACCTTGTACTTTCAGCCCATGAAGGCCGAGAAATGGGATTGCCGTGCTCGCAGCATTACACCCGATGACCACGTGGGTCACGCCGCCTTTCGCCAGAAACCCGAGGGCCGCATCGAGCCTCGAAACCAGCTCGGGACGCGACATCTTTCCGTAGGGCCTGGCGCCGGTATCAGAGAGATATGTGATTGCCAGATCACGGCGACGTTTCTTAATCAGCTTGTAAATACTGACGCCGCCGATTCCCCAGTCGATGATGGCTAGACGGTTCATTCAGGGATAAGTCAGTTTCGCCTCGATCACGTTTGCGACCGGGCCACTATCAAACGCGACGATGCGGGAATTCCACGCGACGTTCAGAGTCTCCATTTTTCGGCCCGGAAAACGGCTCTCGAGGTACCAACGCATCTCGTGCTCCGAGCGGATCGGGTTGTACTCGATCATCTTTTTCCAGTTGGGATGCGAAACGAGTTTTGCCAGAGCCTCATCGTAGGCCCGATTCGAGCGTCGGCTTTGAATTGCCCTCACTTTATCAGCAAACAGTCGCGGATACTCGCGCAGCTTTGGCGGAACCGTCACCATATCAACAATTAACAGTTTTCCTCCGGGGCGCGTTACGCGCTTTACCTCCGCCAGCAGTGGATCCCAGTCGAGATATCGAAACGACATCAGCGAGATTACGACGTCAAATGAATCATCGGCAAAGGGAAGCATGGGCCCTTTAATGATCTCAAATTGCAGATTTGAGATTTCAGAATTCTTGATCTTTGCGCGCTCGATAACGCCACCGGACTCGTCAACGCCGGTCCCCGACGAAAGACGGTCAGCAAGCGCATTGAGCAAAGCACCGTTACCGCAGCCGATATCGAGCAGGTCAGTCTTGCCCGTCGGCAACTGCTCGTTCAGCCATTTCCACTCGTCCTCCCGGACCCGAATATCTTGAAATACCGCATCATAAAGTTCCGCGACATGATCGTAAGAAGTATCACCATCCGGCGGGAGCGGTTCGAACCGCTTCATCGCCTCAGCCGGCATAAAGCCCAGCCGCTTTTTTGCCGCGGCGAGGTAGCCATGCGATTTCCGGCCCTTGCAGCCGATGGTGTAGAGCGGGGCGTCAGTCCGGTCGCCGGCCGCGACGTATTTATCTTTACTGCGCGAGAAGGTGGTGTACCAGAAAAAGCCATAGGCCGATAGGTTAAACGTTCGGGCAAAAAACGGGGCGAACCATCGAGCGGACCGACAGCAGTAGAAGTATGCCGCGGCGCCTGCGGCGAAGGGAATCTCCATTTGCTCCCACTCGAACGGCGAAAACTGCTCGGGAAAATCAACCGTCCCAAACATCGGCCCATACATTCCCGAGTGGCCGACGAAAGTAAATTCATCCACCCTGCCGTTTATTTCTGATAAGGCCTGCAACACCTCACGTTTACTTTCAACGGCACGACAAACAATCTCGCCTTCATAGCCCGCATCGCGTCTCTGGGCCGCAAGCGTCTGCGCGACCGTCGGAAACTGGTGCCCGCCCAGGCGGTATCTGGTTGTATAGACTATGAGAATCAAACCGAGTGGGTCCACCGTCAGCGCTGTCGGGCCCGTCAAAGAATAGTCGAATATTGATCGGTCCGTCCAGTTAGACGCTCGCCTGCCCACTATTACCCAGAACCTCGGTGACAACGCGGAGGTCGTCGATGAAAAGCGCGTATTGCTCAGCGCGGGCGTGTTCGTCATGGGCACGCAGGATCGATGACGGGTGGACGGTTGCTAGCACCCACTCGGCCATAGGCGAGGCGAGCCATCGGCCCCGCTCGCGGGTGACTCGGAAATCTTTGCCGAGTAAGGCCTGGGCGGCTGTGGCCCCCAGGCAAACCAGGATTTTGGGAGCGGTTACCTCGAGCTCGGCAGCGAGCCAAGGGAGACATGCCTCGATTTCCGAAGCCTTAGCCTTCTCGTGCAGGCGACGTTTGCCCTGGGGTTTCCATTTGAAATGCTTGACGGCATTCGTGACGTACGTTCTGTCGCGGTCGATGCCGGCCTCCTCCAGCGCCTTATTGAACAGCCGGCCGGCAGGGCCGACAAAAGGATGCCCCGACAAATCCTCTTCGTCACCCGGCTGCTCGCCGACAAACATTACGGTCGGCCGCAAGCTGCCCTCGCCAAACACTGTCTGCGTGGCATGCTTGTAGATGTCACAGCCCTGACACCCCTGAGCTGCATTGCGAAGAGAGTCGTAGTCGATCTCATCGGGCATATATTCGAGTGCGCTTCTTTCGGGGAAAAGTGACATAGGCGTTGACCTCGGTTAGGATTCTTAATGCTATCCGGATGGCAAACGCGAGTCCGTATGCCAGAAGTCTTTTCCGCCAATAGCAGGTAATAATGAATGATCTAAAGTTAAGTTTTATCGGATGCGGCGTGATGGGTGAATCGATGATCGCCGGCCTTCTGCGCCAAAAGATAGTCGAGCCGGAAAATGTCGCGGCCAGTCACCCTCGAAGAAATCGGCGCGACGAGCTTGCGGGAAAATATGGTATCGAGGTGTTCAGCGACAACGCCGCCGCTGCAAAATGGGTGGCGACGGAAGCTCAATCGGCAGTTGTAATCTGCGTAAAACCGCAGCGGCTTGACCGCGTCCTCGCTGACCTCAATGGTATCACCGGGCCCGAACAGCTGGTCTTATCAATCGTAGCCGGAGCCACGATCGAAAAACTGGCCGCGAGCCTCGGGACCGCAAAAATCGTGCGTGCAATGCCCAACACACCCTCACAGATCGGCGCCGGCATCACCGCGTGGACCTGCACGGTCGCGGTCGATAATAGCGAACGCGATCACGTCCGTACGCTGCTCTCAGCACTGGGCCGAGAGCTGTTTGTCGAGACCGAAAACATGATCGACATGGCCACATCGCTGTCGGCGACCGGCCCGACCTATATCTTTATGGTTATGGAAGCCCTCACCGACGCCGGCGTCCACCTCGGCTTCTCCCGCGACATGGCCAAGGACTTGGTTCAGGAAACGATGCTCGGAAGCGTGAGGTTCGCCATTGAATCAAACAAACATCCCGCCGAGCTCCGAAACATGGTCACCTCACCCGGCGGCACATCGGCCGAAGCGATATACCAAATGGAAAAAGGTTCGCTGCGCACTGTTTTGTCCAAAGCGGTATATTCGGCATACAAGAGGGCCGTCGATCTCGGAAAAAAGGCCTAATTATTTCAAATACTTCTCAAACCAATCCAGATTACTCTGCATGGCGGCGAGCTGCATTTTTGGTTCGGTCGGGCCGTGGGGCTGGCGGGGGAGGACGAGCATCCGGGTCGGCACGCCTTGCGCCTTGAGGGCGTTGTAGAATTCGTAACCCTGCGAGATAGGCACGCGCACGTCGGCGTCGCCATGTTGAATGAGCGTGGGCGTCGTGACGCCTTTGATATTGAACATCGCCGAGTGTTTTGTATAAATCTCCGGAATTTCCCACGACTGTCCGCCGAAGTAATCGGGAATAAAGCCCGGGATGTCCGCCGTGCCGTTAAAACTCATCAGGTTTGTAACCGGAGCACCGGCCGATGCGGCCTTGAAGCGTTTGGTTTTGGTCACGATCGTGGAAGTCATATATCCGCCGTAGCTCCAGCCCATTACGCCGAGGCGGGTTGGGTCGGCGACGCCCATCTCGATCACCTTATCGACGCCGGTCATCAGGTCTTCGTAGTCGAGTCCGCCCCAATCCTTAAAATTTGCCCGTCGAAAGTCGGTGCCGTAACCACTAGATCCACGCGGATTTGCCCGCAAAATCGCAAAGCCTTTCTGGGCAAATGTCGCGAGGGGATAGACGCCTCGTCCGCCGATAAAACTCTGATTAAACACTCCCGCGGGGCCGCCGTGAACGTTGAGGATAAGCGGCACTTTTGTACCGGCTGTGTAATCGTTTGGATAGGTCAGCAAGCCCTCGATCTCGCGGCCGTCCTTGCTCTTCCATTTAACGAGCTCGGTTTTGCCGACCGGAATTTTCGCGATCTCGGCGTTTGCACGCGAGACCTGGATCAAGCCGCCGGGCCTGCCAAAAACGCCGGCGTACGCCTCGGGCGGTGAATCCGGTGTTTGCTTGACCAAGCCGATGCCGAATGTATTGCCTACGGTTGAAACGTTGGCTCCGCTAATTGCGGCATTTTGATAATCCGTTTCGCGGATCGTACCCGCCGCGACGTTTGCCTCAGAGAGCACGGTGCCCGTGCCCTTGGCCTCGGTAAACATTATTTTCGAACCGTCAGGCGTCCACCCGATCAGGTTCGGCTGGCCATCGTGCGATAGCGGCATGACTTTGGCCGCACCGCCGCCGACGGGCATTACATGTATGCGATTGCTCTGAGCCCAGCGGATGGGGCCGTCGCTTACCACCGCGGCTATCCATTTGCCGTCGGGCGAGAACATCGGTGACGATTCGGCCGCCGCTGTCGCCGCAAATGATGTAACGGTACCGCTCACGACATTGACCATCGAAATATCCGACGACGACCAATAGTCGGCCCGCGGGTCTTTGACGTGGCCAAATACGATTCGGCTGCCATCGGGCGACCAGTCAAAATCGCTGATGCTGCGGTTGTCGGCGGTTAGCTTGCGATGCTCGCGTTTGCCGCCCGCGTCCTTTGCGACCGGCAGTACATACAGCCGCGACAGCTTGATGTTTTCGTCGACCCATCGAAAATCGTTGCGGCCCTTGTCATTTTTGTCCTCGTCGTCCGATTTTGCGTCCGTCATTGCAAAAGCAATCCAGCGGCCGTCCGGCGACCATTCAAAATTGCCGACGCCGGATTTTACGTCCGTTATCATCTCGGCCTCGCCGCCAGCGACGCGCATCAGATAGAGATTGCTCTTGTTGTCTTTCCGGGTCGAAGTAAATGCGATCCAACGGCCGTCGGTCGACCACCGCGGATTGCTCGACGATTTGTCGGCAAAGGTGATCTGGTCGTTTCGCTTGCCGTCGGCCGAGGCGAGCCATATCTGCGTGACATATTCGCTCTTGTCCGCACCGATCACCTCATTTGAGACCGTATAAACGACCATCGTCCCGTCCGGCGAAACCCGCGGCGACCCCACGACCTTCGTTTTCAACTGCATCTCCGCCGTCCACGCACCCTGCCCGTCGGCCATGCACGTAAAAACCAAAAAAATAAACATAGCGATCAAACATCTCTTCATAATCTTCTCCTGAAAACGCGAAACGCGACTACAGACATCTATCCGCAATAAAATGATTTTTTCGACATTCTACAATGGTTTCCGTCAAATATGAAGATCTTATCGTGATTAGTCTTGACGAACCTCGCTATAAGAAAATATAATACCCATCATTTCTAAAATCGCGGGAGCCACCTACGTTGCCGCGTCGTCCGCACTCTAAGATGATTGCTGTTCCTAATTCCTATACCTCGAACTTTATACAGGCACTTTTTCGATATTTATCGATGGTGATTTCCGGTTCGAATAGCTCAATTAATCTGGAGGATAGGGATGAAAAAATTTGTACTGGCAGGCATCGCATTCGCGATCATCGGCTGTGCGCTGGGTTTTACGACGCTCCGCAGCGAGGGGCAGGATGACGCGGTGGTCGGGGTCAAGCGCGACGATGATCGTCTCACCGGCATAATGAAAGGCGGTAAACGCCTTATTCCCAACAAATATATCGTCGTATTTAAAGACGACGTAGTCGGTGGCCGCGGTGACGGCTCGGTTGCTGATTTTCTGGCGGCTGAGATCGACGTCCTGTATGGTGCAAAGACCGAGCGCGTGTTTAAGCACGCAATCAATGGATTTGCGGCCGATATGACGGCCGAAGAGGCCGAGGCGGTGAGCAAAGACACCCGCGTCGCATTTGTCGAGCAAGACTCGATAATGTATGCGAATGCGACGCAGTCGCCCGCCACATGGGGACTCGACCGCATCGATCAGCGGTCGATGCCGCTCAGCAACAGCTACACCTACAATTTTGACGGATCGGGCGTAAACACATACACGATCGACACGGGCATAAGGTTTACGCATAGCGAATTTGCGGGCCGCACGGGTGCGAGTTTTGACGCGATCGGCGATGGCCAGAACGGTAACGACTGCAACGGCCACGGCACACACGTCGCCGGAACGATTGCCGGCAGCACCTACGGAGTGGCAAAAGGCGCTACTGTAAATCGCGTTCGCGTGCTTAATTGCCAAGGTTCCGGTTCGAATTCCGGCGTGATAGCGGGCGTCGACTGGGTGACGGCAAACCACGTCAAACCGGCGGTGGCCAATATGAGCCTCGGCGGCGGAGCCTCTGCCGCTCTCGACACGGCTGTAAATAATTCGATCAACGCGGGCGTAAGCTACGCCGTCGCGGCCGGCAACAGCAACGTCGATGCTTGCGGTTCGTCACCGGCACGGGCCGCGGCGGCGATCACCGTAGGTTCGACGACCAACACCGACGCACGTTCGTCATTCTCCAATTTCGGCACATGTCTCGATATATTCGGCCCCGGCTCGAGTATCACATCGTCCTGGTTTACGAGTGACACAGCGACCAACACAATCAGCGGAACCTCGATGGCCTCGCCTCATGTGGCCGGTGTCGTGGCGCTCTATTTGGGTCAAAACGGACACCAGGCGCCGTCGATAGTACGTGATGCACTTGTGAATAATTCCACGACCGGCGTCGTGACGACTGCCGGGACGGGATCGCCAAATCGACTGCTGTATTCAATATTCGGCGGCGGACCGCCTCCTCCAACGCCGACTCCGACCCCGACACCTCCTCCGGGCGGCGGCGAATTGCTCTCTAATGGCGGCTTTGAAGGCAGCGCAAGCCCGTGGGTCGGCTCCGGCACCGGTTATTTTTACACCGCAAACGGCAGCTATCCGCACGGCGGCACCGGCTACATCTATTTCGGCGTGAACAACAGCGTCTCGGGCCAGTCTTATCAGACAGTCTCGATACCGACGACTGCGACCGGCACGCTCGACTTCTGGCTCAACGTGACATCGAGCGAGACGACCACGACGACGCAGTATGATCGCCTCTTTGTCGAGATCCGCAGCACGTCGGGTGCTCTGCTCGCGACGGTCGCGACCTACAGCAACCTAAATAAGATGACCGCGGGCAGCTATTCGCTCAAATCGTTTAATCTGGCCGCCTATAAAGGTCAGACGGTGCGAATACAGTTCCGTTCGACAATGGACAGCTCGGTGACATCGACATTTCGTGTTGACGATGTTTCGTTGAGATAGTTAAAGCCCACAGGCTGACTCAAGGGAGCGGTCACAGCCGTTCCCTTTTTCTTTGTCTTCAGATCCCCGGCCGAATGCTCAAAATAAGGTATAACGATTAAAGATTTACGATGATCGGGTTGATCGGCAAAATCTGGAAGAAAATGCCCCGCCAGGCGCGGACACTCCTTGCCCGCATTGTCCAGACCAATTTTACCGTCTCTGCCGCGGCCGTAGTCACCAATGACGCGGGCGATGTTCTCTTACTTGAGCATGTGTTACGCCCGATGTCCGGCTGGGGAATTCCAGGCGGCTTTATCAATCAGGGCGAGCAGCCGGAACAGGCGTTGCGGCGTGAGATTCGCGAGGAAACGGGAATTGAGCTGGCTGACGTCGCTCTCTATCGCGTAAGAACGCTCCGGCGCCACATGGAAATAATCTACGTGGCAAGAGGAATCGGTAACCCTGAGGTAAAGAGCCGCGAGATCCTGAATCTTGCATGGTTTGCAGTCGATGAAATGCCTCCGGAGATGAGTCTCGACCAGCAATTCCTCATTCGCAGGGTACTCGCAAAAGACTAAGTCACGCTTGCCTGACAGCGTGCGGAATTACCGACTATAGGAACGGAAAGCAGGACGGCAGTTTGGTTCCGCGCATTTGGCTGATGCTATAATTTCGCCTGTAAGGGAGACTAAAATGGTTAATTTGATTCCGCAGCCTGACTCGGTCATGGACATCCTCACCTCGACGGGGGCCTATCGCAAAGGGCATTTCGTCTATCCAAACGGCAAACATGCGTCGCATTACTTTCAAATGCCGCTGGCATTTCGGCTTTATGATAACGCCCGGATACTGTCGGTGGGACTCAGCCGTATGTTTCGCATGGAGAAATCCATCGCGAGCCAACTGCCAAAGGTCTCGATCATCAGCCCGAGCCCGGCCGGCATCATGGTTGCTTTTGGCGTGCGCGAGGCCCTCAGCGCCCAACAGATTTACTGGGCCGAGCTCGAGGATGGCAAGCGCCAATTCCGCCAGTACATGTCCGAGTATGAGGTCTACCCGGCGATCATCGTCGATGACATCAACCGCTCGGGCAAGGCGATACAGGAAACTATAAATCTCGTAAAAGAACTCGGCAGCGAGGTAATCGGGATCGGGACAATCGCGAAATTCGAGGATGGCCCCAACGAGTTTGAAGGTATCACCGCAAAATCACTGCTTAGCTTTGATGTGAATTTCTACGGAACCGAAGAGGAGTGGAAATCGTCGAGGAGCGCCTCGGATGCCCCAGAGCAGGCGGTGCGATTCTAGTTTGAATTGAGAGTTGAGACACAGCTAAATCCTTGCTATCCGTGCGGCAAACTAAGAGCCGTCTTGATCTCGTCAATAAAATCCAGCAAAAAGAAGTTAGCCTGTAGCTAAGCTGTCAATTCGCAATTCTGAATTCTGCCCAAGATCTCAATTCTAAATTCTCAATTCTAAATGGCGTGACGGTTGGAAAGCGCTTTGTCCATCGTTACTTCGTCGACAAATTCTAAGTCCGATCCCACGGGCATCCCCATCGCGATGCGTGTCACCAGCACGCCCAGCGGCTTTAGCAGGCGGGCGATATAGTTTGCCGTGGCTTCGCCCTCGGTGGTTGGGTTGGTTGCAACGATGATCTCTTTGATCTCGATGCCGTCGTTGCCCTCGGGCCTGAGCCTGGGCAGCAAATTTGCGAGCATCAGGTCATCCGGGCCGAGGCCCCGCATCGGTGAAAGCGTACCGTGCAGCACGTGATAGAGCCCGCGAAACGACCGCGTTTTCTCCACAGCGACCAGATTGTAAGGCTCCTCGATAATGCAGATCATCGAGCGGTCACGTTTCGGATTTGCGCAGTAAAGACACGGATTCACGTCAGTCAGATTGTTACAGTTAGAGCAAAAGACGATCTTGTTTTTTACCTCTAAGAGCGCACTGGCAAATTGCTCTACCTCGCCGATCGGCCGCCGCAAAATGTAAAAAGCCAGCCGCTGAGCTGACTTTGACCCAATGCCGGGCAGACGTTTGAATTCGTCGATCAGCTTAGCGACCGGTTCTGAATAATCAAGCATAGTGAGAATTGAATGGTGGGCAATGGCTGCCACAATGCCCAACTGCGCCGGTCTCAAGGGCCAAGTATAACACTGGCCGACTTGTATTCAGCATTCGAGTTAATCGTCGAGCACGGCTCCATCGAATTCTCGGATGACGTACAAAAGAATTTAACGCTGCAAAAGTGTGCTTGACAACTACATTACCCTCGTGTAACCTGGTAAACGGTGACAAACAAGTATTTCCACACCCACTACCACAGTTGATCCCACTAAAACTTGTTTTCGTTGAGCGGAAAGTTTTCTGACAGGTCCGGTGCTCTTATCACCTTTACGGCCGGGACCGATAGATTTACTCCCTTGTCGGCATCTGTGCCGATCGGGTAAAGATTCTTCGCTAAATATTATTCGGACTTATAGGAGATGACCATTTAAATGTTGAAAATTATCACGTTAGCCGCAAGAGCGGCCTTACTCGCCGCGTTTTTTGTAGCGGCCGTTGCTGCACAGTCGACGACCGGTACGGTCAATATGAGCGGCTCTGTTTCCAAATACGTCGAGATAAGCTCGGGCGGCGCCGTCACACTCAGCGGCAACTCCGGCGGCGGCGTTACCACCGACGGCACGGCCAATAGCCCACTGGCGGTTGTCATAAACCTCGGCGAGCTCGGCCCGTCGAATATCAACAGCTTTGTGACGGCGAATGTGCCGCTCAAGCTTCGCAGCAACGCGGCCTACACGCTCTCGATGGCCGCGACGGTTACTAGTTCGGGCTCGACCGTAAACAAGATCGGCGCGGCCGACATAGGTTTTGGTCTCGGCACGGCCACGCGTTCGGGAACGGGCGTCAACACCACGGGAACCGACACCAATGCGACATCCGGCGACCCAACCCTGGCCGGCAACGGTGCGGTCAATGCCACCAGCGGCCGCTACGAATATACGGCGACGAAATCGAACCTGAGTGCATTCTCGACCTCGACCCTGGCGTTTAACGGTCCGTTCATCATGAACGCAGTCCCCCGCAACAATACCAACGGCCTCGTTGTCCCCGCGATGTTCGCCGTCAAGCCTCAGTTTTACGAGAACGGAACGACGACGGTTGCCGTCACATTTACCATCGCCGCTCCGTAATATTCCAGCGAAAATGAATACGCTTCGTAGTTCGATCATTTTCATAACCGTATCGCTCGCGAGCCTGGGCACGGTTTGTGCCCAGGCCCTCGACATTTCCTCGGGCGGCGCTCCGTCGATCACCGGTGCCTCGGGCGGCTCGGTAAGCGGCAGTGCCAGCGTGCTAAACAATCTCGTAGTGACTATCAACTTCGGCGAGTTGTCACCGCTTAATGCCAGCAACATCGTTAAGGTTACGGTACCGATCGCAGTACGCAGCAATCAGCCGTATCGAGTGACGGTCACCTACTCGGGCGCGGTCAACGCAAATCCGCAAGCATTGCAGAAAACGGACATCGGTTTTGGCCTCAACAACTGGCGGGCGATGGGATCGGACTCACGCGTCTGCAGCAACAGCCCGCATATCTTCTACTCGCCGTTTAGCAACGACCCGGCGGCCACGCGGACGTTTGCCGCGAGTGGCCGAGCCCAATACCCGTCCGATTTCGGCGACTTGAATGTGTCCACCACAATTCTGACCGGCCCGCGATTGTCGAATGGAACCAATGCTCGTCAGACCAACGACGGGTATATTTTTGACGTTATATTTGCGATCACGCCGCAGTTCTACGCCGCAGGGCCGACGACGGCGACACTGACATTTACGATCTCGGCTGGACCAAGCGTATCGTGCTGAGGATAAATAACATGAAAGTTCTTTTCTCGATTGCCCTATTTCTGATCGCCTTTTCGGCTGTGGCCGCCCAAGACGGCGGCATGGCGCTGTCACCGGCCCGCTTCGAGCTTGAAATGGCGCCCGGCACCGAGACCACGGTGGTCGTAAACCTCGATTACCGCAGCGGCGAAGCGGCTCGACCGGCCCGCATCGTCGCGTCGCTCAACGACTGGACCATAACGCCGGAGGGGCGCGTCGAGTATTTCGCGGCGGGTACGCGCCGCGATTCGGCAAGTCCATGGTTAATTTACACGCCAGGCCAGGCGGTATTTACGCCGGGCAAGGTACACCAGATCCGCGTGACTATTTCGGTACCGGCCAATGCCGCACCGGGCGATCATCTGGCTGCCCTCGTCGTCGAACAGAGGCCGGAAACCCTCAAGCCCGATCAGCAGAACATGAGGCAGGTGGTCGTGCGCTATCGCATGGCATCAGTTTTCTACATCAAAGTCGCGGGCTTGACGCGCCACGGCAGCTTTGAGAATCTCACCGCAGAGTCCACCGATAAGGGCATCCTCGTTACGCCGACTCTCAAGAATGACGGCAACAGCATGGTTCGCCCGTTAGCCTCGGTCAGGGTGTACGACGCCGACGGCAAATTGGTTGCCGAGATGCCCGCCCTCGAACCGATGCCGCTGCTAGCCGGTTCGGAGACGAATCAGGGGTTTCTGATCGAAAAGCGGCTCGGACCGGGAAACTACTCCATAAAATATCGGGTCGATTTTCATGACGGCCAGCGACCGACCGAGGGAGTAACCGATTTTGACGTAAAAGCGCGACCTCAGATCGCCGCAACCGGAAGGACTCCCTAGCCGTCACGCCGAACACCCAAATCGCATCACAGTAAATGAAAGGATTTTTCAAATTCCTTTGTCTGGTCTCTGTTCTCACGGTGCTGGGTTCGAGCGCTCGCGGTGCCGTGTTCGTCGGGTCTCCCGCAGACCTTACGGCCATCATTGTTAACGGACGCTTGCTCAACGGTCCGGGTAGTTCGGCTCGCCGTCAAAACGGAGTTGTAGTGCTGCCGTTCGCTGCTATTTCCCGAGCGCTCGGTGACACGATTTCCTTGCCGACGCCGACCCAGATCGCCGTCAGGCGGCAAACGGGCGAAACTGCCGAATTTGATATTACGAGTGGTCGGCTTAATGAGAACGGCCTGCTCACGCTGGTACTCGGCGGAATGAGCGGCGTCACCGCGGCTGCGGGCGTTGACGAACTTTACCTGCCGGTCGAGGTTACGGCGGCATTGCTCGATGCGACTATCAGACTCGACACGAATAAGAATGCGGTTGTCGTCTCACGCGGCGGGAGTTTCACTCACGACCCGCAAAAGGCGCTCGGTCGAGACATCGTCGACTTGCAACGCGTCGATTACGACTACGGTCTGAACCGTTATTCATCATCGACCGCCCATAACCTGACATTGAACGCCGCCGGACGCCTCGCTGACGGCCGCTTCGCGTTTACATCGAATTCGACTCGGGCCGCGGAACGCTCCCTCGCCTTCAGAAGCACGAGCTTTGCCCTCGAGCGCCCAAACGGACAACGCTATTCTCTCGGAGATCTCGGCACGGGCGGCGAGCTGCAATTCATGTCGAGCAGTCTCCGCGGCGGCGCCGTTTCCGTGCCTTTTGGTGGAGTGAATGTCACTGCATTTGGCGGGCGCACCTTCTCCGGCGGCTCGCTCGCCGCCGAGCCGGCCAACGTCGGTGCATCGCATCGCTTCGACACAACAATCGTCGGATCGTTTGTCACCCTCGCCAGAGCACGAGGCGTTGGGTTCGGTGCAGGGGTAATGATGTTTGAAGGTGCGGGACGCAAAGGGACCTTCTCCTCGTCAAATGTGAGCTTTTCAAACAGCGGCTTGAGCATCCAGGCGGACGCGGCGATAGGAAATTTTGCCGGCGTTCGATACGACGGCACGCGTTTCTCGGGCAGGGGCGTCGCCCTCGACATCGCCGCCACCTACCGCGTGTCAGACGAATTGAATCTGCAGGGCCGATACACACGCATCGGCCGAAACTTCCTCAGCCCCCAATCTGGCGTGCGCGAACCACTCGATCTCAAGGCGGGCGGGCTGGCCTGGACTCCGGTTAAATGGCTGTCTGCATCTGTCAACGCCAGCACCGCCAGCCGGCCTGGCGACCCGCGACATGATAGTAGATTTGTCACCGCGTCCGTGGCCGTAACGCCGTCGGCGAGCGGGCCGAGATTTTACATCTCGCACACCCAGAGCCGCGGCGGCCTGATTCGCTCCGGCGCGTTTACGCTGCTCAATGGGTCCAAAGATTTCTCGCGGCTGCGGATCTATCTCAATGCGACCCGTATTCAAAACATCGGTCCCGCCACCCTCGGGGCACAACTCGGCGGCACCTACACTCTCACCGATTCGCACTCTTTCGAGGTAAGCCAGTCGGTTGGCTCCGGTCGCGGTCTCAACGGGCAGTTCGACTGGCGCTCATCCGGCTTTCTAGGCCGACGTCTGAGCTTGGCGGTAGGTGTCGGCTATAGCGATGCCCGCACGTCTCGCGTCGTCGCCTACGAACGCCTTTCGGCAAGTCTCAGCCTGCCTCGCAAGAGCTCTCTGCAAATAAGCTATTTTCACGCTAACGGATCGTCAGTTGTGCTGGCCAGCCTTAAAGGAACACTTTTTAGAAAACGCGAGGCAAGTGCATTTCTAGATTCGCCGGTGTCCTCGATGAACGAATACGGCAAGGTCTCGGGCCGCGTTTATCAGGACCTGGACGCAAACGGAAAATTTGATGAGGGGATCGATAAGCCGCAGGCCGACGTTCGCATTCGCGTGGACGGCAATCGATATGTCGTTTCAAATGCCGATGGCCGTTACCTTTTCTCGGAGGTTGCCGTGGGCGACCATAGGGTCTACCTCGATCTGCTCTCGATTCGTGCCGATCTGACGCTGCTTGGCGGCTCCGCCCGAGACACCAATCTCGCTGCGGGCGGAGACCTCAATCAGGATTTTCGGCTTGTACGGACTGGGCGTATTGCGGGCCGCGTATGGCTCGATGCCAACACAAACGGAAGGTTTGACGAAGGCGAAATGCCGCTCGCCGACGTTCGCGTCTATGCAACCTCGGGCCGCGACGTCCTCACGGATGCTGACGGCTATTTCACCCTCGCCGACCTCCCGCCCGGCGAGCATGTCGTTATCCTCGACGAAAAAACCCTTCCACCAAAAAACGAGTCTGGAGTCAAGCCGCTGGCCGTGCAGGTGTTAGCTGGACGCGAGACGACGGATGTAAACCTATGGGCCATCCGTCTCGCGGCCGAGGTCCGAAATTTTACAAAGGGAAATTAGCCGAAGGAGAGATGCCAAGCGGATAGTGGTCAGCAGTCCGGTTTGTCGTAATACCCACATCCACCGCCCGCTAGATAAGACCCGGCGGCAGCATCCCGCCCAACTTGCCCTTTAGGGATTCTTCCACTTTACGCCGTGCTTCGTTCAGTGCGGCGACGGTCAGATCCTGAAGCATCTCAACGTCGCCGTCTTTGACGAGATCGGGCGAAATCGTGAGATTTACCACCTCAAAGTCGCCACGCATTTTTACAGTTACGGCACCACCGCCGGCGGCGGCCTCGACCGTCATTTCCTTCATCTCGCGGCCCATCTGCTCCTGCATCTGCTGAGCCTGCCGCATCATCGCGTTCATATCCATTCCACCGGGTAGTTTCATAACTTTATCGTTTCCCTAGCATACAATCATAGCACCTGCATGGGTTAGAAATGAGGTGTCGAGCGAAGTTTGTCGACGGGGCTACTCGTCGGAAGGCAGGATGCCAGCCTGCACTCCGGCCGGTTCATCTCTTGTCCAGATCGACTTTTTCATTTGCAGGAAATGGTGCCGGCGCTTCTACGCCGCGAAGCCAAGCCATTTTCCAGTCGCTCATTTTTCTGACCTCAGGGCCCTGCGCTTTTAAGATCGACTCGGCGAGAATTTTGACGTCATTATTTTCGCTCTTTTTCATCGCCTCATTGCCCATAATCATTGCTCCGAGATGATGCGGAACCATCTGGTCGATAAACGCAACGTCAAAATCAGTGCCGGCCAGCGTTCCGAGCTGCGCCATATCCATCTTTTTCATCGAGTCACGCATTCCCGCGAGGTCCATGTTAACGGCGGACGCCGCCCCGGGGAATCGCTCCTCACGCATAGCCCTCATCTTGTCGATTTCGGCCTGTTGGCTCGCGCTCACGTCCCTTGATAAACCTTTGAGCTCGTCATGGCCCGCTTTTGTCTCGGCGACTTTTGCCATATCGACCGCGCCCTGATGATGCACGATCATCGTGTCGAGAAATTGCAGATCGTAAGGAGCATCGGCTGCATTCGGTGCGGAATCCATCGCGGCGTGATTCATTTTTGAATGGTCGACCGCGGAATTCTTGATAGTATCGCCACCACAACTCATGAGAACAAAAATCGCTGAGATAGTGAAAGCTTTAAGCAAACTCGTCATATTCCAAAGTCTAACATAGCCGCAAGACACGGGATCTGCGGAAAACAACAGCAAGACTGCCTGACGGACGTGCGGAGATACTAAGTCGGCAGCTTTTGCTACAAACCGCTTAGATAATGGATTGATATGGAAGCATGACCGGTAGGATGTGTGCGAGTATTCGAGTCGAAGCCACACTGCCTATGGTCGTGTTTCCGCCAGTGATTATCTGTGATAGTCTACCGTTGCACAGATGAAAAAGTATGTCGTCAAGCGTGACCGATCCGCCCTGCCCGAAAAGCTGACGCGCTATCGGTCTGAGCTTAACGACGAGCAATTTGCGGTGGTGACAGCTAAGCCTCAGGCGGCCTTAGTTGTCGCCGGTGCGGGCACGGGCAAGACGAGGGCAATAACCTATCGTGTCGCGTATCTTATCGAGCACGGAGTGTCGCCACAGCGGATTCTGCTGGCGACATTTACAAACCGCGCATCGCGTGAAATGCTGCGCCGGGTTGAGTCATTGACCGGCTCGCAAAACGTCCATCGCGTGTGGGGCGGCACGTTTCATCGCATCGCCAATCTCATCCTCAGGCGTCACGCGGTTAGCATCGGTTTCGACTCAAATTACTCAATCCTCGACAGCGAGGACGCCCGCGATTTTATCAACGTCTGTATCGACGAAGCCGCGATCGACACAAAAAAGAAACGCTTTCCAAAGGCCGAGGTTGTCCAGTCGATCATCTCCTACGCAAATAACACCGATCTCCCGATCGAAAATGTGATCGCCGGGAAATACCCGTATTTTGAAATGCTGACCGCAGAGATCAAGCGGGTCGACGTCGTCTATAACGCGCGAAAGCAGGAACGCAATGTCATGGATTACGACGATCTGCTGTTGAATGTAAAGCGGCTTCTCATCGAGAAACAGAAGATTCACGCCATCTACGCCGAGCAGTTTCAGCACATTCTCGTCGATGAATATCAGGACACAAATCGGCTGCAAGCAGAGATCATCGACCTGCTCGCGTTGAAACATCGCAACGTGATGGTCGTCGGCGATGACGCCCAATCGATCTTTGCGTGGCGCGGCGCCGAGTTTACAAATATCTACGAATTCCCGAAACGCTACCCTGAGGCCGCATTGTATAAACTTGAGACGAACTATCGCTCGACACCGGAAATTCTCGCTCTTGCCAACACCTCGATAGCCTGTAACCGCAAGCAATTTCCAAAAATGCTGACCGCGATCAAACGCTCACGCGACCTCAGACCAGCACTCGTTCCATGCAGTGACGTCGAGCAGCAGTCGGCATTTGTCGCCTCGCGCATTTTAGAGCTGCGCGATGAGGGAACGCCGCTCGAGGACATCGGCGTGATGTACCGCTCGCACTATCATTCGATCGAGCTGCAGCTCGAGCTGACGCGGCGGAACATCCCTTATCGCGTGCAGTCGGGCGTGCGTTTTTTTGAGCAGGCACATATAAAGGACGTCATTTCGTATTTACGCATTGTAGTAAATCCGCGAGACGAGCTGGCCTGGAAGCGGGTCTTGAAAATGATTCCGGGTGTCGGAAACGCGACGGCGAATCGAGTCTATGAGGTCATTGCCATGAACGCCGAAGCCCCGTTTAGTGTGGACGCTGGTGGGGAAGTCCCCGCGTTAGCAGGTGGTTCCCCTGCAGCGGACGACGAAGAAAGCTCCGCCGACACCGCGACGAGTGTTACGCCCTCACTCACGGTCGGGCTTCTGCACTCGGTCGCGGAATCGGGGCGTATACGCGCGACGCAGCCGTTCAAGAATTTTCTAGTGCTCATCGAAATGCTTGTCCAGCAGGAGAATCGCAACGACCCGGCAAAGCAGATCGAGCTGATCCTGACACACGGTTACGAACAACATCTGCAGGAAAACTACGAGAACGCGGACCTTCGCCTCGAGGACCTTAAAGGCTTGGGTGCGTACGCCGCGCGTTATAAATCTACCGAAGAGTTTCTCTCCGAACTCGCCTTGCTCTCTACGGAACGCTTTAAGGAACCGCAGCCAATCGTCGGCGAAGAGGTCGTCCAGGGCGGCGAGGAAGACGAGCTGCTGACGCTTACCAGCGTCCATCAGGCAAAGGGTTTAGAGTGGAAAGCGGTATTCATAATCTGGGCTGCCGAGGGGAAATTCCCCAGCCCGCGTTCGCTTCGCGAGATCGAAAGCGAAGAGGAAGAGCGCCGCCTCTGGTACGTCGCCCTCACACGCGCCAAGGACGAGCTGTATCTGACGTACCCGCTAATGATCACCGACTACAGCCGCCAAACCGTCCTTCAAAAACCGTCGCGTTTTGTCACAGAATGCCCCGCCTCGATCTACGAGATCTGGAATCTTGAGGAAGAAAACCCCGTGCTGACATCCCCGTCTCCAGAGCTTGGGGCGCCGGAAGAGTATCTAAATTGAAGTCTCAGAATTAGAACAATCACGAAGCGACATTAAATACATGAGACAGGAAACTGCATCTCGATTTCCGGTTTCGGGCCGTTTCGTGTGATTCATGGTCGATCCCACATTCCGTGAACAAAACTCGCATTGCTACATGTATCGGTCGTGTTAAAATGAATCGTAACAACCCCGCTCGACCCGAGGCACAGATAATCAATGAAACACTGCCCGCAATGTGACACCCGTTACGATGAGGAAGTAATAAAATTTTGCACGAAAGACGGTACGCCGCTTATCGAGGACGAGTCGCCGACTTTTACCGCGCTGCCGAGCACTACCGTTCCCATTGACGAGATAGGCGAGGAGACTGTCGTGATCAGGCGTCCCGCCGAGGCGGAGCGCACCGCCGAGATCTCCGACCGGTCCGAGCGCATTGTCATCCCGACAGTTTTCCCCGAGCAGCCCGTCAGGGCACGAGCACAGGCATATTATCCGCCGCCTGCACCGCCGCCAAATACCGCGAGAACCGTTATCCTCACCGTGCTCGGTACGCTGGCCGTGCTCGGCCTCGGCGCCGGGCTGTTTTGGCTAACTCAGTCGGAGCCCGCGGGCAATTACAACATCAACGTCAGCATGCCGAATCAGAATTTTAACGCGAACGCGAACATGGGTTTTGACTCAAATTTCAATTTCAATTCGACTGCGAATTTCAACAGTAATTTCAATAGCGGTTTCAACCCGAATTTCAATATCGGCTCCAACTTCAATGCGGCAACGCGTTCACCTACGCCCATCCCGAGACCGACGGCAAATACCGCTGTCTCACCGCCCCAGGCGACATCACCGACTCCGCGCCCAAGCCCGGCACCGACTCGCGAAAACACAAACACAAATACCCGCCCGGCTCCAACGGGCACGCCAAGAATCGGCCCCCGTCCACCATCAACGCCGGGCATCCGAGAGAATAGAGAACGGTTGAGATGACATCGTGCTAAGGCGTTCGCGGCGTGGACGGTGTTGCCCGTTCCGTCTTCATCGGACCGATGCCCGAAATCTCAAAAACGGATTCCGATTCAAACCATTCGACGTGCCAAACGCCAGCCGGAATCACGAACGATGCGCCTACCTCAAAAACTTGAACCCGTGCGGTTGAAAAATCGCCCATGAGAATAAATTGCCGTCCGCTGACAACTTTAATATTCATGTCAGCCGTATGACGATGTGCCGCGACGGCCGCCCCGGCTTGTGCTGTCATAGATTCTTTAAACGCTCCTGCTAAAGCGCGCTCGCCCGAGATCTTGCTAATCGTATAGCCGTTTGACGGCACGACAGATTCGTCTTCAACCCGAATTCGCCATTTTCCCGCTTGTTTTATCAATAATCCGGTGTAAGAAAAAGTCAATTTCTGCCCGGCAGCCGATTCCAAATCAAAAAGACCCGTCACGACCGCCGCGTCCGGCGACAAGACTTCAATCGAGAGGTCGCGCCAGTCAAAGGATTTCGGTCCTGTCCAACGCTTTAGGTATCGCTCTTTGGTCTCCTCAAATGAAGCCAGCCTCTTGCTGCCGTTGCCCATACGGAAATACCCGCGCGAATCGTAGCGGTTCGCGATTGCCTCGCGCCGCGCGAAGCGCAAATCTTCGGCGTATGAATCAAAAAATGCTTTAATTTCACTCTCTGTTGCCGTAGCCGAATTATTTTGCTTTTGCAGCTTTGGCGTTATAACTTTTTGCGCTTCGGCTACGAGACCGCCGCAAAACAACAAGTAACATATCAATAAAAATTGCGCCTTTCTCACAGTTCCTCCAATCCTTTTGGCTCAAAAAGAATACGTTTTTTTCTACTCTCTTATTTCTTTTTCGCCGCCGCTTCGACGTTATTCAGCATTTTGTCCAAAGTTGTTCGATCTAATAATCTTCCGTTTGCAACGACAGCGTTTATTTTTCGTGTATTTGAAATATCCAAAAGCGGGTGTGCGTCGAGCAAAATTAAATCGGCGAGTTTTCCTTTCTCGATTGTTCCCAAATCCCGTTTGCGGCGCATAAATTTCGCCGGATTGACGGTCGCGGTTTTCAAGGCTTCAAACGGCGACAGACCGGCTTGGACGAACAAGGCGAGTTCGTCGTGTAAAACGAGTCCGGGCGTTCCGATTGCTCCATGATTTAATTGCGTTCCGGCGAGCACCATTACTCCGGCTTGGTGCAAATCGAAAATAGTCTGCAAATTTCTTTTCCGCGTTTTATCCGCCATTCGATAATCCTGGTTGCGTATTTGCCTTTCTCTTTCAGCGATTGCCGCGTCCAATTGCTCAAGCTGCTTTTTCGTTTTGAAGCGACGGCGCGATAAGTCGGGCATTTCAAAATCTCCGACAAAAGTATCAAACAGCGCTGCATTTGTCGTCACGCAGGTTTTATTGCGTGCCATCGTCTTTAACGTTTCGTTGTAATAAGGCACGTCCATTGCCATCGTGCTGTTAAACGCATAACTCTCGTCCAAAGTCATCGTGTCGATCTTGCCGTTGCGGAAAAGCGCGTAATACTCGTTGCGTTTGTCGGAAGTCGCGCGGCGAATTTCCGCGTAATGCTCGACGCAATCCAGCCCGTCATTTGAAGCGTCCATCACAAAAGAAGGCGGAACAGCGACGACCGGCAATTTATATTTGTGCGCGGCGGCAATTACTTCTTTCAGAATTTCAGGGGGCAGACGTTTTTCCGTTTTGATGTGGTCAACGCCCGAAACGGCGAGCGTTTCTATAGCTTTTCTCGCTTCTTCCGCCGTTTTGACGACGATTGAATTTCCAGTCCAGCGGTTGCTAGGGCGCGGAGGCATTTCACCGAGTAGAACCGTCCCGGCGTAAAACAAGCGCGGCGCGAGAACTCGCCCGGCATTGATGTCGCCGCGCAATTTCGCCGCTTCCGCCAAATTCATGGAACTTCCCGCGTCACGCACACCCGTTACGCCATGAGCAATTTGCAATTCAAAAAAAGGAAAATTGCTTTTCATTGCGTCGAGCGTGAAGGTGTAGTTGTCCCAAAGTCCCGGAATCAGAAACTTTCCGCTCGCGTCAATAATTTGAGCGTCTTTCGGAATTTTGAGGTTTTTGCCGATTCTGGCGATGCGATTGCCCGAGACAACCACCGTCATATTCGGCTTCGGCTGCTCGCTTCGCATGTCGATCAAGGTTACGTTGCGAAAAACAAGCGGACGATTTTGAACGGCTGGTTTAGGCTGCCCGATAAGCAACGTCGGCAAGATCATAATCAGCAATAAAGCAAATGAGTTTTTCATTAGATTTCCTAGACCCCCCGTCGCACACGCGATGTGGAACTACTGATTAGATCCAGGCAGCACTGCGACGCTAACTACCCAATTCCGGCACCCAGGGCGGCCATTTCCACGGCCCGACGTGGGTCGATCACGCCCCAGCCTTGTCGATCGACCTCGTAATGGGGCAGCCGTTCGGCGGTTGAGATGAGTATTGTTTTGATCTCGGCGGGAGTTAGGTTCGGATTTGCTTCCAGCATTTGCGCGGCCAGGGAAGACACAATCGGCGCCGAAAATGATGTGCCATCCACATATTTGTAATGGCGCGTGATGACATTTTCACGATGAATTTTTAGCAGGATCAACTGACGAAGGAGCGCCGGCGGGCGGTCGATTGCCGCGTCGAGTTCGGGGTCGACGCCGGCATTGTTGCGAATTATTTCGTGCAATACCTCGTCGCTGCTCCCGTCGAGCTCATCTAGAAGACTTGCCTGCTGAGCAGTCGGAGTGTTGGGCAAAATCGGTGCGGGCACCCAGATTGACGACGCAATGATCTCCGGCTTTTGCAGTCCATCGATCGTCGGGCCGTATGACGAACGGTACATTCCGCGTTTTGCGCGATTGATCGAATTGTTGTCGTCCAATCCGCCAACGGCGATGCAAGACGGAGCACTTGCTGGCGGAACCACCGGATGATTTGGCAAATGACCCGCATTCCCGACCGCACACACGACCAGTATTCCCGCCGCCGAACATGCCTCGACAAGGCGCGATAGCGGATCGTGCAGATAGCTCTGCTCATCATCACCGCCGGCTGAGATATTTACGATACGTATTTTGTAACGCTCGCGGTTCTCCAGAACCCAAGACAATGCGTCGAGAATGTTTTGATCGGTGATCCGGCCCGTACGGGCCAGCTTTACGAGCACGACGTTGACATCCGGAGCCAGCCCCCGATAAAACCCATTAGACAGCGAACCGTTACCCGCAGCGACGACCGACGTCATCATCCCATGCCAGCTCGCCACGTCCGGCTCAAACAGTGAGCTCAGGTCGCCGTCCTCGTGCAGCATATTGCGATAGGCGAGTATTCGATTGGTTGGAGTCGTCAGGTCGGCGTGCGGGTAAAACCCAGAGTCGAGAAAGGCGATGGTGACGCCGCGTCCGGTAAACCGTTCATCGGCATCGAGTCGCAGCGGCGTCGAGAGCACGTGCGAGCCATCCTTTTGCATAGCCGCGTCCGCCATGATGTGCTCTTTTGCTCGCTCAAAAAGCCGCACGCAGCGTGCGCATACAGCCTGAAACTCGCGTATGTCCGGCGCATTTGCGGTGATCAGCTTTTCAAGGTCGTCGGCCAGCGACACCAGAGGCACATACTCGTCGTAGGCGCTGCGGGCGCATACGGGGCAGACACTCTCGCCCGCCGCCACATCGGCAATCGTTGACGGTCTTGCGAATGACGGGGATTCCTGCGGTGTCATCATTACGCTTTGGCGAGGGGTGTGAGCGCGGGTGCATTTATTACATGGCCGTCCTCACAGCCGAATCGCGAACCGTGGCATGGGCAATCCCAGGTTTTCTCGGTCGAATTAAATCGGACAATGCAGCCGAGATGCGTGCATACGGCCGAGCGTTCGTGGAGCTTGCCGGTTTCGTCACGAAAGGCGGCAATTTTTGATAGCCCTTGGCGCACGATCGCACCTTCCCCGTTTTTTAGCTCGTCGGTCGAGTCGATATCGCCGCCGGTCAGCCAGTCGACGTATGGGGCGGTCGATGAGGCGATTTCTGGCAGGGCCTCCTTTATCGACTGGCTCGCGAGCCGCGACGGATCGAAAACCTTCTCAAATGGGTTAAGCCGCCCCAAAATCAAATCGGAAACGAGCCTGCCGCCGATCGTGCCGTGCGTCATACCCATGCCCGAGTCCCCCGTGATCAGGTAGACGCCGGGCTCGCTGCTCGAATAGCGGCCGATAAAGGCCAGGCCGTCATGCGTCTCAAAACACTGCCCCGACCACCGGTGCAAGACCTCTTCCGCCACGGGAAAGTGTGTCTTTGTCCACGACCAAAGATTCTCAAAGCGAGCGTCGCCGTCATCTGCCTGGCCCGTACGATGGTCTTCGCCGCCGACTATGAGCAGATCGTGGTCTGTTTGCTCCTGCATGCGGACATAATGGTACGGATTGCCGGTGTCCCAAATCAGGGCTTTGGGAAATGCGCCCTTCGCTACGCGTGCACCGATCGCATACGTCCGATACGAGGGGAGCTGGGCAAACATTTTGCTCTTGAGCGGATAGTTTGTCGCCAGCACGATTCCTTTTGTGCAGCGGATAAAGCCGGCCGCCGTTTCTACCAACATACCGTCGTCGCCCCTGCTCCAATCGGTTGCCGCGGTATCGGAAAAAAGTCGGCCGCCATTTGCCTCTATAGCTTTAATTAAGCCGTTGAGGTATTTGAGAATGTGAAACTGTCCCTGGTTTTCGAACCGGATCGCTCGGCCCTGAAATCCTTCGCCCGGCGCGTCCGTAGTCCACTCGATCCCGGAAAGGCCGAGTTTGCGCACCGCGTCCATCTCCGCGTCCATGTCGTCCTCGCTCTTCTCGGCCTCAACAAGGTATCCGTCAAGCCGCGAGAAATCGCAATCGATGCCTTCCTCGGCCGCAATGCGTTCGATCTCGTCAACGGCGTCGGCATGGGCCTGGACGGCCAAGCGTGCATGTTCGTCGCCGTGCCAGTCGGCGATGCGGTAGATGCGATCATCAATCGCGGATGAGAGATGAGCCGTCGTCCTCGCGGTTTCGCCGCCGCCGATCGGCCCGTCGTCAACGACGATCACTGAGATCCCGGCCTTGCTTAGCAAATAAGCTGTAGTCAGCCCGGCGATGCCGCCGCCGATCACACACACCTCGGTCTCGGTCGGCCCGGTGAGTTCCTTCGCTTTCGGGCCGTCTTCGCTTGACTGCCAGTAGGAGGTTGTTTCGCCTTCATCGCTTTCCCACATTTCTTCGATCCTCCTTTAGCTCCTTGATTATAAACAGTTAAAAATGAGAAGTGGAAGCGTGCTTAAAAAGCGTCCCGTAATACCCCCGATTGGGTTTGCAACACACGTGCAAACGGTGCATCATAATCCTCGTTAATCCTGCTCTCAGTGCATCAGCGGGTGGTGTGCTCCGGCTAATAAAGTTTTATCGGGCGGCGTTTTAGGTTCGAGGGTTGGTTGTTATTGGTTGTGAAGTAGCTCTTGACGAGCCTCGGCGAAACGGTTTCTTTCTCTGACTAATCAGGACCAAAATTCGATACTTCTTTAGAATCCCGAATAACGGGAAAGGACAATATTTTTATGTCAATGAAACTTTATGTCGGTAATCTGTCATTTCAGACGTCGAGCCAGGAGCTCGAGGAGCTGTTTGCAGCGATAGGGCCGGTCGACTCGGCCAGCGTCGTCGAAGATCGTGAAACCGGCCGCTCACGCGGTTTTGGATTTATCGAAATGGCGTCGCAGGAAGACGGCGAAAAAGCTATCGCGGAACTCAACGGTAAGGATGTCTCAGGCCGCGAAATCAAGGTAAATGAAGCCAAGCCCCGTGAAGATCGCGGCGGCGGTGGCGGCGGTGGCGGCGGTCGCGGTGGTTACGACGGTGGTGGTGGTGGCGGTGGCGGAGGAGGCTACGGCGGCGGATCGAACCGCTGGTAATCGCTGATCAGAAAATGAAACATAAAGGCTGCCGGAAATGGCAGCCTTTATGTATATATCTGAGCCGCCTTAGGGCTTTCGCAGGCGTCTTGCGGGCCTAACCGGCGGCGATTCGACAAGTTTTGCCGATGTTACGCTCGCCCCGCCTGCCGGCCCTTTGATCTCAAATTCCATATTTTTTGCTATCTTGCCGTTTACAAACAGGTCAACGCGGTATCTGCCGGCAGTCCATTTGCCCTCCGGCCGGCCGGTGAAATTGACGCGGTTCTGACCGGCCTGCGTTGTGTAGCTCGCCGTCACAACTTTGGTCTCCGGCCTGACGCCGTTAACGCTTACGGCTACAAAATTCATCTTTACAATCGTTGTCACGTGCGAATCGAGCAGGACAACACAATAGATCGGCACGTCGGACGTGCGGAACTCAGTCACCTGCTCACCGGCCTTGCCGTCGCCGTCATCCTTAGCGAGATAAATCTCCTCAACAATCGGAAATTCGCCCTGGGCGTGAGCAGCCAGGCCGGATAAAACTAGAAAAATCGCGATCAGGAGAAATCTCATAACGGGTTTTGCCTATGGACAGCAACTTTGAAACGGCAATCGGCTAAAGGGTTGTATCGTCGGGCGTTCAACACCGAAATAAATCGCGCCCGGACCGACTCAGATTGGCCTGAGAACGAGTCTGGCCGGAATGCGAAAGTGCTATAATCACGGCCATTCGATGCGATTTGTCTTTTCTCGCCGCACATATATCCTGCTTGCGTTTGGCTTGGTGCCGCTGTCGCTGTCGTGGAATCTGCCTGCCCTCGCGTATGCCGTATTTGTCCTTGATGCCCTGATCATTGCTGCCGCAATCATTGATTATTTCCAGAGCCGACGGCGGATCGACCAGGTTAAATTTGAACGAAGCTTCGACAAGCGTTTTGCTATCGGCGACTCGGTGCGTGTCGCGATCACCATCGACAATGCCGGATCGACGGAGCTACGCCTGAGGCTAAAGGACGAATACCCTGACGCGATGCGTCTCGACGATGAGCGCGAGGCCGAGTTTACCGTCCCGACAAATTCCCACGCCGAATTTTTCTACAATGTTTTGCCGCCAAAACGCGGGCGCTATGAATTTGGCACGACGGCTGTCAGGTGCCTGTCCAGGCTGGGCCTCGTCTGGTGCCAGGCTGACGTAGGCCAGTCGCAATCGGTCAAGGTGTATCCCAACATTCGGTGGGCCCGCGAGATGGAGCTGAAAGCGCTGGGCGCGCGGTCGTTCCTTGCCGTTCAGAGGCGCGCCGTCAGGCGGGGCGAGAGCCGGGAGTTCGAATCGATGCGCGACTATGTCCGCGGGGATGAACTGCGGCATATCTCATGGACGGCGACGGCACGGCGGTCAAAGCTTACAACACGGCAATATCAGATCGAGCGCGACCAGACCGTGATGATCGCCATCGATTCGGGCCGCCTGATGACGGGGCGGATCGGTGACGAGACAAAATTCGACACGGCGATCCACGCCAGCCTTGCACTCATGTCGGCATGTGCACGGGCGGGTGACAATTGCGGACTGATGGTTTTTGGCCGGCGGACGCGAAAATTCCTGCCACCCAAACGCGGGCTCGACCATATGGATGCCGTGCTCGAGGCACTGCACGATGTCGAGCCCGAGATCGTCGAACCATCCTATGCCCGGGCATTCCAGTTCATCGCATCAAATCTCAAGAAACGCACATTTGTCGTCTTACTCACCGATCTGGTCGATAAAGACAGCTCAAAAGAACTTCTCGTGTCCCTAAAGCTGCTTCGCCCGCGTCATCTGCCGCTTGTTGTAACTATCGGCGACCGTGATCTGAATGCCGTCGTCGGGCGCAAGCCGGCCGACCTCAAGGACGTGTTTACCCAGTCCGCTGCCCAGGAGATCATCCACGGCCGCGAATCCGCCCTCCGCCTCGTCGAAACGATCGGCGGCCTCGCCCTCGATGTTACCGGCCAGACCCTCGCCCCGCGACTGCTCCAGACCTATCTACGCGTAAAGGAACGCGGGATGTTATAACCCGAAGATGCAGGCACGGTCGTCCGGCCGGGAACGCAGGCACCCCTGCCTAGAAGTCCTCCGACGGGAACGCAGGCACCCTTGCCTGGTAGGCCGGTTCCCCCGGCCTAGCGCCCGGTAAATATTAACGAATACTCCTTGTCGCTTCCGGCCACCGAAACGTTTTCACGTCTTTTCACACTCTTAGACAGAAGTAACTTTTTTGAGGTGTAAAACTGTGCATATTCATTCTCGTCGTGGTCGTCGTTTAATTGTCTTAACTGCTGCTCTTCTATCCATTGCCGCTGCAATTCAGGCGGGCGTCGGGATGAACGAAGCAGGGGCCGCGTTCGTGGATACGCTGACGAGCTATGCGGGGCCTCAGCAATCGGGCACCTCCGACGCCGCGTCGCCGATGGGCAGCGCGTGTGTGCCTACAACCTATGTCAATAGAACGACAGCCAATGGCCTCGGTAGCAACAGCGTTAATGGCGTTGCCGCGAATGGCATGACCGTATATGCGGCGACGGCTGGAGGCGTATCGATCTCGACGGACGGGGGAACGACTTTTGTTAACAAGACGACGGCAAACGGCTTGGGATCGAACAGTGTTCGCGGCATCTTCGTCTCGGGCAGTACGATCTACGCGGCGACGGGCGGGGGTCTATCCATATCGACAGACGGGGGAACCTCCTTCATCAATAAAACAACTGCAAACGGTCTGGGGAATAACAGTCTCAATGTGGTCTACGCCAGCGGTACAACCGTCTATGCGGCGGGCCTGGGCGGGGTTGCAGTTTCGACCGACGGAGGCAGCAGCTTCATCAATAAGAACACCACAAACGGGCTGGGGAATAACAATACGAATGGCGTCTACGCGATTGGGACCACGGTGTATGCCGCGACAGCGGGCGGCCTCTCGATTTCGACCAACAGCGGCACAAGTTTCATCAACAAAACCACCGCAAATGGCCTCGGCTCAAATTCGACGTACTGGGTTTTCGCCAGCGGCAGCTCTGTCTATGTAGGTACGTCCGCCGGCCTCTCCATCTCCGCCGATTCCGGGACAACTTTCATTAACAAATCCACGGCCTCGGGACTGGGCGGCAATGTAGTCGTCGGGACTTTTGCCAAAGACGGCGTGATCTATGCCGCAACATTCGGCGGCGGGCTTTCCACTTCAACGGATGGCGGCACGACCTTTATCACGAAGACCACGACCGATGGCCTCGGTAACAATAACGTCAATGGTGTCAACGTCAATGGAAGCAATGTGTACGCCGCAACGACCGGTGGGCTCTCTATCGGAAGCTGTGCGGCGGCGACGCCAACGCCAACCCCTACTGCCACACCCACGTCAACACCGATCGCGACGCCGACACCAGTGCCCTCGCTTGTTATTTCGAACGTCTCGCTCGACGAGGGCAATTCGGGCACGACTAATTTCACGTTCACTGTCACGCTCTCACGGGCCGCAACGAACACTGTGACGGTTGGCTATGCGACTGCGGACGAGACGGCAACGATAGCGGATGGAGATTATACGGCGGCAAGCGGTACGCTGGTGTTTACTCCGGGCTCGACCACACGAACTGTCACAATCGCCGTCGCCGGCGATACGAAAACCGAACAGAACGAGCAGTTCATCGTCCTCCTTAGCAACCCGGACGATGCCACGATCGCCGATAGTGTCGGCAACGGAAACATTCTTAATGATGACGCGCCGCCGTCCATCTCTATAGGCGACGTCGCCTTGTCAGAGGGAAATTCCGGCACCACGCCGTTTGTGTTCGTTGTCACGCTCAGCAATCCGAGCTCACAGACTGTCACGGTTAGCATTGCGACCTTCGACGGGGCCGCTACGGTGGCCAATAATGATTATCAGGCGAGTTCAGGGCTTCTCACATTCAATCCGGGCATAGTCACGCGTAACGCGATCGTCCAGGTAGTGGGCGACACATCGTCTGAGCCGAACGAGTCTTTCGGCGTCAACCTGAGCAGCGCCTCCGGTGCGTCCATTGCGGACGCCAACGGCCAGGGCACCATTGAAAACGACGACGCTACGCCAACGCCAACGGCCACGCCAACTGCCACACCAACAGCAACACCGACCGCGACGCCTACGCCGCAGATCCTGCCCGACCTAACGATCGCCAAAACGCATACGGGCAATTTTGTTCAGGGCGGCACCGGCACTTATTCAGTGACGGTGACCAACTCCGGAACGGGCAATAAGCCAGGCGGCCAACTGGTCTCCGTCACCGACAATGCACCCAGCGGTTTGACCGTGACGGCGATGGGCGGCCCCGGCTGGAGCTGTACAACGCTGCCGACATGCACCCGCAGCGATCTGCTCGCGGACGGCAACAATTATCCGCCGCTAAATGTGCTGGTCAGCGTGGCCGCAAATGCCTCGTCGCCACAGCTAAACAGCGTAACCGTCACCACGACGGCGACCGAAAGCAGCACGGCGAACAATACCGCCACCGACTCAACCGTGATCAATCCCGCAGCGACGCCGACTCCAACTGCGACCCCGACGGCCACGCCCACCGCGACGCCGACAATAACACCGACGACAACACCGACGGCAACAGCGACGGCAACGCCGACAGTGACGCCGACAGCGACGCCGACAGCAACTCCTACAACAACGCCTACGGCGACACCCACCGCCACACCAACTCCGGCTCCGACTATCTCGATCACCGTCCAGACAAGCCCGGCGGGCGGAGCATGCAGGGTGGATGGCGCGGTCTATACCTCAACTCAAACTTTCGCCTGGACAGTCGGTTCATTCCACTTGATCGAGACTACGACGCCGCAGCAGGCGGCCGGTACTCGGTATGAATGGACTAGCTGGAGCGATGGCGGAGCCATCTCGCATGGCGTCATACCAACCGTCCCGGCTACGTACACCGCTAACTTTACGGCGACCTCGACCGCCGGATCAACGCTGTCAGGCCGCGTACTAACGCCCGACGCCCGGGGCCTGCGGAATGCCGTCGTACAGTTAGTCGACGCTACGGGCGTGGTACGCGGCAATACCACTACATCATTTGGCTTCTACAGCTTTGACAATGTCGCCACCGGCGGGACCTTTACAATCCGCGTAATCTCACGCCGATACCGCTTCGCCGCCCGCTCGATTCAGGTCAACGGCGACCTGGCCGATGTCGACTTTATCGGATTGGAGTAGGAAAGCAGCCGCGGTGTCGGGGCCGGGGCTGGCTTGCCACTGTGAACTCTGTGTCTGTCCTCCTGCGTTTGTGGTTTGACTGGAAACACAAAGGGAAGACACGGAGATCACAGAGGACGAGATCTGAGCGTCCTCCACCCAGGTCAATACGCGGCGAGGACGATGAGACGGTAGAGCGGGTTCTACGCTATAATCACCGTTTTATCCATGACCATTGACGAACAGCTCGCTTATCTCAAGAAAGGCACGGTCGAGGTTATCCGCGAGGAAGACCTCAGAAAGAAGCTCGAGCGGGCCGAGAAAACCGGCAGGCCGCTTCGCGTAAAGCTCGGCCTTGACCCGACGGCGCCCGACATTCATCTCGGCCACACCGTCGTCATTCGAAAGCTTAAAGCCTTCCAGGACCTCGGCCATACCGTCATCTTTCTGATCGGCGATTTTACCGGCACGATCGGCGACCCGTCGGGCAAAAACGTCACCAGACCGCCGCTCTCGCGGGATGAGATCGACGCCAACGCCGAAACCTACAAGCGGCAGATGTTCAAGCTGCTCGATCGCGATAAAACCGAATTGAGATTTAACGGCGAGTGGATGGACAAATTCACAGCCGCCGATTTTGTAAAGCTGACGGCAAAAACGACAGTCAAGCAGATTCTCGAACGCGACGATTTTACCAAGCGGATGAATGAGGAAAAGCCGATCTCGCTCCACGAACTGCTCTATCCGCTCGTGCAGGGCTACGACTCGGTTGCGCTAAATGCCGACGTCGAACTCGGTGGAACCGACCAAAAATTTAACCTGCTCATGGGCCGAAATCTGCAGCGAGAGTTTGGCCAGGAGCCGCAGGTGATCATTACCACCCCGCTGCTCGAGGGGCTCGACGGCGTCCAGAAAATGTCCAAATCGCTCGGCAATTACATCGGTATCGATGAGCCGGCAAATGAGATGTTTGGCAAAGTGATGTCGATCTCAGATGAGCTGATGTGGAAATACTATGAGCTGCTGACTGACTTTTCGATATCTGAAATCTCAAATCTGAAATCCCAGATCGTCGCCGGCGAAAACCCGCGCAATGTAAAGGTTAATCTCGCAAAACTGATCATAGCCGATTTTCATTCAAGCGAAGCGGCGATCACGGCCGAAAACGAGTTCGTCAGGCGGTTTGTTCAGAAAGAAATTCCGGACGAGATTCAGGAAAAGGTGTTTCCCGCAGGTAAATATTTGCTTGCTCAGCTACTGGTTGACACAGGTCTCACCGCCTCAAAAGGCGAAGCCCGCCGCTTGATAGAACAGGGTGGCGTGAGAATCGGTAACGAAAAAGCGACATCCGCCAGCACAGATGTCGCAATCGGGCCCGAACCGGTTGTCGTCCAGGTGGGCAAACGTAGATTCCTGCGAATCGTGGGATCCTAAGTCTGTGAACTCACACACCTAAGCGGCCGCCATAAATTTCTCTTTCTCCGCGGCCATCTTTTCGCCCATGCGTCCGAGCACGTCCGAGTCGAGCTGATCCTTGACCAGGGGAAACATCTCGTCCTCTTCTTCTTTGACGTGATGATCCGTGTCTTCCATCAGGACTTTGAGCTTTGGCTCAAACTGCTCGCTGTCGTCTGAGAGATCGGCGAGCTGTCGCAGAAACATCTTTATCTGCCGGTGCTCCTCGATACCCTCGAGCACGATGTCGACCAGCTCCTTATCGCCTTCTTCCTTTAGTTTTGGATAAAAAATCACCTCTTCGATGTGCGCGTGGGCATCGAGCTCGGCCTTTATCTTTTTGAAGATCGCCGGATGCTTCGACTCGTCGGATTCTTTGACATCCTGAAACAACTTGCGGACCACGTCATGGTCGGCCTTTAATAGTTCGACTGCATTCATATACTTTCCCTCCGTTTGATTGCGTCACGGTCTAAGGTAACACACCCGCAGGCCGTATTCATCTGGCGTCCTCTCTCTACAAAAGGTATACTCGGCGGTACGTTAAATGGAGAGTACTGCAGCAAGACGCGTCAGGCTACGCGATCGCATCACCGACTACGTCGCATCAGACGCGCCAATTCGGAAATTGGCGGGCACGTGGTCAAAAACCGCCAAATTCGCACTCGATGAGGCCAACAGCCTCTCGCTCGAACGCGTCGAGATAAAGCTCAAACGCCTGCCCAAGCAACTCGACGGGTTCAAGATCATCCACCTTTCAGACACGCATCACAGCCCTTACACAGCGCTAGAGCACATCGAGCGCACGGTCAAAATCGCTAATCGGCTGCGGCCGGATATGTTCATCTTGACCGGCGACTATGTCTCGCACGAGAGCGAATATATCGCCCCTGTCGCGTCCGTACTCGGCAAATTAAAGGCAAAATACGGCACGCACGCCTGTCTCGGCAATCACGACCACTGGACCGACGCCGGCCTCGTCACGCACCTCTTTCGCGGCGAGGGAATCAACATGCTCGTCAATCAGGGCGAGAGATTTGAAGCCAAGGGCGCGTCGTTTTGGCTCGCCGGCGTTGATGATTATATGGTCGGCAAGACGGATGTCGCGGCCGCCCTCGTCGGCTCGTATCCCGACGAAATGAAGCTGCTGCTTGCCCACAATCCGATAATTTTTCGCGAGGCGGCCCGCCACGGCATCGACCTGACCCTCAGCGGGCATACCCACGGCGGCCAGATAAAATTTCGCGACGAAGAAAAGCGAATCCTGCGAACCAAAAAGCTAAGATCTGGTCTCTACTCGAGGAGCGGCTCACAGATTTACGTCACCCGAGGTATCGGCACCGTCGTCGTCCCGATGCGCTACGGCTGCCCGCCCGAGATTTCCCTTTTGGAGCTAAGAGCCGCGTAAATGTCCGAGCGAATCGTTTCGACAAAAGTCCTCACGCTTCCCAACCTCCTCACATTCCTGCGGGTCGGACTAATTCCGGTATTCGCGATTTTGCTTGCCTATAATAAGGAAGGCTGGGCTCTGGCAGTCTTTACGATTGCCGGCGTGAGCGACGGGGTCGACGGATTTCTCGCGCGGCGGATGAATCAGGAGTCGGAGCTCGGCACGATCATCGATCCAATCGCCGACAAGCTTTTGATGACCACGGCCTTTGTAATGCTCACTGTGCCGAGCATTCTCGGCGAGGGACGGGCCCATCTGCCCGTACCGTTTTGGGTAACGGCCTGCGTGATCGGCCGCGACATCGCCATTGTCACCATCGCCGGGGCGATCAACGTCATGACCGGCTTCCGCGGTTTTAAGCCGTCATGGCTGGGCAAGGCCAGCACTTTCGTGCAGGTCGCGGCCGTGATTCTAATCCTCGTTGCCGCGGTATTTCCGGCGAACAACGGCCTCTTTCTTCCAACAACATACGTCGTCGTAGCGGCCTTCGCCGTGTTCTCTGGCATCCACTATATCTTCCACGTCGCCCGATTGATGCGCGAGGCGGACGACCAGTCAGAAAAATAAAGAGCCCTACTCCTGGGCCACAAAATCAAAATTCGAGCGATGTCCTTGACCCGCATAGCGCCGGCCGGCCGGTGTCGTGCTGGTTAATCCTGCATTATTCCTGCATCTATTCTTCCGACAAACTTGACAAGAACACACTCAGGTATTATTCTCTTTCAAGGCTCAGATGTGCAGCCCGCTTTTTATATTGGACGAACGACGCAATTATAGATAGGAGAAGAGTTAAATGAGCAAGATTATTGGTATCGATTTGGGGACGACGAACTCCGTCGTGGCGGTGATGGAGGGTGGCGAGCCCATTGTTATTACGAATAGCGAAGGCGGGCGGACGACGCCTTCTGTGGTGGCGTTTGGCAAGGACGGCAATCGCCTTGTGGGCCAGGTCGCGAAGCGGCAGGCGGTTACGAATCCGGAGAACACGCTCTACTCGATCAAACGCTTTATGGGCCGCAAGTTTGACGAGGTTTCAGAGGAAATTAAGCAGGTGCCGTACAAGGTCGTAAAGGCCGCAAATGGCGACGTGCGTATCGATGCGGATGGCAAAGAGTACAATCCGCCCGAGATCGCGGCGATGGTGCTGCAAAAGCTAAAGCAGTCGGCCGAGGACTATCTCGGATCGAAAGTAGAAAAGGCCGTAATTACCGTGCCTGCTTACTTTAACGACGCTCAGCGACAGGCGACCAAGGACGCCGGCAAGGTTGCGGGGCTTGAGGTTCTGCGTATCGTCAACGAGCCGACCGCCGCCGCACTGGCATATGGGCTCGACAAGAAAAAAGACGAGACGATCGCCGTATTCGACTTTGGCGGCGGTACGTTTGATATCTCTGTTCTGGAAGTCGGCGAGGGCGTCGTGGAGGTGAAATCGACCAATGGCGACACGCATCTCGGCGGCGACGATGTCGACGAAATCCTGGTCGGCTGGATCATTGACGAGTTTAAGAAAGACCAGGGAATTGACCTGCACAATGACAAAATGGCCCTTCAAAGGCTGAAAGAGTCGGGCGAAAAGGCCAAGGTGGAGCTCTCATCCGCGATGGAGACCGAGATCAATCTACCCTTTATCACGGCGGACGCCTCGGGACCAAAGCATCTCGTGATGAAGCTCACGCGTTCGAAATTTGAACAGCTTGTCGAGCCCGTACTGAAACGCCTCATGCCGCCGGTCGAGCAGGCCATCAAAGATGCTGGCCTGACGCCGCAGCAGATCGAGGAGATCGTGTTGGTGGGCGGTTCCACGCGTATTCCAAAAGTTCAGGAGATGGTCAAGGAGTTCTTTGGCAAAGAGCCAAATAAATCCGTCAACCCGGACGAGGTGGTCGCGCTCGGCGCCGCCGTTCAGGCAGGCGTGCTGGGCGGCGAGAAGACTGACATCTTGCTTCTCGACGTGACTCCTTTGTCGCTCGGAATTGAGACGCTGGGCGGTGTTTCGACACCAATGATCCAGAAAAATACTACGATTCCCACACGAAAATCGGAGATCTTTTCTACCGCATCGGACAATCAGACCAGCGTAGAAGTACACGTGATACAAGGGGAACGGCCGATGGCGACCGATAATAAGACGCTTGGCAAATTTCACCTCGTCGGCATCCCGCCCGCGCCGCGTGGCGTGCCGCAGGTTGAGGTCACGTTCGACATCGACGCAAACGGCATCGTCAACGTTTCTGCTAAAGACGTCGGCACGGGCCGTGAGCAGAAGATCACCATCACCGCGTCGAGCGGTCTGTCGAAGGAAGAAATCGACAAAATGATGAAAGACGCTGAGTCACACGCCGGGGAAGACGAAAAGAAAAAGGCCTCGATCGAAGCTCGAAACCGTTTAGACGGTTTGGTTTACAGCGTCGAGAAAACGTTTGCCGAAAACCGTGACAAGCTCGACGCCGCTGCCGCGACGGAACTTGAGTCGGCCATCTCGGATTCGAAGACAGCCCTCACGGGTGACGATGCAGCCGCCATGGACACTGCATTCGAGCGTTTGCAGACGGCCTCGCATAAACTGGCTGAGGCGCTTTACAGTCAGACGGCCGAGACCCCTGACGGCGATGCCGCCGGTGCCGATCAGCAAGCCTCGTCGGCGACGGCGGGAGCTGATGGTGGCGACGCATCGACCTCGTCCGAAGGCGATGTCATCGACGCCGAATATGTCGATTCCGAACCGGAGCCGGAAGACAAGAAGTAGCGGACACCTTAGAACAGTTGGGCGAGAGACAGACTAGGTCGGGTTTGCCTCTCGCCCTTGTTTACATACACTTACTCTCGATCGGGCATGGCCAAAAAGGATTACTACAACATATTGGGTGTCAAAAAAGATGCCAAAGCCGACGAAATTAAGAAGGCTTATCGGCGGCTCGCGCGTCAGCATCATCCTGACGTAAATCCCAACGACAAGGGGTCTGAGGACAAGTTCAAGGAGCTGCAGGAAGCCTACGACGTGCTCTCAGACGAAAAGAAACGCAAGGTCTTTGACCGGTTTGGGTATTACGCCGACAACCTCGATGCGGATTCGCCCTTTTCCTCGGGAGCGCGCGGCGGTGCGCCCGCCGGCGGTTTCGATTTTTCGGGATTTGATTTTGGCACAGCCGGCGGCCAGAGCAGCGGCGGGTCGAGCTTTCGCGATATATTCTCTGACCTGTTTGGCGGGAGTGGGGCGAGTGGCGGAGCACGCGCTCCGCAACCCGAGCCGCCGCGTGCGATGCCTCGAAAGGGCCGTGACATTGAGATTCCGCTTGCGATGAGCTTTGAGGAGTCATTTACCGGTCTCACGACCAACATTACGGTCAATCGGTCTGAGCAATGCTCGCGATGTCAGGGCGCTGGCGACACGGGTGGACCCGTCGTGCAGTGCCCAACCTGCAAAGGTGCCGGTCAGGTCATGCGAACCGGCGGCCGGCTGCAGTTTTCGCAGGCCTGCCCTGATTGTGAGGGCAGCGGCCGTCGGCGCGAGCCGTGTTCGGTATGCAAGGGCAAGGGCGTCACGCCAAAAGCGGAGCAGGTTAAGGTGCGAATCAGGCCCGGTGTCGATACGGGCTCACGCGTTCGCGTGGCCAAAAAGGGCCACGGGGGCCGCCTCGGTGCGGAGCCCGGGGACCTGTACATTCTCACAAACGTCGGCAAGCATAAATTTCTCGAACGCAAAGGCGACAATGTCTACATTTCGGTACCTATTACGGTTGCTGAGGCAGCACTTGGGACGAGGATCGAGGTGCCGACCGTCGAGGGCAAGGCACACCTGAAAATTCCGCCCGGTACTGAGTCCGGTCAGAAGATTCGACTCCGAGAGCGCGGTTTCCCCAGTCTGCGAAACCCGGAACTTAGGGGCGACCAGTTTGTCGAGGTTAAGATTACCTTGCCGAAGGTCATATCCGAGGAGACCAAGGATGTGCTGCGGCAGTTTGAGAAGCTGAATCCGGAGAATCCGCGCAAATTAATCGGGCTTGAGTAGCCACGTCGCCCATTATTTGTAAATGAGAAAACGAGTCAAAACTTATTCAATCAGTGCGGTTGCGGAGCTATATGACATACACCCGCAAACGCTGAGATTGTATGAGCGCGAAGGTTTACTGACTCCTTCTCGGTCGGTCGGAAACACGCGCCTTTACGAGGACTCGGATCTGGAGCGGCTTGAGATCATTTTATCGCTAACACGCGAGCTGGGGGTTAACCTCGCCGGCGTCGAGATCATTCTCAATATGCGGGCAAAAATGGCTCAGATGCAGCAGGAATTTGAACAGTTTTTCAATTATCTTAAGACGCATGCAAACGAATTCTCTCGTCAGAGCGAAGCCTTTTCTTCCAGCGAGGCCCTGATTCCGATATCCCGTATACGGCTCACACGGATCCGCGACGAGTTTCCGGCGGACGAGTAGATCGAAAAAGTCCCGGGTTGGCGAGTGTTACAGCTCCATCACGCACGCCGATTTTGCGTTGCTTTCGGCGGCATTTTGGGGTACGATTCGGTCAAGTCCGACTAATCTATATTGGAAATTATCTGGAGAAACTGATGTTTAGTAGCTTTATACCCCGCGCCTCCGCACTCGTTCTTATCTTGTCAATTTTTGCGTTTTCAGGCTTTGCCCAGGATCTCGACGATGTGACCGTCAGCGGAAAAATTACGGATTCGAATAACCTCGCAGTTGCGGGTGCAACCGTCACCGCCACCTCGATCGGCACTGGCGAAGTCCGCACAGTCATCACCAATGACGATGGCCGATACACAATCGTCAAGCTCAAGCCGGGCGTTTATAAAATCAAAGCGACGGCCACCGGCTTTGGCCCTCAGGAGACGCCCGAGATCATCACCGTCTCAGGCCAAAGCGTCCAAAAGGAATTCAAGCTCTCTCCAGCCGACGTCCGGGCCGAGCAGATCGTGACCGTAACGGCAGACGATCAGCCGCTAATCGACACCACAAGAATTGTCGTCGGCGGCACGATTACAGAGCGTGAGATCGAAGAGCTGCCAAACAATTCGCGAAACGCCCTCGACCTCGTACTAACTCTCGGCGGAACCACCGAGGAAGCTCTCTCGACGCGCGACCTAGCAGAGGATCGCAACTCGAACGCCCGCAGCACACCCCTCGAGCAGGGGAATTTTTCGCTATCTGGCGGGGCAGCGTTCTCGAACAATCTCACTATTGACGGCCTGGATAATAACGATGACCGTGGGGCCCGCGACCGATTTCAACCCTCGCTCGAGTCGATTGCAGAGGTTCAGGTCATCAAGAATCAATTTTCTGCCGAGTACGGCCGTGCCTCGGGTGGCCGCGTAAACATAAGGACACGGGCGGGCGGAAACAAATTTCGCGGCCGGGCTTTTATGTTTTTCAAGGACGAGGCCTTGAATGCCAACTCCTACTACAACAACAGCCGCGGCTTTCGGCGGCTGCCGCTTCAGCAGATAAACCCAGGATTCACTCTTAGCGGGCCGATCGTACTGCCATATATCTACGACGGACACAATCGGACGTTCTTTTTTGCGTCGTATGAGCACGACAAATTGGCCGACACGACGTTTATTGATACTTATATTCCTGTAGTCGCGAATCCACGTTTTGATCTGCCGCCTCCTAATGGTTCGGGCCAATTCTGTGATGTGGCCGGGTCGCCCGTCGCTCCTTGCCCGACCGGTGTCGGGGCAGTTTCAGGCTATTCGTCGCTGCTTGACACGCCTAACCGCTCAAACGTATTTTCTGCAAGGGTCGACCATCGGCTTTTCGAAGGCAATGATTTTACTTTCGGTTTTCAGTTCGGGCGCCGCAAGAATCAGCGGACTTCGGGAGCAGCGGTTACAAGGATCGACGACGCACTCCAGGCACGTAACATAAACAGCGAGGCGTTCAACTTCACGGATAATCAAGTTTTCGGAGCCAGCACGGTAAATCAGCTGCGTTTTCAGTGGTCCAAATATGAGCCGTCATATGTCTCGGAAAATCCGTTCGACCCCGTCGTTCTGGTCAGCTACCGAAACCCTGTGACCAATGGCGTCCAGACCCTCATTGCCGGTAATTCAACCGCCAGTAACCTGCAGAATTTTGCCGACAGCCGGACAGAGACTCGATATCAGATTCAGGATTCACTCACCCATGTACGCGGCCGGAGCACGTATAAAATGGGAGCGGATATTCACAACGTCGATTCCAAAGCTACCTCCCTGTCGGATGCGACAGGAACGTACAATTTCGGCAGTGTGTTCAATTACTCGGCGAATACACTGTCGCGATACCGTCAGAACTTCGGCACCGCATCTGACGTCACCAATCGATATTACGGCGTATTTTTTAACGATGAGCTAAGGGCCACGCCGCATCTCACGATCAGTGCCGGGCTGCGATATGAACGGGAAACGGCGATTGATGATTCTAACAACTTCGGCCCCAGGGTCGGTGTCGCGTGGGATCCTTTTCATAAAGGCAATGACGTCCTTCGCTTCGGCGCCGGATTATTTTACAACCGCGTTCTGTTAAGAACGGTTGGTGATTTTATTCAGAATAGCCTCGGCGGGTTGCAGTCGTTTGATTCGAACTCGATTACCACCACTAATGACGCCCGAGCAAATGTACTGGCATCGATCGCACAGGACTTCCCTAACGGTTACGCGTCGGTCGACACACTGCGCACCGCCATCGCACGAGCGTCGTGTGGTGCCACAACGTGTGCTCCGGGAACGGGATTTTTGACCAACACGGGCAACAGCTCGAATCCGCTCCGCAGCGTTGACCCGAATCTGCGAATTCCGGAAAGCTATCAATTTAACGTAGGCTACGAACGCGATCTCGGCAAAGGATTTGTATTTGAAGCCAACTACACCTACAACAAAACTTTGCACCTGTGGCGCGAGTTCAACCCGAACGTACCCATAGTTCCCGCCGGATTTGCCGACCTGACCGCGTATCTGGATGCCACCAATTTTACGTTCCTAAATTCAAACGGAACGATCCGTACCTACGACTTTTATCGCGGCCCGACTACCGATATCATCGGCCTATCGACCTCGATGACGAGTCAGGGGACGTGTTCCTCGACGGCGACCGTCACCTGTTTCGTAAATCTGAACACGCGTAACAACTCGACCACCGCGCTGAGCACAAACATCGGTGGTGTGGGCGTAAACTCGATTGGAAGCCCGATCGGTGCCGCTCTGGCGGCCGTTCAGTCTCTTCGGCCCGATCCCAACTTTGATGAGAAGGAACGCGTTTCCTCTATCGGCCGGTCGGATTATCACGGGCTGGTAATGGAGATCCGCAGTCGATTCAAACGATTGGGTTATGGGTTTGGCTCATCTTTCCGTGCCGTTTACACGCTGTCTCGGCTTCGTGACGACGGTCTCAATAACACTACGAACGCCGACATCAATGGTGATTTCAACAATGAGTTCACCCGGGCCACGCAGGACCGCCGTCATCGATTCGCTCTGTCCGGAACGGTCGAGACGCCGCGATGGTTTGGCAAGCTGCGGCTTTCGCCGATCTTCCGCTATGGCAGCTCCGCCCCCTTTAGTCTCGGAACCGGGGCCGACCGCAATCTGAATGATGTCAGCACAGATCGTCTACTCTTTAGCGGAAATCTAAACGATATCCGGTTTCGCGAACCTGGCACCCCATTCCCGCAGGCCCTGTTCGATCAATTTTCACTGTTGCCTATTGGTGCATCCGGTGCCGGGAATATACCCCGCAACGCAGGCCGCGGGCCGAGCTTTTACGTTTTTGATATGAATGTCAGTCGCGAATTTCGTTTCACCGAGCGTTATAAACTCAGACCCACGATCGAATTTGGCAATATCCTGAATGCCAAGGTCTTTAGCTACGGTTCGGAGTTCATCAACTTCTTCGGCACTCCCACGACGACGCAGCAGGCAAGCTTCCTCGTTCCGCAGCGGACTTATCGTCCGCGTGACATCCGGGTCGGCATGCGCTTCGATTTCTAATCGGTACTACCTTCACCCTCAGGGAGGCGGCTCGGAAATTCCGGGCCGCCTTTTTTTTCGCAGAAATTTGATGACGGAACGAACGGCGTATGTTAAGTTTATTTGTTGAACATTTTTGTTCACGGATGCACTTATGGCTCAGGTTAGGGAAATCGGAACGGTGGCGGTTAGCGAGAATACTATTGAGTCGGTGTTGCTCGATGCTGATCTTTTTGTGAAGTATAGCTCGCCGGAGAAGGCTATTGGGCTGCTCCGGGCGTCGCTGGACCGCTCGCCCCGGTCGATTTCGCTGCGCGAAAAAATGCGCGACATCTGCGTGCGCCAAAAGAATTTGAATGAGGCCGCCAAGCAGTGCCTTGCGCTGGTCAGCCTCTACATTTCGCGCGAAGATTTTGACCTCGCTTATGACCGTTTGCAGGAGGCAAAACTCCTCGACCCGCGTATTTCGGTCGCACCCGGGCTCGAGGCGATTCGCCGCGCCCGCAGGCCTGACTTCGCGGCCGACCGTGACCGCACACCGCAGCAGGTACGCACCGACGTGACATTCGCCGGGAACCTGGCTTTTGTCACTATTTTTGACGCCGTACAGGTGATCGAGAGTGCGAAGATGACCGGCCTCCTCATGATCAAGTCGGATCTACATCTGGCGAACGTCGCATTTAACGAGGGCAAAATAGTTGATGCCGAGTGTAACGGCCACAACGGCCACGCCGCGTTCCGCGAGATCATCGAGATCAACGCCGGTACGTTTGAATTCTCGACTTCTGAAAACGAGTTCCCAATCATTATCAATGTTTCAAGCAACACTAATTTCCTACTTGACGTCCTCACTGAGCTAGATAACGAACGCGCGGAAAAGCAGGGACTACGCGATATGGGCGCCGAGATGGAATAGCCCTTCAAGCACCCGCCGCTCACTGTCTGGTTGGGATCGAATATAATGCTCGGGTAGCCCGCAATCGGCTGCGATACGACCTCATTGCTTCGCACCAGTGAGGAGCCAGCGCTTGCGGGAACTCAAGTTTTTTGGCGGACTTCCCACGCGCTTTCCGCATGTGGTAGTAGGGAGTCGCCTAATCCCCCGACTGCCAGGAGATATAACATGCATAAGCTAAGAGTCCTCATTGCACTGCTCGCGGTAATTTCCATCGGTCTCGCGATACCCCCCACAAAATCCACCGCGTCGACCCTTGGTAGTCCGCGAACTATGGAATTCGGTACGCTCGCCGCTTTGTGGCAGGGCGTTTACGACGCCTTTTCGCCTCGAGACGATATCGAGATGAGCCGGCCGGATGCATCGGGTGACCTCGATCTGACGTTTAACGGCTCAGGCAAGGCGACGCTCGACATCGCGCCTAATGTCGACCGCGCTGCCGGCGTCGTCGTGCAGGCCGATAATAAGATCGTCGTGGCAGGTAACGGCTTTCTCGGTACTGCCGGCACGCAGTCTCAGATCGAATTAGCTCGATATAACGTCGACGGCACGCTCGACACAAGTTTCGACGGTGATGGAATCGTCACAACGGCGCTGTTTACGCGAATTAATCTCGCGACTGCGATTTTCCTGACACCTGACCAGAAAATCTGGGTACTCGGCAGATACCAGTTCTCATCCAGCAATAGTAATTACGTGGGATTTATTGTCCGCTATAACGCGAACGGTTCGCTCGACACCACATTCGGAGCGGGCAGTGGCTTCTCTCAAGTACTAATAGATTCGCCAGCTGGGATGGCTGTTGATGCCACCGGCAGGATCCTGGTCGTTGGTTCCCAACCGAGCAGTCCAAACCAGGCGCGTGTACAGCGCTTTAACGCTAACGGTTCGGTCGATACGACGTTCGGTCCAGGTTCGGGCGGTTCGGTCGCGAACGGGACGATCCAGATATATTACGACGCAAATCCGACCGGCGTAAATCAATGGGCGAGCTCAATAATCATCCAGCCTGATGGCAAGTACGTCGTAGGCGGCTTTCGCGGAACCGGCAATAGTTCGAATTACGGGCTCGCTCGTCTCAACCCTGATGGTACGTACGACCTATCATTCGACACTGACGGGCGTGTGGCTACCGCGGGGTTGGGCGGTATCCGAACCCTGATTCTTCAGCCTGACCAGAAAATCCTTGCGATCGGTACGGTGAACGAAAACTTCAACGCGACAAGGTATAACAACGACGGCTCTCTCGACATGACCTTTGGAAGTGGTACCGGAAGGGTTACCACAGACGTTATCGGAATTGATACGGTGGGCAGCGGATATCTGCAGCCGGACGGGAATATTGTGGTAGGCGGAGCTACGGGCGGTGTTAACTCGATGTTTGGAGTGGTGCGTTATACGTCTGCGGGGGATCTCGATCTTACATTCAACACGGATGGTAAGCAGACCATCGACTTCACGAGCGTCGCCGATGGCGCGGTCGGAGCGGCGCCCGACTCTCTCGGACGCGTGATTCTTGCCGGAAACGTAAACAATTTCGCGATGATTGGCGTCACGCGTCTGGAAGGCGATGGCGGCACACCTACGCCAACACCGACTGCCACAGCCACTCCAACAGCAACGCCAACTCCAGGACCGCCGGCCATTGTTGATGGGCTTGTAACCATTACTGATGGTCGTGCTCTGCGTAATGCCATCGTCGCGATCACCGGCTCGACCGGCGCCAGACGGACGGTCATCACTAATTCATTCGGCTTCTATCAATTTGGCGATGTCGTCACCGGCCAGAGCTATACCATGAGCGTACTCTCCAGACGGTATCGTTTTGCGGCCCAGCAAGTAAATATCACCGGAAATGCCACCGTTAATTTTGTTGGTCTGGAGTAGCCCGGGTAAATTTGGTTTTCTAAAGGTGATCCGATCAGGATCGCCTTTTTTTGACGGTGCGACCAACAATTTGCTTTGTGAAGCTATTTTGCCTCGACTGCTAACGATGCTGCCACATTCACGCATATTGCAAGCAGTGATTACTAGGTCAATCTCAGTGGACGTTGGCGGGGCATCGAGATGTCGGAAGTTTTCAGACAAACTGTCATTCCGACGCGTCTTTATTACGTAGTATTCCCAGCAATTTTCAAAAGTTTGTACTGTTTAAATATTTATACATATATAATCGAATCACGAATTTATTTCAGGAGACCAATCAATGGCGAAATCGGTGAGTATTCCGCGTAAGTATGTTATCTCAACCGCAGTGGTGCTTACGCTGCTGGCGGCGAGTGTTATCTGGTTGCAAGAGGAGCCGGCGCAACTAACGTATTCGCAATTTGGCAACACTTCACTCGTCTCACCTCGATCGATCGCAGAAAATTACGCACGGCTTCCGATGAGTTTTGAAGAGAACCGTGGCCAGTCGCCCGTCTCGGCGGATTTCATCGCCCGGGGTGACGGTTACACGGTTGCCCTCGCCCCGACAGAGGCCGTTTTCCGATTGCGCAAGGTGCCCGCCGTACCTGCAAACCGTACTCGCCGCGTCGGGCACGATCAGAAATCCGATATTTCGAATGAGAAGTCGAAGTCAATTCGAATGCAGCTGATAAATGCGAATCCGCTGGCGCCGGCTGATCGGTGTCAGAAGCTGGCAGGCCGGGTTAATTATCTAATTGGCCGGGAACCAGAAAAGTGGAATAGGGATGTAGAGATGTTTTCACGTGTCGCTTATAGGGGCGTATATTCGGGCATTGATGTCGTCTATTACGGCAACCAGCGGGAGCTCGAGTACGATTTCGTCGTCGCCCCCGGCCACGATCCAGGTCAGATTGCTATCGGATTCGAAGGGGCCAGCTCGGCTGCGATCGAGCCCGGATCCGGGGACTTGGTTATTATCCTTGACGAGTCGGCGATCCGACAGCGAAAGCCATTTGCATATCAGGAATCCGGCGGCATACGAACAGAGGTCGCGAGCCGGTATACAAAACGCGAAGATGGCACGATCGGTTTTGAAATCGGCGAGTACGACACCGACAAAGAACTCACCATCGACCCGGTTCTTACTTATTCGACCTATCTGGGCGGGGCGGGCAGCGACATAGTGGGCTCATTCGATTTCGACCGCGTGATCGCTGTAGATTCGGCAGGCAACGCATATATTACCGGCGAAACGTCGTCAGCAGATTTCCCGGCAACAACCGGATCATTCGACATTGGCTTTAACGGCGGCCGTGACGTCTTTGTTACAAAGCTTAATGCAGCAGGTACGGCACTTGTCTATTCAACTTTTCTCGGTGGCAGTGGTGCGGACTCTGGATTCGGCTTGGCGGTTGACGCGAGCGGCAGCGTGTATATCACGGGTGAGACCGCGTCGGACAATTTTCCGACTACCGCGGGAGCGTTTGATACGACCCGCAACGGGAATGATGCATTTGTGACCAAGCTCGATCCAAGCGGAGCAAGCCTGGTTTATTCCACCTTCCTCGGCGGCACGAGCGATGAATTCGGGGTAGGTATCGCGGTCGACTCGACGGGGAGCGTTTATGTCTCAGGCTCGACCCCATCAACCAATTTCCCCACTACCGCCGGCGTTTTTGATACTACATATAATACGAACGGCGATATTTTTGTCACGCGGTTGAATACCACAGGTACGGCCCTGGTGTACTCGACATACCTCGGCGGTACGGGCGAGGAACTGGTGTCCGGCCTTGCCCTCGACGCCGCGGGCAATGCGCACGTTACGGGTGAGACGTCGTCTACAGCCTTTCCCACGACAACCGGTGCTTTCGACACCACGATCGGCGGAAGCTTCGACGCCTATGTGACAAAGCTCAACGCGGGCGGCACGGCCCTGCTATATTCGACATACCTTGGCGGCGGCTCGGACGATTCCGCTCAGGGTGTCGCCCTGGACAGTGCGGGCGGGGTGTTGGTAGCGGGCCTGACGACGTCAAGCGATTTTCCGGTCACTGCGGGCTCCTACGACCCTACCTACAACGGGGGCGTCACTGATGCCTTTGTAACAAAGGTCACCGCGGTGTCGGGGATGCCGCTCGCCTTTTCGACCTTTTTAGGCGGGGCTGCGGATGAAACGGCCCACGGCATCGCTGTCGACACTGCCGGGCGGGCGCACTTGACGGGCACGACCACCTCCACAAATTTCCCTGTAACCGTTGACGGTTATGATACGTCAATCAATGGCGGTTCAGATGTATTTTTGACCACTCTCAATGGCGCAGGCTCCTCTTTGTTTTACTCGACCTACATCGGCGGTGCCGGTGAAGACGAGGGCAGCGGCATAGCAATCGGTCCGAACGGCGACGTTTATCTCGCGGGTGTTACGCTCTCTTCAAATTTTCCGACTACGGCCGGCGCCTACGACGGTACCTATGCTTTTTTTGACGCCTTCGTAGCCCGGCTTGGCTCATTCGGTACGCCGACGCCGACCCCCACGTCGACACCGACGGCGACGGCGACACCGACGGCTACTCCGACGCCAACGCAAACGACGACGGTCACTGGCCTCGTGACGACGCCGAGCGGCAGTGGACTGCGTAACGCGACCGTATTTCTAACTGACGCACAGGGCATCCGACGCTCGAACATCACGAATTCTTTTGGTTTTTATACTTTCAACGATGTACCGGTCGGATTTACTTACACGATAAGTGTCAAATCCAGCCGCTATAGATTTGCGGCGCAGCAGCGATTGATAACCGGCAATACCAACGTCGATTTCGTGGGCTTGGAGTAACGACACGGCGATTATTTCTCAATTCGGCATCAAGTTGTCTCGGAAGACGGTTGACTATTAGCTAGCCTAAACTCGTAGAAAGCTGATAAATTGTTTCTTCAGGGGAATAATTTATGACCAGGCGTAATGCTCCTTCTACGGGAGCCTCGCTGGATCGCTTCTCGGCGGGACCAGACCGGGGCCCGCTCGCCGCGGGCACGTGGAGCGGTTACCACACCCAGCGGAGCGGGGCTACGAAATGCGACCGGCTTCCTCACCGATCCCCAAGGCATCCGGCGATCCAACCTCACCAATTCGTTTGGTTTTTACACCTTTAACAACGTACCCGCCGGAATCACCTACACGATTAGCGTTAGATTAAATCGCTACCGCTTCGCCGCCCAGCAGCGCCTGATAAATGGTGATACGACGGTAAACTTCATCGGGTTGGAGTAAATGTAAACGTCACGCTCTGCGGAACCGCTCGGCATCTCTCGAGCCACTTTTTTTTGGCCGATCTCGGACGGGGATTTCGCATATTTAATTGCGGGCGTCCGATTGTGTGGCACACGCGCTTTTGTGCTACCACTGGATGGATTGCAAAAATAGATTTCGGTGGGCTCTGGATGCCGCGGGAAATACACTTCCTCTCCAGGGCAACTCCGGGGTTACCTCGCTATCTGTCAGTTTCGCCGGATAGTTTCCGCATATAGAAGCGAGCCAGTAAGATTAGTTTCGGATATCGGCACTCTTACGTAGTTGTTTTAAGGCAGGAGAACGGGAAATGAGGATAGATTATTTAGCAGTTAAACTCAGATTGGACAGATACACTGCCCAAGCGCAGATATACATCTTATCAATGGTGCTTTTCGCTGCGGCGAGCAGCATCGGGGCCCAGACACTCGACGGCTTCGCTCCAAATGTTGGCAGCCCGGTAAATACGATTGCCATTCAGACCGACGGCAAGATTATTGTCGGCGGCGGGTTCATTATCAGCCAGAATGCAACCCGCCTTGCCCGGATTAACGCCGATGGTTCCATCGATACATCATTTGTTCCATTTACGGGCTTTAGTTCTTTAGGCGGAGTAGTCAATGACATCGTTATTCAAGCGGACGGTAAACTCATCGTCGTCGGCAATTTTACCGTCGTCATCGGTGGAGAAACCCGGAACCTTATCGCCAGGTTGAACCCGAACGGCTCTGTCGATACCACATTTATCGACCCTGGGCTCTCAGCTGGTGGCTTGGCATTATTCTCGATTGAGTTTCAATCCGACGGGAAGATTATCACCGGCGGCAATTCATCCGCCAGCAATGATGGACGTGCCGTCCGCCGGTTCACCGCCGACGGGGCTATCGACCCTGCGTTTTCATCTCCGACAATCGTGTCGGATAATCTGAATTTTAAGACAAGTCTTATCGTCCAACCCGACGACAAAATTGTTTTTGGCGGCAGTTTTCCAACAGTGAACGGCCAATCGCGCCGCGGGATCGTCCGGTTAAACGCGGACGGGACGTTTGATAGTACATTCAACCCAAATCTGAGTATTACTGTGTCAGCCCTTGGACTACAGGCCGATGGAAAATATTTGATCGGCAATGGCAACGCCGTTCAGGATGCGCCGCGCGTGTTTAGATTTAATCCGGACGGTTCAATCGATACGTCATTTACCAGCGTGAGGAATAATGGCAGCGCTTCCATTATTCTTCCTAAGGCCAACGGGAAGATTCTTTTCGGTGTCAGTAACGGCGGGAACAGCAGCCTTTTTCAGCTTAACGCCGATGGAACCCCCGACCCGGCGTTCAGGAGCTTGCTTATTAACAATAGTGTAATCGGTATCGCCCGGCAAGCGGACGGCAAAATTATCATTGGCGGCGCGTTCTCGACCGTCGATGGGCAGTCACGCACTCGGCTTGCCCGTATAATAGTCCCCTCTGATCCATCCGCGAGCGTGTCAGTTTCAGGGCTGGTTACCACGCCCGACGGCCGCGGGCTGCGTAACGCGACCGTAATCATCACTAGTGCCGCCGGTGTGCGGCGGACGGTCCTGACAAGCTCATTTGGCGCGTATACATTCAACGACGTGGCTTCGAATGAAACTTACACGCTTAGCGTAAACTCGCGCCGTTACCGGTTTGCCGCCCGCCAGGTTGCCGTCAATGGCAATTTATCAGACGTGAATTTCGTCGGCCTCGAATGAGCCGCCGTCTTTTCGTCGGTTTTGCTCCATAGTTTTCGCATATAGAGGCGAGCCGGATTGCAAAGCGGTGGAGGGGAGAACAAAATGCGTATTTCTGCAAGACTAAAGTTTCGGCGTCTGGTCCTCATTGCCTGCCTGGCGTCACTTGCCGGTCTGGCACCGGCGTCCGGTTTTCTGTCGAATGACGGGATTACGGCGGCGGCGGCGGTAGTCCGTCGAGGCGGTACACCAACTCCGATTCAGCCCGCGATGTTGACAACCGGCGTGTTGCAGCAGATCGTAACATTCGTTGATCCCGCGAATGCACCCGCATCGCAAAGTTTTGTACCAGGATTGCCGACGGATACTTCGCCGCACGGCCTTACTTACGCGGGCAACGATTTGGCGCTGATCGGCGACTTTGAACGCTCCAGAATTTTTGTCGTTCGAGCCTCTGACTCGGCATTGCTGGCGACGATGAACACATCCGCTGCCGGATACAATGGCTCGGGAACGCTCGCGGTGCCGCCACAGCAAAATGTAGCCTTGGCGTCAGGGAATTCGAGCAACGTAAAGATAATTCAGGCTCCATTTACCGCGACTTCGACGATCACGTCGGTGGCCCTGCCGGGATTTGTCCGAAACTTCCAGACTCAGGCGATTGTCTTCAATTCTGCGGGCCGGGCATTTATCCGCCATTCGACGGGCATCTCGGTCCTGGATCCGCCATATACGTCGGTCGTGTTCACCATTCCGATCAATACCGGCTTGCGTGCTGCGATCGCTATTACGCCCGATGGTAATACTCTGCTGGCGACGGGATCTAATGGGATAACCACGTCGGTGTTTATCTACAACGCTCCGTTCAGCGCCGCTTCGACCGCACAGATTAAGAGTGTTTTCGGTGGTGCCAACGGGCTGAAGGTGACGCCCGACGGGACGCAGGCCATTGTAGTCAGCGCAGACCTTCACGCGGCGGCTGTGATTTTTGCTCCGTTTAGTGCGAGTTCTACGGTGCAGGCGTTGCCACTGCCATCCGGAGCCGAGGGGTTTGAGGACGTTGACATCAGCGACGATGGCCAGATCGCAATCCTCGCCGGCCGCAGCGAAACAGAGCCCCCGATCTTGATACGGGCACCGTTCACCGCAGCTGGCGCGCGATCTTCAAACCTGCCTGTGAATCAACCGAACCCAGCTCGAGGCGGCGGGGCCGTCCGCTTTCTCCCGCCGAGGGTCATAGCTCCACCCGCAACTGTCTCCGGACTAGTCACCACACCAGATGGACGCGGCTTGCGCAATGCCGTCGTCTCGCTGCTGAACAACAGCACCGGCGTCAAGTCGACCGTGCTCACCAGCTCATTCGGCGCGTTTACATTTAACAATGTCGCGACCGGTGCGAGTTATACAATTTCTGTAAATTCACGCCGCTACCGCTTCTCAGCTCAGCAAAGGACTATAAATGGCGACCTGTCAGATGTAAATTTTGTGGGATTGGAATGATTCGGGGGGACATTCCACATTCACAAAACAGGCGGCCAAAGTATATCCGGCCGCCTTTCTTTATTTAGAGACAAGGGGTAGCGAAGTGCGACCGGCTCGACCGGCGGCCGTAATGAGCGCGGTTACGACGCCAGCCCGAGAGTTCATCGGAATTCAATGACACTATCCGCGAACCGACGACGGTCCAACGCTTCTTGTTTTGTGGATCTCGCCGTAGAACTCGGCCATTCGCCCAGGACGTATCATCGTCGAATACGATCCACGCAAATTCGACCGTTACGCGATCCAAGTCTTGAAGTCCGAACTTTCTTACGTCGGTGAGTGTTAAATCGACAACATCGGCATTCGCAAATAATTCGACAGCGTCACCTGGCATTATCGGCTTGATCGGTATTCCTTCCCCTTTTGGTCCGCATTCGCCACGGCCATCCACATCTCCCCATTTGAGTGGAATGAAGCGCGACTGACGCACGCCATCCGGTAAAGGTATTTGCAGCTGAACTTCAATATATTGGATACGCCGGTTAGAAATATTCTTTATTTTCATTCGCACCTCTTTTAACCATTCGGCGTGGCCTGAGAAACGCGCGAGGGAAATGGGCTTGCTATCGGCGTCTTTGAGCGCGATCCACTGAATAGGTTCGTCGCGCTGGACCTTAACCTTTTCGATAGTCCTCATTTTAACCTGGGCGAAATATAGTTGACCCGATAATGCGAAGAGAATAAGGATGCCATTCACGATAACTATTTTAATTTTCATACGACCTTCTCACTCGTCTCCTGCGCGTGATTTGGAACCAGATACGCCCGTCGAGCACTCATTCTGAGTATGGTCTAAACTACAGCTTTGGGCTTAACGCGGGAATAATATTGTGAATACTTGATTGTGAATACTTGCAAAAGTCAAGAAAATTCTTGGCTAACTGTAGCTGGATATGACGTACTGGGTAGCAAGTGAGATGGCCTAATGTGCGGCGAGGGTGGAAAGGCCGAAAGTATAATAGACCGTCGATGTAATCTGCGGGTGCGGTTAGCGTCCTTCGGACGCTTGCAGGCAAGGGTGCCTGCGTTCCCGGCTCCGACGATCCGGTTGCGACTCTCACTCCCACCTCGGCGATAACCCGCTTGCCACCGTTGCCCCGATTGCCGTTGGTGCTCCGACAGCGCTCGCGGGAACCACCATTCGAGCGACGGGTGATCCTGTAATGCGGTAATTTTCCTTGGCAGCGCTGGAGCGACCAAAATTATCGTAGAACCGGTCAGAAAATTAGCCGTTTGGTCACGTTTCGGAACCTTTTGTACCGTACAATGGCCGATTGAATGGGAAACGTTTTTTAACCGCCTATCCATCCCTCATCCTTTTCGCGACCCTACCGGCCCCGGGCGGCGGCGAGTGCTAGATGTTTGTCGGCTAGACGCTTCATTCCCAGGCGTTCGAGGCGGAGGCCGAGCATGAAGTGGAATCGGGAGTCGGGCGGGGTGACGGCGTCGGCTTGTTTCTCAAAATTGGCGGCGGATTCGGCATTGCCGTCGGCGATCGCGGCTCCGGCGAGGAAATTATTTGCGACCGGCAGGTTGCGATTCCCCGTGACGGCGTCCGTCCAGGCGGCGACCGCTTCGTCGCGTCGTCCTATCTGCCAGAGGGCCTCACCCTCTTCTTCATGGGCCACGATCAGGTCTGAACGGTCGGCGAGCGCCCCGTTGAGGCTGGTTAGGGCCTCGTCATATCGCCCGACGCGATTGAGTATCGCCCCGCGATAATACAAGCTAAGGGCCCTCGCCTGGCCGTCCTGCTCCTTTGCCGCCTTGGCGAGCAGATCGAGCGCATCGTCGGTGTCGCCAGAGAGGTATTCGAGCCATGCGAGCTTTGAGATCGCCTCGCGGTTTGTAAAGAGGCCAACGCTTGAGGCGATGCCAAAATGCCGCACTCCATCCAGCACGTTTTTTCGGTCGGAATTTGACAGCCAGCGGCTCGGATCAATGCGTGCGAGGGCCAATTCATCAGGGATTGTCAGGCTTTCAAACGCGATGGCACCTGCACGCTCATGATAGCGGACAAACCCTGAGTGGGCATTCCACCCAACCCAGACGGCCGCAAAGGCAGCGAAAATCCATCCCGCCACGCTCATCCTGCCCGCGATTTTTAGACTAAAGCGATAAAACTGTAGATCGCTCGCTCGGTGCAGGTGCCGGAGGCGCATCGTAAGAAATGTCGTCACACCGGCGATGCCCAAAGCCATCAGCATCGGCACTATTTGATAAACATCCCAGACGGCGAAATAGCTCAGCAAAAATATCAAGGCGGCGGCGATTTCCTCCGGCCATGTGAGCGAGTAGTTTCGTTTAACCTCCGGCGACGGAATCCCAACAGCGGGCCGGCCAAAACCAAGATAGAGAGCGTCGGTGGGGCAGACGCTGATGCAGTCCAGGTGCTTCATACAGCCCGGATCGACCACCATCCCGTACTGTTTGACTTCGGCAGCGACGTTTACGTTAGCGGTGCAGGTTGCCGTGCAAAGACCGCACTGGTTACAGGCGTCGGTGACCCGTATCCGAGCCGGTGCAAACTTGTCTGCGATGACAAATACGCCGCCGTACGGGCAGCCGTATGTGCAGAAACCTTTTGAACCGAGGAAATATACCGTCACAAAGCCACAGATAAACAGGAAGGGAATCGCTATCCAGACGGGCGGAAACGTGGCCCAGAATTCGGTCGTGACGATGTGATTTGTAAAGGCCGGGATCAACGGCTCGCTCGCCGATTTGGCGAAAAAGCGAAGCACCGTCGGCCACACAAACATATACAGGGCCGCGATCAAGGGCACATAAATAAGCAGCCGCGAGCGAAAGGGCCGGGGCCTCATGCCGACCCTAGCTAGCAGCCAGGCGCAGAAATCCTGGAGGGCAACAATATGACAACCCCAGCCGCAGACCCAGCGTCCAAACACGACGGTTGACAGTATCGCGAGGGTAAAGAAGACGAAGCCGGCGTTGATCGCACCTTGCTGCAGCGTATACATCGATTCCGACGGCTCGATCGGCGAGATCGTTTTGCCCATGAGTCGCCACTGAATGATGTGAGCGATCATGAGAAGGGTGAGCGTAACAAGCGCAAAGGCCCGCCACCGTCGGCTTTTTGACGCGGAACGGCTATCTTTTTGACCGGGACCGTTTGCGAGCACCGGCAACTCGACGACGCGTTTGTCCGGTGTTTTCTGGTTTTCGCAACCTTCCTTCATATAGCAGAGGTGAATGGATGCTGCCGGTCGCCGGATAAAGCTTGGTTACTGATCACAAAGGCCGTAAAATGGAATATTGCGCGCTATTGTGGGCCGCTGCGGTAAAATTATAGTTGAACGGCTCCGTAGATTCCATCTGGGTGTGTTAGGTGTAGCCGATTTGTACTTGCTATGTTGAAACTAACTTTGATCGGCTTGCTATCCTTTTTGGGCATTTTCGGGATCGGCTCAGATCGCATTTCGACTGAAAACGTCCCGACGAATACCCAGCCTGTGAGTGGCCCGGGCGCTGTCGGCACCATCGAGAAACTAGCCGTGTCGGGCGGGGGAGTTCGCCTGGATGTCGATCTCGGCCGTCTGCAGTCAGGATCAGTGGCCAGGCGCTCGATACCGAGGGAACTGGAATTTGGCGTGGGGCAGGGATCGATGTTTACGCTTCTGGTTTTCAACGACGAGATGAGGGGACCGCTGCCGGGTTCGATTCCGCTCATGCCTGGCACATTTGCCGGTCTGCCGGGAATGTTGGGCACGGCCTCCGAACGCCTGGTCGTTGAAAGCACCCCGTTTGGCTCGCATTACGAGCTGGTCATCCGCGACGGGGAAACCGGTTTCACGTTTTTCAACATAGAGGGGCATCAATATAGTTTCGACACCGAGACGCGCGGATTTACCATCAGCGACGGCCGCATTTTAATCTCTGAAGCCTATGCCGCCGAGCTTGGCCGCCCGGATGACGCCGGTGCGCTCATCGGTTCGCTCTCGATCACGGCCACCACTCGCCCGCTTGAAATCACGCAGGTCGTGGATGGCGAGATTCAGTCGTCAGTCATGCCGGCCAGTACCGTCGGCGTCCCTAATGCCGGGCCTGATGTCATTGTCGGCGATCTGAATGGCCTTTCTCAATTTGGGTCTTCAAGCGGCACACGAGTTGGTCTCGCGGTCGGAACCGATTCGTGTAACATCGGGACGGTTGATCTAAACTGGTTTGCCCTGCCCAATAATGACCATCCCGTCATCCCGCAGAACCTGTACCGGATGAGCGCGAATGCCGACCGTTTTGAACAGATCGGCCAGTCAAGCGTAAAGCACGCGTTTACAGCTCTTACCGAAAATCTCTGCGACGTGTGTAATAACGTCGGCGGTACTCACCTCGGCGTGGGATGTTCCGATCCCTATTCCGCGAGTCTGAATGCCGGGCCGAATCTGGGTTCGCGCGCTTGGATAAATCCGTTTAGCGGGTTCTTCCCCCGAAGTGACTCCGCCACACCTCCGAATACCCACACCGGTCACACGCACGCTGGCCCAACCCACAGAATATTAACTGAGATCGCTGATTTGAATACGACCCTCAACGCAGGTTCGCAGTATTTTGCCGAAGCTCAATACGTAACGCCCCACGAATACCAATGGTGCCAATCGAATCCCACCGAATGCAACATGTACAACAATGTGTCGTATCGCCGATACAGCGTGAGCGGCACGGCCAGCCCGTTCAGCTTTTCGCCCGTTGGTTCGACGCAGCGCGTAAAGCGGGCCGTCGAGGCTTGGACCGGAGCCACGGTTGTGCCCATCCACCCGGCACCGGGAGCGGACGGCACCGGTTTGGTGGCGTATAAGGTGACGAATCCATCGGCCGGCGTATGGCATTACGAATACGCCGTCTATAACGAAACGCTCGATCGAGCGATCCAATCGTTTTCGATACCGTTGGACGCCGCCGTTACAGTCAGCAATATCGGTTTCCGCGCCCCACCTCAACACCCCGGTATGACCTTCGACGGAACCGTGGGAAACACCGGCTTTAGCAGCACGCCCTGGGCGCAGTCGCAAAATAGCACGCTATTGACGTGGAGTTCGGAAACACTTGCACAAAATCCCAATGCCAACGCTATCCGCTGGGGCACGATGTACAACTTCCGTTTTGATTCGAATAGCCCGCCTCAGGCGGCGACTGCCACCGTCGGATTTTTCAAAACCGGAGCGCCGATAACGGTCCAGGTGATGGGACCCATAGCCTCGGGCATGACGCCTACGCCTACGCCGACTGCGTCTCCAACGGCAACTGCGACCGCGACGCCGACGGCTACCGCTTCTCCTACGCCATCGGGTTGCCAGACTGTGACGCTCAACCCCTCAACCCTTCCTGACGGGATAGTGGGTGCTCCGTATTCGCAAACGATAACAGCAACGGGCATCGCTAATACGAAGTATACGTACGTGCATGTGGACAGCACGCTCCCACCCGGCTTGAGCATCGACGCTCAATCGGGAACCTTAAGCGGAACCTCGCCGACCGCGGGAACGTTTTCTTTCAGGATTCAGGCCACTGCGCAAAATGGATGTATCGGGAGGCGCGATTACACAATAAACATCGCGCCGTCGACGGCTGAAGTAGGTGGCGTTGTTGTCCTATCCAACGGCCGCGGCCTCCGCGCAAACGTTGTATTGACCGAGGCAAATGGTACCCGTCGGACGATAGAGACGAATTCATTCGGATTTTTCGCGTTCAGCGATGTACCGCGGAACCAGATGATCACGGTCGTCGCGCGGGCAAGCCGTTATCGTTTCGCGGCCCAGCAGATGATGGTGACGGGCAACATGCCGAATGTTAATTTTACAGCACTCGAATAGAGTGCTCGAGATAAATACGCAATGCCCCGGGGGGACGCCTCCGGGGCCTCTTTTTTGCCAACGCTTGAGCGTTCTGTACGGCCGCTACTTACCGGCAGTTCGGTTTTTCTCGATAATCTTAATCAATTTTAGAGCCTGGTTGCGGGCCATGAGCGGCAGGCGTTCGTCAGTCGAGAGTTCGGTTAGAAAGGGCAAAAGGTTCGGCGGATCCGAGATCTCCCCTCGCCGGACATAGCTGTCGATTTTATCCATTTGGCCGGGCGTCTCCAGCGGCTGGTTTTCGCGGCCCACCGAGATTTCAAACCGCCAGGTATATTCGTTGGCAATCCGGCGATATTCATCCATCAAAATCTTTGCGTTTTTGTTTTCCGTCCAGTTGTATTTTACGGTGCGAGTTTTCCCGTCGCGAGTCAGGGTAAACCTTGTGTTACCCATGTGTGAGTAGTCACGGGAGGTCTGATAATCTTCGGCCGAGGCTAAAAAGGCGAGAGAAGTGATGGCGTCATTTATCGTTGCGAGCGTAACCGGGGAGAGGCTGACAGGGTCGGTAATCAGTTCGTCGAAACCGTCCTTGACGAATGAGATCCGGCCCTTTCCGGCCAGATCGTGCTCGATTAGAATTCTGGAATAAACAAATCCCGGGCGGGTGAACTCGTAGCTGTATGCGGGTGTCGCCGGTACCGCAACTCCCGCGAGCGGCAGGTCGCCGGCGGGCCTCTCATTTCTTTTATGCGACTGTCCCGCTACCGGCGGCGGGTCGGCTAGCGCTGCTGAAGGGGCTGCCGCAGTTGACTTCGCGATCTTACCGGGCTTCCGCGGCTTTTTGACCTGTGCCGGGGCAACCGCCGCGAGCGCGAACGGTAGGGCAATGACCAATATAAACCTTCCGAACTTATTCATCCAACACAGTCTATCGGGCCTACGCCGGATAATCTAGGATGCTCGGGCTAGCGGATCAGTTCGATAGTCAATCCCAAGAACTAGTCAAATTTGACCGAGACGATTTTCGACACGCCGGCTTCCTGCATCGTTACACCGTAGAGTGCGCGAGCGGCTTCCATCGTGCGCTTGTTATGGGTGATGACGATAAACTGTGTCTTTTCAGACATTTCCGCGATTTTAGCCGCAAACCGACCGACGTTTGCGTCGTCCAGCGGAGCGTCAACTTCGTCGAGCAGGCAAAATGGAGATGGGCGATATTTAAAGATCGCCAGCACCAGAGCGATGGCTGTCATTGCCTTTTCACCGCCTGAAAGTAACAGAATATTTTGAAGGCGTTTGCCTGGCGGTTGGGCAACGACCTCGATACCGGCCTCGAGAATGTCGTCGGACTCGAGAAGTGTCATCTCGCCGCGGCCGCCGCCAAATAGCTCCTGGAAAAACATGATGAAATGGGCGTTGATGGCCTCAAATGCTGCGCGAAAACGCTCCCGCGATCGCTTTTTAATCTCACGCAGGGCTTCCTCGGTGGCGGCGACGCTATCAACAATGTCCTGTCGCTGCGAGGTGAGAAAGAGATGACGCTCCTCGGCCTCGCCGAGCTCCTCGAGCGCGAGCATATTGATGGCACCAAAGCTTTCGAGCCGGCCGCGCAGATCGTCTGTGTCGCGGCGGGCGGTCTCGAGGTCAAAGTTCTCCGGCGGTTCAAAGCTCTCGATCAGCACGGGCAGCGAAACGTTGAGTTCCTGCTGGCAATTCTCCGCGTTGTTTCGTAGCTGCGTCACGGCCTCCGCCTGGCGGATCTCTATCGCCGCACGCTCATTGCGGGCATCCGCGGCCTGGCGATTCAGCTCTGCCAAGTGCTCGCTGGCGTCATCCGCACCCTGGCGATTTGACGAGACGGCGTCAACCGCCGCCGCAAGCTCAACGTTTTCCTGGCCAACTGTGTTGCCAGCTGAAGCAATGAGGTCGGTTATATCGGCGATTGCGGCATGCAGAGTCTTAATCCTGGCGGCAGCCTCCGACATCGCCAGGGATTGTACGGCGAGCCGCGACTCTACCTCTTTGCTCTCATTCTCGATGCGGCGTAGGGCGTTGACAGCCGAGCGTCGGCGCTCATCACTGGTCGCCGCGATCATTCGTTTTTCATTTAGAACGAAGCTCGCGGCCTCGGCACGTGTTCGTATCTCAGCAAGGCTGGCTGCAATGGTATCGAGCTCATCCCCAGAATCGACGCGGGCCTTTTCCGCGGCGGTTTGGTTCTCGCGGGCATCGGCAAGTTTTTCCTTGATGTCGGCCACCTCACCCGCGATCTGCTGTGCTTCGTCCCCGATGACCTTGCGATGACGCTCGGAGCGGGAAATCTCTTCGCGCGCGGTATGCACCTGAATTTGGAGGCCGTGGATGCCCCGATCGACCTTGATTATCAGTGACTGCAGATCGACGGTTTTGCTCTCGAAATCGATGAGAGCAGCACGGGCCTTATCGACTTCTGACGTAGCAGCGTCGATCGTGCCGGCAAGCTTGCGGGTCTCTCGTTCTAGTGTGCTGAGCTCGCGTTTGAAGGCCAGCAGGGAATCGTTCTTGCCCGCCGCGCCGCCGCCGCCGACAAACATTCGTCCACCCTGTAAAACCTCGCCATCAAAATTAACCAGAATCTCGCCGTCTGCAGCAGCCGCACCGTCAAAACTGTCGACTAGGCGTGCCGACATCTCACGGGGGAATACCTGACGCAGTGCGGCGGCAAGCTCGTCGCTAACGCCGAGATGGTCGGCGATCGTGTGGCCCCAGCCGGTACCCGAGACGGCTGACGCTCCCGCGGCCTCGGTATGGTTTAGCATCGCGGTGCGTCGGAGCGAGCGTTCCCCGCGCCTGGCCGCGATGCGTTTCGCCTCAGCGAGCGACTCTACAATGACGGCTTGTAAAAATGGTCCGAAAAGAGTCTCAACCGCGAGCTCGGCACGTTCATCCACCCGAAGCCGGTCGGCGAGCACGCCCCGGAATTTCACGCCGATCTGCTCCTGCTCCGCAAGCAGTTTCTGCACCTGTGGTATGTAAACCGCCCGCTTTTCCTCCATTTCCTGTAGGGTCGCCAGGCGATGACGTTTGGCCAGATGACTGTCGTGCAGCGACTGCAGCTCTTCTTCAGCGAGCCGCTGGACCTTTCGAGCACTGATCGTGGCCGACAGCAGCTCATCCTTTTCGGCATTGAGGCCTTGTAGCTTTTCCAGTTCTGCCGCGAGTGACCGGCCCAGCTCCTCGGCATGTATCTGACTAGCCGTATATGTGTCCAGAGCCTTCGCCGATTCACGTTCTAGACCGCTGTGCCGCGTCTGCAGCCGTTCGAGATTGCTCGCGAGCTGTCGTCCGATCTCGTCAAATCGCTCGGCTGCCCCGCTGTGCTGCATCAGCGATGCTCTCATGCTGTCGATTGACGACTCAATGGCAACCAGACTCTCCAATTCGCGGCGATGCGTTTCCTCAGAATCACGCAGTTCGGATTCCGCCCGGGCGTACGCGGCACTCTCGGCCTTTTCTTCGCGGTCCAAACGTTCGAGTTCGCCCGCGAGCAGCGACAGTCGGGCCGTGCTCGCCGTAGTCTCTTCCCGGAGCGTCTCCACGCGGTTGTTGAGGCCGACGATCTGGTCGGATTTGTAGATGTGCTCACGCTCGGCGCGGTCGCGCTCGAGCACGTTATGGGCGTGTATAGTGCGGAGCCCGGCAAGGCGTTCCTCGGCATCGCGGGCCTGTCCTGTCGCGGCCTTTGCCTCTTCTTCTTTGGTCGCCACCTGGGTCAGCAGGTCGGCCTCGGTCTCGCCTGCCTGCACAAGTGCGCGTTCAAGATTGCCCGAAAGGTCTGAGAGATACTTGCCCTCGGCCGCGTAAAGAGAGCGTAGCAGAGAGCGAAATTCGTCTTGGAGTATCTTAAATCGACGCGTTTTCGCGGCTTGACGCCGCAGCGAATTTACCTGTTTGTCGATCTCCGAAACAATATCGGAAATGCGGCCGAGATTTGTCTTCGCGGACTCAAGCCGGGTCTCAGCCGCACGCTGGCGAGCACGAAACTTGGAAATTCCGGCCGCTTCCTCGATCAGGCCGCGTCGGTCAGCCGGCTTCGCCGACAAAATTTGTCCGATGCGCCCCTGCTCGATGATCGCGTAATGGGCACCCGACAAACCAGTTCCGGCAAAAAGATCAGTTATGTCGCGCAGGCGGCAGGTTTTGCCGTTCAGCTGGTATTCGCTCTCGCCCGACATGTAGAGCCGCCGCGTGACCGAGACCGCTTCGCCTGGCGCGAAATCGAGTGCAAAGGCCCGCGGGCGCCAGTGCCGCTTTGTCTTAATCTTTGTCTCGATCGTCTGGATCGAACCGACCTGCGCGGCTTTAACGGTTTCGATCTCCTCAGCGTCGATCAGTGCGTCGGGCTCTGCAGCAATGGCCTCGATCTCATCTTCATCGACGGCCTCGATCTCCTCCATATCGACGGCCCGCTCGTCGATACCGCTCAAAGCCTCATCGATATCCCCGAGCTCATTTTCGTTGACGTCAAACACGGAATCGTCGCGCACGAGGTGCAGCACAACCTCGGCCATGCCGCCGGGTTTGCGGCTCTTGGTACCGGCAAAGACGACGTCCTTCATCTCTCCGCCACGCAGGCTTTTCGCCCGCTGTTCGCCCAGCACCCACGACATTGCATCCGAGACGTTTGACTTGCCGCACCCATTCGGCCCGACGACAGCGGTAATGCCGCTGCCGGTAAAAACTATCTCGGTATAGTCTGCAAACGACTTAAACCCGGTGATTTCCAACCGCTGGAGCTTAAACATCCTATTGTGCTTCGAGTAGGGGCGAGCACTATATTTTGTTGTATTTGGAAAACTAAGTCAAAACAAATCATAAAAAAGACGGCCCTCGTTTGAGGGCCGTCTTATGGAGCATCGGCGAGTGCCGCCAGCTATCCATCAAATGCCAGGAAGTTATTCCTGGGCGATAAAGTCGACATCCGAGAGGCTATCGCTGACCTGAACTGCACGTGTCGCGAAGCGGTAACGAGTCGAGCGGACCGAGACAACGTAGGTCTGACCGACCTCGACGTCCTCGAACGCGTAGCTGCCGAATGAGCTCGTCATCACCATTCGAGTGTTGCCATCGGTGTCAGTCAGCGAAACCATCGCATTCCTCAGGCCACGACCGTCTGGGGTGGTCACTCGACCACCGATTTCCACTCCGGCAGCGGTAGTCGGCGGTGTCAGGCAAACCGACAGGCCATCGATCTCGCCCGTGCCGTCACCGATCGTACCGATCAGCGTCGCAGCACCGGTTGCCAAATTGATCGTGTACAGCCGCGAAATGCTGCCTACTCTCAGAGCCGCGTAAGCGGTATTGGTACCCTGCTGGATATCAAATCCACCAAAGCTCGTCGGGTCGACGCCAAGCGGGCCGATCGTCGTGAGTTGTCCCGTATCAGGAGACGGAGTGCCATTGACGCCGCCGATCCTGACCAGCGTGTTTCTTACGGTATCGATACCGAAGAGCGTCGTGGTCGTTGCACCCGACGTATTGTTGGTGTACGCGACATGATTAACGTTTGGATCCGAACCGAAACCAGGGTCGCCCGCGACATACGCCAGCGGAGCGTCTATAGTTACCGCACCGGTCGACGGGTTAAAGCGTCGATTAGACTCGAGGTCGCCCGTCACGCGGATACGATCCGGTACCGGGTTAAAGTCGAGGCCAAAGAACGTGTCGCCCGGGGCCGTCATTGCAGGCGGGTTGACCTGTGTGATCGCTCCGGTAACGCGGTTAATGGCAACGACGCGTTCGTTGATACCATCGGTCGCCACAGCATACAGGAGGCCGTTAGCCGGACGGAAATCGATACCCTCGAGGAACTCGCTTACTGCGCGTGGTGCAGCTAACCTCAAGCCCTCCTGTCCGGGCTGCTGAATAAGTCCCGTGATAGCGACATTCGACGTAAGCACGGTTGGCGAATTAGCGTTGAAGCTAATCAACCGGTGATTGGTAAAGTTGTAAGCAAAGATACACGGTCCACCCGCCGGCGTCGGCGAGGCAGTGGGTGAAGCCGTCGGAGTAGCCGTCGGCGATCCCGTCGGGCTGCCCGTAGGCGAGACAGTCGGGCTAACCGTCGGCGATACCGACGGACTGACCGTGGGTGATGGGGTTGGTCCACCGCAAACGCCCGGTCGGACTGACAGGTCAAGGACCATCAGGCCAGCACCGATCGTGCCGCGGCTTGCCACCATGCCGGTTGCGAGGTTCACCGTGAAGAGCTGATCGATAGCCGAAGTGGTATCAATATTCGCAAATCCGGTTCCGCTCGCTCCGCTGATGTCAAACCCGAGTCCCGCTGAATTAGATACGACACCGGTGGGGCCGACCGTAAAGAGCAGACCGCTGGCCGGGCCATTCGGCGTGCCATTGATGTTACCGATCGTCGTCAGTATGTCGTTGATAAACTCATACCCGTAAAGCGTGGTCTGGGTAGCACCGGCCACGTTGTTTGAGTAAGCAATACCGGCGATGAGCGGATTCGACCCGAAATTCGGATCACCCATTGCAAATGCGATAGGCGTCTGGGTCGTCGCAACACCGGTCGTCGGGTTGACACTATAGTTCTCGCCGCTGCCCGTGATCACACGGAGCATGTCGGGAACCGGGTTAAAGTCGATCGAAATGCGAGTGTTGCCCGTACCGAGTGTAAACGGAGCACCAACCGCAGTGGCTACACCTGTCGTTAGATTGACCGTGTATAGCTGTGAGGCACCAGATGCACTGATGTAGCTCAGAGCGTAGAGCAACCCGTTAGACGGTCGGAAATCAACCGCGAGTATAGGACCGGCAGTTCCGGTTATCGGCGTCGGGCCGCTCAGCAAGACTCCGGGAGTCGTACTGCTAAACGATATCAGCTGCCCGGCATCAGTAAGGCCAAAGATGACCTCGGCGGTGCCGGCGGGGCACGGCGTCGGCGAAACAGTCGGCGATACCGAAGGACTGACAGTTGGGCTAACCGAAGGCGAAACGGTCGGGCTAACACTTGGGCTGACCGAGGGCAAAACCGTCGGGCTCACCGAAGGCGAAGCCGTGGGACTCACAGTCGGCGTGATCGTCGGTGTTGCCGTCGGAGTGATCGTCGGTGTGATCGTCGGTGTTACCGTCGGTGTTACCGTCGGAGTGATAGTCGGCGTCCTCGTCGGTGTTACCGTCGGAGTGATAGTCGGAGTAATCGTCGGAGTCACAGTAGGAGTGATCGTCGGTGTCACCGTCGGAGTGATCGTCGGAGTGATCGTCGGCGTTACAGTCGGCGTAATCGTCGGCGTAATCGTCGGAGTGACCGTCGGGGTCACCGTCGGAGTGATCGTCGGTGTAATCGTCGGGGTCACCGTCGGAGTGACGGTCGGCGTAATGGTCGGAGTGACCGTCGGCGTCACAATCGGCGTCGCTGTTGCGGTTGCAGTAGGTGTGGCAGTTACTGTGGCGGTCGGTGTCGCCGTAGGCGTTGGCGTGGCACCGAGCGTCGTGCCAGTTACATCCTGAAAAGTAGTCCCAACCCGAAAACCATCAATCGACGCGGTTGGCGTGTTACCGCCTTGACGGAAGAAAAAGCGTCCGACGTCGACATTGTCCACCGCCGACGCGGTCGTCTGGGTGGCAGAAGCAGCAGGCTGCGCTCCGCCAATAGTGGGATTAATGAACAGACTGGTCACGTCGTTCATATCGCCTGCTATTAACTGGTAGCTTACAACAATAAGATTGGTCGAACCCACGGTAAGATTTGTCGTGGAGAATACCGTTTCGGCGTTACTAGTTGTTGCCCGGATGCCGAGTTGATATGTGCCAGCCACGGTACCGGCCCTGATTGAGATACGAGCATCTAAGTCAGTGGTACTAGCACTCGAGATAAATCCGGCGAAATAATCGCCCACGGTGCTTGTGTTGGGAAGCAGTCCCGTCGTATCGGTAACATTGACCAAGAACGACGCAAAGGTAGTCGTGCCCACGGTTTGCGTCGCAAATTGTCGGAACACGTCCTCTGAATTGCCATTGACGAGGTCGATCTTATTCCCCACGCCCGATGTCGGGTCGTTTGGGTAGCTAAGGCTGCCGGCCGTCACCTGGAGCTGGCCAACCGTTCCCGATTGGTTCACGTACTGGCCCCCGCTAACTACAGTAAGCGGGCCAGTCGGATACGAGAAAGTGTCGTTAATGAGGACGACATCGGGCTCAAACGCCACCGAGGTCGATGAAGTCCGGTCGAATCCGAAAAATTCCTTTACAGACCCAAGAAACGTCGTCGATTCGGCAGCACTTGTAGCGCCGGCGACAGATAAAAACAGGCCGAGCGCGATTGCGATCAGCGAAAATCGACTCGGTGTGAATCGACGGGGCGGTTTACTAGCTGGCATAATTTTACTACTCCAAAAACGATCAAAATCCCATGTTCACCGTGGGTCTAGGGCGATTTCGCCCCTCGCCTGCACGCAATTTATGGCAAGTATGTTGAGTATACGTCCCCGCAAGCTAAACTTAAAGTACTCTGCCCTACTTAAGGGGAACATTTGTCTTAACAATTGCATTCGCCTGCATATCGACAATTGGATTCGCCGGAACACGGACTTTGCGGGACTTGGCTGAAAGCAGCGCGGAAAGTTGTTTGAACAACCGGTAAAAAGAGATAAGATGCGAGGCACGGCCTAAGACACGCGCACCCGAGCTTTATGATCGAGAAATCACCCTCGGAAATTACCCGAATTCTACAGGAATGGAATGACGGCAACGAGGCGGCTAAAGAGCAGCTCCTGCCATACGTCTATGACGAGCTAAAGCGGCAGGCGAGGCGAATGATGTCGTCGGAGCGGTCAAACCATACGCTGCAGCCGACGGCCCTTGTTCACGAGGCGTTTTTGCGCCTCAGCGACCAGACCGGTATCGACTGGCAAAACCGGAGCCATTTTTACGGCATTGCTTCGCGGCTGATGCGGCAGATATTGATCGATTATGCCCGTCGGCATGCCAGCCAAAAGCGTGGCTCCCGCGCGATTCATTTCTCTTTAGAAGATGTCCAGATAGCCATCGAGGAGCGTGCCGGCTCGCTGCTGGCACTTGACGACGTCCTTAACCGGCTCGAGCAGCTTGATCCGCAACAGGCAAAGATCGTCGAGATGCGTTTTTTCGGAGGTTTGAAAAACGATGAGATCGCCGAGAGCCTCGGTGTATCGGAACGCACGGTCACCCGCGACTGGTCCACCGCCCGTGTGTGGCTCTATCGGGAGCTAAACGCGGCTATCTAATAAAGATTGGCGGGTTTGTCTCTCAATTTTCGCATTACATTATAAGGAGAGCAGTCACGGCCTTCCTATTCCGGGTTAAGGCCAGCCGAGCGTCACCGCTTTCGGACCTGCATACCTTATGGATTCTAAAAACTGGCATCGGGTAAAAGCGGTTCTCGGCGAGGCGTTGGAAATAGCGCCTTCGAGTCGCATGGCGTTTCTTGATTCTGCCGGGCTGGCGGCCGATATGCGTGCCGAGATCGAGACTCTCATCGGGTTCGAGGATGAATCGGCCGATATGATGCAGTTTTCGGCGGTTGAATTTTCTAAGGATTTCATCGACGACGACACCCCGTTGACGGGCCGCCAGGTCGGGCCTTACGAGGTGATTCGCGAACTTGGCCTCGGCGGTATGGGTGCGGTGTATCTTGCAACGCGGATCGACGGCAAGTTTAAGCAGCAGGTAGCTCTCAAATTGCTCAAACGCGAGATGAATACGAGCGCCTTGCGTCGACATTTCGAACAGGAACGCGAGATCCTCGCTTCGCTCGACCACCCCAATATCGCCCGCCTACTGGATGCGGGTACGACTGAGGACAACATTCCCTTTATCGCGATGGAATATGTCGACGGCCTGCCGATCGATGAATTCTGCGACAAGGGCGGCCTGGACGTACATGCCCGGCTCGACCTTTTTCGGCAGGTTTGCGCGGCGGTTGAGTTTGCCCACCGCAACCTGGTCGTGCACCGCGACCTCAAACCTTCAAACGTCCTCGTTACCCACGACGGCGTGCCAAAATTGCTCGATTTCGGAATTTCAAAGATACTATCCAAAAATTACGAGAACGCCGACTCGGCAACGATCACTCGGATGGGCGTTATGACGCCGTCCTACGCCTCGCCCGAGCAGCTGCGGCAAAAAGGCGTCACCACCCTATCGGACGTTTATAGTCTGGGCGTGATTCTATTCGAGCTGCTCAGCGGACATCGCCCCTTTGAGGACCGCGAGCACGACCTGCGCGAGATCTACGACGCGGTCATAGAAAAAGAGCCGATACCGCCATCGAGCATGATCGAACGTGCTCCGATGACCCGGGCGGCCGCGAGCGAACCTGCCTCGGCAAACGCGGAGACCCGCCGGCAAAACGCACCGCGGACCGGTCGTCATGCGGCGGCGATCTCATCGCAGTCGGTGCGCGGCGATCTCGACAACATCGTGCTCAAGGCGCTTCGAAAGGAGCCCGAGCGTCGCTACGCCTCGGCCGGCAATCTGTCGGATGACATCCACCGGCACCTGCGCGGGCTGACCGTTTCGGCCCGGCCAAATACGTTTGGCTACCGGGCGAGTAAATTTGCGAAACGGAATCGCGCCGGCGTCGCGTCAGCAGCGATCATCTTCCTGGCTGTGATCGCCGGTATCGTCGCCACGCTCTGGCAAGCCAGCGTCGCCCGCGCCGAACGCGCGAGGGCCGAACGGCGGTTTGACGATGTCCGAACCCTTGCAAACTCGTTCCTATTCGAATTCAGCCCCAAGATCGAAAACCTTCCCGGCTCGATGCCGGCCCGCCAGCTCCTGGTGACCCGTGCGCTCGAGTATCTCGACAACCTTTCTCAGGAAGCCGGTGGTGACGCCGCGCTGCAGAGCGAGCTGGCAACAGCGTTCGAAAAGGTCGGCGATGTGCAGGGAAATCCCGATAATCCGAATATTGGCGATCTCAAGGGAGCTCTGGCAAGCTATGAAAAAGCCCTGGTGATCCGTCGCGCCCAGCTCGCCGCCGATCCCGCCGGCGGCGATGCGATGACCAATCTTGCTAACAATCTCGAGGTCATCGGCAACATCAATTTGAATGGAGGTGAATATGACAAGAGCGCCGCCGAGCTGTCCGAGGCCGTCGTACTGCGCGAAAGCGTGGTCGCGCAAAGGCCAAACGATGTCGCGGCCCGCACGAGCCTTGCCAAGGCACTGCGTGTCAGCGGTTTTGTGCCGTTTTATGAAAGTGAAAATGCAAAGGCACTCGAACTGTTTAATCGAGCTTTTGCGATTCTGGAGGGCCTAAAACGCGAGAATCCAAACGACCCGACCGTAGGTTACCTGCACGCAAATGTCACCCTCGATATCGGTGACACGTATGGATATCTGGACCAGCCCGAGATTGCGCACGAAAGGATCGACATATCTGTTGCCGAGCTCGCCGCCGAACGGCAGAAGCACCCGAATGACAACCGTATCCGGCGTTCTCACATGATCGCCCTGATGAAGCGAGCTCTCTATTATCGTGAAGCCGTAGACTACGCCGATGCACTGGCGACGATGAATAAATCGCTCGAGATTGCGGAGCTGGGGCTGCGGAACGAACCTGGAAGCTTTCAGGCGAAACGCGACCTCGTGCTGGTAAATAAGCAGCGGGCCGTCATCTATAAGTATCTCGAAAAGCCACGGGAATCGATCGCCGATTTTGAACGCGCAATCGCCATCTCTCAGGGGCTCAAGGCCGACGACCCGGGCAACATGCTCATCTGGTATGACATGGGCGGCACCTATTACGACATGGGCGCTTCGCAGTTTGGGTTAGGCGATACAAAATCTGCAATCCCCACGCTCTTGCTCGCGATCGAGCACTGCGGCGAAGTCTTAAAGAAGAATCCGGCCCATAATCAGGCGGTCAGGGTCACGGCCCGCACCCATGATTTTCTCGGGGACGCCTATTCGACCATCCGTGACTACCCGCGAGCACTGGAGAATTTTAGAGCCAGCCTCGGCCATTACAACCAACTCAAAACCAGCGGCAAATCGATCACGCAAGACGACAAAGCTATCGCGCTGATCGAGGAAGCAATGGCGAAGATCGAGGTGAAAGGCAAATAACGTTTTTCTCAGCGGGGGAAACTATGGGTACCGCACCTCTTCTTTCAACAAACCTCTAATTCAATTACGATGGATGCTTGCGAATCCTCCTCGTAAAACTCAGTAGTATTGGTGATATCGTCCATACGCTGCCAACGCTGGCGGCCATTCGGCGGGCGCTGCCCAATGCCGAGATTTCGTGGGTGGTGGAGACGAGGTCCGCCGAGATCCTTCGCGGCAACACGATGATCGATCGGCTGATCGAGGTCGATACACGTGCGCTGCGCAGCGGTTCCGTCGTTGATGACAGGCTGTTAGGAGTGGGCCGTCAGCTGAGGGGGCTGCGTGAAACTGACTACGATATCGCGATTGATTTCCAGGGCCTGATCAAATCGGCGATGATCGCTAAGCTTTCCGGTGCAAAACGACGCGTTGGATTCGCTACCGATGGACTTCGCGAACCGATGAGCCGGTTTCTACTGACTGATCATGTGCCTATACCGCCGCGAATACACGTTATTAAGAAAAACCTCACACTCGCCGCAGGTGCTCTTGGTATCGATATGCCCGCCGGCAGGTTTGAGTTTCCGGTCGAGACCACCGCCGCCCAGCGGGCCGAGGCGAACGCCCTAACCACCCAAACGGAGGGCAATTTTGCGGTTCTCAATCCCGGCGGCGGTTGGGTAACCAAGCTCTGGCCGGCGGAAAACTTTGGTGAGCTCGCCGACCATCTGTGGCGGGAGATGAGCATTACGCCCATCCTCACCACCGGACCAAACGAGAACGACCTCGCGGCGCGTGCGTTAGCCGCCAGCAAAACGGGCAAGCTAATTACGGCCCAGCCGTCACTCAAGGGTTTTTACGAATTGGCGAAACGCGCCCGCATTTATATCGGCGGCGATACCGGACCGACCCACATTGCGGTCGCGGCCGGCACCGCGATCGTCGGCCTTTTCGGCCCAACCGAATGGTGGCGAAACGGCAGCCCGAATCCCGATGACATCTCGATCGAGCGCCCCGACACCGTGTGCCGGATCGACTGCCATCGTAGAACCTGCTCGGCGTGGATCTGCATGGATACAAGCGTGCCTGACGTCTTCTCAGCCGTAGTCCGGCGGCTGGCTTCCACAAATTCAATTCGGGAAAAAGACTAGCGAGGCCTTATCCTTGTTTTAGTCTCACCACGCTGTATTGATGCCTCAATTCGATAAACGTACGCTGCAACGCATCCGTGTTCCGCTCGGGTTTCTGTTTGCAATCGTTTTCATGATCTTCGCTCGTCCGACGCCGGTCACTCTTCTGGTCGGATCGTTTGTGGCGATACTTGGATTGCTTATTCGCGCGTGGGCGTCGGGGCATATTAGGAAAGCTAAGGTGCTGGCTGTTTCAGGACCGTACGCATTTACGCGTAACCCGCTCTATCTCGGCAGCTTGATAATGGGCCTCGGCTTCACGATCGCGGCGGGCGTTTGGTGGCTGAGCCTGGTGTTTCTCCTTCTGTTCGTCGGCATCTATCTACCCGTCATGCGCGTCGAAGCTGAAGACATGCGGCGCATCTTTGGCGGCGATTTTGACGAATATGAGAGTGAAGTGCCGCTGCTGGTTCCACGCATCGTACCTTGGCAAAAGTCGGCTGAAAAATTCGATTTTCAGTTATACTTGCAGTATCGTGAGTATCGCGCGGGCGTCGGCGTTGCGGTGGCGATAGCGGCATTGGTCGCAAAAAACTTTTGGCAAGGGGGGCTATGAGAATTCGGTTGGTGATAGTGCTGATACTGGCGGCCGCTGTGACAGCGTACGCGAGCGCCGCCATCGCCCAAAAACCGCAAACCACACTAACCGGTGCGGCGCAAAAGTTTGTCGGCGAGACCCTGAGGTACGAGGGTAAAATCGACAAGATCCTGCGCGGCGTCACCGTTGCCGAGCTCACATTTTCCGCCGAAGCCGTCCCTGGACGTCCTGAGATCATCATCCAGTCAAAAGCCGTTTCAAAGGGAACGCTGTTAAAACTTTTCCGTTTTAGCTTTTTGCAGGATTACGAATCCTTGCTTGATATCGATCGCTTTCGCATTCTGAGAACAAGAAAACACGACGTGCAAAAGCAGCGTGTGCGCGATAGCGAGGCGGTTTTTAACTATCAGGCCCGCATCGTTACGTTTGTCGAATCCGACCCGAAGGACGCAATGCGGCCGCCGCGGAAGATCGCCTCCGAGATCTCAGACCAGATGTACGACATGATCTCGGCGATCTACGCCGTCCGGCTGATGCCGCTTGCCGTCGGCACGCGGGTCGAGCTGTCAGTTAGCGATTCGGGCCTTGTATTTAGGGTGCCCTTTGTCGTCGCCGGGCGAGAGGTACAGAACACGATCTTCGGCAAGATTTCTACCTTTCGCATAGAACCGGAAATCTTCGGGCCCGGTCGGCTCATCGAGCAAAAAGGCTCGATGACGATTTGGATGACCGAGGACGACCGCCACCTGCCGATCCGAGCGCAGGTTCAAACCGATTTTGGAAAGGCAAATATCAAGCTCAAAAGCTACTCCAAACCGCTGCCCCGGTAGCAGCATTCAAGTCTCGGCCGCGAGGCTGATGTGGACACCGGTTCACAAACCCGCTCGCCCCGTTTCACATGCTCCAACTTGTCACTCCTAACCCGCCGCCCGCATAATGTCTGTTTACCCTTTTCTATGCCGACAAAAAAGATTATTGCAAAAACAGATGAGCCGCCGGATATGGCAGGGCCCTTCGGCGAGATCGTCGAGGCTCCGGCCGTGAAAAAACGGATTGTAAAAGTGGCGGAGAAAGTGAAGAGAACATCGATTTCCCGCGCATTGAAACCGGCAGTCGCTGCGCCGACGGCCGAGAACGATCCCTTTGCCGAGCTCGCGAGCTCACCGGTCGAGAAAACGTCGATATCGCTTAAGGCTAAGTCTGTGAAGCCGAAAACGGCCGCGGTAAAGAAGGTTAAACCCGAGCCAACCTCCAAACTGACGTCCCCTGCGGCAAAGCCCAGACTCGCCGGGAAAGCTGTTACGGCGAAAACAAAAGTAGTGTCCGCGAAAGCGAGGACGACGAAGAAGGCTCTCGCCGCTCCCTCTATCGACGCAACGGCAGAGATCGCCGCCGCCCTGCCAGAGGTCGCAGTTTCGCCTGCTTTCAAAGCACTGGCTGACGTCGCCCTGCCGAAACGGAAGCGTGAAAATCGTGCCCGACTGCAGGTGCAGACGCCGACCCGCGTGAATCTTTACTGGTCGCTCAAAGAGAACCCGTGGGTAATTCTTCGGGATGCTTTCGGAGCTGAGATCGGCAGTTACACTCTGGTTATAAAACTTCGCGATCTCACTCGGAACACCGAGCAGATTCACCGGGAAGAAGCTGAGGGCAGCCGTTGGTTCGATGTCGAGGCAAACTCCGAGTACGAGGCGGAAGTAGGTTTTTACGCTCCCAATCGCCCGTACTTCCGCGTCATTTACTCAAATACGGTCAGCACACCGCGCCGTTCGCCGAGCACGCGACCCGCGAGCGAGGCCCGGTGGACGATGACGGCGAATACATTTGCCGAGGTGCTTGACGTCGCGGGGTTTACCCGTGATGCCATCGACGTGGCGATGGCCGGTGACAACCCGGCGGCCGCACACCTTACGGCCCACACGGCGTTTGCATCCCTCGCCGGCACATCGATCGACCACCTCTACGACATCCCGGCCGAGGATCTGCGACACGCCATGCTCTCAGTTGCGGCCGGTAGGTCGGTTAATGAACTGCGCGCCAGCGTCAGTCCGGCACTTTTTACTATCATGCAATCCACGTCGGCCTCGTTGTCGAAACCGCGGGCGATCGAAATTCTTTCCGAACACTTCGATGTGGACGGCAGCGAATTCGCGGAAGAACAGCTCGGGCCCGTCGTATACGGTGCGAGCCTGATGAACTTTCCGAAGACGCTGAGGCCCAGGTTCTCCCCATCGCGCTATAATCCGGTTAGTTCAAACGTCATGCGGTTTTAGGTTTTTGGCTCTGGGTTTTTGCTGTCTGATCAACCCATTGGCATGGCAAAGACTCGATGCCCCTCGGTTATTTCAGCCTCATACTTCACGCCCACCTGCCGTTTGTGCGGCATCCCGAGTATCCGGAATTCCTCGAGGAAGACTGGCTCTACGAGGCCATTACAGAGGTCTATCTTCCGCTGATTTTCATTTTCCAGTCGCTGCATGAGCAGGGCATCAGGCCGCGGCTCGCGATGAATGTCTCGCCGCCGCTGTGCGAGATGCTTGCCGACCCGCTCCTGCAGGAGCGTTATACGCGGCATCTCGAGAACCTGATCGCCCTTGCCGAAAAAGAGCTCGTCCGCACCAAAGCGGCGCAGCGGGAATTCTACGACGCGGCGAAAATGTATGTCGACAACCTAAACGCCTCGCTCATCCTCTGGAACGACCGCTATAAACGAAATCTGATAAATGCCTTTCGCGAGCTCCAGGACGAGGGTGTGGTCGAGATCATCACGTGCTGTGCGACGCACGGATTTCTCCCGCTTGTTTCCACTCCCGAGTCGCGCCGGGCGCAGGTCGAGATTGCCGTCGCGAATTATAGAAAGCATTTTGGCCGCCAGCCGCGCGGCATCTGGCTCGCCGAGTGTGCGTACGAGCCTGGGATTGAGGATCTACTCAAATCGGCCGGTATCGAATATTTTATCAGCGACACCCACGCAATACTCTACGGCGATCCGCGTCCACGGTTTGGCGTACATGCACCGGTCGTCTGCTCAAATGGCACTGCCGTCTTTGCCCGTGACCTGGAGACGAGTCAACAGGTTTGGTCGGCTGAGGTCGGTTATCCAGGCAACGATCTTTACCGCGAATTCTATCGCGATATCGGCTGGGACGCCCCGCTGGAATACCTCCGGCCGCACCTCCATTCCGACGGAGCCCGTCGCCATCTCGGACTGAAGTACCATCGCATCACCGGCCGCGACGTGCCCCAGAACCAAAAACGACCGTACAATCCCGACGCGGCACGCGATAAGGCGGCCGAGAACGCCTCCCACTTTATATCGGAGCGGATATGCCAGGCTAAAAAGCTGCGTGAGACGTTTGAGGGTCATCCGCCGCTCGTGGTATCCCCTTATGACGCAGAGCTTTACGGACACTGGTGGTTTGAGGGTCCGCAATTTCTCGACTTCTTTTTCAAAAAGATACATTTCGATCAAAGCGAGATCGAGTGCATCACGCCGGGCGACTTTCTGGATTCGAACTTGGCCATCCAGATCCAGCAGCCGACCGCCTCGAGTTGGGGCGAAAACGGCTACTACAAAGTCTGGCTCAATGAACAGAATGAGTGGATGTACCCTTACCAGCACGACGCAGAACGGCGGATGACGCGGGCCGTCGACAGTCGCGGCTCGCAGATCGCAGGTCAGGACGATTCGCTTTCCGACTCCCGACTTCTTTCCCAGATGGCACGCGAACTCCTACTGGCACAATCCTCCGACTGGGCCTTCCAGATCTACCAGGGCACGACCGTCGAGTACTCGACCCGCCGGTTTCAGTCACACATCCAGCGTTTTAATATGCTGGCCGACCTGCTCTCCGCCGGGCCTTTAGCGGCTGACCAGCTCGCCCTCCTCACCGAGATAGAACAACGCGACAATATCTTTCCCGAGATTGATTACCGGATATTCGCATCCGCAGATAATGATTGATCGCCCTCGTCTTCAGTATCGAGATGGCGACTCCTATTTGCTGATATTTTCCGGTCTTCATTATCCATTTTTCGTTCTCTTTGATATCCTTTATGTTTATCTTTTGGAGGCATTTTAATGGCAGAAAAGGGTGTTGACGTTGCTCCCGCTGAAGGGAAACTGGGCGTATTGCTGGTCGGGTTGGGTGCGGTGTCGACGACGCTCGTGGCGGGCGTCGAGGCGATCAAGCGCGGACTTTCCGAACCGGTCGGCAGCCTAACTCAGATGGGCACCATTCGCCTCGGCAAGCGAACCGACAACCGTACGCCCAAGATCAAGGATTTTGTGCCCCTCGCGGCTCTCGACGATATCGTCTTTGGCGCGTGGGACATTTTTCACGACAACGCCTTTGACGCAGCGGTGAATGCGGGTGTGCTCGACAAAGATCTGCTCAACCAAGTGACCGAACAACTCGCCAGCCTCAAGCCCATGGCGGCCGTCTTTGAGCAGAATTACGTTAAACGCTTGACCGGCGAGAACGTCAAAACCGGCAAAAACAAGATGGAGCTTGCCGAGCAGCTAATTGCGGATATCGCTCGGTTTAAATCGGAAAACGGCTGTTCGCGTTTAGTAATGGTTTGGGCCGCATCTACTGAGATATTCCTCGAGGCGGCGGCCGTACACAATTCGCTCGACGCTTTTGAAAAAGGCCTATACGACAGCGATCCGACGATCGCACCGTCGATGATCTATGCATACGCCGCGATCAAATCGGGTGTGCCCTTTGCCAATGGCGCTCCGAATTTGACGGTCGATATTCCCGCGATCCTCGAGCTCGCCGATCGCGAAAAGGTGGCGATCTGCGGCAAGGATTTTAAGACTGGCCAGACGCTGATGAAGACCATCCTCGCCCCGGGCCTGAAATCACGAATGCTCGGTCTCGACGGCTGGTACTCGACCAACATACTCGGCAACCGAGACGGTGAGGTGCTCGACGACCCGGAGAATTTCAAGACCAAAGAAGAATCAAAGCTGTCAGTGCTCGAGCACATCCTGCAGCCGGATGTTTACCCCGATCTTTATAAAGATTTCTCGCACGTCGTCCGTATCAACTATTACCCGCCGCGCGGTGACAACAAAGAAGGCTGGGACGCGATCGATATTTTTGGCTGGCTCGGGTATAAAATGCAGATCAAGATCGATTTTATGTGCCGCGATTCGATCCTCGCCGCGCCGCTCGCCCTCGACCTCGCTTTATTCATGGACCTTGCTCAGCGTGCCAACATGAAGGGAATCCAGGAATGGCTGTCGTTCTATTTCAAAGCCCCACAAACCGCCCCCGGCCTCTATCCGGAACATGACCTCTTTATCCAGCTAATGAAGTTAAAAAACACTCTTCGCCATATGCAGGGCGAAGAGTTGATCACGCATCTAGGGTTGGAATATTACGATTAACCGGTAACAGCGAAAGTTGAAGCCGGGAGATCTGCGGGCTACGGTCGTGAGATAGTCCTATCCATTTTTCGCGTCCCGGGCTGACGCTTAACGAGCAATGCCGCCTGCATTCCAAAAGAATATTCTGCGCCTATCAACTCCTCCTGTTGCGTAACATAGATTTAGTGTGCTAAATCTATGAATCGAGGCGGGCCTTCATACTTGTCTCACAACCTCTGGACGACCCTTCCAGCCCTAAAGTCCAGCCAACGTTAAATCTTTTGAAATCATCATTGTTGACGACAGCATCCGCTGCCGGTCGGTTTGATAAAGCAAGGAACGCATTTTGAGATCGTTCCAGATACAGTCGGTGAAATGAAATAGCCGGCCGAGGTAAAGAGATGAAACAGGACGCGGCAAAGACAAAAGACCCGATTGAGAAAGGCATTCTGCTCGACCCCGAACGCAAAAGCCCTCGTGCGGCCGAGTTTGAAGACAAGCTGTCCGCACTCATCGTCGGCCAGGAAAGGGCCGTCAGACGCATGAGCGGCCTGTTCCAGATTTACCTGGCCGGGATGAATAACCCGTCTCGTCCGATCGGCACCATGCTCTTTCTTGGGCCGACCGGTTCGGGTAAGACGCGTGTCGTTGAAGCCGCGGCGGAAGTGTTATTCGGCGAGCCTCACTCGGTCGTCAAGATCGACTGTGCCGAGTTTCAACACTCGCATGAGATTGCAAAGCTGATCGGCTCGCCTCCGGGATATCTCGGCCACCGCGAAACGTCGCCGATGCTTACCCAGGAGAATCTGGATAAGGGCCATACCGAGGACACCAAGCTGACTTTTGTACTGTTTGACGAGATCGAAAAGGCCTCGGACTCGCTCTGGCAGCTCCTGCTTGGCATCCTGGACAAGGCGACTTTAACCCTTGGCGACAACCGCCGCGTTGATTTTTCACGGGCGGTCGTGATCATGACCTCAAATCTCGGTGCCCGCGAAATGTCCGAAATGATCTCGGGCGGCATCGGATTTGCCCCGACTCGCACGGACCAGGCACGCCAGGAGAACGAGATCGACACGAAGATCTACCGTACCGCACTCGAAGCGGCGAAACGTAAATTCTCACCTGAGTTCATGAATCGTATCGACAAGGTGGTTGTGTTCCGCTCGCTCAAGGAACACCACCTGCGGCTTATCCTGAACATCGAGCTGACATCGGTTCAGGACCGGATCACCGAGTCGGCCGGTACGAAATTTGTCTTTGAGTGTACGCACGAGGCTAAGGAATATTTGCTGTCCGAGGGCATTGACCTCAAATACGGAGCACGCCATCTAAAACGCGCGGTCGAGCGATTTCTGGTCTACGCCCTGTCCAATCTGGTCGCGACCCAGCAGGTCGAAACCGGCGATTATGTGCTAGTCGATTTTGACGCCGAGCGCGAGGCTCTGACATTTACCAAGCAGTCTGGCAAGATGATCATTGCAGACGTGCCGGCGGACGATGGCGACGATGACGAGCCGCTGATGAACGCCGACGCCGTCGGCCTGCCCCTGCCTGCGGCTTCCGCCGCTCCGGTCATGAGCAAATCAAAAGGTGTTGACCCGCGGGATTCTTAGTGGTGACGATCACGTCGCCTGACATTGATCCAGCGCCTGCGTGATGTCCTCGATCAGGTCTGCCACATCCTCGACACCGACGGACAGCCTGATTAGCCCATCGGTAATGCCAGCCTTTAGCCGATCCTCGCGGGGAATAGTTGCGTGGGTCATCGATGCCGAATGCTGGAGGATCGTCTCCACACCGCCCAGCGACGTTGCCAGAATGCAGAGCCTGACCGCATTGGCAAACGCCTTGGCCCGTTCCGCAGTGCCCAGATCAAACCCCATCATGCCGCCGTATCCGCCCGGCATCTGGAGCTTGGCGATCTCATGGTTGGCATGAGATTCGAGCCCTGGATAGAAAATATCCTGAACTTCCGGATGGTCGCCTAACATATTCGCTATGGCGTATGCGTTGTTATTATGCCGTTCCATCCGTAGAGCCAGCGTCTTAATTCCGCGCAGCACCAGCCACGCAACTTGCGGTGCGATATTGCCCCCAAAGTATTTATTTGCCCCGTTGCGGGCGGCCTCGACGATCTCGCTACTCCCGACCAGGACGCCGGCGGTCAGATCGCTATGTCCGCCCAGATATTTAGTCGCGCTGTGTATGACTGCATCGACTCCCAGCTCGAGCGGCCGCTGATTAAATGGCGTCGCAAACGTATTGTCGGCAACGGTGCTGATGTCGCGTTCGCGCGCGATGGCCGTCACCGCTGCGATATCTGTGATCCGGACAAGGGGATTGGTGGGGGTTTCAATCCAGAGCAGGCGGGTGTTGGGTTGGATAGCCGCCCGGTAATTCTCCGCGTCGGTGGCGTCAATGAATGTCGTTTCGATCCCAAACCTCTCGCTTAGGTGGCCTAGAAGATTGGTTGTGGTCGAATACATCGACTGCGGTGCGACGACGTGCTCACCGCTCTTGACCAGTGTAAGAACAGCGGCTGAAACCGCCGCCATGCCCGAGGCAAGCGCCAAAGCAGACTCACCATTTTCCAGGTCCACCATCGCCGCCTCTAGGGCCCGCTGAGTTGGGTTGCCGAGTCGCCCGTAATAGTAACCGTCCTTTTCCTCGTTATGAATAGCCGCGCCTTCCTCGGCGTCGGAAAAGGCATAAACCGAGGCCGGATAGATCGGGACCGAAAGAGCTCCGTAATGTTCGCCATGGTTGTCGCCGGCGTGAACCGACTTAGTATAAAAAGACTTGTCCGCCATGAGCACAATCGTAAACGACAACGGCCGCCCGCCCAAATCTAGCCCGACTCGGATCACGCTTGACGAACACATATGAGTTGGCTAATATGTTGTTAGATCAGGAAATGGATTTGCAGGATACAACATTCATAGAGCTAGAAAAACTGTTTCTGGCGCTCAGTAATAAGACTCGTCTTCGGCTGCTCGCATTGATGGCGGCCGGGGAAGTTCCTGTGGGCTTCCTCGCTGACAGGCTGAATATCAGTCAGCCAAAGGTTTCGCGACATCTCGCGTATCTGAGAAACGCAGGGGTGGTTGGGACGCGCCGTGACGGCAAGTGGATACACTACGGAATAGTGGAACCTGCTGATCCGGCATTATCCCGAATCCTGAACACGGTTATAGAATCAATCGCCACCATTGGAGTGGACGGAAATAACGGAGGCGTCGTTGAGAATCTTGGCTTTGTAGAAAAACTAGCCGAACGGCAACACGACACATATGAGTACCCGTATGAGAATGTTGAGGGAACGGATACTGCACTAGGGCGCGACGACTCGAATGATATTGATATTTTCCTGCTATGACTTGACCACCGCTTCGTAATCGTAGGGACAGTGGCGGCACCTGTTGCCGCAGCAATAGCCGCGGGCAAGCAGGTAATGTCGAGTCAGGACCATCAGGTCACCGTCAAAATAAAAATCCAAGCCCTCGACCAAGGTCTTGTCATCGTCCGCCTCTGATGATGGAACTTCACTTTGCATACCACACTAGAAATTCTCGGTTTCCCTGAGCCCCTAGGATTGGGGATTCGATACCGCCTTTCAACGTCAGGCCGAGCGAGGCGGCAAACGTGTTGACTTCGTTTACGACCCGCGCGTGCTTCTTCGCCTCGCGTACAATGCCCCCCTCACCGACCTCGCCGCGCCGCACCTCAAACTGCGGCTTGATCAGGGCGATAATCGAGCCTGTGGTCACTAGTAGTGAGGTTACGGCAGGTAAAATCTTGGTGACCGAGATGAACGACACATCGACTACTGCCAAATCAAACGCCAGTGTAAACTCATCCGGGCTTAGCTCGCGGGCATTTGTCCGCTCACGAACCTCGACGCGCGGGTCGGTTCGTAGACTCCAGACTAGCTGGTTGGTCCCGGCATCCACCGACGTCACGCGGCTCGCCCCATGCTGCAAAAGACAATCGGTGAACCCGCCGGTTGATGAGCCGATGTCGATACAGTTTTTACCGGTCGGGTCGATAGCAAATTCCCGCAATGCCGCCTCGAGCTTTAATCCGCCGCGACCGACGTACCGCAGCGCTTTGTCCACTCCTTTAACTCGAATCGTCGCATCAGGGGGAAACTTCTCCGAGGCCTTCTCAACGCGCCTGTCGTCGACCAGTACCACGCCGCTCATCACAAGGGCGCGGGCCCGCGCGTCCGTTTCGGCCATGCCACGCTCAAGCAGCAGTTTATCGATCCTTTCTTTTACCACAGCACTCATATCAGGCCGGACGAAATGATAGTCTAGGCAAAAAGATGAGTGAAACAAAGCTTACGAAATTCGCAAAATTTGCATGGTTTGTGCTCGGGTGGAATGTGGTCGTCATTTTATGGGGCGTTTTCCTGCGGGCGTCAAAGAGCGGCGACGGTTGCGGGCAGCACTGGTTGACTTGTCACGGCGAGATCATACCATCTGCACCCGAGCTGAAAACGGTAATCGAGTTTTCGCATCGGATCACAAGTTTTCTCGCGCTGATGGCGGTCGTGGCCCTGGTCATTTGGACGTTCAAAAAGTTCGCAAAAGGTTCGCCCATACGGAGAACGGCTGTTGGCTCGTTCGTATTTATTCTGACCGAGGCCCTAGTCGGGGCGGGGCTAGTTCTGACCGGTAATACGGCCGACACGTTGACCGCGGCCCGCCCGTTTTGGATGGCGGGCCATCTACTGAACACGTTTGTATTGCTCACCTTTCTCACGCTCACCGCCCGGTACGCGAGCGGCGGCGCGCAGATGACCTGGAATGTCCGACGTGGCCACCAGCTGGCGATCGGAATGGGCGTATTCGCAGTTTTCGTTGTTGGCATCACAGGCTCGATCGCAGCACTTAGCCACATGCTATTCCCCGCCGGCACACTGGCCGAGGGCGTCGCGGCAGACTTTTCGTCTGCATCGCATACACTCCTCAGGCTGCGGCTTCTTCACCCATTCACAGCGATACTTACGAGTGTTTTTCTGATATTTCTAACCGGCTGGCTCGCCACCGAGAGCGGGAAGGCGCGGGCGGTCGTAAGGTGGTCCAATATATTGGCCGTACTCGTTCTAGCGCAGATTGCATTTGGCTCTCTGACATTATTTATGCTCGCTCCGATAGTGATGCAGGTCGGACATCTGCTCATCGCCGACGCGATCTGGCTGAGTTATGTGATGCTGTGTGCGAATTTCCTCTCGACGAAATCTTCGGAGGCCAGTGCTCCAGTAAGCGAGTCCGCCCTTTAGCGGTTTGTGCGGCCTCTTTCGACGAGCGCATCGAGCGACGTTTGCAGTTCGAACAGCTTAGCGCGGGCTGTGACATCATCGGCATCGGCGGATACATATATGGGTGGCCCGATATGAATAGTTGCCGTTGTGAATGGCTTCGGGATATGCAGCTGATCCCAACTTTTCGCGCTCCAAAACGATTTTGGCTCGGCGATAAAAGGGAGCATGGGGTTGCCGGTTTTTTTCGCGAGCATGACCGGCCCGGGCTGCGCAACATACTTCGGCCCTCTGGGTCCATCGACCGAGAAGCCCATCGGCAGCCCACCACGCTGCGCCTTGATCATCTGAACCAGGGCCCTTGAGCCGCCCCGGGACGACGAACCGCGGATCGAGCCATAGCCGAAACGCTGGATGAAACGGGCTATATATTCACCGTCGAAACTACGCGACGTCATTACAACGATGCCGCGATTACGAAAGAAGTAGGTCGATAGGAAAATACGGTCGTGCCAGAACGTGTAGATGGGAACTTTTCCCGATGACCTAATGGCGTCGAGGTGTTCGATGCCCTCCACTTTGAAACGCACCGTTAGCCCGACGAGCTTGATCGCTGCAAAGAACGCGAGGTCGGCGAGGCGAATAGATAGTCGCTGTTTGAGCGAATATTGGCCGAGCGGTGCGAACTCGTAGAAATGGTCTGTAGTCAGCGGCACGTTAGAAGATAACTAACAATTTGGGGTATTATTTGCAACAGCGACGCGGTCTCTGACGTTAGTCGTTACGGCCCGTCCCGCCACGGATTTCGTGGCTTTGACGAGTATGCAGCGACAAATTTTAATCATTGACGACCATGACGATTTGGCGTCGGCGCTTGACGAGGTCTTTACGCACACGGGCCATATCGTCAAGATCGTGGATAACCGCCGCGCGGCCCTTGCGGTTGACAACATCGACGAATACGACCTGATTATCACTGACCTCGATGTGATTCCGGGCGAGCATCCGCGCGAGATCGAGTCTGACTCTGAATGTATAGCCGAGTTTCCCGAGGCCAAACGCGGCGAACACGTAAAGGCGTTTAAGCTGTGTGCGTCAAACTACCGCCGTGATGAATTCGATGAGGAGGAGCTCAAGAATCTCGTCGCTACCGTACTGGATTACAAGATACGGTTTGTAGATAAAAAAGAGACCGTGGCCGATTTACACGAGAATATCGAGTTTGAATTGCCGAGTGCTCTTTCGCTGATGCACATCGTGCTCGATTACTTGATGAAGCGTGTCGCAAGGCTCGGCGTCATCAATCCCGAGCAGTCAAACCTCTTCGTCGCTCTCGATGAGGCGTTTGTTAACGCCGTTAAGCACGGCAACAAGTTTGATGCTCAAAAGCTCATTCGCATCACCGCCGAGGTGTCGAAAAAGGAAGCTAAATTCACGATTGAAGACGAAGGCGAAGGGTTTGACGTAAACCAGATTCCCGATCCGCTCGATCCCGACAACCTCTTCAAAACCAGCGGCCGCGGAGTGCTGTTTATATACAACATTATGGATGAGGTTAAATATAACGACCGCGGGAACAGGCTGACGATGGTCAAGCGGAGCGATAATCCCGCGGATGCAAATAAGTAAGAATTATTTAAGACCTGCGATTTCCTGTCGTATTTCTTCGATGGTCGGCCGTTTTCGATAATCGGCTTCAACCCGCGCCCAAACGACCTGTCGCTTTTTATCCAAAATGTAAACCGCGGGATGTGGAATACCATCAAATCCTTTTCCCGCATAGGTAGGGTCGTAGAGACCGTAGGCATCGATGGTCTGATGGCCAGTGTCTGAGAGCAGGGGATAGTTGATCTCGCCCTTGCCGTCGCTCGCGATCTTTGCCCGTAGCCCAACAGACCTTACGGCCGGATCGACACTTATGGCGATGACCGCAAATTTATCCCCTTTCTGCTTTAGAGTTCTGAGCTCGGCCAACTGCCGGGCACAGAACGGTCACCAATAGCCCCGATAAAAAACCAGAACGACTTTCTGCTTTAGTTTCGAGAGCGTAACGACTTTGCCGTTTTCGTCATTCAATGAGAAATCGGGTGCTTGCTCGGCGATTCTAAGGGGAACGGTATTGGCTCGCGCAGTCCGGTTCTTGCCGTCTTGCGCGAACGTTGTCCCAATCATCAAAACGCTGGTGAACAAAGCGAAAATAGTCTTTGATTTCATATAACGCGAGGCCTCCACTTGAAAACCCATCGATGGGCCGGAAATGACTTTCATCTTTGAGGGTGAGCAGCGCGCGGAGAAAGTCATCGGCTTTTACTATACTAACTTTATGAAGGTGACGATAGCCCAGATCAATACCACTAACGGTGATATTGCCGGCAATACCCGCAAGATAATTGGCGCTATCGCGACGGCTAAGTCTGACGGGTCTGACCTCGTCGTGTTTCCCGAGGTCGTCACTCATGGTTATACCTCTCAGGATTGGTTTCAGGATGCCGACATTATCGCGGCGACGGGCGAGCCGCTGGCGGAGATCATTGGAGCGACGGCGGGTATGACCGCGATCGTGGGTACCGTGAGAGCGAATCCCGATCCGGACGGCCGCCGTTTGTTCAATTCGGCGGCGGTTATCCACGATCGCAAGCTGCTGGGTTTTCAAGACAAGACCTTGCTGCCGGAATACGATGTCTTCGATGACCCGCGGTACTTTGAGCCTGCGGAAGAAAGGCGATTGTTTGAGGTAAACGGGGTCAAGCTCGGCGTGGTCGTATGCGAGGATTTTTGGAATGACAAGACATTCTGGAAAGAGCGTTTGTACGAAAACGATCCTACCGACGAGGTCATCTCGATGGGGGCTGACTTGATCGTGTCGATCAACGCCTCGCCCTACAATAAGGGCAAGATAAAGCTGCGATGCGATATGGTCGCCCACCGTGCGCGGCTGCAGAAAAAGCCTATCGTTTTTGTAAATCTGGTTGGCGGCAACGACGGAATTATCTTCGACGGAGCCAGTCTCATTGCCGATGAACAAGGCGACATTATTCTACAGGCGGCGGCATTCGAGGAGTTTGTAGAGACGGTCGAGATGGACGTGCGAAAGCCAGACGCGAGAGGAATCAGCGGTGCCGAATGCGAGTCGATACACCAGGCCCTGGTCCTCGGCATACGCGATTACGCAGCCAAGAATGGATTTTCCAAGGCTGTGCTTGGCCTGTCTGGCGGCATCGACTCGAGTCTTGTCGCCGCCCTCGCCGCCGAGGCGCTGGGCCCGGAAAATCTACTTTGCGTTATGATGCCGTCCCCCTTCTCGTCCGAGGGCAGCATCAAAGATTCCGAGGAGCTCGTCCGCAATCTCGGCTGCGAGATTCGTCTAGAGCCAATCTCCGATGCCTTTGAGGTATTGCTCGATCAGATGAATCTGCGAAAACCCACCAAGGGCGGCGAGAGTTTGGCTGGCGAGAATATGCAGTCGCGCCTCCGCGGCGTAATCCTGATGGCGATCTCAAATGCGGAGGGCCACCTTCTCTTGGCGACGGGTAATAAATCGGAGCTCGCAGTCGGTTACTGTACTCTATACGGTGATACAAACGGCGGCCTCGCCGTGCTCGGCGACGTGCTCAAGACAGAGGTTTGGGAGCTTGCCCGCCAAGTGAACACGACCGCAGGCCGCGAGATTATTCCGACAAAAATCATCGAAAAAAGGCCGTCAGCCGAGCTAGCTCCAAACCAGTTTGACCAGGACAGCCTACCGCCATATGAGCTTATGGACCCGATCCTGCAGATGTACTTTGAGCAAAAGGCAGCTCCGTCCGAAATCGTGGCTGCCGGCCATGACAGTGATTTGGTGTACGGCATTCTTAACAAGGTCGAGCACCCGGCAAACGAATTTAAGCGCCAGCAGTTGCCGCCCACGCTGATTATCTCAAAAAACGCCATCGGTGTCGGCCGGCGCCGGCCGATCACACATATGTATCGCCGGTAGGTGAGTTAGGCTTACGGCCCCTCGTCGACGCTCTACGTCCCGACCCAAGATTTTTTCCTTGTAGAGTGACCAGAATTCCGGTTAGACTGGAAGAGGTTATCCAGCCGGCGAATTCTTTACGAACCAATCGTCCACCACTTATCGAGCCGCGACAATCAAATTTCCTACCATGGACCCGTCGCCTGCCGCCGACTGCCATAAATACTGAAAATTTAGGTGAATTAAGCCTTTCTTGAGCTTCGGTCGGTCTGCCCTGATCGACCGCTGCTTTTACGTCCGACCGAGTGCCATGTCCAGCCTTTTACCAACCTCCAAGGTTCCAGATCTCGTGTACGATATCGGCCTGCACCATGGCCAGGATACTGACTTCTTTCTAAAGAAGGGTTTCCGAGTCGTAGCTTTCGAGGCTGACCCGACCAATGCAGAGTTTTGCCGTGAACGCTTCGCCGATGCGATCTCGGCGGGCCGGCTGACGGTCGTCGAGGGTGCGATAACCGAGGATTTTTCGGGAAATGGCTCGGCCGGAAAGGTTAAGTTTTATAAGAATGCCGACCACTCGCTGTGGGGCAGTACCTCGGACGACTGGGCGGTCAGAAACGAAGTGCTTGGCACGCGCAATGACATCATCAGCGTGACGGCGATTAATTTTGCCCAGTGTTTACAGAAGTATGGCGTGCCGAATTATCTCAAGGCCGACATTGTGGGGTCTGAAACGATCTGTCTACGGGCTCTGCTAAAATTCGAGAATAAGCCCGACTACCTTTCGATTCGTTCAGAAAAGCTCGTTTTCAAGAAACTCGAATACGAGTTCGACCTTCTGGAGCAGCTCGGCTACCGCCGATTCAAGGTAGTCGACCAACACTTTGAGGACCTACGGCCCCTACTCCCGTCTGGCAACGGGTCCAATCATCATCACATTTTCGAGGAGGGCGCATCGGGCCCATTTGGTGAGGAGACCCGCGGCCGCTGGTGCGTTCGCGAAAGCGCGATCGCGAAATATCGGCGAATCTTCGTCAAATATTGGCTCTTCGGCGACTACTCATACCTGATTCAGACGAGCCGTGGCCGGCATTTTATCAACCGGATGGAGGGCCTTTTCAAACGGTCGATACCGGGGTGGTACGACACCCATGCAAGACACGCGAGTATTTAAGTGGAAGTAATAGAAGGCAAAACTCAATCTTTGAGATCGCGGAGCGCATGGATCCTGGTGGCCAAGTTCACGGGGTTTGTGCTTAGCTTTTCGCTGCCTTTGCTGATAGTCCGTTACCTGACGCAGGAAAACGTTGGAATCTACCGTGAAGCGTTTCAGGTGATCACAAACGCTGTGATCATCCTTCCTCTGGGCTTCTCGATGAGCGCGTATTATTTCCTCGCCCGCGAGACGACGCGGCGGAATGCAGCAGTCGTCAACATACTTCTTTTTAATTTTGTGGTCGGCGGCCTCGCATGCGTGACCCTATTCCTATTCCCCGAGCTGCTCGGCAACTTATTCAAGAGCGAGGAACTAACCCGCTTGGCGCCGGCCGTCGGCGTGGTGATCTGGATTTGGATTTTTTCCACTTTCCTTGAGACGGTGGCAATTGCTAACCAGGAGTCGCGTGCGGCCACCGGCTTCATCATAGGTGCCTCATTCTCTAAGGTCTTGTTGATGGGATCAGCCGTGTTGCTATTTGGCACGGTCGAGGCATTTATTTATGCAGCGATGATTCAAGGCGTGATACAGGGCACGATCCTGTTCTTTTATCTGCGGTCGAGGTTTCCCGGGTTTTGGCGGGCGTTTGATCCGGTATTTTTCCGTGAGCAGATAACATATGCGATACCTTTTGGCTTGACCGGGATTTTATGGATGGCCCAGAGTGACATCCACAATTACTTTGTCGGATACCAATTCTCCTCATCGGATTTTGCTATTTATGCCTATGGATGTTTCGAGGTGCCGCTGATCGCGATGCTCTCAGAATCGGTGACGGCGGTACTAATTCCGCGGATGAATGAGCTGCAGCTCTCCGGCGACCGCGATGAGATGATCCGCCTGACCTCGAGAGCGATGCAGAAACTGGCCTTCTTTTATTTCCCAATTTATGTGTTCCTGATGATCACAGCCGAGACGTTTATCATCACTTTATTTACCCAGCAGTACGCAGCTAGTGCTTCGGTTTTTGTCATAAATCTCACACTCCTGCCGTTCTCAATTCTGATAACGGATCCAATTGTCCGATCTTACAAGGAGTTAGGCCGAGTCTTCCTCCTGACGCGAATTCTCGTGCTCACAGCGCTCGTCTGTGTTCTGTATTACGGACTTGGACGATTTGGCATGACCGGGATGATCGCGAGCGCGGTGGGCGCCATCCTGATAGAAAAGGTGATCGCCGAGACGATGATTGTCCGCAAGTTAGGTCTGGGCCGTCAGCATCTGCCGCTGCTTGTGAACGTAGGCAAGACGGCCGTGATCAGCCTTGTTGCAGGCGCGATAACGTACCTCGTCTATGAGAATCTGCACGGTTATCTGCTCGGGGTCGGGGAGCATTTTGCCGAAGAAGCATTTTCGACGCATCGTTTGAGCACACTCAATTTCGTCGGCGGCAGTCTTGTTTTACTTGTATCAGGACTTGTATTCGCGCCGGTATATCTCATCGCTGCCAATGCTTGGGGGCTGATCGAACCGGAAGAAAAAGAATCGGTTCGCGGCGCTTATAGAAAGATTTTTCCAGGCCGCGGAGCTGAACCGCTGATCGACACGCAGAGCTAGTATGTGCGGAATTGCTGGATTCATTTCAGAAACTACAGATCGGGTCGACGAGCGTCTGGCACGTCTCGACGCGATGTGCCGCGTGATAACCCACCGCGGGCCCGACGAGCAGGGAACCGCGGTTGAAGGTCGTGCGGCCCTCGGGATGCGCCGGCTGTCCATTATCGACCTCGCGACTGGCCAGCAGCCGATATACAATGCCGACCGCTCAAAACTGATAGTGTTCAATGGCGAGATTTATAACTACCGAGAGCTCAAAAGCGATCTTGAGAGTCGTGGTTATAAGTTTCGAACCAATTCCGACACGGAGACGATTATTCACGCCTATGACGAGTACGGCCCAGCATGCCTTGAGAGGCTGAGCGGAATGTTTGCCTTCGCTATCTGGGATATTCGGGATCAAAGTTTGTTTCTAGCCCGCGACCGGGTCGGTAAGAAGCCTCTTTACTACACGCTCACCAGCAATGGTGAACTCGTCTTCGGCTCGGAGATGAAGGTCCTGCTCGAGCACGGCGGCGTCAACCGCGCCGTCGATCTCGGCGCGCTCGACGCATATCTCACCTTCGGCTATGTGCCTGAAGAATTATGTATATTCGACGGCGTGCATAAGCTCGAGCCGGGCCATTACCTCACGTTCAGAGGCGGCCAATTCTCGACAAGACGTTACTGGGATTTCGATTATTCCGCGCCCGAGCTTACGGAATCCGAGGACGAGATAGGATCCACTCTACTTCAGCGGCTCCGCGAGGCCGTTGGGCGGCGACTGATCTCCGAAGTCCCATTGGGCGCGTTTCTCTCCGGCGGCGTCGACTCATCGGCGGTCGTGGGGCTGATGTCTCAGATTCTCAGCACACCGGTAAAAACGTTCTCTATCGGATTCAACGAAGACAGCTTTGACGAGCTCAAGTATGCCCGCATCGCGGCGAAGCAGTTTGGAACAGATCATCATGAATTCGTGTTGACACCTGACTGTGTAGAGGCCATTGACGACCTCGTCTGGCATTTTGACGAGCCATTTGCCGACTCGAGCGCATTGCCGACATACATGGTTGCAAAGCTCGCCCGCGAGCACGTGACTGTCGCATTGTCCGGCGACGGAGGCGACGAGCTGTTTGGCGGATATACGCGTTACGTGACCGACCGGCAACGCAGCGGACTCGGGCGTTTACCGCGCGGCCTGCGACAGAATCTGCTCCGCCCGCTGAGTGAAGCGATGCCGCACGGTGCTCGGGGAAAGAACTATTTATTCAACATTTCTCTCGATGCCGCCGGACGCTATATAGACAGCATTTCACATTTCAACGGCCCGCGTAAACGTAAACTCTATTCATCGGAAATCAAGGCCCGGATGAATGGCGCATTCGAGCAGGGCGAGAACATTTATCGGCAAATCACTGCGGCGACGAATTCTGACGACGCTGTCGAGAGATTGCTCTACCTCGACAGCAAGACATATCTGCCCGGCGATATTCTCACCAAAGTCGATCGGATGAGCATGGCATCCTCACTCGAGACGCGCAGTCCGCTGCTCGATCACGAGCTGATCGAATACGTGACCCGCATTCCTTCCGCGATGAAGATCAAGGGCGGCGTGACAAAGTATATCTTCAAGAAAGCTATTGAGGGCTTCGTCCCGCGAGAAATTCTTCATCGGGAAAAGCAGGGTTTCGGTGTCCCAATCGGGGACTGGATCAATTTGCAGCTAAAGGATCGCATCACTGGTGATCTGTCGAGCCGCAGGTTTATAGATCGAGGTTATTTTGATCCAAAATACATCGCAGTCCTGCTCGACGAGCATTCACGCCGCCGCCGCGACCATTCGCACTCGCTCTGGATTCTATGGATGCTCGAGCTGTGGCATCGCCGCTACATCGACGCCGTCTGATACACGCATGTCATCGAACGAACCATCACTTTCTCAAAAGCTTCGCTGGAATCTGCCGTGGCTCACTCGTTATCCGTGGTCGCGTGCAAAATCGTTTCTGGAGCAGACGGCTTTTGAGAAAAAGCACGTGATTATTACGGTCGCCAATCATTTCGAGCCGGCGTGGGGAGCGGACGGCGATCTGGACCATAATTCTCAGATGTCGCGGCTGCGTCATTATCATCAACTTGCTCGTTCGATGGGCGAGGCGGTGAGCGATTCCGACGGAACAAAATTTCGTCATTCCAATTTTTATCCCGCGGAGCAGTATCACCCGGAGATTCTCGACGTAATGTCCGAGATGCAAAGCGAGGGTCTGGGCGAGGTCGAGGTGCATTTGCATCATGGTGTCAATAAGCCGGACACGGCTGAAAATCTGAGAGCAACTCTCGTCGATTTTCGCGACACGTTGGCTGAGCGTCACCGATGTCTCTCGCGAATGGATGGAGACGAAACGCCGAAGTACGCCTTCGTCCACGGAAATCTTGCTCTTGCGAATTCGAGCGGTGGCAGGTATTGCGGCGTCGACTGCGAGATGGCGATTTTGCAGGAAACCGGCTGCTACGCCGACATGACGCTCCCCTCGGCCCCGGAACAGTCGCAGGTCGGGGTAATAAATAAGATCTACGAGTGCGGACGAGCTCTAGATGAGGCTGTGCCGCATCGCGAGGGCGTACGTGTTTCGACGAACGGAAAATCGCCGGCTTTACCGCTGATTATGACCGGGCCGCTCGTCTTCAATTGGACCCGGCGATTCCGCGGGTTGCCTTTGCCGCGGATCGATGATGGGGCTCTGACCGGAAACCAGCCGCTCGAAATCGCGCGTTTTAATCGCTGGATGTCGGCGAATATCACGGTGGCCGGCAAATCAGATTGGGTGTTTGTAAAGCTCTATTGCCACGGATTCTTTGATTACGATCAGGATGCCTGCATTGGCGAAGGGGCAAAACGATTTTTTTCCGAGCTTATCGAGCATGGACAGAAATCGGGCAAGTTTGACATACATTTCGCCTCGGCGAGAGAGATGTTCAATATCGTTGTTGCGGCGATTGATGGCCGCCGCGGACTGCCCGGCGAATATCGGAATTATCGCCTTAGATCAATAATGGAGACAGGAGTATGAGCGCGTGATGACGGCAGCGATGGCGAAACCGCTGGACAAGATTAAGAAACTGCGCAGCCTCGATGAGATTCTCACTCGCGGCGGCCAGGCGATCTCCGTCTATCGCGAACAGCGTCGCGGCCGATTGTCGGAGCCGACCAATGAGGAGTTTGCAGCACTCGTTGATGCCGATCAATTTGGATCGTCTCCGATTATTGCAGAAAGCCTGTGGCAAAAGTTTTTTGAAAATGGTGAGGAGAGATTTTTCCCGTCCTTACGGTTGCAGGAAAAGTCGGTCGAGGTATTTCGGGACACGTTTGGAGCTGAGCGGGTGGATGAAATTATTGCCTGCGCCTCGCGGATTGTCGACGGCCGCATCGACCTGCTCGGATTTACAAATCTGTATGTAGGGACCGATATCGATTGGCACCGCGAACCGATCTCAGGGATGCGGTCGCCGCTCAAGCACTGGAAATATTTTGACGATCTCAACACCACCGAAACTGGTAACAAAAAGATCGTTTGGGAACTAAATCGACATCAGCATTTCTTTACGCTAGGCGTTGCTTACTGGCTGACGGGAGACGAACGCTACGCCATGACCTTTGCCCGACAACTTGAGTCCTGGATGGATGCAAATCCACCCGGCCTCGGGATCAATTGGGCCAGCAGTCTTGAGGTCTCGTTCCGGGCGATGTCATGGATCTGGGCTTTTCATTTCTTTGTTGACTCGCCGGCCTTGACCGTCGGCCTCTTTCATAGGGCGATAAAGTATCTCTACCTGCATGGCCGTCATATCGAGTCGTACCTGTCGACCTATTACAGCCCTAACACTCACCTGACCGGTGAGGCACTCGGTTTGTACTACCTCGGCACCCAGTTGCCATTTCTAGAGCGGGCAAGGCACTGGCGCAAGCTGGGCGAAAATATCATGTTTGCTGAGGTCAGGAAACAGATCCTTGATGACGGCGTGTATTTTGAGCAGAGCACCTGGTACCAGCGATACACGACCGATTTCTATGCTCAATTCGTTGTTTTGCGGTCTCTTTTTGGCGATCCGTATTTCAATGCGCAGGCTGCCGCATTGGATCAGGCACTTGAGAATTCGTTCGATTTTCTGATGCACATCACGCTGCCGGATGGCAAAACGCCAATCATAGGGGACGACGATGGCGGCCGCCTGTTGCCGCTGACCGGAGGAGATTCGGATGACTTTCGCGGCACCCTTGCCGTCGGGACATCTATCTTTGGCCGCGGTGATCATAAGTTTGTGGCCGGACCGGCCAGTGAAGAGGTCTTCTGGCTGATGGGTTCTGGGGGTGTTCGGACGTACAACGATCTAACGGCTTGCGAGCCCGAGCTATCATCGCGCGGCTTCCCGGACGGTGGTTATTTCGTCATGCGTGACGGCTGGACCGATACCGACAACTACCTGATCGTCGACTGCGGCGACGTCGGCTCGCTCGCGGGCGGCCACGGCCATGCCGACGCTCTCTCGATAGAAATGGCGGTCGGCGGTAAAACTCTCCTCGTGGATTCAGGCACTTACACATATCACGAGTCCCGCGTGATGAGGGATTATTTCCGCTCTACGAGGGCACACAACACGGTCGAAATCGATGACCGCTCGTCATCCGAGCCCGGCAACCCATTCAGCTGGAAGTCGCGGGCAAAGTGCACTGCGAGTCGATGGATCGCGGAAGAAAGGTTTGATCTTTTTGAGGGCTCGCATTCCGGGTATCAGCGTCTTGCCAGCGGTGCTGTTCATGCTCGCAGTATTCTGTTCCTGAAGAATGACTATTGGATTATCCGAGATGTAATAGAGACAGCCGGCGAGCACGAGTACTCGCTAAATTTTCATTTCGACAAAAGCATCGCACCCGTACCGAGTCTCGGCGGTCGGTGTGTGGGAGATGCCAATCACCGCATTTTCACCTTTGGCGACAATGGCGGCTGGCAGCAGAAAGAGAGTTGGGTCTCTAACAATCACGGTAAGCGGGTGCACGCCCCATTTCTGCGGTTTGTCTCCTCGGGCGTCGGAACGCAGGAATTTTTTACGTTTATCGTCCCCGTTACAAGTTCTTCGCGGATACCGGAGATTTCCGAGAGCCCGCTGGCCGAAGGCCGAGCATTTGTCGTGGAGTTCGGCGAGGAGACCGATCTCTTCGTATACTCGGATCGGTCCGGCCAACTCATCGATAACGGCATTTTCCAATCCGACTTTCGCTACTCGTGGGCCCGGATGCAGAATGCGGCCGTCATCCCTGATGAGTTCGTACTGATCGATGGCGGCCGACTGGACCTGGGCGACAACATGATCTTTGACCCGCATGAGCTGAACTACGCCTCCGCCCGCCGCTACGGCTGCGAACTGTATATCAAGACGGATCTCGGCCGAAAAAAGAAGCAGATCTAACCCCGCAATTTTGAAAAAAAAGGTTCTACAACTCATCGGCAGCTTTCATCAAGGCGGGTCAGAGCGGCAAGCGATAGCCTTGACACGGCTGCTGGTCGACGACGGTGGATTCGACGTCTTTGCGGCTGCGTTAAACAAAAATGGCTTTCTGCTGAGCGAGGCCGAGGCTATCGGCCTTCGCGAAATTCCAGAGTTTCCCATCACATCGTTTTTTACAATCGAGTTTGCGAACCAGGTCAGAAAACTCGCTCGCTATCTCGTCGAGAACAAGATCGACATCATTCATACTCACGATTTCTACACAAACGTTTTTGGGATGGCAGCCGCCGCATTGGCGCGCACGCATTCTCGGATCACGTCGAAACGCGAGACATCCGGGATGCGGACCAGCGCTCAGGAAACAGTCGAACGACTGGCATTTCGGCGTTCGGACGCCGTCGTTGCAAATTCGTCCGCCGTCCGTGAATTCCTACTCAACCGGGGCGTCCCGCCCGAAAAGGTCCATGTCATTCACAACGGCGTCGATCTTTCGCGATTCGGAGGATCAGACTCCATCCGTTCCCGGTCCAGTCTGGGCCTGGGACCGGGCCGTTTCATTACGCTCGTCGCGAACTTGCGTCACCCCGTCAAGAATATCCCGATGTTTCTGCGGGTTGCTCGCCGAATCTCTGATCAATGGAATGACGTCCGCTTTGTTATCGCTGGCGAGGGCGAGCTCGCACCTGAATTGAGCCTGATGGCGAAAGAGCTGGGAGTACACGTCCGCGTTGATTTCCTCGGACGCTGCAGCGATGTGCCCGCTCTGCTGGCTTCATCCTACGCATGCGTCCTAACGTCGAATGCCGAAGGATTTTCCAACTCGATTCTCGAATACATGGCGGCGGGCCGGCCAGTCGTCGCAACTTCGGTCGGCGGTGCGGCCGAGGCGATAACCAGAGACACAGGATTTCTTGTCGCCCCGGATGATGATGCTGCAATGGCCGATTGCCTGCAGCAACTGCTTGCCGATGAGATGCGCGCAGCCCGGATGGGTATTGGCGGTCAGGAGCGCGTCAAGATGGAATTTTCTCTGGAACGCCAGATCGAGCACACGGTTGAGCTTTATGACCAGCTATCTTCTCAATAAACATTGTATAAACTCGGTACATTGGGTTAGTATATTTAAGTGCCTCCCGCACGCCCGCCTGATTCGACCCCAAACGCCCTCGAACAATGAAACAAGTAATACGCAGAGGTTTAAAGGAAATTATTGTCGATGAGGTTCCCGATCCGGGTGTCTCGTATAATCACGTGCTCATTCGCCCGCATTACTCGCTGATCAGCACGGGCACCGAGACGGCCGATATTCATACCGACAGCATCGTCAAAGAGGTCGCCGATAACCCGTCGCATCTGCAGACGGTGTGGAACGTGATGAAAAAGACCGATCCGGTCGCGACTTTCAATGAGGTCCGGGCAAAGTTTAGCGACTACGCGGTGCTGGGATATTCGGGAGCCGGTGTAATCGTTGAGACGGACGCGGCCGTGACGGATCTGCAGATCGGACAGCGCGTTTCATACGGCGGAGAGGGAACCGGGCACGGCGAGACCATCAATGCCGGTCGAAACCTGGTTGCGCGCGTGCCGGACAATGTAACTTTTCAGGAAGCCTGCTTTACCACCCTAGGCGCAATTGCGATGAATGCCGTTCGCCTAGCGGAGATCGCGATGGGCGATGTAGTCGCGGTTGTCGGTCTGGGCCTCGTAGGCCAGCTGACCGCACAGCTTGCACGGTGTCAGGGAGCAGTGGTAATTGCCACTGACCTCGATGCCAAGCGTGTAGAGATGGCCCGGCGTACCGGGGCAGACCGGGCCCTCGTCGGCGGAGAAATGACCGTGACCGAGGTGCGTTCGCTGACCAATGGCCTAGGTGCTGACTGCGTGATAGTGGCCGCCGCGTCCAAATCGGCCAAGCCTTTGCAGGACGGCGTCTCGATGACGCGTGATCGCGGACGCGTGATCATGGTCGGGGCATGCCCGATCGAGATCCCGCGTGCCGAGATGTACGTCAAGGAGCTCAGCTTTCGCGTGTCGCGTGCCTACGGCCCGGGCAGCTACGATCCGAAATATGAAAAAGAAGGCCAGGATTATCCGATTGGCTTTGTTCGCTGGACCGAGAATCGAAATATGGAGGAATTCCTCCGTCTGGTCTCGGTCGGTAAAGTTAATGTCAAATCGTTGATCAGTCACGAATACGATCTAGACGACGCCCCTACTGCCTACAAAACAATCATGAGCAACGGCGGTGCCAGCATGGCCGTCGTGCTCAAGTACGCCGCGGCAAGTTTTGACGATGCTGCAGCTTACGAACCGCGGCGGAAGGTCGTCGTAGATGCCTCTGCGGCTGTCGATGGCGAAGTCAATTTTGCGTTAGTCGGTGCCGGAAACCTTGCCAAATGGGCCCATCTTCCCGCGCTGAAAGATATATCCGGGGCTTCGCTTCGAGCGGTGCACTCAAATAACGGTGCGCGCGGCAAGTCGTACGCAATGAGATTCGGTGCGGCATACGCCAGCTCGGATCTCGACGAGATTCTAAGGGATACTGACGTCAACGCTGTCTTGATCGCCAGTCGACATAAGGAGCATGCCAGGCAAATCACTGCGGCGCTTGCGGCGGGGAAACACGTTTTTGTCGAGAAGCCGATGGCTGTCACCGCCGACGAATGCCGACAAATCTCCGAGGCGGTGGAGTCGAGCGGCCAGCAGTTGATGGTCGGGTTTAATCGCCGATTTGCGCCCTATTACGTTGAGATGAAAAGGAATCTCGCCGGCCGCACGAGCCCGATGGCGGTCTCGGTACGAATGAATTCGCCAGGCATCGAAAACGGCTGGGCGGCCGAGCCGATCCAGGGCGGCGTCATACTGGGCGAGGGCTGCCATTTCATCGACCTCATGTATTGGCTCACCGGGAGCGAGCCGGTCAGCGTTTCCGCTCAGGGATTCGGCGTGCATAATGCCGCCGCTACCTTCAAATTTGCCGATGGGTCGATCGGCAACTTTATCTACACGGTAGTCGGAAGTGAATCGTCGGGCGGCGAAATGGTCGAGGTTTTTGCGCCCGGTGTCGCTGTCACCACAGAAGATTTTAAAAAGCTAACGGTCAAGAAAAAAGCACGGAAAGATACTTCCAAGTATTTCCCTGCGAAAGGTTATGAGGCCCAGCTTGCTTCGTTTGTAAACAGCATCCGCACCGGCACGCCAACCGAGGTCAACGTGAACGACGGTACGCGTGCGACGCTCGGCGGCCTGGCCATTCTCGAGTCTATCAAAACCGGTAGAAGCGTCGACCTGACCACCTTTGAGGCCGCCTGATGCACGTTTTGCTGCTCGGCCCACACCCGCCGCCCGAGGGCGGAATCAACCGCAACACACTCGCGATCCGCGAGGAATTGCTCGCCGCGGGGCACCGGTGCTCGATCGTAGCGACGTCGCGCAGCACCCAGATTAATAAAGAAGAACACGTACACCATCCGCGAACCCCGCTCGAATTTCTACGTCTCCTGCGGGGGATTAAATGCGATATTGCCCATCTCCACATCGGCGGTGATATAAATACTCGCGTGCTGGGGCTTGCTTGGCTGACCACCTTGCTCGCCCGTGGCCGCAAGGTCCTGTCGTTTCATTCGGGCGGCTATCCGACAACTCCAGAGGGTAAGGCAGCAAAACCCTGGTCGGTGTGTGGATTAATTTTTCGCGGATTCGAACGCATCATCGCCGTAAATCCGCTAATCGCCGTCGTTTTTGAGCGTTACGGCATCGAACGGAAAAAGATTACCGTGATTCCGCCGTTCGTACACCGATTGCCGGAACCGAATGTCGAGCTGCGAGCCGACCTGCAGCAATTCGTAGATGACCGCCGGCCGCTGCTAATCACTGTCGGGCTGCTGGAAGATGAATATGATCTGGAATTGCAGGTCGACGCTATGGAAAGCGTCCTGGCCAAGTTTCCGACCGCCGGGCTGCTGATCGTCGGCTCCGGGTCGCTAGAGACTCACTTGCGCACAGTGATCGCGGCGAAACCGTACGCGGACCGGGTTCTACTAGCGGGCGACGTCGAACATCGGCAGACACTCCATTTGGTCCATCGAGCAAATGTCCTTCTTCGCACCACTTTGTTCGATGGCGATGCGATCTCGGTCCGCGAGGCCCTCTTTCTCGGAACGCCCGTGGTGGCCACCGACAACGGGTTGCGACCGCCGGGGGTTGACCTGATACCTGTGCATGACCAACCCGCGCTCACAGAGATGACCTGCACCGTACTCGGTCAGGCGAGGAATCGAATCACGCCGACCGCCCACGATAATTCGAATATCTCCGCAGTGCTCGATGTCTACCGCAAGCTGCTCACTCGACCTGCATGAAGAGATTAGTTTTCATTGCCGCTCTCGTGATCTACCTTGTCGTCGCAACCGGTAGCTCGTTGACGCATCGGCCGCAGATCGACGAGGGCATGTTTGCCAGCCCGGCTTACAATCTCGCTAACCACGGACACCTCGGGACTACGGTTTTAGAAAAAGAAAAGGCCACGCTGACGCGCATCGACGAGCGGACGTATTGGGTGATGCCGCTATTTCTGCTCTCTACTTCAGCATCGTTTGAGGCGTTCGGATTCTCGCTGTTTTCGATGAGGCTAGTGTCGATACTTTTTGGCCTGCTTCTAATCATCGCGGCATATTTCATTGCCCTGAAAATTTCAGAGGACGACATCGTCGCTCTCTTTGCTGCGGTCTTTATCGCCTGTGACTACATGGTCCTCGAGACCGCCTCGTCTGCTCGGATGGACATAATGAGCGCCGCTCTCGGATACGCCGCAATTGCAACTTATTTGTCGCTCAGAGAACGTAATCTTTTGGCCGCGGTCGTCGTCAGCCACACGCTTCTCGTCATAGACGGGCTGACCCATCCTAACGCGATAACGGCATTCGCCGCGGTGATCTTCCTGACTCTCTATCTGGATTTTCATAGGCTTCGCCTGCCGATGCTGTTCGCCGCCGCGATTCCTTACCTGCTTGGCGGCGCCGGTTTCGCCATTTGGGTGATGCAGGATCCGGCAGCCTTTAAAGATCAATTTATCGATAACGCGATGATGGGCGGCCGGATGAGCGGCGCCAGCTCGCCGGTCGCTAATATTCTTCGCGAGTTTACCGAGAGGTACCCACACGCTTACGGCCTCGGCGCTTCGTCGAGCGGGCATTCGGGGCCGATCTATTTCAAAGCGCTGATGCTGATCGGCTACTTCGCCGGCGTGGTCGGCACGCTCGCGATAAGAGACCTGCGTGACAATCGAATGGTGCGCGCTCTGCTTATTATCACCACGATCTATTTCGTAACACTCGCCATCATCGACGGCCAAAAACAGACCACGTATCTCATCCACATTGTGCCGTTATATCTCACCTTGCTCGCTCTCGTATTCGGGTATTTTTGGCGTCGTCATTTGTTTCCCCGGTTTGTTATGGTCGCGGCGGCCCTCGCTGTCATAGCGGTTCCGCTCGGAGGAATGGCGTTAAAAATCAGGCAAAACACGCGGGGCAAATATTTCGATCCGATGATTGAATTTGTTAAAGCGTCGTCTTCAAGCGGCGATATTGTGATGGGCGGGGCCGACCTTGCGTTTGGGATGGGCTTTGAGAGCAATCTCTTGTCGGACGGGCGATTTGGTTATTTTACCGGCCAGCGTCCGCGTTTCATCGTGACTGACAGCGCGGTTCAGAATTCGTGGGAAGGCTCGCGGGTCAGCTTTCCCGAGTTTTACGAGTATTTTCCGCGTCTGTTAAGAGACGAGTATCGGGTGGCTTTTGAGAATGCAGGCTACACGGTCTACGAGAAGCGCTAAAAGTTATTTCCCGCCGACTGTCCGCGGGTCGAGATCGGCCCCGATGCCTTTACCGCCGCCGCCCCTAGAAAACTGACTGTCGGAGCGAAGTCGATAATCGCCAGCCGAGCCCGCAACAAACCCGATTGCCGATCGCGAAGCAGGATAAAAGTTCTCACGCCCGTATTCCGCCGCCCGTCCGCCGACCAGTATATTGCCGACAATTGAAGCACCCGGATAATATCGATTTATAGCGACCTGGCCGCTGCCGATGCCATCTCCAAAAAATCCGTATTCGTTGTTAAAGACAATATTGTTTCTAAACACTAGGCCGCGTACTGGTGCGCCGTAGCCGATCGTGATGCTGCCATCGTGGATAACGGTATTGTTTTCAATCGTCAGGCCGTCCCATGTCGACGATTTAATAAAAAATCCGCGGCCCTCCCATTTGTTGGCAGAGATATCTTCGAATACGTTATTGCGGATGGTCAATCGCCGCCCGCCGCCGCCCTCGCCGCCAAAGACGGTGATGGCGCTTCCCGAGCCGCGCATGATGTTGTCTGCAAATAGGATGTCCTCGACTATCGCGCCCTTACCGCTGTCCTCACCCGTGCGAAACAGCACGCCAGTGCCCTCCTGGGCCATCGCCCAGTTGTTTGTCATCAGGTTGCGTTCGATGTCGATCCGCTTTCCGCTTTTGATCTCGAGAAAGTTTTTAACGACCCATTTCGAGCCTCGCCATTCGAGCGGCTTGTTCATCCAGTTGTCGCGGATAGTCGCGTTGCCGGGCACGAGTCCGAGCCGCGATTCCGCTCCGCCAAACAAAATGCTTTCGGCGGCCGCCTCGAGATAATTGTTCGTGATCTCGATCGGCCCGTCGCCGCCCCAGACGGCGATGGCCTGGCTCTCTTCGCCCTCGCGTTTTATGTCTGAGATGTAACTGTTGGCGATCTTGATATGCCGCCCGTTCGCGGCAATGCCGCGGCGCTGTCCCTCGGTCCTGCTGCCGTGAACATAAGTGCGGTCAAACTCAATATGATGAGGCAGCTCATCCACCGTGCGTTCTTCGGCCGTGCCGATCTGGATAATATTGAAATAACCCTGGATTGTGGGGCCAAACTCTATGCCGACAAACCGAAAATGATGAGCGCCGTTCTCGGCCAAGATCGCGGGTTGGCCCTGGACGTTTGACAGAATCGTTGCGAGTGCAGCACCGTGGCGTTTGGGGTCGAGCCGGGTGTCTGCGGGCGGAAGCTGTGCGACGGCTGACGTTCGGACCGTAATAAACTCGGCCCCGGATTTGTTTGGCAGTTTCAGCACGCCCTTGTAAACCGCACCTGCTTGCAGCTCGATCTCGTCGCCCGGATTTGCCCGATTGAGCGCCGTTTGGATGCTGGCACCCGGCGGTACCCTGATAATACGACGGGCGCCGTTTGCCGCAACTTCGAGCGGCGGCTGGGTTATGCCAAACGTGCCCCAATAATAATCTGATGCGAGGGCCGCACCGGCAGCGGCGATCACGCCGACCAGGAACAGCAAGACGAGTACGAGCAACCGGCCCGTCCGCGATCTCGCCGCAGGCCGGCCGACACTCTGAGCCGCTCTCACCGCCATCACATTTTGCATACCTCGAAACTCCGAGTAATTAAACGCTTAAAACCGCGTCTATTCCCGTTACCTGCATGCTCGGCCAATAGTTTGCGTCGCCCAGTAAAAGTTTCTCAAGTAACGACCCTGCCCTCTGTGAACAAAAGACTCACACTCAAAATTAAGTGTGGCGTAAAGCCGCCCGCAAAAGCTACAATAGATACAGCCTCCCTCGGCCCTTCGAAAACTGCAATCAGCTTATCTTTCTGACTTTCTATCTCTGTTATGTGCGGAATCGTCGGCATAGCTCTATCTCCAACGTCCGGGCGCAGCGTTGACCGCGCGTCCCTTATTCGGATGCGCGACTGCGTCCACCATCGCGGCCCCGACGACGGCGGCGTTTTTGTCGACGGCCTTATCGGCCTCGGCCACCGGCGGCTGAGTATCGTCGACGTTGCCCACGGCGCCCAGCCGATGGCGAGCGGCGGCGGCACGATCGTCTACAACGGAGAAATTTACGACCACGCCGATTCACGCGAGCGGCTCGCGGTCCGCGGCCATCGGTTTGAAAATCACAGTGATACAGAGACAATTCTGCATCTCTACCAGGAATACGGCCGGGACTGCGTCGACCACCTTCGCGGGATGTTCGCCTTTGCCATCTGGGATAAGTCTTCACGTGAGCTGCTGCTGGCCCGCGACCGCTTTGGCGTAAAACCGCTATATTACATTCACGACGACGAGGGCAGCCTCTTTTTTGCGTCAGAGATCAAGGCATTGCTAGAGGCTGGGGCGACGAAACCGCAGATCAATTTCAGTGCCCTGCCCGATCAATTTGCCAATCACGGAACATCGGGTGACGAGACGCTTTTTGCCGGGATCAAACGGCTCGCCCCCGGCCACACTCTCGTATGGAAAGACGGTCGCATCGATATTCGCGAGTTTTGGGATCTTAAATTTGAGCCCAAACACGAGGTTCGATCGGACGGGGAGTTTATCGACGAGTGGCGCGAGCTCTTTCGCGAGTCAGTGCGCCTGCGCCTGATGGCCGATGTTCCGCTCGGAATGTTTCTCTCGGGCGGTATTGATTCGTCGGCAATCGCGGCCATGATGTCGACGATGGTCAGCGACCCGATCAAGACATTTTCGGTCGGCTTTCGCGAGCGCGAGGCCAACGAGCTCGAGTATGCGCGGCTGGTGGCCGACAAATTCGGTACCGAGCATCACGAGGTAATAATCTCGCCGCGGCAGTTTTTTGACGCGCTGCCAAACCTCGTGTGGCACGAGGACGAGCCGATCGGCTTTATCGCGTCGGTTCCGCTCTATTTCGTGTCCAAGCTAGCACAGCAGCACGTAAAGGTCGTGCTCACCGGCGAAGGAAGCGACGAAACGCTCGCCGGGTACGGCCGCTATGCCAAGGCCCTTAAACTATTGAGCTATGGCGACCGCTACGAGAGCCTCGCCCCTGCCTTCGTTCGCAATGCGGTACGCGGCGGCGTTGCAACCCTGCCCGACGGATTGAATCGAAAGTTAAATCGCACCTTTCTGACGCGCGAATCGGATATTGAAAATCTGTTTTTCGATAACTTCGCAGTCTTTCCAAAAGCGATGCAGCGAGATCTATTCTCGACCGCGACGCGCTCGCGAATCGTCGATGAAAACCCGTACTCGCGGCAAAATCAATACATTGAAGGTTCGGACGCGACCGACGTGCTTGATCAGTTGCTATATGCCGATACAAAAACATATCTGCACGAGCTGCTGATGAAACAGGACCAGATGTCGATGGCGGCATCGATCGAGAGCCGAGTGCCGTTTCTAGATCACAAGCTGGTTGAATTTACATCCCGGATGCCTCGCGAAATGAAGCTGCGGGGCGGGACGACTAAATGGATTCTGCGCGAGGCGATGAAAGTAATTCTGCCGCACGAGATCCTGCACCGGCCAAAGATGGGTTTCCCGGTTCCTGTGGGCAACTGGTTCCGCGGCGAATTTAGACACATCGTCGACGAATATGTGCTCTCGGCCCGCACGCTCGAGCGCGGCATCTTCGAGCCCGGTTTTGTTCGGGCGCTGGTATCTAAGCATAACGGTGGCGAAAATCATGACGAGCGCATCTGGTCTCTCGTTAATTTTGAAATCTGGCAGAGGCGGTTTATCGACGGCGAGGAGGTGAAGGGTTGAGATACACCGCTCTAACAGCATCACCCGACGCCCAACTGGCGGCGCGCTGGAACAGTTTTCTCGCGACGGCCCCATTGGCGACGCATTACGTCACGCCAAATTATTTTATCGACCCGTATGTGCAGGGTGAGCGATTCGCTGTGCTGGCCGTCGATGAAGATGACCGAATTTCCGCGGTGGCAACCGGCGTACGGTCCGGCAAGAACGTTGTCAGCGGAATGTTTTCGCGGCCGCAGTCGGTCTTTGGCAATTCCGCAGACCGAGAACAAGCAGCGGCTGGTTTGCTCAACGGCTTGAATGCCATCGGCGGCCCGGGCTCTCTGGTCGAGCTGTACACTTGGGAGCCGATGCCCGAGTTTGCCGGTCTCGGAATGTCCGCGCGCGTGAGCGGCGACACGACCTCGATCGTAATGCTCGACCTGGCGGCCGGGCCCGACGCTTTATTTGCCGGATTCTCGCAGACTCGACGCAACGAGCTGCGCAAGGCCGAGAAGCAGGCAATCGTCGAGGTCAAAGAAATCGAGACAGACGACGAGCTCGACGAGATATACAAAATTCACTTTGACTGGAACGGCCGAAAGGGAAACACGCCCGCATCGGTCGAGCAGATGAAGACGGCCGTCGGGCAGCGAGAGAACCGTCGCGTGTTCATTGCGAAGGTCGACGGTAAAACGATCGCAGGCAGCTTTTACCGCTTTTGTCCGGGCGGCGTAGTCGAATACGCAGCCAATTTTTCTCTTCCCGAGTTTCAGCGGCTGAGGCCCAACGACCTCATCGGCTGGCACGCGATCAGATGGGCGTGTGAGGCGGGCTTTTCGCATTTCAGCATGGGCGGTGCTCACCTTTTCCTGCGTCGTTTTGGCGGTGACGTCATAACCACTTACCGTTATCGCCGCGACAGGAGCCGTTTTAGAAAACACGACCTGCGCGAGAATGCACGCGAGCTGGGCGCCCAGGCATTTAATCGCCTGCCTCAAAACCTCAAGGACGGCGTCAGGCGCATATTGGCACGATGACGATAAAACCCGATCTACAACGAAAGCGGGCGAATGGCGCGGACGAGCTGCGCGGCCGCGACATCCTGTGTTTTAGCCACGACTGGACGGGCGACCCGCTGTCAAAAACCCATTTGATGCGGGTGCTGTCCAAAGACAATCGCATCCTCTGGATCAACGCCATCGCCAACCGCGCACCGACCGCTACGCCGAAGGATCTATCGAGGATTGCAAACAAGCTCAAGAGTTTTACAGAACCGGTGCGGGAGGTCGAGCCAAATATTTTCGTGCTGAATCCGCTCGCTTTTCCTTCGTATGGCAACACGGCGGTCCTCAGGATCAATCAACGGTTTCTTGCCGGACAGGTAACCCGGACGATGAAGAAATTGGGATTTGCAGACGCGGTAAACATGGTATTTAACCCGGCGGCTGGAATGATCGCGGGTCGGCTCGGTGAACGTGATTTGATTTACTATTGCGTCGATGAATACACGGCGTTTACCGGTGCATCGAGCGGACTAAAGGAAATCGAAGACGGACTCTTCCGCCGTGCGGACCTGGTTGTCGTATCAGCCGAAAAGCTGCTGGAGTCAAAAAAGCATTTTAACGCGAACACGCATCTCATACGCCACGGTACCGATTGGCGGCATTTCCGCACGGCCCTTGATCCGAACCTGTCAATCCCGAGCGACATCGCAAATTTGCCGCGTCCGGTTATCGGCTTTCACGGTCTGCTCGCGGACTGGGTCGATTTTGAATTGATAAGGAAGCTCGCCGAGCATTATGCATCCGGCTCAGTTGTTCTCATCGGCAAGACAGCGGTCGATGCCGCGAAAAAAGTTAGAACGCTCGACGGCGCCGGCAATGTTCACCTGCTAGGCCGCAAGCCTTATGGCGACTTGCCCGCCTATTGCAAGGCATTCGATGTCGCGATAAATCCTTTTGTGATCAACGACCTCACGCTCGCCGCAAATCCGCTCAAGGTCCGCGAGTACCTGGCTGCAGGCCTGCCCGTAGTCTCGACCGATATCCCTGAGGTCCGTGTGTTGAAAAATTGTCTGATCGGCACCGGCCACGACGACTTTATCGGCAAGGTCGGCACCGCGCTTAATAATCCCTTACCGCGCGAAAACGTCAGCGATGCGATTGCGGGCGAAAGCTGGGAAGCGAAGGTCGACGAGCTGCGAACGCTCATAGCCGCCACCCTGCGAAGTTAGAGCGATGCGCCTCGTCATCCAATTACTGCTCGCAGGCATCGCCGCCCTGATCATGTGGGTCGCCATCGCGCCGTTGCTCGCACGCTGGCTGGTCGTCGAAAAACCTCTACGACATGTTGACGTGATCATAGTGCTCAGCGGCTCTACGGCATATCTCGAACGCACCGAACGAGCTGCCGAGCTTTACCGGCAAGGCGTCGCACCGCGTGTATTTCTTACCAACGACGGCGACCGAGCCGGGTGGTCGCAGACCGAGCAAACGAACCTGCCCTTTGTCGAGCTTGCCCGTCGCGAGTTGATCGCTCGCGATGTTCCCGACGCCGCGATAACCATCCTGCCCGGCCAGGTTTCGGGTACGGACAGTGAAGCGGCTGTACTTACTGATGCGTCTAATGTGTCCGGGATTCAGTCAGTCGTGATCGTCACGTCGGCATATCATACGCGCCGATCACTGCGGGTTTTTCAACGAACTCTAGGCGAAGGCGTAGAAGTTGGAATCGCACATTCGCCGATCACCGAGGAGTCGCCGCCGCCCGAATTCTGGTGGCTGCGGCCAAACGGCTGGACCGCCGTCGCGGGCGAATATGTGAAATCAGCCGTCTATTACGCCTATTATTAAGCGGCTCCCACGGGCCCCTTAACCCCGCGAAACGCATGGAAACCACCTCAGACATCACGCAAATCGCAGCCCTACACGAGCGGGAAGTCGCCGACGGCGAACGCTTCGAATTCGGCAAAAATTGGTCGGCTTTTCTCGTCCATCTCGATGATGAGCGTATCGCCCAGGCCGAAAACTCTCTTCGCGAAATGCTTGGGGTGATTGATCTCAATGGCAAATCCTTTCTCGACATCGGCTCCGGCAGCGGCCTATTTTCGCTCGCAGCGAAACGTTTAGGCGCTCGGGTACATTCATTCGATTTTGACTCACATTCTTACGCCTGCACTCGTGAATTGAAGAATCGTTATTTTGCCGACGATCCGACGTGGCCCGTCGAGCAAGGCTCGGCACTCGACGCGGAATATGTCGACCGCCTGGGAAAGTTTGACATCGTATACTCGTGGGGCGTGCTCCACCACACCGGGGCGATGTGGCAGGCGCTCGAAAACGCGGCCGTTCCCGTGGCTGACGGCGGCAAGCTTTTCATCGCAATCTATAACGACACCGGCAGCCAGGCCCGCCGCTGGCATTGGATCAAAAAAACCTACTGCCGGCTGCCCCGGCTGCTGAAAACGCCATTCGCCACAGCCGCCATAGCTCCCGACGAAGGCAAAAAGCTTGCCGGAGCTCTCTTGGCCCTCAGACCGCTCGACTACATCCGCTCGTGGACACGATACAAAAATGCCCGAGGTATGAACCGCTGGCACGACATCATCGATTGGGTCGGAGGCTTCCCGTACGAAGTCGCCACCGTTGACGAAATCTTCGACTTCTACAAATCAAAAGGCTTCAGCCTGGAAAAAGTAAAATCCGGCGGCGTCGGTTTGGGCTGCAACGAGTTTGTCTTCAAAAAGATTTGAATCCCTCGATCAGCCGCCGACGTGTACTGCCGGCCGAAGCTCGGCGTCGGGTTCTGCCTGGCGAAGGATCTCACGCGTTACCGGTGCAGTGTCTCCCTCGCCGAAAAGGATGTAGCGGATCAGGTAATGAAACGGGTTGCCCTCGCTCCAGCCGAAATAGACGTGCGGAATTTTGCCGGTGCTGTCGCGGAGGTTGAGGAGCAGTGCAGCGATGGCGTTGGGCACGGCCGGGGCCTTGGTCCTTAAGATTCGATAGCCAGCGACATCTTTCCCACACACTTCGAGCTTGCCTGAGAACTCCGACGCGTCGCCGATCTCGACCTCAAGGAATAATATCGGATCGACAGCGGGAATGTGATTGTCACTCCGTTTCTCGTGCTCCTTAAAGCGGTATTCGGCCGCGTCGCCCGTCTCGCGGCGATTAGTGACAATACGGATCTCTCCCTCGTCGAGTTCGTCGAGAAACCCTCTCGCCGTGCGATCAAATTCGATCTTCTCAATACGAATCTCGGTCGTACGCATCGCCCGTGAGATAAAGGACGCGACGACTATCGCAAGTATGAACAGCGATGCGATCTTGATGCCATCGGGGCGCTCGATGATATTTGTGATCGTGGTGTAGGCGAATACCAGGCTAATCATTAGAAATAGGAATCTCGCCCGCTGCATCTTTCGCCACGACGAAATAGTGACGGCAACCGCGGCGGATGTCATCAGGACGAGTACGCCGGTCGCGTAGGCTCCGCCTTGAGCCTCCACGTTTGCCTTGAATATTACGGTGATAACGAGGCAGATGATCGCGACAATAATGACGAGGGGCCGCGTCGCCCTCGCCCAATTTGGGGCCATGCCATAGCGCGGCAGATATCGCGGCACGATATTCAATAGCCCGGCCATTGCCGAGGCACCCGCAAACCAGAGGATCAGAATCGTGCTAATGTCGTAAACCGTGCCAAACCCGTCGCCCAAAAACTGGTGAGCCAAAAAGGCCAGAGCTCGGCCCTGTGCCTTTCCGCCCTGCGCAAATTCTGCCGCCGGGATAAGCACGGTGGTCGCTACACTGCTGGCCAGCAAGAAAAAGCTCATGATCAACGCGGCCGATCTGAGCAGCCGTCGTGTCTTTTCAATTCGGTTTGGATCATCGATCAGCGGCATTACCGCGACGCCCGTCTCGAATCCAGACAGGCCAAGAGCCAGCTTTGGAAAGATGAGCAGCGACATACCGACGATCATCAGTACGCTGGTCACCGTTCCACCGCCCTGGCCAGCGGCCATCAGTGATGTGGTCCAGTTAGAGAGCAGCGACGGATCGGCCACTATCTGGGCGAAACTGACGCCTATTACAACGAGATTGAGCAGCAGATAGGCAATTACGAGGAAGACGGCGATTCCGATTGCCTCCTTAAACCCTTTGAGAAACACGGCAGCCAACACGGCAACAAGCCCAAGAGTGACAAGCACAGGGTGATCGACCCATGCAAGATGCTCCTCGACAAAGGGGTTGTGAATAATGTGCTCGGTTGCGTCGGCGGCGGATAGCGTGATGGTTATGACAAAATCGGTCGCCACAAAGCCGAGCAGCGCGAGTACGAAAAGCTTGCTTTTCCACCGCGACAGCAACGACTCGAGCATCGAGATCGACCCTTGGCCATGCGGGCTTTCGGCCGCGACGCGGTTATATATCGGCAGTGCGCCAAACAGCGTCAGCAGCACCAGTATTAGCGTCGCAATCGGCGAGAGTACGCCTGCGGCAGCAAACGCAATACCCGGTTGATAACCCAGCGTTGAGAAATAATCAACACCCGTCAGACACATTACCTGCCACCACGAGTGTTTGTGGTGCGGTGCTTTCGCGGCGTGCGAGCCCTCGGGCTTTGCCACGCCATCCATCAACCAACCACGTACACCGCGGGGGGCCGCCATCCTCTTTGCCGTCATAAATACGTCTCTAAAAAAGACTGCCCACCCTTTCCGGGGGCTGCCGCCCAAATGATGAATGTACGGCGGCCGGTGTAATTAGTCCGTCAATAACTTATAAAGAATTCATAAAGACGGCCGTTTCCAGTCCGTTGGTGCTTGCATTTGCCTGGAGTAGTTGGCATCGTGGTTTGGCCGAATGAGAACACTGGCCCCTACCGCAAAAGGTTTCATATCGCTGGCGACAGTGGGCCTCGTGACGGTCGGGTTTGCTCCATTTGCCGAAACGATAAGTCACACGACAGTCGCGCTTGCGTATCTGCTGGCCATACTGTTTGTGGCGACTCTATTCGGTAGCCGTCCGGCACTCGCAAGCTCCGTGGCCGGGGCGTTGTGCTTTAATTTTTTCTTCTTGCCGCCGTATTTTACGTTCGCGGTAAGCCAAGGCGAAAACTGGGTAGCTCTCGCGGCATTCCTTGTAACGGCCGTGGTTGCAGGCCAACTGTCATCGTACGCCCGGCGGCGTGCGGACGAATCGGAGGCTCGTCGGCAAGAGATCGAGCAGCTCTATAGCGATCTGCGCGAGGCTTTTGCGCAGGCTAGCCAGGCCGAGGCTCTGCGGCAGAGCGAACAGATGAAATCGGCGCTGCTCGACGCGGTTACGCACGACCTCCGAACGCCGCTGACGTCGATCAAGGCCGCGGCAACGACACTGATGGAAACGGGCATCGATCTCGGTGACGAGAGCCGCCGCGACCTGCTGGCGATCATTGACGAAGAGGCCGAGCGGCTCAACGCCTTTATCGGAGGTATTGTTGACCTCGCCCGCATCGAGGCTGGCCAGCTCGACCTGAAACGGTCGGGTGTGCCCGTAACGGAAATCATCTCGCGTGCCGTCGAACGTGCGAGTGCCCGGCTGTCGGGCCGCGAAGTCGTCATCGAAGTCCCGCCGCAGACGCCCGATGTTCGCGTTGATGGCCAGTCGGCGGAGGAGGCGCTGTACTCGCTCATCGAAAACGCGTCAAAGTATTCTCCCGACGACGCGCCGATACGCTTGTCAGCGATCGCGACTCCAACGCGTGGCGTTGAAATAATCGTGGAAGATAAAGGACGCGGTATCGCCCCAGAGGATCGCGAACGTATATTCGAAAAGTTTATTCGTGTGGGCCGCGCCGAGATTCACTCGACCGCGAGCGGTCTGGGGTTGGGATTGGCGATTGCTCGGGGCTTGGCGGAGTCGATGGGCGGGAGCGTGACTGCCGGCGATGGGCGCGACGGATATGTAACGGCCTTTACGCTGACGCTGCCAGCGGCCGGGCCCACGATCGGCTGAGAAAATGGAACCGAAACGTATTCTAATGGTTGATGACGAGCGGCAGATAACGCGGGTGCTGCGGCACAGCTTTCTGGCGCACGGCTACGACGTTCGCACGGCGTCCGATGGCGAGAGCGCTCTCGACACGATCAGGGACTTTGTGCCCGATCTCGTGATCACCGACTTGCAGATGCCTGAGATGAGCGGGCTTGAGCTATGCCGCAAGATTCGTGCCGTTTCGCAGATACCGATAATCGTCCTGTCTATAAAGGGTGAGGAACGCATCAAGGTTGCCGCTTTGGACGCCGGTGCGGACGACTATGTGACAAAACCCTTTGGCATGGATGAGCTATTAGCCCGCGTGCGTGCAGCACTTCGCCGCGGCCCGGCCGAACCCGTTTCCGAAGAATCCGTCCTGACCGCGGGAGATTTTGAAATAGACCGCTCGACACACAGGGCGTTGGTCCGGGGCGCGGAGATACACCTGACGCCAAAGGAAATGGAGCTGCTCATCTATCTCCTCACCAACAGTGGACGCGTGCTGACTCACCGCAGCATGCTGAAAGCCCTGTGGGGAGCCAACGCCGTTGAGCAGCCCGAATACCTTCGCGTTTTTGTCGGGAATCTACGAAAGAAGATCGAGCCCGACCTATCGGCCCCGAAGTACATAATTACCGAACCGTGGGTCGGCTACCGATTCGAGCCCGCTGGCTAAATATTTATCAACTCTTTATGAGTTGTTTACGCCGGCTTTATCCCTACTCGCCTAGAGTTAATGATTACCGGCACCAAATTCCGCCGGGCATCATGAAAGAAATACTTGCCGCCGGAATACCTTTTGCCGAACTGAAAGAACCTGGCTCCGGCCCAATACGCCGCTGGCAAATCGCGTCGGCCGCGAGCTTTGCAACAGGCATGCTCCTCGGTTTAGGAGGCCTGCTGCTAAGCATGCTCACTGCGCTCAACATTGTTCCCGCGAACCGCGCAAACCAACGTTTCGAGGTCATGGCGATCATCGCCGCGCTACTCCTGTTAGTCCTGGGTGCCCACTGCCTCGACCGGATAAACGAGATCAAAAAGGTTTAGGCCGGTCAGGCGGATAAATAGCGCCGACGAACCAAGATTGGGCTGGCCGAACGAATCAGACGCGCGCAATGTAAAGCGTAGTTTGCCGAGATGTTGGATTACTCACCATTATCCATCTTAGCGATAAGCTCCGGCCAGCGGGCGTCGGATCGTAGGGAGTCGAGGTGGGGGTCGGCTTCGAAGTGGGGCTTGTTTTGATTGCCGAGGCGATTGCTTTGCCCGGCCATTTGAAGGCAAGATCGGTTTCGCCGAGCAGGGCATAGGTTGAGGCTACCCAGTAGGCCATGTCGTGGTCGGAGCGTGAGATGGCCAGGGCCTCATCGGTTAGCTGCGCCCGGGCCTCGTCGGGGCGTCCGGCACCGCCCTACGAAGTCGCCACCGTTGACGAAATCTTCGACTTCTACAAATCAAAAGGCTTCAGCCTGGAAAAAGTAAAATCCGGCGGCGTCGGTCTGGGCTGCAACGAGTTTGTATTCAAAAAGCCCTAATCCTCTATCAACCACCCACATGCACGTTCGGCCGCATCTCGGGGTCCTCCTCGGCCTGCCGCAGGATCTCTCGAGTAACGGGGGCGGTATCGCCTTCGCCAAACAAGATATATCGCGCCAGATAAATCAGCGGATTCCCCTCGCTCCAGCCAAAATACACGTGCGGTATTTTGTTACGCTCGTCCCTCAAATAGAGTAGAAAGCCCGCGATCGCATTCGGGACGGCCGGAGCCTGCGTACGTAAAATTCTGTAGCCGTCGACATCTATTCCGCGAATTAAAAGCTTACCCTTAAACTCCGACGCATCGCCTGTTTCAACCTCGAAAAATAATATTGGATCAGTCGACGGGATGTGATTATCGACGCGCTTCTCATGCTCCTTAAACCGATATTCGGCAAGATCACCGGTCTCGCGCCTGTTTGTCACAATCCGTAATTCACCCTCATCATCTACCTCATCGATAAAGGCCTGCGCCGCTTCGTCGAGCTTTATCGTATCGATTCTAATCTCGGTGGAGCGCATCGCCCGTGATATGAAAGAGGTCACTATTATGGCCAGGATAAAGATCGACGCGATCTTTATGCCGCTCGGCTGCTCGACTATACCGACCACTACCGTATAGATAAAGATCAACGTCACGACCGCGAAGAACAGCCACATTTTTCTCTTGGCACGCCATTCTGAGATTGTTACCGCAACCGCGGCGGACGTCATTAGCGCCAAAACGCCGGTCGCGTATGCACCGCCCTGAGATTCAACGTTGGCCTCAAAAACGACCGTGACGATGCCAGAGATCACCGTAAACACCAGCACCAGTGGACGCACTGCTCGGGCCCAGTCCGGTGCCATACCGTACCGTGGGAGATAACGCGGAACGATATTGAGCAAACCTGCCATCGCCGATGCGCCGGCGAACCACAGAATAAGTATCGTCGAGATATCGTAGACGGTGCCAAAGATGCCACCGAGCATTGAATGTGCAAGATAAGAAATGGCGCGACCGTAAGCATCGCCGCCCGACCGAAACTGCTCAGGGGGAATCAACATCGAGGTGATGATGCTGCTGCCAACTAGTAGAAAGCTCATGATCACGGCGGCCCCGCTCAACAACTTCTTACCATTGCGAATTCGCCCGCGCAGATCGGCCTGTTCGACCTCATTAAGCTCGACATCCTCGGACACGTCGAGAGACTGGGCCGGCGCTCTCTTATCGTCGGCGGGAGTGTCGCCTTTTAGCAGCGGCATTACGACCACACCCGTTTCAAAGCCGGACAGCCCGAGCGCAAGTTTTGGAAAAAACCAAAGAGAAGCGAGAATAAGCCAGCCGACGCTGCCACCCACGTTCGTGTCCGACCAGACCAGCCGCTGCCAGTCGTTCAGGACCTCTGGACGAATCCAAAAGATCTCGTACATTCCGGTCGTGATCACCACAACGTTCAAAACGAGGTAGAGGGCAACGATGCCGACGGCGATCCCGATTGCTTCGTTAAAACCCTTCAAAAATACAGCACCGAGCAACCCGATCAGCACGAGCGTGACGATGATCTCGTGATGCAGAAACTGCAGATGCTCCTCGACAAACGGATTCTCGACGACGTGGGCCGTCGCATCTGCGGCGGACAGCGTGATTGTTATAATGAAACTGGTGCCGACGAATCCCAGCAGAATCAGGACAAACATCTTGCCCTTCCACCGCGATAGCAGCCGCTCGAGCATCGAGATTGAACCATCGCCATGCGGGCTCGCCTCAGCCACCCGCTTGTACATTGGCAGTGCCCCAAACAGCGTAAGCAAGACCAGGACAAGCGTCGCAAACGGGGCGAGAGCGCCGGCCGCGAGATAGGCGATGCCGGGCTGATAACCGAGCGTCGAGAAATAATCGACGCCGGTCAGACACATTACCTTCCACCAGGAGTGTTTGTGATGCGGTGCTTTTGCGGCGTGCGAGCCCTCGGGCTTTGCCACGCCATCCATCAACCAACCACGTAACCCGCGGTGAACCGTCATAATTGTTGCCCGTCGTATTCGTGTAAAAATGCCGGGCGAATTGCCTCGACGGCCGCCCAAATGATGAATGTACGGCGCCGGATGTAATTAGTCAATAAGTCGGCCGGTTCGATCCGCTCGACCTGCGGATCAAGTATTTGTGCGAATCCCTCGATATCCTTCCGAACCATTTCGTGCCGGCTCGGGTCGCGGCGACATCCGATTCATTGTCATCATCGCGTCGAACGCGTTTTGTCAGAATGTGTCCCACATGTCCCAAGTGTCCCGGCTGTCCCGCGTGTCCCACGCGTCCCAAATCATCATTTCAAAAGTTCAGACGTAAATCAGAATGCATCATCGTTCAATGTTGCATCTTATATCAAATGTTGCATGTATGCAACAGCCGTAATACGATTATAGGATCAGGAAGGAGAAATATGAACGCGTCGAACTCGATAGCGGCCTAGCTCACGTAAACGGATTGGCCAGCCGGGCTTGTGCCACGGCCCCCGTCACGTCGTCCGCATAGGGAAAAAACCACCCGCCATACTTAAACCCGTCCCCGTCATTTTCCTCGTTCTGTATGACACCATCGATCGTCATGAATTCACTTGCAATTATCTTTCTCATTATTTTGTCTCCTTAAGTCTTCCTCTACGTTTCCTTACGAATATCTGCCAAACGACTAAAAAAACGAACACCACAACTGCGTTTACTAAGACCTGGTTATAAAGCATCCACGTTTTAGTGTTCCCCGGTTCGCCGTTAAATGCCGTGATCTGGCCAGGGACGAAAATGATGAAAGCTTGGGTTGCGAGAAACGCCGCGAGGCCCACAATCACGCTGGACAACAGATATGATTTAAGCGGCGTCCGTAAAATCAAATTCGACAAGAAGGCTATGATCAGGCTCTCAAGAAGGTAAATGACGATCATTATTGCTAAGAAGAACAACGCAACTGCGCCCGAAGTAAACATTATTCCGACTCCTTTTGCTCACCCCTCAAACCCAAATCGTATTGCCGATTTGAGTACATCAGTGTTTATATCTTTTAGAGATTTGAACCTGATGCAATACCCGGTCAGGCTCGCCTTGCCGAGTTCTTTCCCATAGGCCTCAATTGTTTTAGCGTAGACCCGCCGTTTACGGCGGGTTTGGAATCGTCCTAAATATATTACGGCGGTTCACCGTCGTTATTGCCGGTGAGAAAGGACGGTAAACCGCCCTGGACTAAAATGGGGCGACGCTGAACCCGCCCTGAAGGACGGGCCTATGCTCAAACGAAGAATCGGCGTTATTGTCATTGAGCAAGGACGGTAAACCGCCCTGAAATCGCATGCTGAACCCGCCCTGAAGGACGGGCCTATGCTCAAACGAAGAATCGGCGTTATTGTCATTGAGAAAGGACGGTAAACCGCCCTGGAAATCAAATTTGGCGACGCTGAACCCGCCGTAAACGGCGGGCCTACGCTAAAACGAGAATCGCCATTCGTTGAGCTGAATGATCCGGGTTTCCCAGATCTTCTGTAGTTTCCGCTGGCTACTCGCCGTTTAGCTCGAGTCTCTGAATCAGCTCCGGCCAGCGGGGGTCCTGGCGTAGGGAGTCAAGGTGCGGGTCGGCTTCGAAGTGGGGCTTGTTTTGGTTGCCGAGGCGGATTGCTTTGCCCAGCCATTTGAAGGCGAGGTCGGTTTCGCCGAGCAGGGCATAGGTTGAGGCTACCCAGTAGGCCATGTCGTGGTCGGAGCGTGAGATCGCGAGGGCGTCGTCGGTTAGCTGCGCCCGGGCCTCGTCGGGGCGGCCGGCCCCGGCCAGGTACTCGGCATAGAGCGGGCGAATGCCGTCCATCCGCGGGTGTTCTTTCAGCACATTGGCGATCATATCGATCGCTTCGTCGTGCCGGTTCTGAAAGAAGAGCACGCCCGAGCGGAAAATCTTGAGCATCGGGTGATTCGGCTCGACCTTAAAGCCTTTATCAAGCTCCTCATTAGCCCTGTCGAAATCGCGTTTGTAGATGAAGATGCGAGCACGGTTGTAAGCCGCGACGGCACGCGCGGCCGGGTCGAGGCGGGCTAGCTTTTCAAAGGCTTTCAAGGATTCGTCATATTCGCCATCAAGCCGGTGCATCACGCCTTTTACAAAATGGAGGGCCGCATCGTTTGGAAACTGCTTTTGCAGCAACTCGATCTCAGAGCGGGCCTTTCGCTTTTCGCCGCGGGCCATGTAGATCATGACCATGAGCACGCGGGCCTCGACGACATTTTGATCGTAGAAAAATGCCTTGCTAAATGCAGCCTCCGCATAGGTGTAGTCTTCGGGTTCGCCCAGGCCTTTGAAAACGCGGTTCGCATAGCAGGCACCAAGACCGCTGTATGCGAGGGCAAAATGCGGGTCGAGATCGATCGCACGTTTGAAATTTGCCATCGCGGCATCGCAATCCTCGGCGTCGATGGTGCGGAAGATAAACCGGCCAAAGTTATCGCGGCCTCGCAGGTATTCTTCCCACGCATCGGCGTTGTCGGTGGCTCGGCGGCCAAGTTTCTCGGCTTCGAGATCGGTGAGCTCAAGCCGCAGGCCTTCGAGAATTCGCTGTGCGATACCGTCCTGCAGGGCCAGGATGTCGCTGCCCTGTGCATCGATTCGATCGCTCCAGAGAATGTCGCCGGTAAGCACATCGAGCAGCTGTGCGGTCACACGAAGCTTGTCTCCGGAGCGAATAAATCCGGCGGAGAGAACGGCGTGTACGCGAAGCTCGCGGCCAACCTCACGCGGATCGATCTCCTTGCCTTGATATTTGGCAATGACCGACGACGGGCGGACGATGATCGAGCGAATCTGTGCCAGTTCAGTAATCACGGCATCGGCGAGGGCGAATTCGTAAAAGCTCGATTCCGCGTCCTGGCTCAGGTTCTGAAAGGGTAATATCGCAACGCTCTTTTTCTCAGTGCCGGTCGCCGTCATAGAGATGTCGGGGGTAAACGAAGGTTGACTCGATGAACCAAGTGCGGGCGATGTCTGGCTAGCAGAGGTGGCCTCAGGTGTCGATTTGCCGGTGAACCAATTCAAAACCCGGTTAACCGTACCGCCGTCGGCATGTCCGGGAGCAAACGAATCGCCCGGCATCAGCTGTGTACCGGCGACCTGTTGGAGTACTCCACGCAGCTCATCGCGCATTGTGGAAATCTTTTGATAGCGGGCCTTAGGGTCTTTTTGAAGAGCCTTGTCAACGATCTTTTGCAGCTGGGGCGGGAGTGGAGCGTCCTTACGCATGTCGCCGAGCGGTCTCGGCGTACCGTATAGAACTTGGTGCCGAACGTCAATCACAGTCTTTCCCTGAAACGCCCATATGCCGGTGAGCATTTCGTATACGAGTACACCGGTCGAAAAAATGTCCGAACGATGGTCAGCCCGCTCGCCTTTAGCTTGCTCGGGCGCCGCATAGGTTGCCGTGCCGTAGGGAATTCCGAGCTCGGTGATTTGCGATTTATCCTGTCCGCGGGTCGACTCGGCCTGCTCATCTTCCATGAGTTTTGCGAGTCCGAAATCGAGCACCTTTACCTGACCGCCCTCGGATACCATGATGTTGCCGGCCTTGATATCACGGTGGATGATGTTCTTTGAATGGGCGTAGGCAAGGGCGTCAGTCACTTGGATGGCGATCGACAAGACACTCTTTAACTCGAGCGGTCGGCCCGACACGAGCTGACGGACATTCTTGCCCTCGACGTACTGCATCGCTATGTAGAAGACGCCGTTTTCATTATTAAAATCGTAGATCGTGCAAATATTCGGATGGTCGAGCTGCGAGCAGAGCTGAGCCTCGCGTTCGAAGCGTCGAAAATTTGCGGTCTTCTGGGTGAGATCCGGCGGGAGCACCTTAATCACGAGAGTGCGGTTGAGCTTGGTGTCGAGGGCCTTATAAACAGTGCCCTGACCGCCCGATCCAATCTTCTCGAGAATCTTGTACTGGTTAATCTGCGAACCAACCATAAACAGTGCAAAATGCGGAATGCAAAATGCAAACTAAAACGCCGCATTCGCACGCGGCATCTATCAATCGTCAACAGCAATCGAGAATCTTAATGCAGATGCCAGCATTTTGCACGCTGCATTTTCCACTTTACATTGTCACGCGTCCGGCTAACTGCCGGCTCTCATGGGTGAACCGTTCAACCGCGGGGCGGGTCGCCCCAGCCCGAGCTCTTATAAACGCCGTCCTCGACGATGCACGGCACGGTCGGGTCGCCGCCCGACAAGGCGAGCATCTCACGCTGCCGCTCTTTGTCACTCTGAGCGTCGTACTCGACAAACGGAGTACCGATCGAATTATAGTGGTCGCGGGCCTGCTGACAGTACGGACAACCCGGCTTTGTATACACAACTGTTGCCATTTTTTAAAGCTACGCCTTTTCGATAAGATAGACAAGGGAAGTGCCCGTGGGTTTCTCACGCGCGTAACAGCTCGACTAGCAAGATGACCCTGCCTGAGATTTTTGTGCCGTTTGACCGCCTTGTCGAGATCGAGATCCTCGGCCAGCGTCAACTCGTGCCTGAGAATAACTCGCTACTCAGATGTTTCCAATATCTGGCGATGGAGAATATATCGTATGGCGATTTCTGCTGGAACGGAGAGTGTCTCAATTGCCAGGCGTGGCTCCAGAATGGAGATAAAGAAAAGGCTGTGATGACTTGTCGCACGATCGTCGAGGAAGGAATGAAGATAGTCCGTCTCGCCGAAGGGATCGATCTAAATGAGCCCGAATAAGTCTCAGTGTGTGGACCCGGGAGTTAATTAGTATTTCAATACTGACGGATCCACATCGTTTGACCACGCCGTGATACCGCCGACGAGATTGCTGAGTTTGCCCTTAAATCCCGTCTGTTGCAGTGCCTCGATGGCCTTTCCGCTTCGCCCGCCCATCTTGCAGTGAATTACCGTTTCACGGACCTCGTCAATCTCGCCCTTACGCGAAATAATTTCGCCCAGTGGAATAAGCTTTGCGCCGTCGATACTCGCAAAGGCATACTCGTCGGGCTGCCGCACATCAATCAGCTGAATGTCGTCGCCGGCGTCAAGCCGGCGTTTGAGTTCGGTTGCCGTTATCTCTTCCATATTTCAATTTCCCGGATCAGCTGATTATTCTAGCACTCGCACGGGGCGACGATCCAACCACGCTCCGGGACATCATTCTCTGTCGTCTCGTGGGTTGACAAAAATTTACACAGGGACGGGAAACTGCCATCTTCCGTTAGGGTAAAATACAGGCCTGGCCCAATTTATGAAGCTGTTGTACTTTGCTCTCCTGTATTTCGCTGTGTCGATGCTCGTCTCGGCGTGCGGTTCGTCCGGCTCCGAAAGGGGTGGCCGCAGCAACGCTAACGTCGAAGAGAGTGCTCCTGCCGTGGTCGTTATTACGGTGGGCACTAGCGAGTCTCGCGACATCGCGGCCTCAATTCAGGCGACAGGCAGCATCGTGGCCCAAGAGACATCCGATGTTGCTCCAAAAGTGGCCGGCAAGATCGCGAATCTCTCGGCTGACGCGGGTCAGTTTATCAACGCCGGTGCGGTCATTGCCCGTGTTGACGATCGTGACGCCCGGCTCCGGTTAGCGTCGGCGCAAGCTGCGGTTAAAAAGGCCAGGGCATCGGTTGCTCAGGCAGAAGCGCGTCTCGGCCTCGGGCCGAACGGAAGATTCAACGCATCAAATATCCCCGAGGTCCGAGCGGCCAATGCCAATTATGAGCAGGCTCTCGCCGAGATGAAGCTCGCCGAGGCAAACGAACAGCGATATCGCTCGCTCACGGAGACTGGCGATGTCGCAATGATTACGTACGATACTTTTCGAACCGCACGTGATACAGCCCGGACGCGGGCGAACGCGGCACGGCAGCAACTTGACGTTGCCCTCAACATCGCGCGGCAAAGTAATCAGGCGATTGCGAGTGCCCAAGCTGATGTCGAAGCCGCGCAGAACGGCGTAAACGAGGCACAGCAGGCCATAACGGATACCGTGATCAGAGCGCCTTTTTCCGGCTATGTCAGCGCGCGGCCCGTGGCGGTTGGGGAGTTCGTTTCCTCGGCATCAATAGTCGCCACGATTCTTCGCACAAATCCCATCAAGGTACAGATCCAGGTCGCGGAGTCCGACTTGCCCTACGTCTCGTTAGGCAGAGGCGTGTCGGTCGAGATCGACGCGTACAAAGAGCGACGCTTTGCAGGGAGTGTAAGTGCGATCAACCCGGCGGTCGATCCTGTCTCTCGTTCCGCGGTTGTTGAAGCATCTATCGGTAATGGGGATAACGCCTTGCGTCCCGGTATGTTTGCAACGGTCAAGATCAATAAGGAAGGCGGCGGCAAGGGTGTATTTATTCCAAAAACGGCGGTTTACAACGATCAAGCAACGCAGTCGTATCGAGCGTTCGTGATCGTCGAAGGCGTCGCCAAGCTTCGAGTTCTCCAACTGGGCCCGGAAGAAGCGGACAGCTACCAGATACTTAGCGGTCTAAACGCCGACGAAACAGTGGCGACCAGCGCCCTCGAGCAATTGTATGAGGGTGCCAGGGTCGCATTCTAGATTGACCTTAAGGTGATGCCGGTCTATGCAGTGGTTAGCGGAAATATGCGTTCACAGGCCGGTCTTTGCGACGGTAATTGTGTTATTTCTCACCGTCGTCGGCGGGTTTAGTTTTTTTACGCTCGGCGTCGACCGATTTCCTAAAATCGACCTCCCAACGATCTCTGTCCGGACGGGCAATCCGGGGGCAGCACCGGAGGAGATCGAATCGGAAATTACCGACATTATTGAAGGTGCGCTTAACACCGTGCCCGGCGTCGAAGAGATGCGCTCGTCTTCCTCACGCGGCAGTTCAAACGTCACGCTCACCTTTAACCTTGAAAAGGATCCCGATCAGGCGTTTCAAGAGATCCAGCAGAAGTTAAGCACGATTGTGAACCGGCTGCCTGAAACAGCCGACCCGCCTGTTGCGCAAAAGAGTGATCCGGACTCGCAGCCGATCCTTCAATACGTTATCAGCGCTCCGCGTAACGTGATTGAGCTGTCAACTCTTGCTGAGAATCTAATTCAGGAACGCCTCGAATCGGCGGATGGGGTCGCCGAGGTGTTCCTGCAGGGCTCGCGTCAGAAACAGGTAAAAGTCTATATAAATCCCGACCGATTGCGAGCCTACAATCTGTCGGTGACGGACGTTTCCGCTGCTATTCGCTCGCAGAATCAGGAGCTGCCCGGCGGTAATCTGATCGAAGGTGCAAAAACGCTCGGTTTGCGTACGATGAGCAAACTGACCGAGGTGTCGCAGTTCAACGACATCGTTGTTACGACCCGAAACGGGTTTCCGATCAAGATTAAAGACGTGGGCCGGGTCGAAGAAGGTGGTGGTGATGCGGTAATGGCTGCCTCGCTGGATGATGTTCAGTCAGTGTCGCTCGGCATCCGGAAACAGGCCGGTGCCAATACGATCGCGGTCATCGCCAATGTGAAAGAGCGGATGGCCGGCATCATTCCGAATTTGCCTGCCGACATGAAGGTGGCAGTCATTCGAGATCAGTCGGAGTTTATTCAGAACAGCCTCGACGCTATCGAGGAGCATTTGATATTGGGCGGCCTTTTTGCGGCCATCATCGTTTTCCTTTTCCTTTGGAATCTGAAGTCGACAATAATTGCGGCCCTAGCCATACCCATCTCGATCATTGCCTCGTTTGCCGCTATCGCTGCATTTGGATACTCGCTGAACCAAATGACGATGCTCGCGCTAACCCTAGTGGTCGGCATCGTTATCGACGATGCGATCGTGGTGCTCGAAAATATCTACCGGTTTGTAGAAGAAAAGGGAATGGACCCGATGCGCGCCGCGGTCGAGGGTACTCGGGAAATAGGGCTCCCGGTTCTCGCCACCACTCTGTCGCTCCTCGCCGTGTTTATTCCGGTCGGATTTATGACCGGAATCGTTGGCCGCTTTATGTCGTCATTCGGCCTGACAGCAGCGGCCGCGATCGCCGTTTCACTTATCGTGTCATTTACCCTGACGCCGATGCTGGCGTCGCGCTGGATCAAGCGTAGGCAACCCGTTTCGCGTACCGACTCGCCCGTTCCGGATGACGAAATCGGCGGCAAAAATTTGCCTGATCATGTGACGGGAGCTTCGAACGTGCTGCCTGAAAACCACGGCTCCAAAGCCGGTTGGCTTTACAGCAAAGTAGACCGCAGTTACACCTGGATGCTGCGGCTGGCGATGCGATTTCGCTGGGCGGTGGTCCTGATTTGTGTTGTGACGGTGGCCTCCATTTATCCGCTTTACAGATACGTAGGCATGGCGTTCCTCCCCGATGAAGATGAGTCGCTTTACCAGGTAAACGTTCGCGGGCCCCAGGGAACCTCGCTATCGGCAACAAAGTCGATTTTGGATCGCGTCGCCCGTGATATCAGGGCGGAGATACCTGGCATTAGAAACACGCTGGTCATTGCAGGTTTCGGGCGCGGTTCGGGGTCGAATCACGGCTTTATTAACGTCAGTCTCCTGCCTGTCGCCGAGCGCGAACAGTCGCAGGCTGAGCTGATAAATAAAACGCGTGCGATCGCCAAGAAATATACGAATAAGGAATATCAGGTGACCGTGTCGGCGTCGTCGTCGATCGCGGGAAGTATCGGGCTGGGCCGAGGTGGTTCGGGTGTCGGATACTTCATTGCGGGCCCCGATATCGTAAAACTCACTGAGTACGCGAACCAGTTAGTCGAGAAGATGAAAGGCGATCCGGTTTTTCGCGATCCTGACACTTCGATTGAGGTAGGTACACCCGAAATACAGGTCAAGATCGATCGCGTCCGAGCGGCGGACCTGGGCGTCCAGGCCGGAAACGTCGCTCAAGCTCTAAATATTTACTCCGCGGGACAGATCGTTTCAACATTTAGCGAGGGGTCAGAGCAGTATGATGTCGTGGTACAGGCTGACGAGGAATTCCGCCGTGATCGGAGCTCGCTGCCGCAGTTCACCGTGGCTTCGTCGGATGGCCCGCCCGTTAGCCTCGACCGCGTCGTTAAACTCGAAGAAGGCCTGAGCCCATCGTCGATCAGCCGGCTCAATCGCCTCCGACAGGTCTCAGTCTCAGCCGGGTTGCCGCCAAATACCGCAGAATCGGATGCCCTAGCAAAACTCGAGGGTTTTGTCGCCGATCTCAAGTTGCCTCCGCAATATGTGACTGGCGTGACGGGGCAGTCTAAGGAGCTGCAAAAAGCGTATAGTGCGTTTCTCTATGCCTTTTTGCTCTCGTTTGTGTTCATGTACCTGATTCTCGCGGCGCAGTTCGAATCATTTATTCATCCGGTGACGATCCTTTTGACTTTGCCGCTGTCTGTGCCATTCGCACTGCTTTCAACCGCGATTTCGGGCCAGACATTAAACATCTTTTCGGCTTTGGGTATCCTGCTTCTTTTTGGAATCGTAAAAAAGAACGCGATTCTGCAGATCGACCACACGAACACATTGCGGGCAAAGGGCCTCAATCGCTATGACGCGATAATACAAGCGAATCGCGACCGCCTGCGTCCAATCCTGATGACCACCCTCGCACTCGTAGCCGGGATGATTCCGCTGACCCTCGGAAGCGGCGCCGGAGCTGCTACTAACCGCTCAATTGGCATACTGGTTGTGGGTGGGCAGTCCATGTGCCTGCTATTGACGCTTCTCGCTGTGCCGGTATTTTATTCGCTTTTTGACGATGCTCAGGAGACTTCGGCTTTCCGGAGCGTCGCAAACGGTTTCAAAGGGATTTTCGGCAGAATTCGGCGCTCAAAATCCGGGGACACCGAACAGGGGAGCGGCGATGAGGCGACAGTGTAGGCCAGTCGAATGTCATGCCGCGGCTTTAGGATTTGATGGATTGGTATTTTTGTAAGTTTGTTTCGACGACAACCAAATTTCTTTTGGGTGGCTGCCTTGTCTGTTTTACGGCTGCCGGCGCCGGAGCTCAGACGCCATCTCCGACCCCGGTCGAGCCTCGGCCGCTGCCATCGCGGGTCGCCCAAGACGCACCACCGACAGCTCCAGATTTTAGTCAGCCGATCAGGCCCCTGCCGAGCGCCGGACGAGTTGGCGTAGAAACTGCCAACCAATTGTCCCTCACGTTGTCGCAGGCCGTTGAACTTGCTCTTCGCAATAACAACGACATTGACGCATCGCGTAACACAGCTCGAATCTCCGATCTGGACCTCCTCGGAGCTCGAGGTGTATACGACCCGCTTCTCGTCGCTGAGGGTTATTACGAGCGGCTTACGACGCCGACAGCGTCGGCAATCGGCGGTGCTGTCAACGGCGCGGTTACGCAGAGCAGATTTTTCGGAACTAGCGGTGTGTCGGGGTTTTCGCCACGATACGGCGGCCAATATTCGGCGACATTCAATAATTCTCGCACGACCTCCAGCAATACAAATTCATTCCTAAATCCTCAGTTTCCGACCTCATTGGTTGCCACCTACACTCAACCGCTCTTCAGGAACTTAAGAATCGACAATAATCGTCGGCAAATCGAGATCGCAAAGCGAAATATCAACCTTACCGATGCCCAACTGCGGTTGCGGGCGGTCGAGGTAATTTCAAGCGTGGAACAGGCCTACTGGGATCTTGTCTTCGCACTTCGTAATCTGCAGGTGCAGAGCGAGACGCTCCTCCAGGCACGCGAGCGCCTGGAGAGTAATAAGCGGCTTGTAGGCGCCGGCGTGCTGGCCCCGATCGAACTCGTCGCTGCCAATTCGCAAATCTACACATTCGAGCAGAATGTCTTTGCGGCACAAGAGGCGATCACGAGGGCGGAGAATGTGCTTAAGATGCTAATGCTGCCCGATCGGTCGTCAACGGAATGGTCTCAGGCCCTCATTCCCGTTACGCCGACCGTCGCCGACGGTCCGCGGATAGGCTTGGAGATAGCACTCGCCGAGGCCTTGAAGAATCGCCCCGAACTGGCTCAGCTCGACGCCACGGCAGAAATCAATCGTATCGAGCAACGGTTCTTTCGCGATCAGACGCGACCGCAGATAGATATCGTGAGTTCGATAACTTCGCAGGGCCTGTCTGGATCCCAGACCCCGGCGGCGATAAGTCCAACCACCGGCCTCAGTCGGGTTCCGCCGAACCTCGTTGGCGGCCTGCTGTCGTCGCTCGGCAACCTGCTGGCATTCGATTACCCATCGTACCGCGTGGGTCTCGCGATATCACTCCCGTTTGGCAACCGGATCGCAAAAGCGAACTTTGGCCGAACGCTTGTAGATGCCGACCGCATAGCAAATACTCGCGCTCAGGTGGAACAGTTGATCGAGGCCGAGGTGCGAAATGCTTTGCAAGCCCTTCGTTCCGTCGAATCCCGGCTGGAGTCGGCCGTTGCGGCGCGCTTCGCCGCAGAGGAGCTATACGCAAGCGAAGAACGGCTTTTCCGCGGTGGAACGAGCACGTTCTTTCTCGTCGCACAACGCCAGACAGAACTCGCCACGGCTCGCGGACGCGAGCTGCAGGCGCGCACCGATCTAAATAAGGCAATTTCAGAATTTCAGCGATCGATCGGCAGAACACTCTCGGTAAATAATGTGAGCGTTACAAAATAGAGTGCCTACACTCGGGCACAAGTCTCGCGCGATTCCGGCTTATGCTAATCTGTCAATTCGTTTATGAAGCTCCGCTGGCGATTCGGCATCATTGCGGGATTATTCCTCGCAATTTTCTCACTGTATCCGCAGATGAAGATGATCTATCTGCGCGGCGCGGAATGGAACGGTAACTACGCGTACAACGATGTCGATGAGGTAGCCTATGGCTCTTATTTGAAGGCCCTGATAGATGGCCGCCCGCGCAAGAACGACCCGTATACGGGTCGCGACGATACGGCCGAGAATCCTCAGCCCGAGTCCCTCTTTTCAATCCAGTTTGCCGGTCCGTATACGGTCGCTCTGCCAGCCGCTTTGCTAGGTATCAGTGCGACGTGGGCGATGACGATCTCAGGCGCGATCGCCGCGTTCTTGACGGCCCTCATCATCTTCTGGCTGGTCGGGATGATGACCGGCGACTCATTGTTGGCAATGGCCGGGAGCCTGATCGTGCTTGCGGGCGGGGCCATCTTTGCCGGTGAGGGTGCAATCGGTGAGATTTCAGGGTGGAGCTACGCCTACCCCTATTTTCCCGGTTTTCGGCGCTATATTCCTGCGATGTCGTTTCCGGCGTTTTTCCTGTTCACCGGTTTGGTCTGGAAGCTAATAGAAAGGCCGAACCAAGTCGAAACGGAGGTGCCTTCGCAACGCACTTTCAGCCAAAAATCGCTGTTGGTCTGCATGTTAGCGGCTGCGGCCTTTACGTACACCGTATTCACCTACTTCTACGTCTGGACGACGGCCGCGGCGTGGGCTGGGTGTTTAGGGCTGTGCATCTTGGTCTTTAGACCATCAGGTTATATTCGCGATCTGAAACTGCTTTCGGCCGTCGGCGTCGGGTGTCTGATTGGTTTGCTGCCGTATGCGCATCTCCTATCGAAACGGTCGCACACGATGGACGAGGTTCAGCTCCTGGTAACGACTCGGGCTCCGGACCTTCTTCGCGTTCCCGAGTTGATCGGTTATTTAGTTCTCATTGTCCTGGGAGTCGGAATTCTTGCGAGAGCAGTCGAGCTTCGCGACCGTGCGACGTTGTTCGCAATTTCACTTGCCCTTACGCCGGTAATCGTCTTCAACCAGCAACTTGTTACGGGTCAGTCCTTACAGCCGATCCATTATCAGGTCTTCATCGGAAATTATGTTGCTGGCCTGGCCCTCGTGATTACCCTTGGGCTGATCTGGCCATCTCTGGCGAAACGAGGGTTTCCTGTAAAGCTCGCATCGATTGGGTTGGCCGCAGCGGCCGCGGCGTGGGGTTTCGTCGAATGTCATTACACGGTCGGGCTTCTCGACGATGTAAACATTATTCGTGATGAGGCATATCCGGTGGCTCGGCGCTTGGCTGAGATCGGCCGCGACGACCCGGGCCGCCACCACCGTGTAGTGCTTCATATGGGAATGGCCGAGGCGGACGATTTGCCCACCGTCGCCCCACAATCGGTATTGTGGTCACGTCACCAACACGTATTCGCGGGCGTGACCTGGGATGAACACAAAGAGCGTTATTATCAGCAACTGTATTATCAGGGGGTTGATGCCAAGTCGCTCGCGAGCTCTATGAAACGTGGGGAAGACTTTGTCTCTGTAATAGCGCTTTTCGGCTGGGGGCGGCATACGGACAGGCTAAATCTTAACTACACGCCGCTGAGCTATGCCGAAATTGACATCGAGGCCAGTAGATACGAGGCTTATGCGACCGCTTTCGACGCATCGAAGGCCGTGCAACTGGATTATCTCGTCGCCTCTCTCGACTACCGCGGGTTTGAAAATGTTGATATTTGGTATGAGCGAGATCAGGGCGAAGTTTTCGGAAAATATGTCGTCTATAAACTTGCCTTTAGGCCTCCTCGGTAGCAACCCCAGTCGGTGGTTTCCACGCAATTCCCATGAGGAGGTTGTGGCCAGACCGGCATCTCCCCCTGGCATTTTAGACAAAAAAAGCCGCCCTTGCCGAGCGGCTCAAAAGAAATTACTTAAGTATTAGAACTATTACGCTGCTAAAAGGTCATTCGATGTTTCGGCGAATACCCGTCGGCCATTGAGGGCATCGTCGATAATCTCTCTAACCGCCGAGGCATCAGGGTTGACGTCCATACGAGCACACGCCCGCAGATGTCTGATGATTCCCTCAGCCGCGATGTCAATTGCGTCGCCTGCCAGTTTCGAAAACCGGCGAGCCTGAATATGGTCGATCTGCAGAACCCGATCCTGCAATGTCATTGGTCTAGCTGCTGCCACGTCTGTCTTCTCCTTTCTTTCCAAGCTGTGCCGCTTCCGTCGAAGCGATTTCTGTATAAATCACCAAGCATTACGCTTTTCCGAACAATAAGTTGAGCTTTTCAGCTGCAAGAATGCTGAAAAACGGTGCTACGGCAAAATCAACTGTAACGGAATGGTAACAGAAATATGTATCAATGTCACTACTTTTTTTCAGGGAAACCAAGACGCAAAAAAACCGGCAAACCACAAGATTTGCCGGTCGATTCTGATAGGGTCGCAGGATGCAGTGTCTAGCTGACCGCGTCTTTCATAGCTTTGCCGATGCTGAATTTGACCGTCGTCTTTGCCGGGATCTTAATCACCGCGCCGGTTGCGGGATTACGCCCGTCACGAGCCTTGCGGTTGGTCTTTTTCAATTTTCCGAAGCCGGGAAGCGTAAATTCACCGTTCGTTTGCACTTCGCTGGTGGCAAGCGAGGCGAGAGCTTCGAACATGGTTTTAACATCGGTTTTCTTCGCTCCGCAAGATTCCGCGATGTTGCTGATAATTTCCGTCTGTGTCATACGAGCCATAATTTGAGTAACCTCCAGTTTGGTTGAGAATAAAGAAAACCACTTCCGCAAAATGATTTGCCGGATGGCGCCAATCGGTCCCGTGGGAAACGGCCAGCCGGTCCAAGAAAGACTGGTCGGGGCGGCAAGATTCGAACTTGCGGCCTCACGGTCCCAAACCGTGCGCACTACCAGGCTGTGCTACGCCCCGCCGTGTTTCAAGATGTGAAACGATCCAAGTGTCGAATTCTAAGATGGAAACTAACGGAGGTCAAGTTGATTTTCAATAAAAACCCGTAAAGACGGGATTATTTGTGCAAGAGCTCGTGCTCGGTGGCTGATAGTCGACTTGACACTCGAATGAAGCTGGCCAAATGTGTCGGCATAACCGTCCGGAATGAATATGGGGTCATACCCGAAGCCGTGGTCGCCACGCGGTGTCACCGCAATCTGACCGCTGCATATGCCCCGACCGTATGCGACAACCTCACCAGCCGGGGTGGCGACTGCAATACAGCACGCGAAGCGTGCTCGTCGACCAGCCTCCGCGGCCGTCGAAATTTCCTTCAACAACTTGTCAATTCTATCGGAAAATGGCATTTCTTCGCCCCCATAGCGAGCGGACAGGACGCCTGGACGACCGCCAAGGGCCTGAACCTCGAGCCCTGAGTCGTCGGCGATGGCTAGGATACCCGAATGCCGAGCGTAGGCCCGGGCTTTTAACACAGCGTTCGCCCGATACGTCCGGCCGGTTTCCTCCACCTCATCCATTGCCGCGAAGTCTCCGAGTCCTAAGAGACGCACGCGAGAGCCCTCGAGCATTTGGGTTAGCTCGAGGATTTTACCCGGGTTACGGGTTGCGATAAGGAGGTTAAAGATTCGTTCAGACATGACGGAAAATTATACTGCCCGCGACAAGAATGAGTATGCATCCTGCCCTAATGTAGCGACCGGCAATCTGTTTTCTGTTGCCAAAGGCCTTTCGATAAGTATATAAATGAATGGCGGCAATTCTCGCCGTCCACCCGCACAGGCCACACGTTACGAGAGGATAATCCCAAATTGTCAGCCGCAGTTCTAGAAAATCAGGCAGTTGTTCGCGTATCGGCAGCAGGCGGTGATGGCGCCACAGTCGAGTCAGAGAAGGACATACTGGTCGAGATCGGAATCTGGATTTCGGGGATAGAGTGTTTTATAGCCCCGGGCAGTCATTTTTTGTCTAATAGCGAACCGGCGGCCGATCTGAAGGGTCAGGTCGGGCTTCTGCACGCCGCTTTGCAGCGTTGTGCTCTGCGAACGAACGCCATCGTCAGCACGAAAACCGGTTGCGACTCCGAATCTGAAATGTATTACGGAGTGACAGTGGGGGAAATGCGCGAATTGAGTTCGTACCTGCGCGATGCCCTGATGCTTAGCGAGGCACTGGTACATTCGGATCACGTCTCATCCGGCAGTTGGAGCTTATGGTGCGGCGTGCTGGGCGATCGGATCGCACGATTGCGGGCAGCACCCGGATTAATGAGGGCGGCCCATACTGCAAGCAAAGACATGCTACCAGGGCCGCTTGCTGTGATTGTCGACCGCGAGGATAATTTACCGGCTGACCGTGCCGAGCTTGCGAGCATTCTCCCGAGATTCGGTAAGATCCTGCGATGGCTAAGTGTGATCGGGAAAATGCTCAAGAATGATGAGCCACTCAAGCCGGCGCTGGTCATTTTCTCAAGCGTCGGCGAGCAAATATTCGATCTCAACAATCAAATAAAGTATCGTCTCGAGAGCTTGCCGGATGCAGGGGCGGACATCCTTGCGTCGCTGGATGCGGCCTCTTATTCGGCTGGAATTGAATTGAAGAAGGTTTTCTCACAGGAGCTTATTGGTCTCGCCGGCATCCGCCCGACGCCTTCGATCCGAGCCCGCACTGAGACCGCTTACTCAATTTTGAATGACGGATTCCAACAGGTCCTCGGAGGCTTTGCCCGGCTACTCGATCCTGCGGCGGACGTATTCGCGTTATTCCCAAACTTTAAGCAAAAACGCGATCACTCTCTTGTGCTTCGTGACGAGTTGTCAAAACTCGCTGTCGTGGTCCGTGCGACTGAGAATGATCCTTCGATCGATCGTTCGGGAGCGACCAACGAGGCACTTCGGAAATTCATGGCCGGATCGGCTCACCACCTGTTTTACAAAGATACCGAGGTCGTCGGCCGTTTTGTAGAGGAAATTCTCGTGTCGAAAGATCCTCACGACTTGGTACCTATTCTCCATAGGTTTGGAGCCTATCTCGAGACGCTCTCCGGCCAAGTTGCCTTGCGGGCGGTTTTCGCCGCGACCGAGTCGCAAGAATAGACGTTTTTATTGCGACCGCAGCGTGCCGAGCGGTTTTCGAAAGAGGACGTCAAAACTTGCGACGGCTCCCACGAGGGTTACTAAGCCCGCCGTTACAAATACACCGGCCAGCGTAAGACCGAGGTTAAATTCCCACTCGATCTCCATCAAATACCGTGCTACGACAAATGAAAGCGTGACGGCGAAGAGTGTTGCGATACCGCCGGCCAGCAGGCCTAACAACCCGTACTCGGCTATGAGAATCGTTGCCAGAGTTCGCCGCCTCGCGCCCAGGGTTTTTAGAATCGCGTTCTCGTAGATTCGCTGTGATTTAGTGAGAGCGACGGAACCGATAAGGATGAGAATGCCGCTCAACAAGACAAAGCTACCGACAAACGAGATGGCAATCACAAAATTATTCACCAGACGGTTTACGGCCGCGATAATATCCGCTACGTCGAATATTTGCACGTTTGGAAACATATCCAGCACCTCTCGCTGCAGCCGCTGACGGTCAGTCGCAGGAATGTGTTTGAGGATGGTCACGGCATAACTTTGCGGAGCAGCCTCCAAAGCTCCGGGTTTGAAGACAAATACAAACGCGGTTCGGGCACGGCGGATGTCGAGCCGGCGGATGTTTGCCACCCGGGCGGTTATCTTGCGGCCGGAAATGTCGAATGTGATGGAGTCGCCAGGTGCGACCTTGAGTGTCCTGGCAATACCTTCGTCCACCGACACTTCGGCGGTGTCACTCCGCGCCCGGTTCCACCATTCGCCTGCCAGAAGCGATTCGTTATCCTCAAGGTTCTCGCGATAGGTCACCGCAAACTCCCGACCGATCTGTCCCTGCTGCTGCCGAACCTCGCTCTGTTGATAGTCGATCGCCTCGCCGTTTACGTGCGAAATGCGTGCCCGCACGGTGGGCACTTCTTCTCCGGCCTCGCCGGTTCGACTCTCGATCAATTGCGATATTTCGTCGATTTGGCTTTTTTGAATGTCGATGAAAAACAGGCTGGGCAGGCGGCTGTTGCGCGTAAAGTCGAACTCGCGAACAAGATTCGTCTGCATTATCTGCACGGTGATGACAACAAAAGCACCGAGGCCGACCGCGAGCAGGATAATCCGTGTCTGATTACCGGGACGATAGAGCGAATTAACGGCCTGCCTGATCGAAAACGACGTCAGGCCGGTAACTTTCTTTAACAGCCATGTCAGTATCGCCGCGGCGAGGTAGAGAACGCTGCCGGTGGCGGCCAGGCCGGCCAGGAAAAAGGCGCCGACGCGTATCGACCCCGCCTGCCAAATCGCCAGCCCGAGCAGAATGCCGAGGCATACAAACGCAAATATCCATTTAGTCCAATCGAGCCGGGAGACATTTGCGTTATTCTCGTCGCGGAGCAGCAGTTTGGGCTTGATGGAGCGAATTTGGAGCAGAGGCAAAGCTGAGAAAAGCATCGATATGAGTACGCCCAGGACAAGACCTTGCCATGCCGTGCCGAGCCCGACTGCGTAGCTCATTTTGGCAGGGAGCGCATCATTGAATTGCAATCGGGCGAGCCACAGACCCAACTGCGCGAGCACGATGCCGAAAAGACTGCCGATGAATCCAAGTGTGAGAATCTGCAGCAAATATACGGTAATCACGCGGTTTCCGCTCGCCCCAAGGCACTTTAAGACGGCGACCGTTTTACGTTTTTGCTCGACAAAGGCGCGTGCCACGTTCCAGACGCCGACGCCGCCCAGCACCAGTATTAAAAGACCGGTAAGCGACAGATAATTTTCCGTTCTCTCAAATTGTGTGCTGAGATTCTCCTGCTGCTCGCGGTAAGAGTTAACGGTGATGGTTGAGCCCTTCAGCGCCTGACGGAGTTGACTTACAAACTCGGTTGGATTGTCGGAGGTGCGGTATAGAATTCGGCGGCGCACACGGCTCGCGTTTCGCGAGATGCCGGCGTCGTCAAACGCCTTTTTCTCAACGAATACGCGCGAACCGAGCCGAAAACCGCTCGAACCGCCCGGCTCCTCATCAAACGTCGCTCGGACGGTGAACTCGCTCTCGCCGATCTTTACATTGTCCCCGATTTTTATCTGCAGTTCTTCGAGCACGATACGCGCGACAACAACTCCGTTGTTCTCGAGCAGCCGAAAATCAAATGGCTCGCCCGACGACGTATTGAAAGTGCCCACGAGTGGAAACGGCGGCTCAATACCGCGGAGGTCGACGAACTCAAGCCCGAGATTTGCGGGATCCGACGGTCTGGCCATCGAGGCGGTGGAGATGGTTTCATTTCGGGCTTCGATGATCGGAGTCAGCGCGACTACCGCTTCGATTTTCGCGATGTCGCCGGGCGAGAAATCGTTCGTCGAGCTGATCTCCACGTCAGCCGTCATTAGTGCACGAGCATCATTGCCCACCACCTGAGTCAGATTCTGAATCAGAGACCGCAACGCGACAATCGACCCGACACCGAGTGCGATACACAGGAAGAAGAATAAAAGCCGCCGCCAGGAAGAACGTATCTCGCGGAGCGTCAGATTAAGTACGAATTTCACCGTGCTTCAGTTGTATGCGTGAGCGTCACATCCGCGTCGGGCGATAGTGTCGCGGCAGGATGCGAGCCATGTGTTGAGTGAAGATCGGTCAGTACTCGTCCGTCCGCCAGAATGATTTGACGCTGAGCCTGCGCGGCGAGCGCCTGGTCATGCGTGACGAGTACGAGAGTGACGTTATTCTGCTTATGCAGGTTCTTCATGAGGTCAAAAATATGCTGACCGTTTTTCGTGTCGAGGTTGCCGGTCGGTTCGTCGGCAAGCAATATCTTTGGCGAGTTGGCAAAGGCTCGCGCGATGGCGATTCGCTGCTGCTCACCGCCCGATAGCTCACTGGGATAATGATGTCCCCGATTGGTGAGATCGACCGCCTCGAGCAGGCGGTGGGCGCGGTCGCGTACGGCATCCAGGCCGAGAATCTCCATCGGAATCAGAACATTTTCAAACGCGGTCAGGCTTGGGATCAAGTGAAAAGACTGAAAAACAAATCCAACCTTTCGGCTGCGGATATCGGCCAGGCCGTCGTCGCTCATTTGCGTAATGTCGTCGCCATCGACCAGAATATTCCCTGAGGATGGAGCGTCGAGGCCGGCAATGAGGCCCAGCAATGTCGATTTTCCGCTGCCCGATGCACCTGTGATCGCGACGAACTCACCGTCCGGAATATCAAACGACACGTCGTCCAAAATCGTCAGATCGTCGGCTCCGGAACGCACGATCTTGGTGACGTTTTTAAGTTCAATCATTGTTCGTAAGTTCCAGACCCCGCTGGCAACAATCGGAGTATAGCGAATCGACGGCAACTAATCACGGAAGGCATTTCGCACTCGCAAGGAGTGTTTTGCGAAATTTTCCTAAACAGGTTTTAAGATTCCTGCATCTCAACATCAGTATTTTTCGTCGCGGGAAAGCGGCCTGATATGTCTCTTGTTATTCGATTTTTTTTCACGTTAAGTTTCGTCTTTATAGTGTTCCTGGCGACGGGATGCGACACCTCTGTGGAATTTCGCCGCCCGCCGGATGCGGCTAACCGCCCTTTAGTTTTACCGAAGACGGTGAACAAGGAGCCGCGAATTATCGCCTTTGGCGACAGCCTGACGGCTGGTTTTGGCCTCGCAGAAAAGGAGTCGTACCCATACCTGCTGCAGGAGAAGCTCAGGTCGGACGGTTACAATTATGAGGTGATCAATGCGGGTATTTCAGGCGAAACGAGCCTCGGCGGGCTTGAGCGGATCGACTGGGTGCTCGAACAGGAGAATGCGGAGATCCTGATCCTCGAACTCGGGGCGAACGATCTGCTCCGAGGCGTCCCCGTCTCGCGAATGAAGAGCAATCTCGACAAGATCATCCGCAAGGCCAAGGCAAAAAACCTCAAAATTCTGTTTTGCGGAATGCTGGCCCCGCCGACAATGGGCTCGGAATATCAGCGAGACTATACGGCGGCCTTCCCTGATCTCGCGACCGAGCACAGCGTTGAATTTCTACCCTTTCTACTCGAAAATATTGCGCTCAAAAAAGAACTGAATCAGGCAGATGGCATCCATCCGAATGCCCAGGGTGCGCGGATAATGTCGGACAATATCTTTAAGGCTCTAAAGCCGCTGCTCGGGGCCGCCAAATAGCTACTTCAGATCGATTTTCCTAATGTGCTTTGCCCCGGCGAGCGTCCCAAACAGACGATTCACGCGCCATTCCACGGCTTTCCAGACGCGAAGCGGGAATGTGGGTGCGACGGCTCCCGGTTGACTCGCATTCGTCACCTTCCACTTGCCGGTTTCCCACGCGGCGGCGTAATCGCTTTGTTGCGGAGGTCGAGCAAAGATCTCCGCCGCGTGCGTTTTTCGGGCAATCAAGGCTAGCATCGCGGGTCGGCTGTTGGTTAGGGTAACCCGTTCGCCGACCGCTTCAGGGTCCGAGACTTTAAACCAGTCGGTGTCCGGCGACTCTTCGTACAGTAGGATCGTTTCCAAAATGAACCCGTTATCAGGCGAGAAAATTCGGTAGAACAACTCTGGGCTAAATTGATAGAATCCGTGTCCGAATTGATTGTTAGCCGGGGTGAGACCCAGAAAATGCCCGCCGACAGCTACCATCTGCATGCAGCTCTTGATAGCCGTCGGGTAATCGAACACGTGTTCCAGGGTGCCTCCGTCGAGGACAACTGAATAAGCCTCTTTATATGCGCCCGCGATCGGCTTATTAAAGTCGTGTACGACCGTCGCATGCTCGTAGGCGGACGCGTCGAAGGAGTCGATGTGCTGAGCACCAAGCCGTGTTAGAAATAATTCGGCAAAGCCCGTCTCGCTGACCATCTGCGTCGACTCCGCGTCGGAAAGTGCCTCATGAAAGTGTGCGTGAGCACTTTTCATTTCGGTGGGAGCGGCGAGCATCGTTTGTCTGCCAATCGTCGCTGTACGGCGGAAATCGGCCCCGTGCTTTCGCGCAAAGAGTAAAAATTTTGTGCCGTTAATATCCAGACCCATCGGTGACGCAAGTATAGGAACTGACCGCTGATTTTTCAACACGGCCGACAACAAGGCGCCGTGGTAATCTGAAACGCAAAATACAATCATCGAGAGGCTTTAATTAATGAACGTCACCCATTTGGAATGTGCCCTGTGCGCTCTGCGGCACGAGGCGAATGTCCTGCAAAATTTGTGTGTGGAATGCGGCAAGCCGCTGCTTGTCCGCTATGACCTCAAGAAAGCCGCGGAGGCGATGTCGCGAGAGTCTCTGCCCGGCCGGGTCTCGTCACTCTGGCGGTATCGCGAGGTGCTGCCGGTGCTCGCGGACGAGAATGTCGTCTCTTTCGGCGAAGGCTGGACGCCGCTCTTACGTGCTGACCGGCTGGCCGCGACGCTGCCGATCAAGCTCGAGCTTTTTATTAAGGACGAAGGGCAAAATCCGACCCAGAGCTTTAAGGCACGCGGGATGACCGCTGCGATATCGATGGCAAAGCAACTCGGCGTCAGGAAACTCGCTGTGCCGTCAGCGGGCAACGCGGCAGGAGCAATGGCCGCCTACGCCGCGGCCGCGGGTATGGAGGCGTTTATTTTCATGCCGTCCGACACGCCGCGGGCGAATATTGTGGAATGCGAGCAAACCGGTGCTCACGTGACGCTCGTCGACGGTCTGATAACGGACTGCGGAAAGATGGTCGCCGAGCGAAAGGACGCCGAGGGCTGGTTCGATGTCTCCACGCTTAAAGAGCCGTATCGTGTCGAGGGCAAAAAGACGATGGGTTACGAGCTTTTCGAGCAGCTCGGAGCGCGCGGCGACGCTTCGACGGTCGTGAATGATCAAGGCAGGTTCACCGGAGGAACCGGTGATGCGGACAGGAGTGTCCGCACTCCGCTGCCCGACGTGATTATCTATCCGACGGGCGGCGGCACGGGATTGATCGGGATGTGGAAGGCCTTTGACGAGATAGAGGAGATGGGCTGGATCGGGAGCGCGCGTCCGCGGATGGTGACGGTCCAGTCGGCGACGTGCACGCCGATCGTCCGAGCGTTTGAGAATGGTGATCGGTTCGCCGACGAGTTCCAAGACGCAGCTACGGTCGCCTCCGGCCTGCGTGTGCCAAAGGCGATCGGCGACTTTTTGATTCTCGATGCATTGCGGGCGTCGGGCGGTACTGCGATCGCGGTCACCGACGCCGAATTAGTCGCCGCCGTTAAAGAGATCGGGGCCGCGACTGGCATCTTCGCGGCGCCCGAGGGTGCGGCGTGTCTGCCTGCCTTACGCAAACTTGTCGACGACGGAGCGGTCAGCGAGGGCGAGACCGTGGTTATGTTCAACACCGGGTCGGGAATCAAGTATCTCGAGGTATTCGCGTAACTTTGATGTATAATCCCGGTGAACCAGTAATATTGATGGATACACCGTCCACAACTATCCGGGAACTCGCTCGGGAGCTGCTTGCATTGGAAGCCGCGAACCGGGCCGGCAGCGACTCTCCCGCGGCGGAGATCGTTTGCGCAAAGCTCAGCGCCTCGCTCACGCGGTTTGCGGGCGTTGACGGCTTTCTGGCGCTTATGCGGCGGTCGCTTGCCCTGGCGCGCGGCGAGGCGGCTTCGCTAGACGCCGTACGCCTGAAACCCGACGGGTGCTTCGAAGGGTTTGACGCACTCGCGCAATCAGATACAGACGAGGCGGCGGCGAGCCTGATCGCTAATTTCCTGTGGCTGCTGGTTACGTTTGTCGGCGAGCCACTCGCGTTGCGGCTGGTCCGCGAGGTATGGGCGGAATTGAAGATCGAATCAATGGGAGCCGTGAAAGTATGAACAATGAAAATAAAGGGGAAGACCGAGTCCTCATCCGGCAGATGCCTACGGGTGTGCCGGGGCTTGACGAGATATTGGGCGGCGGGTTGCCGGAGTATTCGTTTAACATTATCGCGGGGGCGCCGGGTGGGGGTAAGACGACGCTCGCGCACCAGATTATGTTTGCCAATGCGACCAAAGAAAAGCCTGCGTTGTACTTTACCGTGCTTGGCGAACCGGCGATCAAGATGCTGCGTTATCAGCAGCAGTTCGAGTTCTTTGACCAGCAAAAGCTCGATGGCGCTGTTAAGTTTGTAAACCTGAGCCAGCTCGTGCTGGACAAAGACCTCGGCGCAGTGCTGGAGGCCATCATTGCGGAAGTTGAGGCGTCAAACGCGAACATCGTCGTCGTGGATTCGTTTCGCACCGTAGTGCGGAAGGCCCAGTCAGGCGCGAGCGAGATGGAGATACAGGGCTTTATCCAACGGCTGGCGCTGCACCTGACAAGCTGGCAGGCGACGACGTTTCTGATCGGCGAATACGTTGAGAGAGAGATGAGCGACAATCCGGTCTTTACCGTTGCTGACGGGCTGATCTGGATGTATCAGAGTGTCGAACGCAACTCGATCGTCCGCAAGATGCAGATTATGAAGTGCCGCGGTCAGGAATCGGTGCCGGGCCTGCACACCTTCCGCATCACGAGCGACGGTTTGCAGACATTCCCGCGGACGTTCGGGCTGAGTGAGGAAGGGGACCATGAGAAAGGCACGCGGCGTCTTTCCACCGGGATTGCCGAATTCGATAAAATGCTCGGCGGCGGTATTCCCGAGGGCGACAGCCTGTTGCTTGCGGGCCCGAGCGGTTCGGGGAAATCGGTCCTCGGCTCACAGTTTATCGACGAGGGTTTGAAGCAAGGTGAGCACGGTGTGATCGCCATTTTTGAAGAGCTGCCATCCGCGTACGTCCGGCGGGCCGGGAAGCTCGGCATGGACTTTGACACGCCGCAGAAGGACGGCAGCCTCAAGATCATCTATATCCGCCCGCTCGATCTGTCGGTTGACGAAACGGTACACGCGATCGTCGATGCGGTAAAGTCGATCGGGGCAAAACGCGTGGTTGTCGACTCGCTCGTCGGCTTCGAGATGGCGCTCGCTCCCGATTTCCGGCACGAATTTCGAGAGTCGCTCTACCGGATGATCGGCGCCCTCGTGCGGCTTGGCGTTACGGTCGTCTCGACGGTTGAGGTCGAGGAGAATTTTACCTCGATGGCTCTCAGCAACTACACCATCTCGTTCCTCGCCGAAGACATCGTGCGGCTGCGATATGTATCGATCAATGGGCAGCTTCGCAAGATGATGCTGGTCGTAAAAATGCGCGGCAGCGACCACAGCATCGATATGCGCGAATACAAGATCACCCCAAAGGGCGTGGTCATGGGCGAGCGGCTCGAGGGCTTTCGCGGTCTCACCACTGGAGTTCCGGGGCGGTTGTCGGATGAATCAGGGCAGAATTCTTCGAGCGCGGAACACGCCGCGTAGAGGGGAAAGTCCGTGCGTCGAGATATTTGCACACGGCCGCGCGTCATCAAGGGCGTGACTTTCGCGTTACGCCCTTGATGACGCGCCGACTTGGGCAATGGATTCTATGACGGCTCACGACCAACCATTGACCGGCTATGAGCAGCAGCTTCGCGATATGAACGCGGAGCTGCTGATCTCGTCCGTGCGCCAGCATGAGCTGACCGAGAGATGGGAAAAGGCCGAGGGTTTACTGCGGCAAAGCGAAGAGCAGTTTCGCCTCGGCATCACAAACTCGCCGATCCCGGTCATCATGCACGCCGAGGACGGCGAAGTGCTCACCGTCAGCCTGTCGTGGACTCTGCTGACCGGCTACACGGTCGAGGACGCGGATGTCATCCAAACCTGGCTGACCGAGGCCTATGGGTACGGCGGCGATTGCGTGCGCGATGCAATGCATGACAGATTCCTGCCGCCGGTCAATCGGAATGAGCCCATGGATGCGGTCGTTTGCGAGATCGTGACCCGCGAGGGCGATGTACGCACATGGTCGTTCAACGCGTCCGTCCCCGGGCTGCTTTCGGACGGCCGCCGATTCGTCGTCGGCATGGTCGAGGATATTACCGACCGCATCCGCGCAGAGGCCGCCCTCCGCGTGCAGAAAAGATTGCTCGAGGCGCTGACCGAGAGCGTCCTCGACGGCATACTGATCGTCTCGCCCGATGGCCGAATGCTGCATCACAACCAGCATTTCGTCGATATCTGGAACTTCCCGCCGGAGGTGATCGCAGCAAGGTCGGACGAGGTCGCCCTCAGATGGGCAGCCGGTCAGACGAGCGACCCGTCTGCCTTCCTCTCTCGCGTGACTGAGATCTACCTCCAGCCCAACATGCGGTTTCGCGAGGAGATGCCGATGAAGGACGGCCGGGTGTACGAACGCTTTGGAGCACCGATCCACGACGAAGACAAACGGCTCGGCTGGGTATGGACCTTTCGGGATATCACCGAGCGTAAGCGAGCCGAGACTGTACTGGCCCGACATAGTGACGAACTGGAAGCTACGGTAAAAGCTCGAACAGTCGAGCTTAGGCAAACCAATCGCGGGTTGAAAGCCGAGATCAGAGAGAGACGGCGGCTTGAGACCGAGCGGCTGAGCCTCCTCGCGGCGATTACTACGGTGCAGGAGGATGAACGCCGCCGTATGGCTCTCGATCTGCACGATCACTTCGGACAGCAGCTTACCGCACTCAGGTTCCGCCTTGAGATCCTGGGCATTCGTGGCTACGCAGACGAACAATTTCAGCAAATCGTCGCCGAGACCCAAACCCTCGTGCGGCAGATCGATGAGGATGTCGACTCGCTCTCGTGGGACCTGCGGCCGCCCTCGCTCGACGACATCGGACTGGCAGCGTCCCTAAGCGACTACGTGCGCGAATGGGCGCGACGCTTCCAGATTCCGGTCCATTTTCAGGCCCGCCGCTTCGGCAGCAAGCGAATCCCGCCCGACAGCGAAACTCATATCTATCGAATCACGCAGGAAATCCTCACGAATATCTATAAGCACGCGGGCGCGACCCTTGTCGATATATCCCTCGAGAAGCGGCAGGGAGTCGCGATCCTGACGGTGACCGATGACGGTGTTGGCTTCCTGCCAAAAGCCAGGAAATCTAAGCCGGTCGGAAGCGGTGGCCTTGGGCTGGTCGGGATGCGGGAGAGAGCCGCGATTGTCGGCGGTACTATAAGCATAGAATCCGTGCCGGAAGCGGGCACCACTATAACCTTGCGAGTTCCAGTCCGAGTGACCCGGAAGCGAGAGAAAAATGGACAATAAAATCCGAATTTTGATCGCCGAGGATCATGAAATGAGCCGGCAGGGCCTGCGAATGCTCCTTGAGGCCCAGGGTGATTTCGAGGTCTGCGGCGAAGCCCCGGACGGACGCGAGGCCATTCGACTCGCTCTCGAAACCACCCCCGACATCGTTTTAATGGACATCTCGATGCCCGAGCTCAACGGTCTGCTGGCCGCCGCGAAACTCAAGCGTGTCGCCGCTGATATCAAGATTATCGCTCTCTCTCGGCATCAGGACACGGCGTATTTACACGAGATGTTCGAGGCCGGGGTTTCTGGTTACGTGCTGAAACAAAGCGACGCGGCGATCCTGTTTAACGCAATTCGTGCAGTAGCGAAAGGAAGCAATTACCTCGACCCCGCCGTCGCTGAAAAGGTGATGGGCGGATATGCGGCTGGAGTAAAGCTGCGCGGAGATAACCGCGACGCCCATCTGACGGAACGCGAGGAAGAAATTCTTCGTGAGATCGCTTGGGGCCTCAGTAACAAGGAAATCGCCGATAAAATCGAAGTATCCGTCAAAACTGTCGAGAGTCACAAAGCAAATGCGCAGAGAAAACTGAACATCAGCAGCCGCAACGATCTCGTCCGCTACGCCGCTCTAAAGGGCTGGCTCCGCGAAGATTGACCCGCGTCAGGAGCTAGTATCCATGGGCCGTTTCTGATACGCTTAGCAGTTAATTTTGGCTCTATTGGGATCGAAAGGACACATTATGTTCAGCGATAATTTCAGACGCGGAGAAGGTAAGGGTAACGGGCGAAAAGGTTCTAAGGCTGTGTCGGCTATGGCCGATATAGGTTGGAAGGCCTTCCAGGCTGTAAACAGGGCTTTACCGGAGAGCGACGCGATTACGCCGAAGTGGGCGGCCGAGCCGCTGCTAAAGTCGTACGAACGTACCGCTCCGCCGCTCGGTTTTCCTCGTGAGACAGACAGCCTTTGCCCCACCTGCGTAAAACAGGTCCGCGAGGGCGTCATCAATAAATCGATCCCGCTCGAGATTTTAATGAACTCGCATCCCGGCGAGATCAAAGCACAGATCGTCGAGGAAAACGGCCAGGTATTGATGAAAAAGACCTGTCCGACCCATGGCGAGTTTGTCGATGTAATGGCCACCGACCCTGCGTTCCTCGAACGCATTGAATCGCTTTTTTACGGACGCGATTTCAAGGCTGCCGAGGACAAACATGTTCATCATCACGGTACGAGCGATATCAAATTTGGACGCGGGGCCGTTCTTACTGTTGACCTGACAAACCGCTGCAACATGATGTGCAATCCGTGTTTTATGGATGCAAATCAGGTCGGCTATGTGCACGAACCTACGTTTGAGGACACGAAGGAGATCCTTGACCGCGCAGTCTCGTTCAAGCCTCGTCGGCAGATAATCATTCTTTTTTCCGGCGGCGAACCGACGATCGCACCACACTTTCTTGAGTCGGTTGCTTATGCAAAGAAGATCGGTTTCTACCGGATTCTGGCCGCGACCAACGGCATCCGCTACGCCGAGGATATAGAGTTCTGCAAGGCCGCGAAAGAAGCCGGGCAGCACGGCGTTTATTTACAGTTTGACGGGACCAACGAGGAAGACAACAAGCACCGCGGCGTGGGCAATCTTTTTGACGTAAAGCTCAAGGCTATCGAAAACCTCGCCTCGGTCGGTATCAAGGTGACGCTGGTTACGACTATCGTCAATTCGTGGAATAACAACGGCATCGGCAGCATCGTCAAATTCGCCGCCGAGAATATCGACAAGGTGCAGACCATCGCCTTTCAGCCGGTGAGCTTTACCGGTCGGGATGAGGATGTGTCCGACAAGGACCGTATCGCTCAACGATACACGCTGTCGGGGATGACGCATGATCTCAAGGACCAACTCGATGGCGTACTCGAGCCGCTTCGGGACTGGTTCCCGTTGTCGAGCTATTCGGCATTTACGAGCGTCATGGACATGCTGCAAGGGGCCGACGCACCGTGGGGCTGGTCGTCATGCAACTGCCATCCCAACTGCGGCATTTTCACGCTGATCGTCGTCAATAAGAAAACAAATGCGATGACGTCGCTGTTCGATTTCTTTGACTATGAGCAGTTCATGAAGGATGTGACCGTCATCACGGATACGGCCCGCGGTAAGAAGTTAACGATGGCGCAACTGGGTTTGACGATCATGCGTAATTATGACGCATCAAAAGCTCCAGACGGGTTTCCGATCTCGCAAATCCTGAATTTGTTTAGGCCTTCATCTGCCGATTCTAATTCGGATCGCAATGACCGCATGAAGACCGAACCTAAAAGCGAGACCGACGACATGTGGCGTGTCTTGTGTGTGGAGGGGATGTGGTTTCAGGATCTTTTCAATTACGATTTTCGTCGTACCGAGATGTGCGTCATTCCTTATGGAACGCAGGAAGGCGAGGTTTCGTTCTGTGCCTACAATACGGGGGTCGGATGGCGCCAGATCATCGAAGAAATGCATAAAACTGCAAGCTTGAGCGAGTGGTATCAGGACAACGGCCGCCACGCCGTGTATGCGAAGGGTAAGGAAGTGCCTGGTATTCAAAAAGTCCGCAGTCTAAGTTTACCGGTGATTGCAAGAATCGTATCTGAAGATTTAGATGCCGCCGGGTCGTCGCCGTATTTGGTGCAGGAAGAGGAGTACGAGAAAGCTGGAGTTTAAGTAAAGATAAAAAAAGGGGGAAAGATATATGCCGGACGAAAGAGACATTGCTCAAGCAAAAAGGGCGTTGGAACAAAACGAGCACGAGGGAAAGACTTCCGAGGCCGAGGGCGAGCATCCTGAACACTCCCCGCAGCCCGGTAAGAAGACCCCGCAGGAACATGTCGATAAAGATGCGATCGACGAGAGCGGCAACCTGCTTTATCCGCATGACGAAGGCGAACCCGACGGAGCGTAGTTTTTCGGGAAGAAGACGAGAGGCGTTTGGGTTTTCGAATCCAAACGTTTTTCTCTTGTAATTGCGGTGCTCATTTCCAAAAATGAACAGTCTGGTTTTTTCAAACATGCTGCACCGACCCGCACGCACATTGGTGAGCGTCGTGGGGATCGGTGTGGGTATTTTGTTGATCGTTTTTACGATCGGGCTCGCCAATGGCACTATGCGCGAGCGGGCGACCCGGGACAAAAATGTCGGGGCGGAGATAATGCTCTTTGAATCAGGGAGTTTTAGTGCAGGCGGCACGGCAATGGTATTGCCGATTAGCCAGCGCCCGGAGGTCGAGACGGTTGACGGCGTGGCCGCTGCGGTGCCAATTGGTCAGAACAGCGTGCAAGCAAAAGAAGGTCTGACCGGTGCGCGTCTGATCGACGGTGTCCCATTTGATGACTATGCCGCGATCGCGGGTCTACAGGTCGTGAACGGTCGCGTCTTCACTGAGGGCCGCGACGAGATGATGTCGGACTCGGCGTGGATCGAGCGACGAAAACTCAAGCTCGGCGATACTTTTGAGATTTACGAGCGGCCTTTCACGATTGTCGGGACCTTTGAGCCGAGCGCGGGCGCTCGAATTAAAATTCCGCTCAGCACCATGCAGGAGCAGCTGGGTGCCGACCAAAGAGCATCGGCCCTGCTGATCAAAATCAAAAACGGGTTCACAACGCAGGAGGTTGGCGATAATTTAATAGCCAAGTTTCCCGAAAAGCAGATTGTGCTCACGAGCGAGCTCGAGGGGCTCTATGCGCAGGGCCTGCCGGCACTCGATGTATTCCTGGACGTCGTCATCGGGGTCGCGGCTGCGATTAGCGGACTGATAATTCTGCTCACCATGTATACAACCGTCACCGAGCGGACAAGGCAGATCGGGGTACTCAAATCTCTGGGAATGTCTAAAACAAGCGTCGCTTGGACGATCGTCCAGGAGGCGATTCTAATCAGTGTTGGCGGTATCGTTTTTGGGGTGGTAACCACGTACCTGCTAAAACTCGCCCTAGCGAAATGGACGACCCTCACCGTGGCCATCGAGCCTCATGTCGTACTTACGATCGTGCTCGTCGGGTTGATTAGCGCCGTTCTGGGAGCCTTATATCCCGGACTGCGGGCGGCTCGGCTCGATGCTGTCGAGGCACTGAACTACGACTGACGCCCCCGCTACTTGGTGCGTTTTTTGTTGGAGTCGATCTGATAGATCCGCGTGGATGGTATGCCTGCTAAATCAGTAGCCGCTACGAGCCGGCCGCCCTCTTCATGCAAGTCAATCCAAAAAGCATCATTGCTGAAGTACCGTCGACCGCGCGCTAACACTATCAAGTCGCCGCTCGTGAGCTGCCCGACGCTTTCCCTGTCCGACAGTGATACAAACCGCAGGCCGTCCCGGCCTAACTTGCCGGCGTAATATCTGTAGAGTTCCGGCGTTTCGGTAGCAATAGTTGCTGGGGCTTGAATCATCTCGGCTATTTTCCCCACTACATCACGCGAGCTCGCATCATAGAATTCGTCGTGCGGAAAGTAAGAGCCGGCCGCAGACCGGCCTCCGCCGAGGGAATTTGTGAACAGGCGAAAGTGCGGAGCGGCCTGCAATGAGTTCCAGAGCGGAAACGCGACCACCACCGCCAATGCTGCGACGTGGAAAGCGATCGCCCACCGACGGGTCGGAAGTCGGGCTGAGATTCGCGTGGTCATCCAGATCAGGGCAACCGCAGCTGATATCAACAATAAAGGTTCGACGAGGGTGAAATAGCGCGTAAACTTGCCGCCTAAAAAAGTGAAGGGCAGGAACCACATAAACGCCCAGAAGAACAGGAAGTAGCGTCCATCACCCATCTGCCGACGAAAAAGCAACGGCAAACCGATCAAGGCGAGCAGCAGAGTCGCCGTCGATGCCTTAACCGCTATAAATACGTAGTAAAAGGTCCACGGCACGCCCGAAAGCCACGCTGTCATCTGGTTGCGATATAGGACGCCCATGAACTCATAACTGTCATGCCCAATGCGATTTTCGCCTGAAAACTTGAGTATCTCGCGCCATGTTTCAGGCAGAAGAATTGTTGGATTAAGAAAAAGAAAGGCGACGCCCATGACTGCGAAGAAGATGAGCCAACGTTTCGCCTCCATATTCCAGCGTTTTCCCGGAACATTCTTGAAGACGTGGTAGTAAGCGCCGCTTATCGCTAGCAGGTGCGGATAATATTTCGATGCCATCAACGCGGCAAAACCTATTGCGGCCGCCCATGCTTTCCACAGCCACTTTTCTTCACCCCGTTCCGCCCCGGTCTGCGAGCGTATCAAAAAAAGATTCGTCAGCAAAAAGAAAAAGAGGACGAGACTGTCTTCTTTAGCAATCCGGTCAAAGCCGATCGCCATCGGCTCGACCGCCCAGAAAACGCCAGAAATCAGGCCGACACTGCGTCCGAATAGCTCAGAAGCAAGAAGGAAAATGAGAAGGCTGCTAAACGTACCAAAAAGGGCGATCGGAAAGCGTATCGCCGCCTCATCACTGATCATGGGGCCGTTGACCAACATGGCGGCATTGACCCTTTCCGCTGCCGCAATCGACAGTGTCTGCAGTCCTTTCATCAGGAAAGGGTGTTCGCCATTTTTCCCGGAAAGGCCGTTTGCCCGATACTCCTCGACGGTGCGCAGCTTATTGAGCTCGTCTTCGCCAAAGCTCTCGGCCCCCAGATCGTGAACTCGCAAGCCGAAACCAACCGCCATGAAAATCGTGAGGATGACGATCGCGATCCGACTATCCCTCGCAAAAAAAAGAGTTTCCGAAAATCTTTCCGGCGTGATGCCGGCGGTGGTTGGAGGAGGTATTTGACTTGACAAACTAGGCTCTTACGTTTCCGCGTAGCTGCACACGAAGCTGATCTATCATGAATTTGCAGAGTAGCCGATTGCCGCAATCAGTGTCAAAAAAGCCCGCAAATATCACACCGAGCTCGTGATAGAATCTTAGCCAATGATTCCACGCCTGATGGCCGCCATTCTATTTGCGATCTGGCTGACTCTCATTTTCCTGGGCAAGGGCGGTTTTGTGCATCTGCTGCTTCTGAACGCTCTAGGAGTTGCGTCCGTCGATGTTATGACGGTAATTCGCGGCCGACCGACGTCCGGCGCCTAACAAACGATTTTGCACTCTCCCGCATCAGACGACTATATCCCTCCGAGTTAGATGACGCTTGTCAGCCACACCACCACTGTAAGTCGACGTATGATCACTTTCTTTGTGTTCTACGCTGTGATGCTGGCTTTCTTTGCGACGCCGGCGGTCGCACAGTCATTGCCGGAGCCCCGCCCGACCGTTGGTGCGACGAAAGTCGACGTACCGCCCTTTAGAATCGAGAAAACATTGGTTAGCGGCGGGGCGGAAATCGTGACGATTTTTGCCCGACCGGCAGCCGATAAGAACTTAACGAACGGCCCTGACGACGACATGCCCGTTATCAGCATCATGCGCGATACGCTTGCCGATGACCGACCCGAGAATGACCGACTGCGGTATGTGTGGATGCTGACGCACACCCGTACGTCACTCGCCCAAAAAGTTTCGGCGATGGTTCCATTTCTGTACACGAGAACGTCTAACAAAGGCGAGGTCGGCACCGGACCGCCGCCCTCGATTCTGGACATTCACTCACCCAATCGCGTCGTGTGGAATAAAGTCTTCTGGATACTTTTTAAAAAACTCCTGCTGGGCGAGTTTGCGATACCGGTTCGTGCCTCGACGCTGCAGTATCGGCAAAATGCCGCGGACTATCGCCGGACCGCCGTTGTAGGTGCGATGGCGATGTTGTCGATGTACCAGGAGGTCGAGGGCGAAAAGCTTTTCACCGATTCTGAGTTGAAAGATATGCAGGCGCGCCTTTCGCTGACCGATAAGACGTTTGGCTGGCATATGAGCAGCGAAAACCTCGGCCGGGTCTATGACAGAGATCTTGCAAAGACGCGCGATTTTCGCGGCCATAACTGGGAGTTATTGCGACAGTATTCCGAGCAGCAGGGTCTCTACTTCGAGCCTTTGCCGATGCCAGACGGTTCGGTAAGGCACGCGACAGTATGGACAACGGCAGAAGATGTCGCGGCGAATAGAGGGAAGAAATTTGACGGCCGTTTCCTGAATATCAAGAACCCGTGGACGGACAAGAAATTGACTGACTGGAAAGGCTACAGCGAGGAGCGTTGGTTTGACGCCGATGATCGTCGGGTTGACACGGACACGCCTGGGGCGACGAAGAGAACGATGATTCCGCTCGCACTGTTCGGCCTGGATCATCCCAAGATTCCTGTAATCCTCGTGGATTTCCGCGACAGCGGCAATGCAAAGAAGCGCGAGATTTCGAAACGAATTTTTGACGACTTGACGGGCGGAGTGCTTTCCGTGTCGAAGTATGGCGGCATTCCATTTTTCCTGGGCCGATTTATTTACGATTTCATCACGAAACGTAGGGGAATGGATTTGAACTTTGAGTCGCGGCTTCGCTCGTACGCTCAGCTAAAACTGCTCCTATCACTCGACGCCTCGCTCGACTCCGGCTTTCGCGGCCTCATTGCCGGACGGATCGAGTCGGCGACCGTTAACCCGATGCAGAACGATGCAGAGATCGAGGCCAGGCTTGCACGCACTCAGTACGCCAATCTGATGCGCTGGGCTCGGGACCCGGACGGTCTACCAAAAAAGCTCGAGAACGACCGTCGCGAGGAGATGACGCGTATTAGTCATAACCGGGCGAAGCGTTCTCTATTCGGACTAGCTAGCCTGGTCTCTTTTGGACTCTACAAGCATCGAGAAACCGGTACGCCTGAGATGATGGCGAAAATGGACATCCGTCGACAGCTCGATTTTCACGAACGATTTCTACGCGAGGTGGCCTACGCGTCGGCCGGGCCGGAAGTCGATACAGACACTTCGAAACTCAAGACGTCACTGGCATTCGTCGCTGAGAATGGCTCGGCGGCAGAGGAAAAGACGACGCGGGCCTTGGCTAAGATATTTACGGTCACCGTCAGCGAGGAACTGCAAACTCTATGCCTGGCGGGCCTTTATCGAATCAATAACTCTGCGGCCAAGCGGTAATTACTCGCGATCTACTACAACAAGGATCTCGCGGAGCGTTGGCGAAATATCTCGGCCGAGTATTTGAGACGCGCCCTCGCCGAGGGCCAGCAGATCTCGCGCCGCGACCACGGAAAAATTGCACTAATAGCGGCCAATTAACGAAGTCTGATGGCGAGATCCTGGCGACCCATTTCTCTACTCGTGTTGCTCTCGGCGTTTATTGCCAACGTCAACGCCGAAAATGTAGGGCGCGTGGTGATTGTAAAGATCGATGGGCTGCCGGCCTATTACGTCGATCGATTTGTGAAGCAAAACGATCCTGAGACGGGCCGATCGATACTTCCATGGATAAATGAGGTTTTCTACCGTAACGGCACCCGCGTCCCCAATTTTTATACGCGGGGAATGAGTTTATCCGGCCCCTCGTGGGGCCAGCTTGATACCGGCCGGCACCTGCAGATCAAGGGGAATGTCGAGTTTGACCGGTATACGCTCCAAGCCTACGACTATCTAAACTTTTTACCCTACTACATCCGATACGGCCTAAAGTCGAAGGCGGATATGCCTGCGGCCGAAGTGATGGATCAGCTCAAGATTCCGTTGCTCGCTGACGCGTTTCCTTACGAAAAGCGGCTGACAAGCCAGCAGCTGCTGCAGCGGGGAAATAGTTGGGAAGTTTTTGGGCGCGGTTTTATCAACCTCTACCCGGGAACACCGGGTGAGATGATCGATGAATGGACGATCGGGCTCGATTTGCGAAGGTTCACTATCAATCAGGTCGAGCGCGATATTGTCGAAAAGCTGGTCAAACGGCCCGAAATCGATTATTTCGACTACTACGACGTCTCGTTCGATCACATCTCGCACCACAATAACGACACGGCGTCGAGACTCGTCGCCCTGAAGGAACTTGACCGCGTTATCGGCCGAATCTGGTCAGCGATCCAGGCATCGTCCCGTGCGCATGAAACGGCATTGGTGTTGATTTCAGATCACGGGTTCAATTCGGATGAGAAGGTTTACAGCCAGGGCTTCAACCTCGTGAAAATGCTTGCCAGTGCGGCGGGCGGAGGTCACCACGTGGTCACTAAACGCCGGCTTATGCTTGATTATTCCCTCAAGGGTGCCTATCCGTTCGTGCCGCTTATCAAAACCTCATCGAATGAGTCTTACTATCTTGACGGCGAAAGCAAAGATTACTCGACAGCCCTCGTGGATTTCGACGGTAATGAGCGCTCGTCGATCCACCTCCGCGATAGTGATCTCAATAAGCTTCATATTCTGCTCAAGCAACTGAAACGCTCGGATCTCTCAGTCGTCTCGAAAGACGCACTCGTAAGAGCCCTATTTACGGTCCTGGATAGGCGGCGGGATGAGTGGCGACAGACGCGCGATGAAATTTTTGAGGAGATCGCTGCGCTTGACCGACATGCGAGTTCGCAGAGAAGACTTGCCGCCGCTCAACCGAAGACGTTTTCTGCTGTCGAAATCGCTCTCGGGCGGGATAAAGATGTGCGACGAACCGCAGCTCTCGCGGAAATCGACTCGAAAACAGTTGCTGAGTACCAGAAATATTTGTCCACGCTAAATAACCTTCTTGCACTGCGTCGGGAGGCGTTCGACCCCAGAAAGGTCCACATCCCCAGCGTCATCGCCACCGGCGCAATGGGCGAGCGCAACTCGATACACAAGCTACAGAACTATGTTATCGGTCCAGTGGCCGCTCATTCGACGACTCTTGATTCAGAGATAGGCCGCGGAGATAGCTTTGCAAAGGTAAATTATTTCGATCTTTTGATGAGACAAAGGGTCAAGAATAATGTTCAGTCGGGGGTGAGTAGTCGACCAGTCGATTTCATTGCGAGCCGTTTGCCCGCCGACCGCGCCGCCGAAACAGTCGGCGAAAAGGTAGATGATGTGGTTTGGCTCTCAGGCGGCAGCGACCGGCAACTTTTGATTCTCTCGCGTTTGGATGCCGAGCGGCGTCGAAGCTACCGGCTCTTGCCTGTGGCCGGGCTGCGGGAAGATGCAACGGGCGCGATCGAATTTCGACAGGCCACTTGGTCAGCGGGTCTTCCGCTTGAGTACATAGAAGACCAGGACCTCGCGATCCCTTCCAACGGACGAGCAACATGGCTTTCGGATTGGCACTCGGAAGCGGAATGGTTCTCAGCCGTGCACAAGACGAGGTATTCCAACGCTCTAATTGGCCTAACCGAACAGATGTCGCGCCACCCGCTTTTTGACGATTACGATGCGATGTCGCAGGATGAGAAACTGATTCGGCGTTTCCGCCAGCGGCAGAGACGGATGACGGAAGCAGACTTGCTCGTGCTCGCCAATGACCACTGGAATTTTGACGTTCGAGGTTTCAATCCGGGCGGGAATCATGGTTCGTTCTTTCGCGTGTCGACTAATTCGACGTTCATGATAGCCGGCGGTTCTTCGACCGGGATACCGAGAAATCTGGCGGTCACAAAACCATACGACAGTCTAAGTTTCATGCCGACGATACTGCGGCTGATGGGTAAGATGGACGAGCGAAATAATTTGAATGCGGAGTTAAGAGCAAAGGGTTTCCGGGAGTTTCCCGGGCCGGTAATTAATGAAATTACCGCGAGAAGGTCGGGCCCACATTAGATTTCCTTACCATTTCCATCACGATTTTTCGCTAAGCGCCGAGCGCCCGTCTCCGCCCCACGCCAAAGCAGGATAGTAATTCCAATTAGGGTCGAAAACAGGATTGCTCCTCTGCGGACGAGTGCGAGAGCGACGCCCACCGCCGTTGTGTACCCGAGCGTTTTCAGTATCAGTCCGTTGCCGCCCTCGTAGACCCCGATCGTTCCCGGAATGAAAGAAAATGTCGCGTTTATCACTTTCGTCAGGCTTTCAATGATGAAAGCTGTCGATACATAGGCGTCCTGACCGAGGAAAGCAAGAGCGCAATATACCTCGGTCACGCTGATCGCGTGGACGCCGAGGCTGATAGCAAATACCTTTACGAAATCGGCTCGACGGGTTTGATAGAACTGGAAAACATTGCTTTCGACATCCAAAATGTTCTGGCGTTTTTTAACCAGAAAGGCCGGAGTCAGATTTCGCTTTGCCAGAAAGTCGATGGCATGCGAAACGGGCGTTACCTGATAAAGGATCGCTAGCGTCAGGCCGGCAAACAATAACGCTGCAACGATAGCTATTCCCAGCAATATACGATTCATCGTCGAATCGCCGCTGCCGTAGGTAGCGAGCAGCGTCACGATTCCCGCAAGGATGATAATTATTACCGTTACGTAATAGAGAATATTATCGATGATTACGGCCGAGGCGCCGTGAGTGAGTGGAAGGTTCTTCCGCAGCAGAACGGCCTTCGTCGCGTCACCCAGAAACGGCCCTACAAAGCTGAACAGATTCACGGCCTCGCCGCCAAATCTCGCCGCTACCGCACTGCGGTACTTAAACGTCCGGTGTTCAGGAGCTACCGCCAGGTACAGAGTCAGAGCGCGCAGAAAATGTCTAGATTGATTGAGTGCGACAATCGCGAAGAAACCCCATCCCACTCGTCTTAAGGATTCCAGCACACTTTCATAACCGAGGCGATAGATAACAAACGCAAGTAGCGAGACGCCGAGCAGGAACATCACGGCCTGGATCGAAATCAGCCAACCCTTTCGCCGCGAGCCCGTTTTGACGGGCCGCAAATCCACTGGGTCCAGGCTCGTGTCCAGAGCTTCCTCGGTTTGCATAAAAACGTATCACGCTGGTGGCAGGTAGCCGGAATAGGCAGGTGCCAAGACTCCGAACGCGCAACACAATTGTAACCGAAGGGCGCTCGTGGAGAGCAACGCGGTTGGAATATCGACCCGCTTCGGCATTTATAATGACTTCTTATGATCTATCGCATCGTAGGCATCGTATTGGTATTGGCTTCGCTTGCCGTGTGCACGTTGGCACAGCGGCGCTTTTATATCGCGCCGGACGACCACACCGACTATATGTGGACAGCGGACGAGGCGACCTATCGCCAGTCGTTCCTGACAATGATCGACTACTATCTCGGCCGGATGGATGCCACACAGTCAAATCCCTCAGACACGCAAATGCGATGGAATTGTGACGGGAGCCTGTGGATGTGGGAGTACGAGCGGAATCGGACGCCCCAGCAGTTCGAGCGATTTATCTCGCGGATTCGCGACGGCCATATGAGCGTTGCAATGAATCCGCTCGTGCTGGCGCAGGGCGGGTCGCCCACCGAAGCCGTATTACGCGGGATGTACTATCCGGGTTTAATCGAGCGGCGGCACAATCTGCGGTTCTCGATCGCCATCGGGATGGAGAATCAGACTCTTCCGTATGGCTTGCCTTCACTTTGGGCAGGTTCAGGTGCCAAATACAGTTGGAAGGGCGTATGCAACTGCGCGACCCACGTATCCCAGCTCGAGAATCGCGACCGCGAGATCTACCACGCGGGCGGCCGTGACGGCAGCAGGGTTCTGATGAAATGGAACTCGATCTTTGACGGCAATAACAAGCGGTTTGGCGGCTATGCCGAGGCGTTTGAGCCGCTACAGACGATCGCGTTTGCTGAAAACAACACAACCTTTCAATCGAAGTATCCTTTCCCAGTTATTGGAGCTTTCGGTCGCGGCTGGGACGAGCTGCAATATACGAGCGACGAGTTTGTCACCATCGCGCAGCAAAATTCCAACCCGAACCGTAGAATCATCGTCTCCAATCAGGAAGACTTCTTCCGCGATTTTGAAACGAACCATGGTTCCGCTCTCGAGACTCATGCTGCGGCCTACGGGAACGAGTGGGACATTCTCATTGCCTCGCTCGCGGAGGTATCGTCGCGGATAAAACGGGCCACCGAGAAGCTGCGAGCCGCCGAGGCCATGGCGACTCTGGTCTCGCTAAACAATCCTGCGTTTATGCAATCGCGCATCGCGGCGCGTGATCGGGCGATGCTTAACCTCGGGCTCTATTTCGAACACGACTGGACGGCGGACGGGCCGGTCTCGCGCGCCGCGCGGGCTAGCTGGAGCCGCCGGATTGAGAGCGAAGTGACGGCCTACATTGAAAGTCTGCACAATGATGCTGCGGCCGAATTGGCGCGGCAGATATCATCTGAAGGCCCGCGTCGCCGGGCATTTGTCTTCAATCCGCTCGGATGGGTGCGCACAGACTTTGCGGACATACCACTCCGTTCTGCGGCTCAGAAACTGCACGCCGTTGACGTTACAACGGGACAGGAAACACCGTCGCAGGTAATGCGGGTCGGCACGCGGCCGTTTCTACGGATTATGGCCGCGGGTGTCCCATCGGTCGGTTATAAGGTTTTCGAGATCCGCGAAGGGGTCGGAACTGTGGCAGGCAACGCGGCGATCGTATCGGGCAATGTCATTGAGAATCCGCTTTACCGAATCACGCTCGCCGGCGATGGAGCGATTACCAGCTTGATCGACAAGACACGCGGAAATCGCGAAACAGTAAGGAACATCGGCGGGAAAGTTGTCAATGATCTCGGCGGAAATCGGACGGGAACCGTCGCCATCGAGAGTGAAGGTCGTGCGAGCGTCACATTGCGGGCAGTCTCGACCAGTCCGGTTGATCACATCACTCGTATCACGATCTACAATGACAGCAATCGGATCGATATTTCGAATGAGATAACCGAGAATTTTGCAAATGTTCGGACGTGGAGTTACTCATTTGATCTGGGCGCACCTGACGTTTGGCACGAGGAGGTCGGCGCCGTCATTCGTGCGAAGCTGCTATCGGCCGGCGGTCACTACAGTTCGCGCAACGCGAGATATGATTGGCTGACGATGAACCACTTCGCGGATGTCAGCGACGGCGCAAACGGTTTCGGCGTGACGCTTTCAAATTGGGACAACCAGTTTATGAAGCTCGGTGCAAGTACTACCGCCACGCTCGACACATCGACGCCGCAGATCAACGTCCTCGCCGGCGGGCAGGTTGATGGGCCATCACTGGGAATTTTGAATCAGGGCGGAGATCAATACTTTCTGCAGCGGTTTGCCCTGGCAACTCACGGAGCGTTCGATCAGACGAGCGCGATGAAGTTTTCGCTCGAACATCAAAATCCGCTGATAGCGAGAATGATCGACCCGGCGGGCACACAAACTAGGCCATTTCCTGCCGCCACCTTCTCATTTCTCACGAATTCAAATCCGAATGTGCTGCTCTGGTCGCTAAAACCGGCTGAGGACGGAATTGCCCGAGGCATAGTCGCCCGTGTCTGGAATCAGGGAAATTCGCCGACGAACTATTCTATTGCCTTATCAACTCCGGTGATCTCCGCGGAAAGGGTTACGCATATCGAAACAACGATAGCACCCGCGACCGTCTCGTCCGGTCAACTCAACGCGGCGATCAATCAGCAGCAGATCCAGACACACCTTCTACGGCTGAACCCATGATCGGTGTCATTTAGTCAAAAGCCCTACAAGATCGCGTAACCCTGCTTCGACGTCCGGGCCCAGATGTACACGCAGCGCCCGTCGACCGCGGTCGAGTAACACTTGAAAATCCCCGCGAGCCTGTGCCGCTTTTACGACGCCAAATGAATACCTTTGATTAGGCACGGCGATGTCAAACGCGTCGTCTGACGTAAGTTGCAGGAAGACGCCATTATTCGCCCCGCCCTTGTATGCCTGGCCGGTCGAATGCAGAAATCTCGGCCCGAAGCCGAGACAGGTGGCGACCGCGTATTCACTCTGGACGTGGCTGCGGACCTCTTGCAGTAGCCGGGCGTTCACGGCGTTCATTTCCACATAGGCGAGCAGGGCGAAATAATCTCCCGATTCGATTCGATCCAAATGGCTTCTGAGGATTGATGAAAGATTGCCCTCCGAAGGTGCGGCAAATTCTGCGTCGGAAAAGAGCTCGAGAGGGCCATCTGAGAAAAAAGGAGTCTCCTCCGGAAGCGTTCCGACCCGTTCATACTCGTCCGTGATCCGACGGGCTTCGATCTTGGCCGATTCGACATCCGGTTGATTGAACGGGTTGACTTGCATCAGACTGCCAGCCACGGCGGTAGCAAATTCCCATCGAAAAAACTCTTGAGCGAGGTCAGCTGTCGATTCCATTTCGATCATGATTACCGGGTGACCGGTTTCTGAGAGTGAGCTATAGATCTCATCATGTTCAGAGTTTCCCCGGATACACAGGAGAACGAAAACCCGGTCGTGCCGGTAACCGGAATTCTGTACACGCTCGCCGTCGACCGGAATGATTGCAACGCCACTCTTTCCCGTTGATTCAGCAACTAGTTGCTCTAGCCATGCGCCAACGCTCGTGAGCTCGCGGGAGGCGACGATTGTTAGCTTGTCTCGCCCGGCGGCATGGCAAACTCCAAGAAGTAACCCGAGTTGGACACCCCGATTTTCTTCAACTTTCTCCGACCGGCACGCTTTGATCATTACATCCGCACTCGCCAGGAGTTCGTCGACATCAAGACCCATCGCGGCCGCGGCGGTAAGTCCAAATGCAGAAAGTGCGGAGAACCGCCCGCCGATGTCGGGCTTGCCGTGGAAGATATGTCGGAATTTATTATCGCGGGCAATACGTTCCATCTTCGATCCGGGATCGGTGATTGCGACAAATTGCTTGCCGGGATTGTCATTTCGCCTGGATACGAGGTCGAAGAAATATTGAAAAAAGCAATTTGGCTCAAGCGTCGAGCCCGATTTGCTTGCAACGACAAAGAGCGTTTTCTCGATGCTGATCTTTTCCGCGACAGCACGAACTTGCGCGGGAACTGTCGAATCGAGAATGTGAAAATGTTTTTTGCCAAAAGTTTTCGCCAGAACTTCGGGGCACAGCGACGAGCCTCCCATACCCATCAAAAGAACATCCGTAAAGCCCGCGTCAGCGATATCTCGGCTGAGCGTCGCGTACCGCCCAGAGGCGGCGGTTTCTTTGTCCACAACGGCCAGCCAACCGAGCCACTTGCCCTCGTCATCATCGGTCCAAACCGACGCGTCCCTTTGCCATATTCGCGCGGTTTTATCGGTCTCACTCCACCGCAGGGCTTCGGCGTCGAGTACGGCGCGCAGTGCATTCGGCAACTCAAATTTCATCGTATTCAGCATTCGATTCATCTTGAGAGAAATGATTGACGGTGTCAAAGGGGCAATTTTCAACTATAACCGCCTCTACCAGGCAGCCGATTTCGACTTTTCGTATGCGGTCATCATTGGCCTGAGTGACGACGAGCGAGTTCCCGTTTCAGCAGTTTTCCGGTGGGACCTTTTGGAATTTCGTCTAAGAAATGGACAGTCTTTGGACATTTGTAATCGGCGAGATGCTGTTTGCAATAATCGATTAACTCGTCGGGCGTGACATTAGATCCAGGTTTTAATACGACGAAGGCAGCGACCTCCTCACCATACAGGTCGTCCGGGACGCCAATCACGGCAGCGGCATCGACGGCGGGGTGGCCGTAGAGCAGATCGTCGATCTCGCGCGGATATATATTCTCGCCGCCGCGTATGATCATGTCCGACTTACGATCGGCGATGTAAAAGAAACCGTCGTCATCTCTATATCCGACGTCACCCGTGTGAAACCAGCCGTCCCTAAAAGCCTTTTCGGTTGCTTCCTCGTTTTTGAAGTAGCTCTTAAAAATATTTTGTCCGCGCAACACGATTTCTCCGAGAGTTCCGTTAGCCACCTCAATATCGTCTTCGTCAAAGATCTTCATTTCATTCCCGATCGGCATGCCGCATGAGCCCGGCCGTCGATCGGCACTGGGCGGGTTAAATGTCGATCGACATGTCGACTCGGACAGGCCGTAGCCCTCGATCACCAGGCAGCCGAACGTTTCCTCGAATCGGACCAGAAGGTCGGGCGGCACCGGCGCAGAGCCGCACATTGCAAACCTCAGAGTCGAGGGTCGTGAGTCGTTGGTTGGGAGTAGAGATTCTGGGATGGCGAGCCGGACCTCTTCTTCAATCGACGATTCCTCCACCTTTTCATCGTGTCGATTCTCTACTCCGGATTGCCGGCTGGAAAGTAGCATCGACAGCATCGTCGCGACCGAGCCAAATGAGGTGATCCTGTACTTCTCAATGACCTGCCAAAAACGGGAGGCCGAGAATCTAGGACTCACAACGGTCGAACCGCCGGCGTATAAAGCCGTCAGCGTCGTCACCGAGACCGCGTTCATGTGAAACAGCGGCATGACGGTCAAGAGCCGGTCGTCCGGGCCAAAACCCATCCAGCCCGCAATCTGCCCCGCGTTGGCCACTAGGTTCCCGTGAGTGAGCAGGCAGCCCTTTGGCTTGCCGGTCGTGCCCGAGGTGTAGATTATGATCGCTTCGGCGTCTGGCGTAATTTCAATCTCGCGAAGCTCGTCGCTATACCCTTTAGTCGCGTCATCGACGTTGTCGAAGTCGATAGAGCGTACGGGCCACGGTTCACCATCTCGGGCGTCGGTGAAACGTCCCTCGAGTAACAGTTTTGAGCCCGAGTTTTCGACGACCCAGGCGATCTCGTCGCGTTTGAGAAGCGAGTTTATAGGCCCAGCCACCGCGCTCAGTTTCCAGCATGCGAAATAGGCAATCACGTACTCGGCCGAGTTCGGCATCAATAAACTGACGACGTCGCCATGTCCGATTCCATGCGACGAGAGCAGGTTCGCCGTCCGATTCACAGCGCTGTTGAACTCTGAATACGTCCATGACCTGCTGTCCGCCTCGGAGAACAAAAACGGTTTATCGGAGAACTCTAAGGCACGGTTCTCCAGCAACTTACGGACGTTTTCATTGCCTTTGGACATTGATTCGTGTATAAGATTAGCACGTAAACATATGACAATCTATCGCAGTTTTATCGGCGGAAAATGGATCGATTCCGGGTCGGGGAAGACTCTGCCGAACATCAACCCTGCCAACACGAATGACATTATCGGCGAAGCCCAGATGTGCACCCGAGACGAGGCCCGCTCTGCGGTCGAGGCCGCCTATGCCTCATTTCGGGAATGGAAACGCACGCCGGCGCCCGCCCGCGGCAGGATTATGGCGAAGGTGGGGAGACTGATGGAGGAATACAAGGAAGAACTCGCCCAACTACTGACTCGTGAGGAAGGAAAAACGATTAACGAATCACGCGGAGAGCTGACGAGAGCAATAAATGTCGTTGAATTCTGCGCCGGCGAATCGCGACGGATGAACGGCGAGACGATCCCAAGTGAGCTACCTGCGAATTTTGCCTACACCATCAAAGAACCGCATGGCGTGGTTGCGTGCATTACACCCTGGAATTTCCCGGTCGCAATACCGGTATGGAAACTTGCACCTGCTCTTGTCGCGGGCAATACGGTCGTGTTCAAGCCGGCGTCAAATACGCCGGCCACCGCCGTTCGACTGACCGAAATTTTTGCAGAGGCGGGAATTCCCGACGGCGTGCTCAATCTCGTACTCGGCTCGGGTTCCGACGCTGGTGATGAGATTGTTAATCACCCTGCGGTTCGCGCGATTTCGTTTACCGGCTCTACCGAAACCGGCCTGCGTCTTTATGAACAAATCGCAAAACGAGGCATACCATTCCAAGCCGAAATGGGCGGTAAAAATCCCGTCGTGGTGCTCGAGGATTGCGACATCGACCTCGCCGTTGAGCACACGGCGCAAGGAGCCTTCGGCTCGACCGGGCAGCGATGCACGGCAACATCGCGAGCTGTGGTGGTTGACGGGATCGCGGACGAATTCGTTAAGAAGATCGTAGAACGTGCAAAGAGCTTTAAGCTCGGCGATGGTGCCGACTCCGCAAACGACATCGGACCCTCGGTGGACGAATCTCAATTTAATACCGTACTGCAGTACATCGACATCGGTCGCGAGGACGGCGCGACGCTAATGTGCGGCGGAAAACGGGCGGACGGAGACGGACTGTCAGATGGTTACTTCGTCGAACCGACCGTCTTTGATCACGTCACGCCCGACATGCGAATCGCTCGCGAAGAGATCTTTGGGCCTGTTCTTTCTGTGCTTGGTTTAACGTATTTGGACGTGGCGATGACAGTCGAAAACGACAGCGACTACGGGCTTTCATCCTCTGTATTTTCAAACGACGCCAACGACATTTATCGCTTTATCGACGAGATCGAATCGGGAATGACCCATGTCAATTCACCCACAACCGGCGGCGAGGCTCATATCCCGTTTGGCGGCATCAAGTCTACCGGCATCGGCGCCCGCGAGCAAGGCTCGACTGCACTGGATTTTTACACCGAGTTGAAAGTGGTGTACGTCGATTACACCGGCCGGAAGCGGGAAGGGAATTTGTATTAACTGATATGGGCGCAGGCTCAACATCGGTGTCGTCGAACAAAAGGAACGTCAAACAATGGGTATTGCTCTCGGCACACATTTGGGCCGCTACGAAATCGTCTCGCTAATCGGCGCGGGCGGAATGGGCGAGGTTTATCGAGCCAAAGACCCGAAACTTGGACGTGATGTGGCGATCAAGGTCCTTCCGGCGGAGTTTTCCGCTGACACCGAACGCCTTCGCCGTTTCGAGCAGGAAGCCCAGGCGGCGGGTACGCTGAATCATCCGAATATTCTTGCAATTTATGATGTCGCCACGCATGATGGCTCGCTTTATGTCGTTTCGGAACTTCTGGAAGGTGAGACACTGCGCGAGCGGCAAAACGGGACGGCGCTGCCGGCGCGAAAATCGATTGATTACGCGCTACAGATAACTCACGGTTTGGCCGCCGCGCATGAGAAAGGCATCATCCATCGCGATCTGAAACCTGAGAACCTTTTCATCACCAAAGACGGTCGCGTCAAGATTCTCGATTTTGGGTTAGCAAAGCTGATCGAGCCAACCTCTGAAAACGGCGCGCGGACCGATGTGCCGACGCGCATAATCAACACCGATCCGGGTGCCGTAATGGGGACGGCTGGGTATATGTCGCCGGAGCAGCTGCGAGGAGCGGCGGTCGATCCGCGTACGGACATCTTCTCTTTTGGCGCGGTGTTCTACGAGATGCTTTCGGGTCGGCGGGCCTTTCGCGGCGACTCAGCGGCGGACATGATCAGCTCGATTCTGAAAGAAGATCCGTCCGAGCTTTCAGAGACGAACGAGAACATCAATCCCGGGATCGACCGCGTGGTCAGGCGCTGTTTGGAGAAGAACCGCGAAGAGCGTTTTCATTCCGCCAGCGATCTGGCCTTTGCGCTGGAATCTCTTTCGGGAACACAGGCTTCGGGCTCGACCATGATGGCCGCGGGCTTCGCAACGGCCGAACTATCGCCGCCCGGCGTTCGCCGCACGCTGCTCGATCGGCTTGCATGGATTGCAGCCGGGCTTTTCCTCGTCTCAACCGTCGTGCTTGCCGCCGTTTACCTTCGTCGCGCGGAACCGGGACGCGAGACCATGCGCTTCAGCTTGCCCTTCCCGGAGAAGACGACCTTTGGCGAAGCTCACGCGCTGGCGCCGGACGGGCGGCGCCTCGTTTTCGTCGCCGTCGGCACAACCGGCTCGACCTCGCTCTGGGTGCGTTCCTTCGATTCCACGGCCGATCGAGAATTGCAGGGCACGGAAGACGCCGCGCTTCCCTTCTGGTCGCCGGACAGCCGATTCATAGGGTTTTTCGCGGGCAACAAGCTGAAAAAAATTGACGCCTCGGGCGGCCCCGCGCAGACTGTGACCGACGCGTCGGCCGAGGCGCGCGGCGGCGCGTGGGGAGCGGACGGAGTTATTCTTTTCACGCCGTCCTTTACCACGCCGCTTTACAAAGTCTCGGCGTCAGGCGGCGGGGCGGCGATGCCCGCAACCGAGTTTGACCAATCGCGCCAGCAGACCTCGCACCGCTGGCCATCTTTTCTGCCGGACGGACGCCGCTTTCTGTACTTTTCTCGCTCGACTCAGAAACAGGAGGAGGGGATTTATGTCGGATCGCTCGATTCAAACGAGAGTAAGTTTCTGCTCAACACCAGCCTGCTCGCGGTATTCGCCCCGGCCGTGCCGGGCGGTACGACTGGACATTTGCTCTACGTGCGGGACAAGTCGCTTGTCGCCCAGCCCTTTGATACCGGCCGCCTGGAACTGTCAGGCGAGCCCGCCGTAATCGCGGAGGGCGTGATGAACATCCCGGGCGAGTCCGGCCCGACAGCCTTCGCCGCTTTTTCCGTTTCGTCAAATGGAAACCTGTCATATCTGACGGGCAAGGAGCCGTTGACCCAAATGAGTTGGGTCGACCGGGCGGGGCGTTCCTCTGAACCTCTCGTTCCGCCCGGTGACTACAGTGAACCTTGGCTGTCGCCCGACGGCAAGAGGATAGTCTTTGGGCGCGGCGGGACGCAGGACCAGGACCACGATATCTGGATGCTGGACGCGACGCGCGGCACGATGTCGAGATTCACTTTCGACCCCGGCACCGATGTTTGCCCGGTGTGGTCGCCCGACGGGAGCCGTATAGTTTTCTCGGCGAACCGGAATGGTAAGCAGGAACTCTACCAAAAGCTTTCAGGCGGCACGGGCGCCGCCGAACTGCTGGTCGCCACCGGCTACAATGCCTACCCTGACGACTGGACGACGACGGCGAAAGGCGGCGAGTTCATCCTTTACGAGATGGAGAATCCAACGACCAAATTTGACCTGTATGTGCTGCCGCTCTTCGGGGATCGAAAGCCAATCCCCTTCATTCAGACCGAATTTAATGAGGGCCACGCCCAGTTTTCGCCCGACGGGCGCTTTGTGGCATACGCTTCGGACGAGTCGGGGCGTGTCGAAGTTTACGTGCAGAGTTTTCCCGGGCCGGGCGGCAAATGGCAGGTCTCGGCCGCCGGCGGCGATCAGCCCCAATGGCGGGACGATGGCCGCGAGCTTTTCTACATGACACCGGACAAAAAACTGACGGCCGTGGCCGTCACGCCGGGGGCCGCGTTCGAGGCTGGAGCCGCCCTCGCTTTGTTTACCACACGAATACCGACGACCCAGGTGATCGAAGACCGTAACAATTTCCTCGCCGCCCCTGATGGCCAGCGTTTCCTCGTCAACAATCTGGTCGAGGAAGGCAACACCCAGCCCATCAC
>JBBJMG010000020.1:0-38489 GCA_037720205.1 Pyrinomonadaceae bacterium
TTCTGCTTCTCCTGCCATTCCGCCCAACAGCCCTTACACATTTCCTCACCGATCTGCTGCCCCAGTTCTGTCGGGATCGGGGCAAATCCGATCGGTTCATTCTTCTGACCGCATCGTCCACATTTAAATTTGTCGCCAAATAAGGCCATATTTAGATCTCCCTTATATGTTAGTTATATCAGCCTGGAGCGGTATTCGCAGTACGGCTCATCAATTTGCCGATAGCCACGAATAGAATCCCAATCACAAAAAAGGCGACCACGACCAAGGCTGAATTCCCGAGAGCCGTGGGATAGCCGAGCTGCGTGACATCGACGAAAGGATAAGGATACCAACCCATGATTGCTCCACGCACGATGCTGTACGTCATGTAAAGAAGCGGATATACCAACCAGCAAAGCGGCCCGCTCCAGTTCAGCCCATTTTTGCCTACCAAAGCAAGCCAGTAAAGGAGGTACAGAACGGGCACTAAATCGTGGAGCGTACGGTCGGCAATCAGCGCAAGTCCGCTTGGGTTCCAAATGCTGCGTAGGACGAGAGTGTAAACTAGGCCGACGACAGTAATATAGACGGCGACGGCGGTTCGGGTATTGGTTCGTGAAAAGAATTGACCGATCGGAGAGCCTGGCGAAACCAGGCGTGCGGTGAGGCTGATCGCAACGATTAGATTGGAAAGGACGGTAAAATAACTAAAGAAATTGACGAACCGCTGACCGGCGGGCACCTCGCCGATGGGATCGAACATGATCAGATAAAACTGCAAGCCGAGGCCGAACCACGCAATCGATGCAATCAATGCGGCGGCAAATCGTTCTATCTTATTCATGACCCGCTGGCGGCCAGAATGGCGGCGAGCACATCGTCATCCGACGGCTTAAACAGGCTGACCGCCTGCACCTTGTGATAAGCGATCTTACCTTCGCCGTCGATCACCACCACGCCCCGGGCCGAGCGGCCGGGCAGCCAGGATTTCATGTCATACATCTCCGAAACCTTCCGATCTGCGTCCGAGAGCAGGCGGAGCGGCAGTTGGTTTTTTTCGGCAAATCCCTTATGCGACTCGACCGTATCTGTCGATATGCCAACCACCTCTGCACCAGTCGCCTGATACTCCGACCAATGATCGCGAACCGAACAGAGCTGGGCCGTACATACGGGCGTGTTGTCGCCGGGATAAAAGAGAAGAACGACAGGTTTGCCCTTGTGATCGCTAAGTGTCCATTCCCTGCCGTTGCCGTCGGTTAGTGTGAAATCGGGTGCCTGGTCGCTCATGTTCATTATCTTATTCCTTAAGGTATCCTTTTAGAGTTGCCGTCGCATTCAGTGACGTAACAACCTGTTTACCCGTGCGCGATTCGAGTTCCCGTCTTGCTACTTTGGCAACGCTTCCGCCCTGTTGGGCGACTTTCTTGTTTTCGTCATAGGTTTTCGGATCGGTTACTTCTGAGATGTCCTTTGTCGAGGCCTCGGCAAGCATGTTCAGGATCAACTCAGTGTTGGTCATGTTGTCCCGAAGATTCTCTTTCTTAAGGCCTTTTAGATTCTTGTATTCCTTCGTCGTATTGCCGGACCATGTTTTGGTGATGATATCGGTCAGCGTAGCAAACTGCATTCCCTCTTTCATTCCCCGCTTCTTCCACTCATCCGTTAGTTCTTTTCGGATCTCAATACTCTTTAGCCGCTGATTGATCCAGTTTTCGGAATAACCTAGTTTTAGATACTGTTCAAGAGCGCGGTCGATAGTAATTTCCGGATCTCGCATTTCATCGAGCCGCTCTTTGCCAAGTTGTGCGAGCCACAATTTGAACGGCTCGGCTTTGGGCGACGGAATAGATTGAATCAGCCTGAATATCTGCTCGGTGTCCGCGACATCGGTCAGCCGCATTTTGCCGTCAGGCGCGAGCATTTTCAACTGTCCGATTTTATCGGACAGTTGACTTCCTTCCTTATTCAGCTTGGCCTTCAGATCATTCCAGTATTTTCTTGCTCGATCTGTGCCAGTCAATACTTCAATCACATCAATGACAGATAGATACCACGTTTCGCTTCCTGCGTCCCACGACGTCCTTACTTGCTGTTCTTCGAATAGTTTTATTTCACCTTTCGTTTCCATCGTTTTCTTCTCAATGCCACAGATACTCTAACTTAGGGTTCGATTTTGGGATTCTTTTTGATTCTTTCTATACCAAATCATCAGTATCGCAGCGTCTGTTATGCCGCCCAGTACAAGCATTAATTTTGCTATTCGTGTCCATCGCTCGCCGTAAACCGTAAGACTGAGGTCGTACGATATCTGCTTCTGTTCTGGGGAGAGTTTGTACGCCTTATCGTACTCGTACCCAAATCCGTATATTGCTATCACGAGGCTGATAAACAGAATATTACCCAATAGAAAAAGCAGAATTCGCGTCCACATTTTACTCAAAATCCCGAATATCCCTAAAGGGCTTCTCCGCATCCGTAAAATCTGGGCGGTAGTAGTGCGACGCCGACTCGTACTCCTGCATAAAGCCTTCCTGCATTCCCAGGTCGTCTAAAAGAGACACGGCCGAGAGCCATTCGCCCTCGCTGATGCGACGTGAGAGTAAAATATACCGTTCGTCGGTCGCGGCTTTATTGGTCGCGTAATACTGGGCCATCAACGATATCGCAGTTTTGGGTGAGAGATCGTCGCGTATCCATCGTAGGTTTTCCTCTATGCCGGCGATGTCATTTGGCAAAACGAGCAGGCGAATCATGAGGCCGCGTTCCAACAGCCCGTCATCGCCAAAGTGCAGGGTGTCGCCCATCTGACGGTACATCTCTGTGATGGCCGCACGGGCATGTTCTTTATAGTCGCGGACTTTTGAGTACTGAAATCCGGCATCCGAGTCGGCGTATTTCAGATCGGGCAGGTACACATCAACGATGCCGTCGAGCAACTTTAAAACCTCGACCGAGTCGTAAGCGTTAGTGTTGTAAACGATCGGTAGCGTCAGGCCGTGTCGGGCGGCGATCAGAATTCCCCGGGCCATCTGCGGGGCAAAGTGGGTGGGCGAGACAAAACCGATGTTGTGCACCCCGCGTTCTTGCAGATCGAGCATCATCTCGGCTAGGCGTTCGTGGGAGACTTCGTTTTTTTTCTGCTCACGCCAGGTCTGCGAGATTTGGTAGTTTTGGCAGTAAACGCAGCGCAGATTACAGTTGCCGAAGAAAATGTTGCCCGCTCCACGCGTGCCTGAGAGACACGGTTCCTCGCCAAAATGGGCTGTGTAAGATGAGACAATCGGCAGGCGGCCGGAATAACATGCCGCTATTTCGTCATTTAGGCGATTGTTACCGCAATCTTTGGGGCAGACGGTGCACGATCCCAGCAACGATTCGAGCTGCTCGACGCGAGCCTCTAGCTCATTTGCCGCCAAGAGTTGGAGATACCCCGGTTTTTTTTGGCTCGGGTTTGATTTCATACTCGCCGGTCTCGATTCGTTTGTATTTGTTTGCCACCTCTTTCGGGGCGACACGCCTCGCCAGTTCCCAGGTAAAGTCCATCTCCGCATTGACCGTCGCCGTCGCCATCCGTGTCTCCATCAGCATTAGAATGCTGGCATAGAACAGAAACATTATTCCGATGATGCCGACCGGTATCGGCATCCAGCGGTAAATGTCGAGGATGCCCGCGATCGCGATCGTTACACTGGTCAGGATGAAACAGCCGAGGCCGTAATAAAACGCTCCCATCGCCCGTTGCAGGATTCGCGACCGGCTGGTCGCCTTATCAAGCAGATCGACAATCACCTCAACCCGCTTGTCGTAGAGCGGTACCTCGTCTTTGTCCTCGACGTAGATCAACTCGCCAAGCCGCACTTCAAGCCCGCGCACCCGGTCGACCACACGTCCGAGGCGCGTCGAGGTCGATAATACAAGCGAACCGGTCGCGGAGATTAGTAGCGAGGGAGTGATCATCGCCGTCAAAAATTCAATGGTTGAATTGAGAGGTGCAGGGTTTAAGAGCTCGGACGCCATCGTTTGATCTTAACGCGGGAGATGCAAAGGCGGAAACAAGGGTTAGGCAGGCCAGGTCCGATCGCTGCGTACTCTCGCGACCTCGCGATCCATACGGCCGACGAGCATCAGCCCCATCATTTTGAAATCACTGATAAACGACCAGAGCGGAAAGCGAAAACTGGCGGGCTTGTTCTTCTCGACGACAAAATGGGCGAACCAGGCGAACGCGTAGCCGACGATAAAGAAGGCAGGGAAGAAGTACCACTGACCCCGCCAAATGAAGAATGTGAGAAGTAGTATGCCGAGCGCCGTGCCCGCAAAATGCAGCCGGCGAGTGGCGGGCATGCTATGCTCCGCAACGTAAAAATCCCAGAATTCCCGGTAATTCTTTGGGTTCGTCGTCATCGGACGGAGGTTAATACTTTATGCCGCCATTTTCAAGGGGGTTGCGGCACGGGCGGTGTCCGCGACGCGGATGTCGCGTGCCCAGCCAATCCGCTCGAATAAGCGTATCGCAATCCAGTTCATATCGAACTGATACCAGCTAAGGCCGTGCCTTGCAGATGTCGGAAAAGCATGGTGATTGTTATGCCAGCCCTCGCCAAAGGTCAGCAGGGCGACAAACCAGTTGTTGGTCGATAGGTCGTCGGTGTCATGCGGTCGACTGCCATAAAGATGCGACAGAGAATTAACAAACCAGGTGGTATGCCAGCCAAAAACAACGCGGGCCGCTACACCCCACACGACCATGGTCCAGCCGCCGATTGCGAAGAGAATCAGAGCCGACAGGATTATTGGGATGTAGAAAAACCGAGAGATCAGCACGTGGCCGCGGTCTTTTAACAAGTCGGGTACGTATTTTTTCAACGTCGCGGCATCATGGTCCTGCGACCTGCCCCACAAAACCCATCCGATCTGCGGCCACCAAAAACCCGAACGCGCCGAGTGCGGGTCTTTATCTGTATCGACAAAGGCGTGATGGATGCGGTGCGTCGCGATCCATTTATCGGGCGGGTCCTGCATCGACATCGTCGCCAGCGTCGACAACGTATATTCGAGCCATTTCGGAGCCTTAAAGCTGCGATGCGTCAGCAGGCGATGCCAACCGAGGCCTACACCGAGACTGCCTACGATCCAGTTACCGATCAGCAAAGCCGCGAGATTTTGCCAGCTGAAAGTAAAAAGTGCAGGGATCGCAGCGAGGTGGAAAAAGGTGACTATCGCCACATTTTTCCAGTTAAAGCCGGTTTGAGGTTTCTCGAATTCCAGAACGTTTTGCATTAAAAAAACTACTAACGCTAAATTACAACACTCTTATCGTAACAGTTGGGCACCAGAAGGTTTGTAATAATTGGGTAAGCGCTCTCTAGGCTAGGTTTGGAAGGAATATCTCCGCGATCATGCAGCGGGAGCTGCCACCGCACACGGTTTCGATCGTCGGGATCGGTATCGGAAGCAGCGTGCAAAATTCTGCGAGAGCATCCTTTTCGGCAGCGTTCAGCGATTCGGACGCGGTGGCGGATAGCACCAGAAGGTTTTTGTCGCCATCGCCGGCGACCTCCAGCATATTGCCGGCAAAGCAATTCATCTGATCCAGCGTGATGTCGATGATCGCGAGGTTTCCGTCTTCGAAAGACTTGACGACGCTCTTTCTTTCGTCAGCACTTGTGATACTGGCTAGACAAATAACGACAAAGCCGGTGCCGACGCACATCATCACATTCGTGTGATAAATCGCGTCGCCATTCGCGTCGGACGCGTGGAAGCTGTGAGGCCGATATCCGAGCGAGCCACAAACCTCGGCCAAAAGACCGGCATCCGTGCGAGGTGAAAGACAGGCATAGGCGACGCGGTTTACGTGATCAAAAACGATGCTGCCCGTCCCTTCGAGAAAGCGGCCACGCGTTTCGTAATGTGAGAGATCGATTACTTTATCGATGCGAAATCTTGTTCGAAGCTCGTCGATAATGTCGGGCCGCCGCTCAGGCCGGCGATTTGCGGCACACATCGGATATACTACGACCGTTGCGTCTGCGTGGAACGAAACCCAGTTATTCGGAAAAATCGCGTCCGGTTTTTCCGGCTCGGCAGTATCGTCAAAGACAAAAACATTCACGCCAGATGACCGCAAAGTCTCTGCAAACCGGTCAAACTCAATCAAGGCCGCTTCACTAAAAACGTCCTCGTCAACGCCCGTCTCCTGTGCCTGAAACTTATTCGTCTCCGCCGTCTCGCGATTGTACCCAAACCGCAGCGGCCGTATAAGCAAAATATTCCGCGCAGCTTGCATCATGCTCAAAACCGGCGTTGAGGTGAGGAGACTGGGGGTTACCCGCGGTTAATTCCAAAGCAAATTCAAACCGTCCGCCTCAAACCGGCGTAACTCAGTGTCGCCGCTGGCCAATGTCATTTGGCGTGAGATCGCCTGCCAAACCAGCATGCGGTCAAATGGATCGAAGTGAGTATCTTCTTTGAGGCTGCCCTGTGTAACCGCCTCGTCCGGGGTTAGGTCAATTGTTACAAACCCCATCCCAATTACTGATGGGGATAAGGTCGTCAGTCGATAAATCCACAAGGCTCAACTTTCCAAGCCTGGACTTTATCGAAATCTCCCACAGGCTAACTGAACTCACAAATACTTCTGTAGCCGGAGCCTCGATTGCATTTCGCGATTTCGGCGGTAAACGATTTCGTTTTAATATCGACCAAAGAACCGTGTGGGTGTCGAGCACGAGTTTCATTTCAAGTTGATGAACTCTTCTTCAGTCATTTTGAAATCATTAGCAAAGATAACAGTTGCCTTTCCCTCAAGAATACCGAGCTTTCGTTTCTTGATTTTCTTCTGCTTCTTTGGGGGGTTGATCTCGGCGACAAGCTTTTTACTTTTTCCGTAGGTTATCCCCAAGCTCTCGCCCTGCTGAACCTTTTCGAGCACGTCAGATAAAGTCGCTTTGAATTCTCCGACCGGTAGGCGTTTCATAACTTGATCTTAGAAGTTTCTTGTCAAGTTGCCAAGAAACTTGTGGTTTAGAAGAAACCTCGCGAGATCCAGAAACAAATTGGGATCAAGATGGACGCAAGGATTAGGGGCGGGCCGAAGGGTCGTTTCGCGCAGGTCACGCCCGTAAAAAAGAGAGCCGTGCAAATCGGGAATAGCGTTATGATGACCGGAAGGGCCAGTAAGCTTCCGCCTCTCCCGTCTGGATCGAGGGCCTTTCCCCAAAAGCCCGCCAACATTCCTACAACTAACGAGATGATTGTCGCGATTCCGAGCCCCTTGGTTTCTTCAGTTTCAGCTATAACCGACTGTCCGGCAGCTACTCGCGACTAATCCGCAAAAGCCACGCTCAGTTTCCTGAACGGCATCGATGTGGAGGCATCTTTGTCATCAATACCGTCGCGGTAGATGTAATTGTAGAGAATGTCTCGCTGCTGCGGCGTGAAGCCGGCTTCGCGGATTTGGTACCTTAGGTCGCGTTCGTTGGCTTCGACGTGGGCGCCGGCGGCGGAGACTACGTTTTCTTCGATCATGATGGAGCCCATGTCATCGGCGCCGAATCTTAGGGCGGTTTGGCCGAGCTTTAGGCCCTGGGTTAGCCATGAGGCCTGGATGTGTTGGATATTGTCTAGGAAGAGGCGCGAGACGGCGAGCATTTGTAGGTAGTCGATGCCGGTTGGTTCCTCGGTAATTTTACGGCCGAGAGCGGTATTTTCGCGTTGGAATGTCCAGGGGATAAAAGCGGTGAATTCGCCACCTGTGCCGTTTTCGGCTTTGAGAGCGAGCGACTCGTCCTGTACGTCGCGGATACGCTGTAGGTGCCGGACGCGATGCTCGACTCTATCGCCGATGCCAAACATCATCGTCGCCGTTGAGATCAGCCCGACCTTGTGGACGGCACGCATCACGTCGAGCCATTCCTGGGTGTTGCATTTGGTTGAGACACGGGCGCGAACCTCGTCATCAAGGATCTCGCCGCCGCCGCCGGGCATCGAATTTAATCCAGCATCTTTCAAACGCTGCATGATCGTGACGTAGTCGAGTTTTGATATCAGCGAGATGTTGTGAATCTCGGGCGGCGAGAAGCAGTGAAGCTGAAAGCGCGGATATTTCGCATGCAGCGTGCTCAGCAGATTTTCGTACCACTCGATATTAAAATCCGGATGCAGCCCGCCCTGCATCAGAACGCCGGTGCCCCCAAGCTCTATCGTTTCATCGATTCGCTTTTCTATCTCGTCAATCGAATGCACGTATGTATCGGGCTTGCCCGGCCGCCGGTAGAACGCGCAGAAAGTGCAAACGACGTTGCAGACATTTGTATAATTAATGTTGCGGTCGATGATGTAGGTGACAATGTCGGTCGGGTTGTGCCGCGATCTGATTTCGTCGGCAGCTAGGCCGATACGTACAAAATCGTGCGACTCGAGCAGAGCGGTGCAGTCCTGGGCGGTTAACCGCTCGCCGCCGAGTGCCTTGTCGAGAACGGGCTGTATCGATGTTTCCATCAGCTCGATTCTAACAAATGTACGAGGGAATTAATCACGGAGCACCTAGAGATGGCGAAACCTGTCAAATTCAAAACCGAGCTGACGCGTTCTATGGAAGGCTCAGGTTGGCATTATCTGATTGTCGGGCCCGAAATTCCCAAGAAATTAAAATTTGAAGGCAAGCTGCGAAGGGTCGTATGTTCGATAAACGGCGGCGAGGATTTCCAGTGCGCACTGATGCCATGGGGCGGGCAGTTCTTTATCATTGTCAATCAGCAAAAGCGTGACGCGTTGGGTATCGTCGTGGGTGACACGGTCAGCGTCGAACTGGTGCGGGATGAGAGCAAATATGGTTTGCCGATGCCCGAGGAATTGCGCGAGGTGCTCGATCAGGACCCCAAGGGCGACAAGCTGTTCCACAGCCTCACAGCTGGCAAACAGCGATCAATGTTGTACTTTATCGGCCAGATCAAGAATATCGACAAACGCATTTACGCCTGTCTAATACTCATCGAACACCTGAAAACCAACGATGGGAAAGTAGTTAATGACAAACTTCAGGAGGAGTGGAAGATACCAATCTATTAGCCTGAAGCAAATTCGAGGACCTTATTCCGTCCGATTAAGCCGTGCCTGGCCGCGAGATCAAAGTACAGCTCCATCCCGCGACGCATCGTGTCGTCGATGGTGTATGAGATATTCTCGGTCAGATACATTTTGATCTCGTCGCGGGTTAGGCCGGTTTCGCCAGCGTAATTGGCAGCAATTTCGTCGAGGTGCTCCAGGCCCTCATCGCGGGCCGCGGCGAAATCGACGGGGGCTTTTTGCGTGCGGCTCATCCACATTGCGAACACAAAGCCGAGGCCCGTGTAGCCGTGCCATAGGTTGGCGAGATCGAATCGGCGGAACCCGGACATTATGGCTCCCGGTTCTGACAGGGCCAGGGCCGGGTCGCCGATTATTAATGCTGCGTCGGAATTTTCCAACATCGCCGGGATGTCGGGTTTCGAGTCATGCCACTCTGGTTCGAAACCCAGGAATTCGCGGAAGATTATCTTGGTCAGGACGACAGAGGTTTTAGACGACACGTCGAGCGCGACCGAGCGGACGGCGGCGAGATCGACAGTTTTGGTTGCGAGACAGACGCTTCGGACATTTTGGATGGCACCAACGCATACACCCGGCACAAGGAAAAGGCCGGCGTCTGTCTGAAAGGTTATTACCGGCACTAGAGCAGCGTCAACGCGGCCCGAGACGAGGAGCTCTGCCGAGCGAGCAGGTGCGTTGTCGAGGATGAGCTCGGCATGCCCGCGGTTCCTGCCATAGAGAAAGGACCAGACGAGCGGAGCGGTGTTTGAATAGCTCGAGGCTGAAATGCGGGGCGTATTCATCAGAGCGAATTGAGGTTTGGCCCAAAGCTATCAGTCAACCATTTCTTTCTCGGACTGACCAATTTCGGCAATCACTTTCTTCGCGTACGGGCAGGAGGCGGTCACTTGCAATTTGTTCTCGCGGCTATGCTCTAATACAGCCGACACCAGATCCTGCCCGAGACCCTCGCCGCGAAATTTGTCGTCCACCTCGGTATGGTCAATGTCTATCGTGCCAGGCGATGTCTCTTGGTAGGTGAGCTCGCCGGCAGGCGAGCCGCCGTCCACGATGTAAAAGCGGCCACCATTAACCTTCTGCTCGTGTTTTATCTCCATATCCATAGTCGAAGTTTATCAAACTTTGTCCGACGAGGCGTTTTGCCTTATTCTCAATGCAAATGAGCGCAGGAATCTACGACATTACGGTCGCGATAAGCGCGGAAACGCCAATATATAAGGGCGATCCGGGTGTGGTTATTAGTTCGTTCAAATCAATGGCCGACGGCGCCACCGCAAACGTCTCGCAAATCTCGATGGGCATGCATACCGCGACCCATGTTGACGCCCCCAATCATTTTATCGACGGAGCGAAGCGAATCCATGAGATCGATCCGGAAAAGCTGATCGGCCCGTGCCGCGTGATTGAAATCGACGACTCGGTCACGGCGATTGAGCCGAGGCACGTAGGGAATATCGATGGCGTCACACGTCTACTTTTCAAAACACGAAACTCGTCTTTCTGGTCCGAGCCGGAGAAAGGCTTTCGCAGCGACTACACATACCTGGTTCCCGAGACGGCACGCCTATTGGCGGACAGCGGCATTGTGCTTGTCGGAATCGATTACCTGTCGATCGAGAAAAGCGGCTCGCCCGGGCACCCGGTTCACGTCACCCTGCTTGAGCAAGAAGTAGTCATTCTCGAGGGCGTTGACCTGCGTGAGGTGCCAGTGGGCGACTACGACATTATTTGTATGCCGCTCAAATACATCGGCGGCGGCGGCGACGGCGCACCGGCTCGTACAATGCTCCGGAAGAAATGAAAATTGACGAAAAATCGTATCGCGACCGTGTTTATGCCCTTATCTCGGAAATCCCGCCCGGAAAGGTGATGACATACGGGCAGATCGCCCTGATTTTAGGCGACGCCTATACGGCGCGAACCGTGGGTTACGTGATGCATGGGGCCGACACCGAGAGCGTGCCGTGGCAGCGGGTGATCAATTCACAGGGGAAATGCTCGACTGGCCGGCTTACCATACCCGTAAACCTGCAACAGGAACTCCTTGAAACAGAGGGTGTCATATTCAATGACAAAGGAAAGTGCGACTTACGCGAATGTCAATGGTATCCGGATGGGTTTGAGCAGAAAGACGACGATCAGGTCAGCCTGTTCATGCCTCGCTAACCCGCTTATCGCCCCCACTTGAGCTTGTCCCTCAACACATCAAAATAGTTACGATTCGCTGGCTGGACGATATTAAAACTGGTTTCGCTCTTGCGAATTTTAACGCGGTCGCCGGCGGCCAGTGGGTAGCCGGTTTGGCCGTCAAGGCTGAGCACAACACCTTCATTATCGTTTTGCAGGGTTAACTCGATTTCAGCACTGTCCGGCACGACAATCGGGCGGTTTGTCAGCGTAAAGGGGCAGATCGGCGTGAGGACGACGGCATTCATCGACGGATAAACGATAGGTCCGCCGGCCGAAAGATTATAGGCTGTGGAGCCCGTCGGCGTCGCAACGATCAGGCCGTCGGCGCGGAAACGGTTGACGAACAGGTCATTGAGCCGGACGTCGATGTCGATGATCCGGGCGAGTGCAGCCTTATTGATTACAACGTCGTTGAGAATGCGGCCGCTGGCGAGTTTGTCGCCGCCGCGCAAGTGTTCAGCATCGAGCATGACCCGGCGGTCGATTTCATACTCGCCAGCGAAGATCGCCTCAAGAGCAGGAAACATTTCCTCGATTCGGAAATCAGTAAGATATCCAAGACTGCCGTAATTGATGCCTAATACAAGGGCGTCCGCCGTCCCGATCATCCTGGCGGTCGCGATCATTGTGCCGTCACCGCCGAGCACTACGATCAAATCGGCATCTGCGACCTGGCTCGACCGCACATCGATATCCGCCGCCGACACCGGGTCGCCGACCTTCGCGATCCCTCGCTTCGTAAGCCACGTATTGAGTTCGGCTGCGGTTGAAAGCGCCTCCGCGTGACCTGGTTTTACGACGATTCCGACTGATTTGATATCGTGGCGAGGCATACAACAGAATATTGCGTCAATCATCATTGAAATAGACGCGGACTGCAAGTATTTGAGGTAGCGAAGGCCAGACGACACGTGGCCGCAGAAGTGGGACTATCAGAAAAAGCGAGGCGCGCCGCAATGATAGAATAAGCCGCCCGGTACGGCCCGCCCCCGCCAGGCCCGCGGCTCCTGGTGGATTTCGCGGCCCGGCTTTGTTAAGATAGGCGTTTGTCTCTAACGCCAGGCCGCGTGGCCGTAATTTAGGAAAGTAGGTGTTTTTCGATGTTAAGATTCTTTACCCGTCTTGAAAAGACCCGTAACTTTGTCCTGTTCTTGTTTGCCATTCTCATGGTCGGCAGCCTTGTATTTTTCTACACGCCAGCCAGTAATACGACACTTGCAAATCTCTCACAGAGCGATGAGACGGCGGCCTCCGTTTCTGGTGAGGATATCAGCGTGGGGCAGCTCGTCAGGCAAAAAGAAAACTACAGTCGTTTTGGCCGCGGGCAGAGCTTTCCCGCCAAAATGCTGCTCGAGGGTCTCATCTCGAGCCGCATCACCCGGCTTGAGGCGGACCGACTCGGGCTGACGGCAAGTGACGGCGAGGTTGCCGCCAGGATTCGTGAGCAGAATAAACCTACCGATGGCAAAGTATTTGATCAGGCGGTTTACGAGCAGAATGTTACTGAGCAATTCGGCGGTATTTCCGATTACGAGCAATCGGTACGCGATGACATCAGCACCCAAAAGCTGCAGGCTTTCATGACCTCTGGCGTTACGGTGTCCGAGGAGGATGTGCTTAGCGATTTCCAGAGGAAAAACAGCAAATTTGAGGTGAGTTACGTGGCGGTCGGCACTACTGAGCTCGCCAAGACTATTACTCCGAGCGATGCCGAGCTACGGGAATACTTTGAAAAAAACAAGGCTACCTACTTCATAAACACGCCCCAGAAAAAGGTTAAGTATGTGTTTGTAAATACGGCGAAAATCGGGGAAAAGCTGCAGATTTCCGATACCGACCTGCGTGCGGAATACGAAAAGCTGCCTGCCGACAAGAAGACAGGCGGCACTATGGGCCAAGAGATTGTGCTGCGAATCGCGAAGCCGGAAGATGATGGCCAGGTACAGGCAAAAGCTGCCGAGCTCGTCGCACAGCTGAGGAAAGACGGCCAGACAGTCACCGAGGAGACGTTTGGAGTGCTTGCCAAAGGCCAGTCGGAAAACCCCGCAACCGCGCTCAATGGCGGCAAGCTCGCCGGTCCAGTCAAAGAGAATTTGAGTAAGACGGATGACCCATACCAGCAACTGTTGAGAATGAAACCCGGCGAGATCACGGACCCGATCGAATACGAGGGCCGTTACTTTGTTCTTCGCCGCGGCGAAGACGTGGCAAAGCCCTACGACCAGGCTAAGAAAGAGATCGAGGTGAGCCTGCGTAATCGTCGTGCCTATGGCGTCGCGGCCGAGTTAGCGCAGAAAGTCGTCGACTCTCTGAAGCAGACCAAAGACCCGCTTGCGACCGCGCAGGCATTTGCCGGTGAGGCAAACTCGGGCGCGACCGAGATGGTCAAGGAAACCGGATTTCTAAAGCCGGGTGACGACGTGCCCAATATCGGCGTGTCGCCGCAGTTTGAAGAAGGTATTGCACCGCTAGCGGCAGTGGGCGATGTCGGCGAAAAGACACCGATTCAAAACGGGTTTGCGATTCCTATCCTTATCGCTCGTGAGGAGCCTCGCGACGCTGAATTCGACGATGTAAAGGCGCAGGTCGTCGAGGTCGTCAAGCTTGAACAAGCCCGGTTACAGGTTGAGGACATTGCCAAACAAATTGCGGCCGCTGCCGGTAATGCCGGCGCGCTCGCAGGCGCCGCTTCCGCAAAAGGGTTGACTGTGAAAGATCAAAAAGATTTTATTCTGGGCTCGCCGCTAGGCGAGGGCCCGTCGGCAGGAACGAGCGAAGCTCTCGAGGATGCTGTGTACGCGTTAAAGGCAGGCGAAGTCACAAAGAATCCAATTAAGGTTGGCGATAATTGGTACGTGGTGAGTGTCAAATCCCGTCAGGAGGCCGACATGGCCGAATTCGCAAAGGAACGCAGCGGGTTGCTCGACTCGATGCTCTCAAAGAAGCGCGGCGCCGTCTTTGCCGACTATCTCGCCGCGACCAAAGCGAAACTCGAAGCTGACAAGGCAATCACGATTTACAAAGAGGCTCTCGATAAGGTCGACGCCCCGGTGCCCGGACTCTTGCCGCAGAGTACCTAACTTTGCCGGAACGCGGGCACCGCCTGCCTGCAACTCCGTTCTCGTTTGCCGGAACGCAGGGTCCCTTGCCTGCTACGCAGGTTCCGCCGGCGTGGCTCCGGAACACAGCCTCGGTTTGACCCAGCTTGAATCATCCCCAGCACCGTCAGCGTCCCTTGGGACGCTTGCAGGCAAGGGTGCCTGCGTTCCGGCGAGAGCTTGCGTTCCGGCGTTCCGGCGGCTACCACCAGCCCAATATTTTCCACCATCCCAAACCGAACGTCGACCAGATGATTATATTTAGGATCGAGGCGATCAGGCCGACCGTCCACCAGCGTTTTTGTGTCACATATCCGAGACCGAAGTAAACCGGGGCGGGCGTCGTGCCGTAGTGCGTCAGTCCAGCACTCAAGTTTGCAAAGTATGTGAGGACGAGGACGGTCAGCCCGGCCGGTGCGCCCACCGCGACCGTCACCGCTAGAAACGGGATAAACATCGCCGTCACGTGGGCAGTTATCGAGGCGAAAGCATAGTGCGCGTAGAAAAAGACAAGAGCCAAAATGAGAAGCGCGATAGGCCATCTGAGGCCATCGGTTACAGAGGCGACGCTTGCGGCAAAGAGCTTTGGGATAGTCGTCTCTCCCAGGGCCGTTGCCATCATCACCAGTCCGCCGTACCAGATGAAAACTTCCCACGCGTGGGTTTCGTCGATCAAGTCGCGCCACGCGAGCACGCCTGTCACGAGCAGCGATGAAATGCCAAGCATGGCAATCACCGTGGAGTCGATACCGTGCAGCTTGGCCGTGATCCATAGAAGGACGACGGCAATGAAGACCACGAGCAGGACCTTTTCATCGCGCTTGAGCGGCCCGAGCTCAACGAGCTGCGTGTGAGCAAACCTCACAGCGTTCGGGGTCTCTTTAATCTCGGGCGGGTAAAGCCAATAGATCATCATTGGAATAACCAGCAGCGAGATGAGAGACGGGACGATAGCAGAAACAAACCAAATCGAATAATTGAGGTCGACGCCTGCCTGCTGTGCGGCAAAACCGGCGATGATGACATTTGACGCCTGCCCGGTCAGAAAGGTCGCACACAGAATCACCTCACACTGATAGAGCATCGTCATCAGAAACGTGCCGAGCCGCCCCTCGGTACCGTCCTCGGGCCGCGAGTCGTATGTCTCGGTCACGCTTCGTGCGATCGGCAGGATAATGCCGCCCGAGCGAGCGCCTGTTGAGGGAATAAAAGATGCGAGAATGAAATCCGTAAAGACGAGCGCGTAACCGAGGCCCAACGTTCTCCGCCCGATCAGCCTTACGAATATGAGTGCAATGCGGTGGCCGAGGCCGGTCTTTATCATCGCCCGCGAGATAAAAAACGCCGCGAGCACGAGCCAGACAAACTTGTCGGCATAACCGCTAAGGGCTTTCTCGATCGGCAATGCACGAAACAGGGCGAGTGCAACCACGCCGAGCAGAACCATCGCGCTGCCGGTCAGCGGCTGTACGATCGAACCAACGATCGTAGCGATAAAAATCGCCAGCAGAGTCCACGCTTCTCTGGGCACACCGTCGGGTGGCGGAATCACTGATATACCGCACGCGACCGCGAGGACTATCAGCCATTTGACAAGTTTGCTCTGCATAAAAAGATCGGCCACGGAGTTCATAGAGATTTCTAATGCTCCGTGAACTCTGTGGCCAAAATGAAACAGCTGAAGCCGTATTTACATTATCGGCTTATGCATATTCTGGAAATACCAATATGTGATGCCGATCCAAATCACTAAATTTGCAAGTGACAGGATGAGTCCGAGATTGCGCGTCTGCGAGCTGCGGACAGCATTCCGATCACCTTTACCGTACATCAGCACGCCGACCAATACTCCGGTAACGATCCAGGCGAACAGCCGGACTGCCAGATTAAATGGTACATCTGCGGACGGCAGATTCATTAGGTACGGTACCTGATAAAGCGTTAACAGAACCGTTAACACAATTGCGAGAATCGCCGCGATCGGCGGTTTGTAGTTTGACTCAACCTCGTCACCGCCGCGCTCCTCGTTGATGCCCAAATGGCTGTGGTTATAGCTGTAGGCAAAGTAAATAACCAGACCGATAGCCATCCAGTCGATCAGGCGAATCCAGGTGTCAAGCGGCAGGCTGTTCATCAGGTACGCCGCGGAGACGACCGTAGCGATCGGAATATACGGCGAGAACGGCACCCTGAACGGGCGGTTAAGGGCCGGGTTTGACGACCTCAAAATGATGATCCCGGTGCCCACGATGACGAAGGCGAAGAGCGTCCCGATACTAACCAATTCGCCCAACAGACTAATCGGCACAAACCCCGCCAAAAGGGCAACGATGGTTCCGGTAATTGCCGTTGTGATGTGCGGTGTCTGATACTTGGGGTGAATCTTTGCGGCCCATGAGGGCAGGAGCCCGTCTTTCGACATCGAGTAGAACACACGCGGCTGGCCCATGGTCATCACGACCATCGTTGAGCTCAGACCAAGCACTGCACCCACTTTAATGATTGTCGGGAATACCGACAGAATGGTGCCCATGGTCGTGCCCTGTGCCCGCTGCAGTGCCGCATCAATCGCGACAGCGATGGGTGCGGCGGCGTTGGTCAACAGCTTGTAATCGACAAGGCCAACCATAATCCCGGCGACCAGGATATAGAGCACGGTGCAGATGGCGAGCGACCCGAGAATGCCGATCGGCATGTCTCTCTGTGGATTCTTAGCTTCCTGCGCAGCGGTCGAGACAGCGTCAAAGCCGATGTAGGCAAAAAAGATGACAGCTGCACCCGTAACCACACCCGGGAATCCGAAAGGCATAAACTGGGCGCAGCCGGGAGCGCCGACCGTGCAGCCAATCCCGATGTTGTCCGTATTAACATACCCGATGCCGGCGACGATAAACAGGACAACCACCACCACCTTAATGACGACAATAATCGAGTTGAAACTAGCCGACTCCTTGATGCCGCGGATCAGCAGCAGGGTAACTGCGACCGCGATCAGCGCGGCGGGTAAATTGAATACTCCCGTCCCGATTAATGTGCCGTCGGTTGCTCTCAACTCAGTCCCGGGCGGAGCGCTCAGGGCAAGCGGGAAATTTATCCCGAGTGTGTCACGGAAAAGGCTGACGACATATCCGGACCATCCCACCGCGACGGTGGCCGCACCGAAGGCATATTCGAGGATCAGATCCCAGCCGATGATCCATGCGACAAACTCGCCGAGCGTGCCGTAGCCGTATGCATATGCTGAGCCGGAAATCGGCACGCTCGATGCAAACTCCGAGTAGCAGAGTGCGGCAAAAGCGCTCACGATACCCGCGATAACCATCGAGATGATGACGGCCGGGCCAGCGTGTTTACCGGCCGCCTGACCAGTCAACACAAAGATACCGGTGCCGATGATCGCTCCAATGCCGAGCATCGTCAGATCGAGGGCGGTTAGCGTCTTTTTTAGAGTGTGCGCGCCGGTCTCCTGCGCCTCGGCTACGATTCTGGAAATTGGTTTAGTCGCAAATAGTGACATGCAAACCTCCTAGGGTGTTTTAAAACTTAAGATTGCAGCGACTCGGGCTCGCGATTCGACATACTACGCCAGATAAAATAAACCGGAACACCGGTCAGCACGATCAATAGGCCGGGCCACGTCGCGGTCGTCTGATAAACAAATAATACAACCAGGATGATCGCGGCTCCGACGCAGTATAGTGCCGGAATGATCGGATAACCAAATGCTTTATACGGGCGTTCTGCGTCCGGTTGTTTCGAGCGGAGCACAAAAATAGCGATGATCGTCAGAATATAAAAGATCAGGGCGGCGGAAATGACGTATGTGAGCAGATCGCCATAGAGATTGCCGTATGTTCCGTCGGCCTTAACGGTCCGGGGCAGGACATAAAATGCAGCCCAGACACCCTGAATAACGAGGCCCCAAGCAGGGACGTGAAATTTATTGAGATCGCCCGACGATTTGAAGAACAGCCCGTCTTTCGCCATTGCGTAGTAGGCACGTGCCCCCGCGAAGATCAGCCCGTTGTTACAGCCGAACGTCGACACCATGATGGCGGCGGCCATGATCACCGCTCCGACGCCGGGAAAGATCACATCCGCCGTCGCCGATCCGACGCGATCAAAAGGCACGGACTGGATCTTTTCAAACGGCAGTGTGACGAGATACGCGAGGTTCGCAAGCAGATATAGCGTGATCACGCCACCCGTTCCGAGGGCTAGAGCGAGCGGGATGTTCCGCTTGGGATCTTTAACCTCGCCGGCAGTGAAAGTGATGTTATTCCAGGCGTCTGAGGAAAACAGCGAGTTGGTTTGGGCGACGCAAATACCGACAAACAGGCCAAAGGTCACCGCCGCGGTCAATCCGCCGCCAACATCCTGCAAGGTGCCGCGAATTGTCCAAAGATCACCAAAGTTCGCCGCCGCGATTTCAGGATACCAAGCCAAGCCGACGATCAAGCCGAGGACGATCAACGCGATGAGCGAGCCTGTCTTGGCGATGGTAAAGGTATTTTGAATCAGCTTACCCAGCTTGAGACCACGCGTATTCATAAAGGTAAGCAGCGCGATCATCGCGATGCCGACGAGCTGAGCTGTGGATAAGGAAAACGCGTAACTGGTTGAACCTAAACGGATCGGATCGATTAGATAGTTGGTCTCGGATATGGCCGGAAATAGAACTCCGGAATATCGTCCGAATGCAACGGCGACCGCGGCAATCGTCGCCGTTTGAATTACGAGAAAAAGCGTCCAGCCGTAGAGAAATCCCCAAAACGGAGAATAGGCCTCGCGAAGATAGACGTACTGACCGCCGGCCCGCGGCATCATCGCAGCCAGTTCGCCATAGCTGAGCGCCCCGACGATTGTCAGCAATCCGGTTATTATCCAAACGACAAGCAGCCATCCGGGTGAGCCGACCTGACGAGCAATATCCGGCGAGACGATAAAAATCCCGCTGCCGATCATCGACCCGGCGACGATCATCGTCGAATCGAGCAGGCCGAGGCCGCGGATGAATCCTTCTTTGGTTTCCGGTTCTACTTCCGACGGCTCATTTGCCATAACTTCCAGTCGAAAAATCTGCCGAGGGCTGCTGTTTTTGGAGGGCAGTTATCGACAAATACTAAGGACTTCGGGTAACGCGTTTACGTTGGCGAGATTATCGTAGGTGATATTATACTTGTATTACAAATTCTGTCGAGCGTTCAGGTTCAACCGAGGTTCTTTTATCGGTCTTCCATATACATGACGGCGACTCGGGATGCATACAGGTTATGTTAAAGTTATGCAGGAGGCATATTCGTTTATGAGAACTACACTAGATCTCCCTGAGTCGTTGTTGAAAGAAGCGATGGCAATCACGCAGATTCGAACGAAGACTGAGGTGATCAAAACAGCTCTCACAAACCTCATTCAAAGAGAAAAAATTCGCGGTTTGAAAGATTATCGTGGAAAGCTCGATCTGGACATCGATTTGGACAAGCTTAGAGATCGTAAGTGAGTGACATTCTCATTGATACCTCAGTCTGGATCGACTATTTCCGAGATAAACCTGTCGCCGGTCTGCTAGCGGAACTAATCGATAACGACCGAATAGCGACCAACGACTTGATACTGGCCGAATTGCTCCCATCTATCATCCAACGAAAGGAGAGAAAACTCGGCAACCTGCTGCTGTCAGTCCGAAACCTATCCCTGTCAATTGACTGGTTCCGCATCATCGAGATGCAGACGACAAACCTGACGAGAGGATTCAACGACATCGGAATTCCCGACCTCATAATCGCGCAAAATGCGATCGATAATAGTGTTGTACTGTTCGAAAATGACAAGCACTTTCTCGCCATGAAAGATTCGTTTGGGCTGGAGCTATTCAGTTGGCAGCGTTGATCGATAATGACAGTAAGCAAAACGGGCGACATGTCCGCCGATGAATTTCGCGAATACGGTTACCAGGTCGTTGACTGGATCGCCGACTATTTTGAGAATATCGAAACCTATCCTGTCCTCTCTCAGGTCGAGCCGAATTGGCTGCGAGAAAGACTGCCTAAATCTGCTCCTGAGCAAGGTGAGGACTTTAGCGACATCTTGAGTGATGTCGATCGACTGATCCTGCCCGCCGTTACGCACTGGAACCACCCGAACTTTCACGGTCTTTTTTCGACATCGACCAGTGCGGGCGGCGTTTTTGGCGAGATGCTGGCTGCCGCTTTTGATAACAAGGCGATGCTCTGGCGCACGTCGCCAGCTTCGACCGAGCTCGAAGATGTCGTCCTCGACTGGCTGCGTCAAATGCTTGACCTGCCCGGGCATTTTGAGGGGATAATCTACGACACTGCGTCGGTCTCGACCATGCACGCGATAGCCGCCGCCCGCGATCGCGCCAATCTGCGTGTACGCGACGAGGGGCTGACGGGCCGTGACGACGTGCCGCTGATGCGAGTCTACGCCAGCGAGCATGTGCATTCGTCAATCGACAAGTGCGTGATCACGCTCGGCCTCGGGTTAAAATCACTGCGAAAGATCGAGTACAACGACCGGTTTGAGATGATCGCAGAAAAACTGGCTGAGGCGATTGACGAGGATATCGCGGCTGGCTTTCTCCCGATCTGCGTCATCCCGACCATCGGTACGACCTCGACATCGAGCGTCGATCCCGTCGATGCGGTTGCGGAAATCTGCGACACATACGGCCTGTGGCTGCACGTCGACGCTGCATATGCCGGCTCGGCCGCGATCATGCCGGATCTTCGCTTTTTGTTTAAGGGCTGGGAGCGGGCGGACTCGATTGTTTTGAATCCGCACAAATGGCTATTTACGCCGTTTGACCTGTCCGTCCTCTACTGCAAAAACCTTGCCGAATTGAAGAACGCTTTTTCACTCGTTCCCGAGTATTTGAAAACGAGCGATGAACAGACGGTAAAGAACGGAATGGACTATGGCATCCAACTCGGGCGTCGGTTCCGTTCTCTGAAATTTTGGTTTGTTATCCGCTATTTTGGCGTCGAGGGGATGGCCGCGAGGCTCCGCGAGCATTGCCGGCTCGCCCGGCTATTTGCGTCCTGGGTCGAAGCGTCGCCTGATTTTGAGCTTATGGCGCCGGTCCCATTTGCACTTGTATGCTTCCGCGTGTGCCCCATCGGCGTCGCCGATCTAGATGAGCTCAACGAACGCGTGATGAACGACATCAACACTTCCGGAGAGGCGTACCTGTCGCATACAAAACTCAACGGCAGATATACCCTGCGGCTCTCAGTCGGCAGTATCAGGGTTGAAGAAAGACACCTAGAGAAGGTTTGGACGTTGTTGAACGAAGCATTGTCCAATCGGCCAGCATAATGAAATTTCTAAAAGAAACCATTATTAGGGCGCCGCCAGAACGCGTTTTTGCCTTTCACGAGTTGCCCGATGCGATAGAACGCTTGATCCCGCCATGGGAAAACGCACGTATTATTCAAAAAGCAGATATTTCACGCCTTGGCTCTCAGGCGATCATTGAGCAGAAGATATTTGGCCTTATACCGTCACGCTGGACCGCCGAACATACGGCGTATGACCCGCCCCGGATGTTTGAGGATGTGCAGATTTCTGGGCCGTTTGCGAGCTGGCGGCACCGCCACATTATCGAACCGCACGCCGATGGATCGCTCTTGCGGGATGAGATCGAGTACGAACCGCCGTTCTGGATATTTGGTGCCCTCGCCGCTCCGTTTGCGATCATCCCAAAGCTGGAGAAAATGTTTGCCTATCGTCACGAGGTGACCCGAAAGTGGGCGGAAGCCGACGCCTGATCATCCGAACAAGAATCCGGCCAGCCCAACGGACTCGTGCGACCGGTCGTACCCGACTAGCTCTACGTAGGCGTTGCCGGTCACTGTGTTTCCAAGCCTCGTACCGGTTACGCTGCACACGCCTTCCCAGTAGACGACGACCGTCGAACCGCGTGTGTCGAGCTCCTGGTCGGCGATGAGCGGCATAATTTCTATATCGACGTCTAATGAAGCGGCCCGTACCCGCCAGCCCGCCGGGTATTCAGACCCGTTTCGAGGACTTGTCCACGTGGCAAGAACTTCGACGTCAAATTCCGTCCGTTTCAGGTATTGACACGAGCCGTCGACCTCTACAAACGTCCCAGTCAAGGCGTCGTTCATCGAACGCGTCGGATCATTGAACTGGTAAATCATCAGCTCGGTTCCATCGTCAAACTGAATGCTGAACCAATCCCAGTCGCCCTGCTGCCAGATGCCGAATTCGCGGTCCATCCACGCAGAACCGGTGAACGTTTCAACCTTACCGCCGCTTACGCTCTGGCCCAATACGCTCATCCGCGTCAACGAAAAGTGGTTGGATGCACCGCCTTTCTTAATGCTGATTCCACCGTCTCCATTGAGCACAACCGGCTTTTGCGATTCGAGCACGGCATCGAACACGAACCCGTCCGCCAGTGTTGCGTGCAATATGTGCTTCCCCGCTACTTCGCGGAGCGTCCAATCGCCGAGCCGTACATCGCACGACGTCGTGCTCATCGACACCGGCGTATCAAAAGGCTTGTTGAAACTGCGTACATGTTCGGATCGGAACGTACCTGCGTCGATGTCAGAAATCGCGAAGTGGGCGAAGTACATAGGATTAGCGATGATCGCCACCGGCACGAAACCCAGCTTGTCCAGATCGGTTCGACGCTTAAAAAACACGAGCTCGAATCCAAATCGCCGTCCATCCTCATAGCGGCAGTGACCGGTGTAGTACCACCACTCCGTCTGGACATCGGGCTTGGCAAAAAGATCGTCGGGGAGCGTCACGCGCCCGTCTGACGGGGCCGTTCGAAGCGGGCCGTCGCTATAATTCAATAGACCGGCGACCCCATCTAGCAGGCCGCCCGCGACCCAGGAAATCGTCTCGGTAAAGCTCCCTTTCATAACCGTTACAATACAGTATCGGGTAGGCCGCGCAATCGGATTCAGCGAAACTCGGAGACCTTTCGCTTCCATTAGATGTGCGAGAATGCATCATGCTTATTCACATCGTATGCTGGAAATATAAACCTGAAATTACTGAAGAAGAACGGACCTCGCACCGTGTAGGGCTTGCCGCGCTTGCATTTAGCATTCCAAATGAAGGGTTCGAGGTGGGAGCCGATGTTTTGCATCTCGAACGGTCGTTCGAAACAGGCTTGGTGGCGCGATTTGTTGACCGTGACGGCCTCGACACCTACACCGATCATCCCGAGCACAAGGAAGTTGCAGCACTGGGCAAGCAAATTGCCTCGCAGGTTGTGTCGGTCGACTTCATTATTGATGATTAGGCGAACGATTTACTCGGCGCCTACATCAAAAAAGGGCATATTTAATGAGGACTTTTGGACGAAAAAAGATGACAAAGTTGATAAAAAGCGGATTTGGCCTTGCCCTTTTCGCGGCTCTCCTCGGGATGGACGTTTCGGCACAGGCCGTCAAGCGAACCACCTTCGACGTTACAAACTATGTGATGGATGTGTCGCTTGCTCCCTCGGACAGGCGTTTGAGCGCGACCGCCGATGTCACCTTTACTCCGCTCGAGGACACGCGTTCGGTGGCATTTGAGCTGAACGGCTCCCTAAAGGTCGAATCGATTGCCCGTCAGGGCGGGTCGGCAATGATGACCCGGCCGACGGTTCCGCCGCGCGGCGGTGCGCCTCGGCCCGTGATCGTGACCGCCCCCAGTTCGTTGACCTTCGTGCAAGACCAGTCCAATTCGAGCGATCTCGGACCGCATGTCCGCATTGATCTCGGCGAAAATATAGTCAAAGGCACGTCTGTAACGCTTCGATTTAAATACAGCGGGCTGCTTGACAGCCCCGCCGGCGGACCGCTGTTGAGCAAACGGCTGGCGTTTGTCGGGGATGGGCAGGGTTATTTGATGTATGCCGCACGCTGGTTTCCATTTCACAATTACGCGGCCGACCCAGCGACCTCGGACATCAGCATCTCGCTGCCAGCCGGTTATCAGGTAACCGGGTACAGTGATGCCCCAATCGCGAATGTTGGCGGCAGATATCGTTTTGTACAGTCGACACCCGCCCTCACGGGTAATTTTGCGTATGGCAAGTTTGCCCCTCGGTCTTTGCGTATAGCTGATCAGGAAATTCAGTTCTTTGCTAAGCCGGGCAGCGACGCCCTTATTTCGAGTTACGGTGAGACCCTCGGTAAAGCTCTCCAGTTTTATACAAAGAAATTTGGCCCGGCCGATTACGGCAAGAAACTGACCGTCGTCCAAATCGATGACGAAAGCCTTGATTTTTACTCGTCAAAGGGAATGTTGTTTATCGCCAGCCGTCCGTTTGAGGAGAATCGCGATGTGACAACTTCTCGGATTCAGCGAGAAGCGGCATATCAGTGGTGGGGCTTGACCGTCGGCCTTAAATCATTCGATGAGGCGTGGCTGTCGCAGGGATTGGCGGAATACAGTGCCTTTTCTCTGCGTGAGAGTGAGATGGACGGTGCAAAGCTTGATGGGCTTCGCCGCGAGCTGCTTGAGAAATCGCTGACCTTTGAACAGACTGCGTCGCTTCTGAGGGCTCCGACCAACCTCGACGACCAGAGCATTGCTTACCAGTACATCATGTATGGCAAGGGCGCCTCGGTTTTCCGATTGCTCCGCGATACGCTCGGTGAGGCCAAATTTGATCAGCTGCTCCGCACTTATTTGCAGGAGTTTCGCGGCAAAAGCGCGTCGATTGATGATTTTGAAAAGCTGTCCTCGAGGGTGTCTGGTAACAACATGCGCTATTTCTTTGCCCGCTGGGTCGAGGGTACGGGCGTGCCGGAATTTACGAGCGACTACCTGATTATCCGCACACGTGGCGGCAAATTTGTAACGCGCGGCACGGTTAAACAGAACTATGACAACCTGCGTCTGCCGGTCGAGGTCCAGCTCCGCTCCGAGGGCGACCAGGGCTTGCAGACCGTCAAGCTCGATATGGAAGAGTCGAGCGCCGACTTTAACATCGAGTCCACCGGCAAGCCGATCGGCATCGTCATCGATCCGAATTTTAAACTGCTCAGAATCTCGCCCGATCTTCGCGTTTCATCGATTGCCCGCCGCGGTATCGAGCAGTTTAAGGAAGGGAATTACGTCGAGGCTCAGGCCCAATTCGAGGCGGCTCTCAAGCTAGATCGTTCCAATTCGTGGATCTATTACCACCTCGGTCTGCTGTTTCTCGAGCAGCGAAACTACGATCTCGCAATCGACAATTTCAAGGCGACCTTGAGCGGCAATCTCAACCCCGTCTGGCTCGCCGTCTGGTCAAACGTCAAAATGGGCAACGCCTATGACGGCAAAGGCGACCGAACCCGCGCCGTAGCCGCCTACAAACGCGCCGAAGCCATCGGCGACAACTACGACAACGCCCAGGAGGCCGTAAAAAAATACCAGGCCACCCCGTATGATCCGAAGGAAAAGGTTACTACCGCCCTGAAGTAGAGGCGGCTCACGAGCTTCTGGTCCTGATGTGACAAATAGAAAAAGAGCCGCGAAATATCGCGGCTCTTTGCTTTTTATACACCGGCACCGATGGCGGCGCTTGCCTTAGAAATTCAACCGCATTGCGAATTGAATCTGCCTGTTTGTTCCAAGACCGACGGTTCTTCCTACCGTCCCGTTTATCACACCAAATTGCCCGACGTTACTCGTGCTAAACGGCGTGTTTGGCTGCTGAGAGCTTGCCGATGTGCCTAAGCTGTTTGGCAGGACCGCTGGCGGATTTGCGAAGTTTGCACGGTTAAAGAGGTTATAAATCTCCGAGCGAAACTCGATGTTGACCCTCTCCGTAACGGGAAACCGTTTCTGCAGCGTAAGGTCAAACTGGTGAAACTCGGGCCCCTTCAGGAAGTTTCGGGGCAGATTGCCGTACGTTCCGGGTGCGGGAATCGAGAACGCCGCCGGATTCAGATAACGCAAGCCACCGTCGTTGATAAATGGGTCCACACCCGGAATCAGGTTCGGCCGACGCGTTGAACGCGAAGCATTGCCGCCCGGAGTGTTAATGACGCCGATAAAGCCCGCGTTAAAGACCGTGGCGCTTGCTGTCGGCAGAGCATTTACAACAAAACCGTTTGCAACGTTCGCGGCTGCTCCCGGAGCGGTTCCGAGATTGCAGCCGGCCGAATTGGTGCACTGAAACACCGTATCGGGCCGTGTGATGAACACATTTATCGGCGAACCTGAACGGCCGTTATACACGCCGCCAACCTGCCATCCGCCGAATAGACCGTTCGCGATACCGTCAAGCTCATATTTACGACCGCGTCCGAACGGCAGCTCGTAAAGCGTTGTGATGTTACCGCTGTGCCGGATGTCGAATGTGTTATTACCAAACTCCTCTTCGAAGCTGAAAGGATTCTGTGCCGTCTGAGCTTCGTTCGACCCCTGCGTATTTCCCACCGATTTCCCGAACTGATACTGGGCATTGATGGTCAGCCCAGCCGTAAACCGGCGGTTGACCTGTATCTGCAATGCATCATACCGATCGCGGCCGCCGCTTGTCTTATAGTCGATCTCGCCAAATGGCTGCAGCACCGCTGCCGGGTTTGAAACGATAGAGCCGCTGGCATCGAGAGCGCGTCCGACGATGTCAAATTCGCGAATCACCGTGACGCCCGAGATGGCACCGGTGCACGTTCCGTTTACCGGGGCGGTCGCACAACGTGTAACTACGCCGACGCCAGTCGGCAGAGGAGCACCGTTTAGGATGACCGCATTACCGGACAAAATGCGGTTGGTAATGCTGCGAAGGAACAGGTTTCGCCCTTGTGAACCAACATATCCTACCGTCAGTACCGTGCTGCCGGGCAGCTCTTGCTGTACCGAGAATCCGTACTGGCCGACCTTCTCGGGCACGCGATAGCCATTTGTATCGTATGCACGCGGTGTAAATCTGGTCAGCGTGCCGCCGATCGTCGCAACGGTCGAGCCGGTCGTGGTCGTCAGCCCATTTGCGAGCGTCGTCGTCGATCGAAATACGTTGCTCTCGATCGGCTGAATCAAATCTTCATACTGGCCGGGGCCGTAATACAGGCCGCCTCCCATTCGGAACAGTGTCTTGCCATTAAGGAACTCCGGCGCCCAAGTCAGACCGAGCCGCGGGCCAAAGTTGCTCTTCGACGACTGATAAAGCGGCGTGTCCGGCGACAGAAGCCGTCCGCTGGCTGCATCAAAAATGACCGCCCGGTCATCCTTCTCTTTATTTACCGAGTAGTACTCGTATCGGAGGCCGTAGCTCAGGGTAACGTTCGGTCGCACCTTCCACTCGTCCTGCGCATACGCGATAGCGTAATGCTGACGGCCCTGACTTAGACCGCTGATTGGGCGGCTGATGGTCGTGATGGGGTCGGTCGCTACGCGAAAATCACCGGGCTGTGACAGATCGCCGATAAAGGCGGCCGTCAGATTGCGATTGAGAAGAAAATCGGTCAGGTTGCCGTAGCTGTACGTGATGCCGCCCAGCTGGTCAAAATTTACGCGGATCAGTCGAAGCTCGCCGCCGAACTTCATATTATGATTACCACGGGTATACGAGAGGTTATCGATAAATGAATAGGTCGAGGGGCGAATGGGTTGGGCACGTCCGTTGCCCGCCGATGACTGTCGGGTCAGACCACCGGGCTCGGTAAAGCCGGTCGCGGCACCGCCGTTTACGCCGGGGCTGACGATATTTCCCGTAACCCGGAGCGAGGTCAGCGATAGATCGAAACCATTAAGGCCCGAAACCGTGGGAACGGTGGTAAATAGATCGGTCGGCGCCCGATTGATGCCAAATTTTGCCTCGTTGACGATGCTCGAGCCAAAAACGCCTGTCAATGAGGTCACGAAATTGTTCGGTGTCTGGCGGGCCGAAATAAACCTTCCGCTGGTGCCGTCGGGCGAGAGCAGATTGCCGCGGCTCCGCTGATAGCGGCTGTAGAGCGTGTAGCGGTCATTGATCTTGAAATCGACGCGGCCGCTAAATGCGTCTTCGTCGAGTTGCGACGTCCTATTGAGCTGAATGATCTGGGCTGCATTTGCGACTCCGCCTGACGTAAACAGTGCGCCAGAGCCAATTGGAAACGTATTAACAACGCCGGTTGCCCGAAGCGCCGCGATACGGCTCGACGCCGCCATTGCGTCGGTCGCATTTAGGTTGAGAAGTGCTCGGGCGGCCTCGCCACGCGGATCGGCAGTGCCGTAAAACTCGATAAAATCGCGAACCGCGGATGACGGTGTCGATTCGATGATGTTGAAGCCCGCCCTCTGACGCAGCCCCTCGTAGCTGCCGAAGAAAAACAGTCTGTCCTTAACGATCGGGCCGCCCAGCGACCCGCCGAACTGATTGAGCCTCAAAGGTGATTTCTCGGCGCCGTCAAAGAAGTTGCGGGCGTCGAGGGCGTCATTTCGAATGTAATAAAACGCAGAACCTTTTAGAGCGTTTCCGCCCGACTTGCCGACCACGTTGATCTGGCCGCCCGTTCCCGTGCCGTATTCTGCCGGGTAGTTGGACGAATCAACGCGGAACTCCTGAATGTTTTCGATTGAGGTCTGAAGTCGAAACTGCGATCCCTGAACCGTTACATAACCCGGCGACGCATCAAATATCGCCGTCGATTCGATACCGTCGAGCTTTGTCTGGTTCTGCTGATTCGCTCGGCCATTAAATCGCAAATCACCAAAGTTTCCGGTGCCCGTATTGGTCGCGCCGGGAGCGTTTAGGTAAAGCTGCGAATAGTTGCGGCCGTTTACCGGCAGATCTTCAACTTCTCGGGCCGAGATATTCGTGCCGAGCCGGTTTGAGCTGGCCTCGAGGCCAGCCGGGCTTGCGTCGTCAGCCGTAATATCGACGATTGCGCTTACCTCGCCGGTCTGCATTACGATATCGAGCGTTCGGTTCTGCCCGACGCCGATCTCGAGCCGTTCGACCTGTGCGGTTCGAAAGCCGGATTGGGTCGCGGTAATCTTATACACACCGGCTTTGAGCTGGGGCACCGTGAAAACTCCCTCATCGCTCGCGGTTGCAGTTCGCTCGCTGTTGTCCTGGAGCGATACGATTTTTACGGCTGCTCCGGCGACGACTGCGCCATTTGCATCGGTTATAGTGCCGCTGATGGTGGCATTGTCCTGTGCGAAAGCGGCGCACGCCAATGTCAATATGAATAATATTGCGGATAACTTATTAGAAAAAATTGATTTCATGATCTCCTCTTTTGGGGCTTCTCGTGTTTATCTCGTGTAGCTAAAGCGTCGGTTAGGTCTAAACTTCACAAAGCGTGAAATCCTGTCCGCCGGCGCGTTGAAAGCTTGGATTACTCGGATACAAACGAGAGGATAAGCGCGGGGTGTTAACGCCAGGTGAAGTGCGTGTTAACAGAGTCTTAATTCGGCGGTGCTAGGAAAGGGCGGACAATATATAGACTCCGGTGGAGAGGCGTGTCGCATAGCCCTCATCGACCAGCTGGTGATTGGCCTTGCCCGACTCGCGGCGGTAGATGCCAAATGCTCGTGAAAGATCGCCGAGGAGCGTCATGCCGTTCATCGAGAGATACGCCCGGGCGAGCTCGCGGACGGCCTCGTCCCGAGGCATCGTGATGGACATTTCATCAGGAAAGCGGGCCTCGGCGAGCGTCCAGATATATGTGAATTTGGGCTTGTATAGAACTTCTTGCGGCACGACCTTCATTGTGCGCTGCAGTTTATCGAGAGCTTTTGTAAAGCGGGGGCGTGTTGTTATCTGCGCCTCGGCCCGCAGGTCGGCCGATCCCATTTCCCATTCTGTTCGCAGTACTTTCAGGATCTTGTTGGCGCTCCCCGAAAGGTCTTTTTCCTCTCGATGTTGTCGAACGCCCCAGATCGCGTTGAAGACGGGGATAAGGCGCGGCGCGAGAAACATCGAATTGCCTTTAACCAATTTTGCGTAATAGATCTTGCCACGGGCGATAACCTCATCCTTAAGCACCCACGCCCGGCTCGCCTCGGGGTCCTTCTGTACGTTCCGCGGCATATGCGCGTCGCGGCGGCCGCACACGGCGGTATACACAGACGGCAACATCTTGCGGGCGTCCGTCAGGCCGAGACAGAATCCCAGCTCCTCGACCATTGATTCCACATCAGCGGCCGAGTCGATCTTCAACCCGTCCTCACGGCGCCAGACGCGGTCGCGATATTCCTCGATTTCATCGGGAAGCGATTGCACGATGATATTAGAATGCAGAGGCCCGCGCGGAAGCAAGGGCGTAACATCCACGTTGAGTGTTACGCCCTTGCTTACCCGCAACAGAAATGAGCGGCTTACCTCGGTCCTAGATTCGCCGGAGAAGACGATGTAATGGTAATTGTCGATCCGGGCATCAGTCTTAGATCGTCTTTTCCGGTTACGACGACAGAGCCGGCGCCGGCACCGCCACCGATCACAGCACCGATCGCCGCACCTTTTGCGCCGCCTGCTATCGCACCAATCAGAGCACCCAGCCCGGCACCAATTCCGCCGCGTTTTGCTGTCTGCTTCGTTTGGCTGTCACCCTGGGCGGTGCCCTCGTTGTCGATCTTGACGATCTTACCGTCCTGGTTTTTGATGTTCTGCAAGTTACCGGCAAAGTCGTATCTCTGTCCGTTTCGCAGTGTGATGCGTTCAAAATTGAACGTAATATTTGACCGTCCGCTAACCCGGCCTGAGCTGCCTACGCCCGAGATGTAACCCTCAACCGTTGCACCGCGAAATTCGTCGGGTGACTGGACGGTGAGCTTAAATCTGTCGTTATTCTGCGAAACGCCGGTGTTGATTTCTGTTTCCAGACTGCCCGTGATCAGCGTGCCGTTGGGCACGACATAGTTGCCGGGCCGCGCCACAGTTGCAGTCGGGGCTCCGCCCGCCGATCTGCCCGACTGGTCATTGTCAGAATAACCGCCATTTGGATCGTAGGTCGTGCCGCCGCCGGTTTTGATGCCGAGCCTCGCTACCTGATCGGTTTTGTTATAGACACTTTCGGCCACCACAGTCTGATTGAGGTAGTCGGTCGTGATGCGGCGCGAAACCTTCATGCCGCGGCCATTGCTGACCGATGTGAAAGTGATCGCGTAATCGGTATCACCGCCAAGGCTCGTCACAGTCAGCATATCTCCGCGGAGCGTCCCGCGGAGACGAATCGTCTTACCGGCAGCGGTGCGCTCGGTCTTGTCGCGGCCATCGGCGGTCACGGTAATCGGCGGTGCTTCGCTCGTAGCGAGCATGACTTGATTTCCCCTGATATCCAGGGCGATCTGCTGCGGTGCGACAAGCTTTTCACGCAAATCGTCACGCTGCGTCGATCCAACCGATGAATCCGAAATAATGTCGTCAATATTCTCGCTGCGGGCGGTGTCGAGATCGTAGGTACCTGATAGGCCGACACTTAAAGTGCCTGTTTGATTGATCGGCGTCGGCTGCGGATAAAGCGGCGCACGCTGTGGGCCTTCCTCATCGGTTTCCCAGTTGTTGACAATACCGTAGTTATTCCCAAGTCGATCGATCTGTTTCCGCACGCCGGCCCAGTCGTTTTGCACCTGTCGATTAGGCAGACTGCCCTTGACGAACATATCTATCTGGCGAGCCGGGTCAAGCAAAGCTGTGACATCTTCTCGATTCTCGCGTTTGCGGTCAAAATTGTCTTGAAAGCGGCCGACAGCGTCGCGAAGATTGCGAATGTCGTCCTGCACCGCAATCGCATCGTCTCCATTCGCCGAGCTCGACTGCATCTGGTAACGGAGATTCATCTCAAAATCTTCGATCTTCGAATTTATGCTCCGTACGGCATCGCGAATATCGCGGTCATTACGCCGTTGAGCGTCCGCCACGCCCGACATCCCGAGCACGGTCAACATTACCGCAACCGATAAAAGCATCACCCTATTAGATCTGTTCATATTAACCTCGCCCTCAGGAAAGTAAGACACACCGGTCCCTTCGACCGTATGAAGCATTTGACGTGCCAAGGGTTGTTCACTTGGCTCTAGCCGATGGCCTTCAAAGCTATGGTAAACTCGCCCAAAGCGGATCCAGAAACTATGGCAGATAAGACTTACAAGGCAACGGTCGCCTACGCCGGCGACGAATTCTTTATCGCGACACCGCCGAGCGGCCACGCTCAACTGTTTGATATAAAAGGGGATAGGCACGCCGCCACCACGCCGCTCGAAGCCCTGCTCGTAGCCGTAGCGGGCTGCACCGCCGCTGACGTGATTTCAATCATGCTAAAGAAACGCCAGGACGTCACCGCCTATCGGGTTGAGATAGAGGGGACGCGCGCCGATGAGCACCCCCGCAAATTTCTAAAGTTTGAAATCAACCATATAGTGCACGGCCGCAAAATTTCGGAGGCAGCTCTAGCCGGGGCGATAGAACTCTCAGAGACGAAATACTGCTCAGTAGCCGCCACAGTCCGCCCAACCGCCGTGATTACCAGCCGTCACGAAATTCACGAGATCGACGAAACGAGATGAAAGTTTCTCTAATTATCATCGCTATTCTTGTAAGCATTTCACACGGCCTCGGCCAGCGCCTTGTCTCACCGGTCATTGACCGATCGACGGTTCCGGACGCCGTAAACCTGCGAATCGTCAAGGCGGAAGACGCCCGGGACGTGAGCGGGATTATCCTGCTTTTGGCAGACAAAAACGCCGCTGTCAGGTATCGCGCGGCGATGGCCGCCGGTCGAATCGGCGACGAAGCCGCGGTCGGCGAGCTCTCTCGGATGCTGTTAAGCGAAGTCGACTCCTCGGTAAAGGCGATGTCGGCCTTCGCCCTCGGAGAGATCGAATCGGCCAAGGGCGCCCCGGCAATCCTTACAGCATTGAAGGGGCGGGAGGCTGATGACAATACCCGGGCTCGATGTGTGGAGGCAGCAGGCAAGATAGCAGCGGCGAATGCAAAAACGCCGCAGGCGACGGCCTTGGGTGAGGCCATACTCGCTGCACTTGAGGAGGCGTATCGAGCGGGGCGCGGAGCGCACCGCGATATCACGCTGCTCGGCCTTACCGCCGCACTGCGTGCCCGACCCGATAAGGCTGATATAACGCTAGCCAAATCCCTGGCAAGCACCGACGCCGGGATTCGGGCCGGTGCGGCAAATGCTCTATCGCGGCTACGAGCTAAGAATGCAAATGCCCCGTTGCGGGCGATGCTGGCTGGCGATCAGGATCCGGACGCCCGTGCTAACGCCGCACGTGCATTGGGTGCGGCGGAAGATAAGGATGCTGTCGGCGTTCTTATTGATGCTGCGGCTGACTCGGATTCCCGCGTCCGAGTTTCGGCCATTCGTGCCCTTGCCGGCCTCAAACATGCGAAGGCCGCTTCAGTCTTGATTGACCGCGGGGAAAAAATTCTAAAACTATTCAAGGGTAAGTTTTATGACCCTGCGCCTCAAGAGAAGAGTGAATTGTTAGAGATTTGCACAGCTCTTGGGCGATTGCTCTCGGGAACAAACGAGAGACGTGCGATCGAGTTTCTTCGACGCGCGGGAACAGCCGAGAGCTATAACTCAGCCGAAATTAGCATAGCTATAGCTCGTACCTCTCCCGATGAGGCTCTGATCTACCCATACAGACCTTATGTGTGCGACGTTAATTACGCCCGTCCTCGGCCGTCGTGCTGGCGGCTGGTTAGTGGGTGGGCACAAGGGCTGGGTGAGTTAGCAAATCTACCAAAAACAGATTTGCGACGGCCTAAAGCTGAACAAGAGCTGAAATCGTTACTATTAGCAAAGAAAAAATATCAGTTCGATACCGATCAAATTGCAACGCGTGCCATCCCCGACATGTTGAGAAGTTTTGCGGCGTTCAAGGGCCCTGAGACGACTAGCGTTTTACTTCAGTTCTTGACCTTCGACCCCTTCATTCGAGCGACCGTTGCAGAGCTTCTTGCGGAAGAGCCCGTGACACAAGAAATTCTTGGAGTGCTGAAAGGTGAATTTGTCCGGGCTTCGACGCTCGACAAATACGACAACGATGCCCAGCTCGCGATCATGAATGCCATCTATAAGCTCGATAAAAAGGCCTCTGTCGCCACGCTGACGGCGGCGTTCGACTCCCCGGACTATCTGATTCGAAAAAGAGCATTTCAACTCCTTGGAGACAAGGAGCTGCAAAAGGATTCTCCTGTGATACAGGCATTGCTCGAAAACGCTCGCTTGTCGAGACGGGATCACGTCTTGCCGTACTCGCCAAAGGCTGTCACAAAGCTCGGACAGATATTAAACAGCGACGCGGATTACATCCGCGCTCTTTCCCGACCGAACCGATCGGTTAAAGCAGTATTGACGACTGAGAAAGGAGCATTTACGATCGACTTATTTCCCGAGGATGCGCCGCTTACGGTTGATAATTTTGTAAAGCTGGCACGCTCGGGTTATTTCAACGGGCTTGAGGTCCATCGGGTGGTGCCTAATTTTGTGATGCAGGACGGCGACCCGCGAGGCGATGGCAACGGCGGGCCCGGGTGGTCGATCCGATGCGAAGTCAACATGCGCGCTTACGGCCGCGGCGCTGTGGGCATGGCCCTGTCGGGCAAAGACACCGGCGGCTCGCAATGGTTTGTCACCCATGCACCGCAGCCGCACCTCGACGGTGGCTACACGGTCTTTGGCCAAGTGAACGAGCGCGATATGAAAGTAGTGGACAGCATCGTGCGCGGGGACCGAATTCTAACGGTAAAGATTGCGGAGGCGAGTACACCACTAAGGGAGAAGAGGAAACAGAGAAAATAGAAGGAGGAGTTGCTTTTAACGCTTCTGCGGCTAGAAAACTACGATGCCCGATATTCAGACTGGAAAACAAATTGAGATCGAGGACGGACTTGAGAATCTCAGCCGCTACCTCGACGGGCTGTTTCGCGTTCCGGGCACAGGTTGGCGATTCGGCCTTGATTCGCTCATCGGGCTCGTGCCGAACGTTGGCGATACGCTGACGCTGTTTCCATCGCTGTATATTCTCGTAGCGGGCGTGCGATATGGCGTGCCAAAAATCACGCTCGCGCGGATGGCATTTAATCTCGGCCTGGACTACCTTGTCGGCTCGATCCCTGTAATCGGTGACGCGTTTGATTTCTTTTGGAAGGCGAACAAGCAAAACATGGATCTCATCCGCACGCGAGCTACCGGTCAGGGAAGAGGTACGACTAGCGATTACGTCTTCGTGTTTGGCCTGATCGTCCTGCTCGTGGGCGTACTGATCGCGTCGATACTTTTCAGCATTTACGTGATCTACGCAATCCTCTCAGAAATATTTACAGGGAAGATCTGACACATACATTTACGGCAGATAGGCGCAGATAGACGCAGATAAAACGATCGCTCGTCTTATCTGCGTCTATCTGCGGTAGAAACTCTTAGCGGCCGGCGATCTGAAACTTAATCAAATCGGTCAAGATTCATCACCTTGTCCCACGCAGCCACAAAGTCATCCACGAATTTGGCCTCGGAATCAGCAGAGCCGTAGACCTCGGCGATGGCGCGCAGCTCCGAATTCGAGCCAAAGACAAGGTCGGCCCGCGTACCGGTCCATTTTTTCTCGCCGGTAACGCGGTCATTACCATCGAATTCCTGAGCGGATTCACCTGTCGATTTCCACGTCGTATTCATGTCAAGCAGGTTGACGAAGAAGTCGTTGGTCAACGTGCCCGGTTTGTCAGTAAAGACGCCGTGCTGCGATCCGTCCCAGTTAGTATCCAGCACGCGCATACCGCCTACGAGCACTGTCATCTCGGGAGCGGTCAGCATCAATTGCTGCGCCTTGTCGACCAGCATTTCTTCGGCGGGTGTTTGGTGATGGCCCTTTTTGTAATTGCGGAAACCGTCGGCCTGCGGCTCCAGGTACCGGAACGAGTCAACTTCGGTTTGCTCCTGCGACGCATCGGCGCGTCCCGGTGTGAACGGAACGGTTACGTCGTAACCGGCATCCTTCGCCGCCTTTTCGACCGCCGCGCAGCCGCCAAGCACGATCATATCGGCGAGCGAAACATCTTTGCCGAAGTCCTTTCCGATACCGTCGAGCGTGCCAAGCGCCGAACCGAGTTGGAAGGGATTGTTGACCTCCCAGCCCCTCTGCGGTTCGAGACGAATGCGGGCGCCGTTTGCTCCGCCGCGTTTGTCGCCGCCGCGAAACGTCGAGGCCGACGCCCACGCCGTTGAAACCAGCTGGGAAACCGTCAATCCGGAATCAAGAATTTTCGCCTTCAGCGTGGCCGCGTCGCTGTCGCTGATCAGCTTATGATCGACCTCCGGGATAGGGTCCTGCCAGATCAGTTCTTCCTCCGGCACTTCCGGGCCGAGATATCGTTCGCGCGGCCCCATATCGCGGTGCGTGAGCTTAAACCAGGCACGAGCAAATGCGTCGGCAAACTCGTCCGGATTCTCAAGAAAGCGTCTCGAAATCTTTTCGTACGCGGGATCGACGCGCAGCGCCAGGTCTGTGGTCAACATCGTGGGCAGATGCTTTTTCGACGGATCGTGAGCGTCCGGAATCGTCGCGTCGGCGCCTTTTGCGACCCACTGTTGAGCACCCGCGGGACTCTTTGAGAGCTCGTATTCAAAGCCAAACAGGTTTTCGAAAAAGTTATTGCCCCATTGAGTCGGCGTATTGGTCCATGTCACTTCGAGGCCGCTCGTGATCGTGTCGCCGCCCATGCCCGTGCCAAAACTGTTATTCCAGCCAAAACCCTGGGCGTCGATCCCGGCCGCTTCCGGCTCGACATCCACATGGTCGGACGGCGCCGCGCCGTGCGTCTTGCCAAAGGTATGGCCGCCCGCGATCAGAGCGACGGTTTCCTCGTCGTTCATCGCCATCCGGCCAAATGTGTCGCGGATGTCGTGGGCCGCCAGACGCGGTTCGGGGTTGCCATCCGGACCCTCGGGGTTTACGTAAATCAGACCCATCTGCACCGCGCCGAGCGGATTCTCGAGATTGCGGCTGTGAACCTGGCCATCGGCATCGTCGTCCGATACCAGCACGCCGCCCTCTTTCTCTACACCTTCAGAACCGCGACCGTAGCGGATGTCGCCGGCAAGCCAGGTCAATTCTGCTCCCCAATAAACATCCTGATCCGCCTCCCACACGTCTCGCCGCCCGCCGCCAAATCCAAAGGTCTTAAAGCCCATCGTTTCAAGCGCGACATTACCGACGAGGATCATCAGATCGGCCCACGAAATCTTACGCCCGTATTTTTGCTTGATCGGCCACAAGAGCCGACGCGCTTTGTCGAGGCTCACATTGTCCGGCCAACTGTTGAGCGGTGCAAAACGCTGCTGCCCACGCCCGCCGCCGCCGCGACCGTCGCCGATGCGATACGTCCCCGCGGCGTGCCATGTCAGGCGAATAAACAGCGGCCCGTAATGCCCGAAGTCCGCCGGCCACCAATCCTGCGAGTCGGTCATTAGATCAGCTAGGTCCTTTTTGAGCGCCGCATAGTCGAGCGTCATGAACTCTTTTGCGTAATCAAAATCCTCGCCCATCGGATCAGACTTGTCCGAATGCTGACGAAGTATGTTCAAATTTAATCCCTTCGGCCACCAGTCGCGATTTGTGCGGCCGGTTTCCGTCGTAAACTTTACCGCCCCGCCCGTAAACGGGCATTTGCCGGCACCGTTTCCATTCTGTCCTGTCTCATTTTCCATCGTCATTTTCCCTCTTAAAATTTCTGTCGAACCTACAAAGTCTTCTGACCCGGCTTCCAATCTGCCGCGCAAAAACCGCCCGTCTGCAACGCTTGCAGCACGCGCAAAGTCTCATCGACCGAGCGGCCGATGGCCGGCGTGTTGACCACCGAATATTGCAGCACACCTTCCGGATCGATTATAAAAAGACCGCGAAGCGAGATACTCGCCTCGTCGATAAGAATGTTGTATTGACGGGCCAGCTTGCCGCCCCCGTCCGAGGCGATCGGGTACTTGATCTCGCCGATGCCGTTACTTTCCTTTGTCGCTCGCTGCCACGCCCGGTGTGAGTGGACCGAGTCGGTCGAGACGCCGATAACGTCGGTTCCGAGGCCCTTGATTTCATCGAACCTATCCGAAAAATGCGTCAGATCGGTCGCGCATACGCCGGTAAAATCGAGCGGGTAAAAAAGCAGGATGAGCCATTTGCCCTTGTAGT
>JBBJMG010000008.1:0-146647 GCA_037720205.1 Pyrinomonadaceae bacterium
GAGATCGGTATGGCCGCGGCGGCGATCATATTCCGTTTGTCGAGCGCGGATTTGCAGGTATTCGACTTACCGAGAGCGATGAGGACTACGCTCATCAGCATCAGAATGTCCGCACCGAAAATGGCAAATTTTACGGCGACACCCCCGAATACGTCGATTATGACTACACGGCAAATGTTGCTCGCGTAAATCTCGTCGCGCTCGCGGGCCTTGCCGCCGCCCCCGCAAAACCAAAAAATGTCGGCCTTATCACTGGCGGGCTTAATAACGACAGCGTTCTCCGTTGGGACGCAAATACCGATGCCGATCTGGCCGGTTACGAGGTCGTCTGGCGCGACACGACCACCGCCGAATGGACCGGCTCGGCAAACACCGGAAACGTGCTGACCTACACCGCAAAAGGCATGTCCAAAGACAACTTTTTCTTCGGCGTGCGTGCTGCCGATAAATCCGGCAACAAAAGCCCGGTCGTTTATCCTCGCCCCGCCGCAGCGCCACGTCCCAGCCCGGCGCCGCAGCCCTAGAAGCCATGAAGAGGCCCGCGCCTGAGCAAGCCCGTGACATTCAGCCGCAGGGTTACGCATCCGGTCTCCACGTACCTCCAGATCCGACCGACCGATCCGGACAGATTCAGGAGTAATACTACGGAGTATGGTAAAAATTAAGGTTGCTGTTGGCGGCTGGACCGCATCAAAGAAAGTTCTCTCGAACAAGGTAATTTGTGAAAAAGTTTTATTTTAGTTTCGCCGTCCTATCGCTTCTTGCCGTGTGGTGCGTCTCGGGGCCCGATGCCTTGGCCCAGGACGAGCGTTTTGCCGTCGCATCCGTCGATACCAAGCTGTTGCTGATATCGCCCAACTTGGTCATCAGCCAGTTTCAGCCCGGAACGACGGCCGTTCCCAACGACGAGTTTGTCGAGATTCATAACAGAAGCTCGACGGCGGTTGACCTTAATGGTTACCGCGTAAATTATCGCTCGGCGACCGGTTCAAACGATGTGCCCGTACCATTTGCGGTCTGGACGACGCAGACGATTCTCCAGCCGGGGCAGTTTTATCTAATCGCATCTACGTCATACACCGGCTCGGCGACACCCGACATAACCTACAACCCAACGACCTGCCAATGCTCTATGTCGACCGGTCAGGGCGGGCTGGCAATCCGGCAGGGAGCGAACGATACGGGTGCGATTATCGACGCCGTCGGCTGGGGCACCGCTACAAACATATTCTTTGAGGGCACGCGAACCTCGGCCCCGGGCAGCGGCAACAGTAAAGTCCGTCTGCAAAATGGCTGCCAGGATACGGATAATAATTTTAACGATTTTGCGACCCTAACGCCCTTTGCGCCGCGTAATCGGGCGACGACACCGGTGATATGCAGCGGCAGCGGTTCGAATCTCTTTGCGTCGATGAGCGCAAATCCCACGGCGCTCAACCCGGGCAGTTCGACTCGCCTGACCGTGACCGTCACACCTGCTACCACGCCGCCAAGTACAAATATCACGGTCGTCGGCAATCTCGCTACCATCGGCGGATCGGGGATGCAGCCGTTTTTTGATGACGGGGTAAATGGCGGCGACGTCACCGCGGGCGACAATGTTTTCACATACACTGCGACCATTCCCTCGGGCACGGCCCCCGGCACATATAACGTTACGGGTACAGCCTCAGATGGCCAGGGACGAACCGCTAATACAATTCAGAATCTGATCGTTTTAGCGGTTAATGATCCGAATGAGAACCCGCTACTTTTTGGCAATCCGTCATTCGCCACCAATAATGTTGCCAACGAGAATAATTATCTAATGGAAAAGCCGCAGTACACCCTTTCGTATAACCGCTCGAAAGCAACGGCGAACTGGGTGGCGTGGCGGCTCGACAGGTCGTGGATCGGCAGCTCGGATCGGCAGGACGATTTCCGACCCGATGATACGCTGCCTGCGGGATGGTATAGGGTCACGGCTGAGGACTATTCCGAGCCGGTTTATGATCGCGGCCACATGACGCCATCGGGCGACCGTACGCGGTCGGTTCCGGATAATTCGGCGACGTTCCTGATGACCAATATCGTGCCGCAGATTCCGGCGAACAATCAGGGCCCGTGGGCCGACCTCGAGGTTTACTGTCGCACGCTGGCCGATCAGGGCAATGAGATGTATATCATCTCGGGACCGACCGGCAACGTCGGCACGATAGGTCAGACGTCTAATCGGATAGTCATTCCAAACGTGACCTGGAAAGTCGTGCTTGTCATGCCAAATGGGGCAGATGACCTGCGTCGTGTCTCGCGTTCGACGCGGGCTTTTGGCGTCATTATGTCAAACGTTTCGATCAGCCAGTTTTCCCCGTGGCGCAACTACCGCGTAACCGTCGATCAAGTCGAGCAGCTCACCGGTCATAACTTTTTCTCCGAGATTCCAAATAATTTTCAGGAATTGATCGAGCGCCGGCGAGATACTCAGTAATAGAGCCACATGATTAGAAATGATTTTCGTTCGTGTTTTCGTATTGCGGGTGCCGCAGGGCTCGTGCTCGTCGGATCGCTGACGGCACTGGCGCAAAAGGATTTGCCAATCAACGTCGTTCAGGGCAGCAAAAATATTTCTGCACACGATCGTGAGCAGGTGCGCGTGTCCGGCATTGTTACGGCTCGCACACGGTCCGGGTTTTTTATTCAGACGCCGGATGACAAGATCGATAGCGATCCCGCCACGAGCGAGGGAATCCTGATATTTACGCGAGACGAGCCACCGGTCGAAGCCGCAATTGGAAATCTCATCTCGGTCAGCGGTATGGTCACCGAGTTTCGACCGCGGGCGGAACCCGCCAGTCTGCCGATAACCGAGATATCGCATCGCAAGGGCCAGGATTCGATCTCGGTTGTTGCGACGGGCCTCGCCTTGCCCAGGCAGGTCGTGCTTACGGTCGCCGACTTTAAACCGAACGCTCTCGACCAGCTTGAGCGATACGAAGGAATGCGCGTTCTTGCCTCCGAGCTTGTCGTCACCGCGCCAACGGATGGACGGGTCGATAACAAGAACAACCGATCGATTTCGAGCGGCACATTCTACGGTGTTATCAAGGGGCTGCCAAAACCGTTTCGCGAGCCCGGCTATGATCTCTACGAGTACATTTTTTTGTCCGACAAAGAGAAAGAGGAATTTAAGAAAGCGTATCCCAAAGTCGGATTCTTTGATGCTAATCCGGAACGCCTGCGGATCGAAAGCTCGGCCCAGCTTGGCTCGGACGCGATAAATATTCCGGCGCTGACAGAGCTGAAGAACGTCGCCGGTGTTCTGCACTATTCATACCGCACATACACGATCCTGCTCGACGCCGCGACGCGACCATCGGTTGCGAGCTACCCCAAGAATAATGCACTTCCGGTGGCGAACGACCGGCAATTCTCCATCGCGGGAATGAATCTTGAAAATTTTTTCGACGATAAGGATGACGCCGATATTAAGGAGGACATCGTTACCTCCGCCTCGTTCGAGAGTCGGATGAAAAAGATCTCGCTCGCCATTCGTAACGTGGTGCGTACACCGGATGTCGTTGGGATAATCGAATCGGAGAATCTTGCTGCACTCAGACGTTTGGCGGAAAAGGTTAACTCAGACGCCGTCGCGGCGGGCAAACCTGACCCGAAATACGAAGCCTATCTGACCGAGGGCAACGACGGCCGCGGCATCGATTCCGGATTTCTTGTCAAATCGTCACGCGTTAAGATGATCGAGGTTAAGCAGCTTGGCAAATCGGACAAGTACAAGAATCCCGATACGGGTCAGGAGAACAACCTCAACGACCGGACGCCGCTTATGCTGCGGGCCTCCGTTATCGACGCAAAGACAAACCAGCCCTTCGAGTTCACCGTCGTCGTCAATCATCTCAAATCCTTTCTCGGCTACAACGACCCGAAACAGATGGCAAACGTCCGTCTCAAGAAAAAGCTGCAGGCCGAGTTTCTCGCACGCTTCGTTCAGGAACGCCAAAAAGCCAATCCGACAGAAAAAATAATTCTTATCGGCGATTTTAATGCGTTTCAATTTAGCGACGCCGTCGTCGATGTTATCGGTACCATCAAGGGCAAGTCGACGGCAAAAGATGAGCTGATGCATCCCGCCGATGACATCGTCGAGCCCGATATGATCAATCTGGTCGATCTGATCGCGGCGGATCAGAAGTATTCATACCGGTTTGACGGGAATGCCCAGGTGCTCGACCACATCATCGTCAGCAATAGCCTGCGCGGGCACATTCATGGCTTCGGTTACGCCCGAGTCAACGCCGACTTCCCTGAAAGCATGCGCTCGGACGATACGCGGCCTGAGCGGTTTTCGGACCACGACGCCGCCGTCGCGTACTTCAATCTAGACGAAAGAGTCATGGGGGCACCCGTGAAATCGCCGAATTAGGCTTTTAATCCGTTTCCAATATAACCTGCGCCACCGCGTATTTCGCCGTGTGTGAGATTGCTACGTGTATGCGCTCCGCACCGCGTTCTTTAACAATCTGAAAGGCTTCGCCCGTGATGTTTAAGGTCGGGCTGCCGCCTTGACTGGCAACAACTTCGACATCGTGCCAAGTGATCTTTCCGCGCCAGCCCGTGCCGAGTGCCTTTAGAAAAGCCTCCTTTGCGGCGAAACGTCCCGCATACGACTGCGCCGCGGCCACACCCCTGGCCTCACAATACGCACGTTCCGCGTCCGTAAAGACCCGCTCCGCAAATCGCGGAGTTCTCGCGATGGTTTGCTTGATGCGATAGACTTCCACGATGTCGATGCCGGTTCCCAGTATCATTAAGACAATGCCGGGCGAGCCCGACGCCCAAAGTCTACTCGAAAGCGGCTTTGTTTGGCGAGAACGCGACGGGGTAAAAGTATTGGTTTGTCGGGCGCTCGAGGAGGCAGGTTTCGTAAACGGGTTCTCAACGCGCTTGGGCGGTGTGTCGCCTTTCCCCGAGGGTGACCTCAATCTCGCCGGATTTGATGAAGATGCTCGCGAGAATATCTACGAAAACCGGCGCCGGTTCCTTCATGTTTTTGGCGGCGACCTGACGCTTGCGACCGCTTGGCAAGTGCACGGAGATAGAATCAAAATCGTCGAGGATCTTCGGGATGCACTGAGATCAGAAGAGCGGGCAGATGCGTTGATTTCGCACCTCAGAGGCGCGCTGGTAGGTGTCAAAACCGCAGATTGCGTGCCAGTACTGGTCGGCGATCCTGTTACGGGCTCCTACGCGGCCATCCACGCGGGATGGCGAGGAACCGCACAGTCAATCGTTCGCAAAACCATCGAGAATATGGTCGCCCGCTATAAAAGTGATCCACTTAATATGATCGCGGCGATTGGCCCGGCGGCGACGTGTGAGAACTACGAGATTGGACAAGACGTTATCGACTCGTTTCCGGGCGGAGAAAAATACCTGACAAGAACCCGGGACGGCAACGCCCTGATCGATCTTCACGCCGCAAATCGCGACCAGCTTAACTCATGCGGAATCGAAAAAATCCACATAGCTCCATTCTGCACGATAGCGCGCACCGATCTCTTCTTTTCCTATCGAGTCGAGAAGAGTCAGAACGGCAAGACCGGCCGGCTGCTGTCTGTCATCGGTTTACATTCCAGCCATTAGCTATTAGCCGAATTGCAGCGATCCGGATCTAACTGCTAATACCTAAAACCTGACAGCTGGAATTCTAATCGACCGCGGCGGTCAGCTTGAGATTCTTAGTCTTAGGCGGGTAGCAAACCTCGTTCGTACAGGCCTGGTATTTTACGGACACGCTGACGGTGATGGAATTACCCTTATAGCCAGCGGGGACGGTGACGGGGAACCAGAACGACGTGCGGCCGTCGTAGACATTGATCGAACCCTCCGAGAACTCGAATTTCTGATTCTTACCACGCGGATATACAACCGCACCTATCTTAGCTCCGCGGGCCGATGCACGAATACTCGTTGGAATTGCATACTCGCTGCCAGGTCGGCTCGAATTGACGTGGAGACCGCCGGGCAGGCTCAAGATGACGGTTGCTCTCGCGGCTTTTCCGCGGGTAACAGTGCCATTTCCAATCGAACCGCTCAACGATTGCCCCGATACACCAAACAAGACTGCCGCGCTCATTATCAGAACGGCCACGAACGATAATCTGTAAAATATTGCCTTCATAATCTATTTAACCGCAAAACTTGTGATCATTGCTTCGATGTCTCGCGTGATGTCGTCGGTTGTTTCCGAGAGTGTATTTACCTCGAAATCATATATCTTGCCGTCGCGCTCCGCGATTTTGTGATGCACCCGCCGGCCAACGCCATCGCTGGTGAGGTAAGCAACGATCATTCGGTAACGAATTTCACCGACTATCTCAGTTTCGTCGCTGATAGAGGCCTCGTCCTTTGGCAGGCGGTCCGCCAGCACGTGCTCGATAGTTCGCCCCACGTCGACACGCAGCGTAGCGGTCGCTTTTCTTATTTCCTCAGCGCCGGGCCCGCCAAAGTCTTTGGAGTATGACTCGAAAACGAGGTTTGGATTGCCGTTGATAACATGCAGAAATCCATCCGGCTTGTTTACGATAAATTCGTCAGTTTCAATCGTTTCCGCTTCAAAAGCCGCCGCCGTAAACTTCTTAAGCTTGGTGGACGCATATACCATCAACGCGACGAGTATGACGCCAAAGATTAGAATTTCCATACCTTCTAGCTTGACTCCGCTCGACCGATAGAAGGCATGCTGAAGCCTGAACCCTGAACGCTCGAACTTTCGGCGGTCGTCGCGGCGAGCTGCCCGCAAGCGGCAAAGATATCTCTGCCGCGAGGCGTTCGAACATAAGCCGAGACACCTCGCGACTCGAGAATCGATTTAAACCGCGCAATGCGCTCCGGCGTTGAGGCGATATAGTCGAGTTGTGCCGCCCCGTTGTGCGGAATCAGATTAATCTTGACCCGCGAAAGCTGAAAGCGGCCAAGCAGGTCAACGAGCTCGTTTGCGGCGGCGTCCGAATCATTGACCCCACCGAGCATCACGTATTCAAATGTAAACCGTTCGCCGCGACGCAGGCTGCCTTCAAACTCCTTGGCCGCCATCATCAGCTCGCGCAGGTCCCAGCGTTTGTTTATCGGCATCAGCTTGTCACGCTGCTCATCGAGTGCGGAGGACAGCGAGATGGCGAGGTGAGGGCGGTCGTCGAGCCGGGCAAAGTCGTAAATCCTGGGGACTATCCCGGCCGTGGAGATTGTCACGCGATTAGGGACGATAAACAGTCCGTCTTCGTCCGCCATGAGCCGCAAGGCGACAATTAGATTTTCATAGTTGAGAAAAGGCTCGCCCGCGCCCATGCCGACCAGATTAGTACCGTGCGGCGTCTCGCCACCGACACCGTATACATCATTTAGCACAATGATGATCTGCTCGACTATTTCACCAACGGTTAAATTTTTTATCAGGCCAAGTTTGCCCGTCAGGCAAAAATCGCATTTCAGCGGACAGCCAGACTGCGACGAAAAGCAGATCGTATCCCGATTCTCAGTCGGCAGAAACACGGTCTCGACCGGGCTACCATTTGCGGTCTGCATCAAGTAACGCCGCGTTCCGTCGACTGAAACGTATAGAGATTCAACCGTCAGCTGTGAGATCTCGGCGACCTCCTCGAGCTTCAATCGAAGCTTTTTGGGTAAGTCGGTGATCTCGTCAAACGATCGCAGTCGTCGCTCGTGCACCGCCTTGAAAACCTGGGTTGCACGATACTTTGGTTCGCCAAATGAGAGAAAAAGCTCCTCGAGCTCACCGCGGCTCATGCCGGTTATGTGCAGTTTGTCAGGCACGTCTATAATTTTAACGTGGCCGAGCACGTTCTTAAAACTTCGCTGACGATCGGCCGGCCGCGTGCCGAGGTATTCGCCTTCTTTGCAGATGCCGGGAATCTTGAACGCATCACGCCGCCGGAGCTTGGCTTCCAAATTATTACGCCGCTGCCGTTCGAGATACGAATGGGAACGCTAATCGATTACCGAATGCGGATGCGAGGTATTCCGCTTAGCTGGCGAACGGAAATCACCGAGTGGAATCCCGACACCTCATTCGTCGACAGCCAACTACGCGGCCCGTATTCGCAATGGATACATCGACATACGTTCACGCAGTTAGGCCCCGCAAAGACGTTGATCGAGGACGAGGTGCGATATCGGTTGCCACTCGGACCATTGGGATCGCTGGTGCATTTCCTGGTAAGACGGGAACTCGATTATATTTTCGGCTTCCGACAGGAAGCCGTCAGGCGGATATTGGCGGATGAGGCTCAGGCCGGCCATTCGCCGTCATAGGCGAAATCCGCGCGGCCTGTGATTATTATCTCGTCGTCATCGCGCCACTGAATCTCCGTCGTTCCGCCCACGGCCTGAACGCTCACGACGCGATCTGCCTTGAGCATAAACATGCTCATGACGGCTGCGGCGGCGGAACATGTGCCCGAGGACGAAGTTTCGCCTGCACCGCGTTCCCAGATCCGGATGTCGAGATTTTCGCGGTTCCGCACTTTCACAAACACGACGTTCGTTCGAGAAGGGAACTTCTCGTGCTTCTCAATCGCCTTGCCGATCCCGCGCCAGTCAAGATCGAAGTCGTCAACAAACAAACATGCAACCGGGTTACCAACATTTACCGCCGCAAATGAGTAGTGGCAATCGACTACGAAGATAGGTTCATTTACGATCGCCTCGCGGGGGGCGTCGGTCGTAACCGGAATCTCGCCGCTCTTGAACAAGGGCTTGCCGATCTCCGCCTCGAACCAAAACTCGAGGCCGTCTTTTTGCTCAATCAGCTTGTAATTCTTAACGCCGCTTCGCGTTTCCAGCCGCAGATTCTCGTCGCTCCAGAGCCGTTTGTGATGCAGATAGGCGGCCGCGCACCTTGTGCCGTTGCCGGAGAATCCGGCCCTGCTGCCGTCCGGATTTATGATCTCGCAGAAATAATCGGCCTTGCCGCCGTCTCGTTTTTCAAGCACGGCGATGCCGTCGGCGCCCGCACCTGTATTCCGATTGCAAATGGCGATCGCAAGCTGATCAAGTGTGGCTGCCGCAATAGCGTCAACCTCAATCACAATGTAATCATTGCCGAAGCCGTGGAATTTGGAGAATGGAATCGTCACTGAGAAAGCAGCCTTCTATATAGAAACAGATAATATCAACGGTAATCCGGCGTGATCGTGGACCGGAGACGAGAGGGCGATACACGCTCTTAATTAGTCCATCCAATCGGCGATAAACACATTTGTATCACCGGTTTTTGCGGCGTTTCGGTTTGAGGCAAATACGAGCTTTTTGCCGTCGGGCGAGAACATCGGGAAGCCATCAAACGTTTCGTTAAACGTAATTCGCTCAAGGCCCGTACCGTCCACGTTTATCATCGCCAGGTCAAAGTTGCGTTTGCGCGGGTCGGTGGCGAAATGATTGGTGCAGAAGATTATTCGCTTGCCGTCGGGGGTGAAGAAGGGTGCAAATGAGCCCGCACCGAGGTTTGTTACCTTCCGCTTGCCCGTGCCGTCGGCCTTCATCACCCAAATTTCAAATGTAGTTGGAACGATCAGATGCCGTGCCAGCAGATCTTTGTAGCGCTTTGTCTCGGCTTCGGTTGTAGGGTGGGATGAGCGGTAGACGATAATCTTATTATCGGGCGAGTAGAATGCTCCGCCGTCGTAACCGACCGCATCGGTCAGACGCTTAACATTCGTTCCGCTTGCGTCCATCGAATAGATATCCAAATCGCCGTCTCGCTCCGAGGTGAAGACTATCTTCTTCCCGTTCGGTGAGACCGTCGCCTCGGCGTCATAACCAGGCGAAGTAGTCATCGCTTTGACGTTTTTACCATCAGGCGACGCGGTATAGATGTCATAATCGGGGTAAACAGCCCACACATATCCCTGCGAAAAATCCGGATTTGGCGGGCAGGTTTTCGCCCCGCCCTTGGTCGAACCGTATAGGATTTTCCTTCCGCCCTTTAAGAAATACGAACACGTTGTGCGCCCTTCACCGCTCGAAACCATCCGTGTTTCCGAGCCGTCGATATTCATTATAAATATCTGATCGCAAGCCAAATTATCGCGTTTAGACTGAAAGATCAGCTGCTTGCCGTTTGGCGAAAAATACGCCTCGGCGTTCTCACCGCCGAATGTGAGCTGTTTGATATTCGTCAAATGCCGTTCACCGGCCACTTCTATCGACGTTGTTTGTGCAGCCAGATTTGACACGAGCGCTATAATGACAAGGCCTATTGGATACAAAATTCTCATTGTTTCGATTATATTAGAACGATTGCGATCTCCGCATCTGAAGCCGTTCGAATTACGAATTAGTCATGTACGAGGTTCGTCCACTCCGAGCGTCCGGATGTTATGATGCGGTGACGGTGCAAACCGGTTATGGGTTTTGAGACTAACAAAGATGTTCTCGATTGGTATGAGGGCCAGGAGCGCACGCTTACGCCCGAATTTATTTCTGCCATACCGTGGCACGAGATAAAGCGCCACACTGTCGATGAAAAGTTTATTCCTGTGCTGCTTTACATGCGCGACGTCGAGACGCTGACCGATATGTATCACCGGGAGCTCGTCCGCACTCCGACTGGCCGCGATCCGCACATCAGCAAATTTATGGAGCGATGGGGCGTCGAAGAGATCACGCACGGCGAGGTATTAAATCGATTTCTGAACGAGGCCGGGTACGAGACGGATGCTGATTGGCAAAACCAAGTGAGGCGTGATGTGACCAAGACCTACAGGATGAACGCCTTTATGGTATCGATGCTCACTCACCTGATTGGTAAAAAGTTTACCGCCACTCACATGGCCTTTGGCGCGGTGCACGAGATGGAGGCCGCGCAAGGTTACCGTCGCCTGATGGCGGCGGCCGATCACCCGGTGCTGACTCCAATTTTACAAGCGATAATTCGTGAAGAGTCGGCCCACAACAAATTCTATTGGAGCGTGGCCCGGCTTGAGTTAAAAAAGAATGAGACGTCGCGAAAGATCGCCCGCTTCGTCCTCGAACGCTTTTGGCAGCCCGTCGGGCAGGGCTCCCTCGACAAGAGCCGCACAAACTACATTCTGAGGACACTTTTCAGCGGAGACGACGGACTCGACGTGCTCGATAAAACCGTCACCCAACGCCTTCGCCAGCTTCCGGGATTTGACGGCTACTCAAAGGTCACCGACTATATCGGCGAGGTTGTGGCGGGCGGCACCATGGAACTGGAAACAGTCTGAGGCTGACCCCATCCTAGAAACCGTGTCTCGGTGTGTAAAACTCGACTTCGCCGCTCATCTCCATTCTCAATTTCCCTTCCGATTCAGCGTAGTCAAGATGTGCAATCGCCTCCGATATTGCCAGGAACCCGTGCACACCCTGATCGATTGAATTGGGGAATAATCGCTGGGCCACCTCAAAAGCAGTCGCGCCATCTTTTGGAAGAAGCGAGATCACACGTTTCTGACGCTCGTCTATTGCCCGGACGTAGCGATTAAAAATCTCTTCAAAATCTGTCACCGGCTCGCCGTGGCCGCCGTACACAAGGGTCGGTGAATAGGAGCGTATTCGGGCAAGGCTGACAAGATACTCGCCGAGCGATTTAAAACGTTTGGTCGCATCGAGCGGGTCGGGCGACAGCACGGGATTTGGGGTGATGCGCTTTAGCACGCAGTCGCCGCAGATCAGTGTGCGGTCAGCCTCGCGGGCGAATGAACACGAGCCGGGCGTGTGACCCGGAGTATGCAGAACCTTTAATGAGCCGGAATCAAATTCGAGCTCGGAGCCGTCAATGAGAGGTGAGAATTCGCCATCTGCAAGCGAATCGGTTAGGAGGCTAACCTCCTCATACATCCCCCGCATATTAGCAAATACCGCATCTGGAACGCCCGAACGCTTCATCAAATGCCGATGTTCATCCTGCGCAAGGCGTCCAAACAAGTGACCCGTCTCCCATTCGTGGATCAAAATATCGGCATTCTTAGCCTCATCTCGGACCTGTTTCGCCAGCCCGCAGTGGTCCTCGTGCGCGTGCGTCAGGACGATCCGTCTAACATCGGCAAAAGCGACGCCATTACTCGCCAAGGCCTCCCGAAGCGCTTTCGCGGCCTCTGGTGTCTTTGGCCCGACATCGATCAGGGTCAGCGGATCGTCCTTGATTAGATATACGTTGACGTCGCCCACGTAGAACGGAGTGGGTATTGATAACTGTATTATCTCCATAAGGTGTGCGGGGAAGCACTATTCTAACAAAGCCAGCACGTCGCGACGCAAGACCACAATCCAGGCTGCGGGTCGGCCAACTCTAGCAGAGTCTGTTCAATTACGTGTTGCAGTGCGCTAGGAAACTATTTCCTTTGGAAAGATGTATAATCATCCAGCTCAAAAGGGTGACGGCGACAATACGATAATATTACGTTTTTGCTTGCCTTAATCCGTCTTTTGGGTTAAAAAGTTCGTTAGCAATTCATTCTGAGTAAAACATCTGTCGGGTGATAGACCCAGCTCAACCGGCTGCATGCAGGCGGGTTGACCGCGGCAACCTTTTAGGCGGGCTCGGCAAGGCCTCGATACGTCCGGCATCGACCGCCAAGTTTACAGTGTCAAGGAGAATAATAATGAGAGTGTTTTTGTCCCCGATCTCCGCGAGGGCGGCTCATATTTTTGGCCTGATGGCCATGGTGACGGTTTTAGCTGTCTCTGCTTTTGCACAATCGCAATCGGCGGCTGCCGATCTGGGCGGCACTGTAACGGATCCGACCGGAGCCGTCGTAGCTGGTGCCACTATCACGGCACGCGGCGTGGGAACGGGCGTAACTCGCACGGCAACATCCGATTCCGACGGCAACTTCACCATGATCGGACTCCCACCGGGCGAGTACGGCATCACCGCCGAAGCGCCGACCTTCAAAAAGTCTGTACTCTCGGGCGTTCGCCTCACGGTCGGCCAGAGTGCTGAGCTCACCATCAAGCTCGAGATCGGCGAAGCGAGTGCTGTCGTCAATGTTTCGGGCGACGATGTGCTGCTCGTCGAGACCACGAAGACAAATGTCTCAAACACCATCGAGCAGGTCAGGATCGCGAACCTTCCCATCAATGAGCGAAGCGCGACCGGCTTTGCATTGACGATCTCGACCGTCGGCCGCGATAATGGCCGCCCGGTGGGTCCGGCACCGACATCGGGTCTGAACATCGGTGGTCAACGTGGTCGTTCGACGCTCGTTCAGGTCGATGGAGCGGACTTTACCGACAACTCGATCAACGCCGCCCGCTCGACCGTATCGCAGGAAGCCGTGCAGGAATACCAGGTTACGACCAACTCATACCTCCCCGAATTTGGACGAGCCACCGGCGGTATCGTAAACGTAGTCACCAAGCGGGGGACCAGTAACTTTGACGGTAATATCTTTGGATTCATTCGTCACAAGAGCATCCAGTCGCGCAACGCGTTTGCCCCAACAATCGACGGCGATCCAAATAAGAAGCCACCCTATACGCGTGCGCAATACGGCTTTACTTTAGGCGGACCGCTTAGCACCGACGACCGTACGTTTTTCTTTGGATCGTTTGAGCAGCGAAGGCGTCAGGAATCTGGATTTTTTACGGGCGATATCATCGGGGGTGCAAATGCGAGTGCAACGCTGCCGGCAATCCCGGGCCTGAATCCTCAGTCTCGAACATTCAGCGGTCTGACCGCAGCCCAAGCGGCCTACGTCAACGGCCTCGTTGCCTCGGGCGTTCCTTTGCTATCGAATGCGGACCCGGCCATAAGGGCTCAGGGCGCTCAGTTGATCTGCCTTTCGCGCACGTACGGCTTTTTTGCATCGAGTGGTACACAGACGGCTCTTAATGGGTTCAACACATTTGTTTCGCCGAATGATGGCAGTGGCTGCCCCCCGATTACTCCGGTCGGGCCGGGACAGACAATCGGCCCGCGATTTATCCTATCAGGAGCTCCGGTGCCACTGACACGTAACGCTAACGGCCAATACGTCGCATTTCGGCCGCTATCACAGCTTCAAAGACTATTTCCCATCTCTGAGAGCACGACCTTTTCGTCGTTCCGCGTAGATCATTCATTTTCGCAGAACAATCAAATGAATTTGCGGCTCAGCTACAACCCGAGCTTTATTAATGGAATCCAGGACGAATCGCAGAATCAAACCCTCGGGCAGAACGATTATTCGCGAACCGGTATTCAGGACATCGAGGATGTTTCGTTCAGCGGCTCGCTTACTACGATTGTAAGTTCGAATAAGGTCAATGATTTCTATTACAATTTCGGGCGGCGGGTGGCCAAATTTGATTCCCAGATTCCGAGCGTCGCGCATCAGATCGCGGGCACCGGTTTTATAGGCTCAAACCCTTTCTCGCCAGTCGACCGCGTCGAGCGTCGGCACCAGATCCGCGACAATTTCACCATTAATTCCGGATCACATCTTTTTAAATTCGGTGGTGACATTAATTTCATCAAGGGTGTGGCCGAGTTTGAGCTCAATTTCCCGGCGCTCTTCAACTTTAGCCAGCAGGCAGGTGGCAGTCTGGTCTCGGGTTGCGACGCAGCCAGTATCCCGATTGCTCAGCGATGCCCCGCATTTACCCCGGTTCAGACCTATGGTCTGGGCTTCCCAAGCGTTTTCATTCAGGGCTTTGGTGACCCGAAAAGCGACTTGCAGAATAAACCGATCGCCGTTTTTGGCCAAGACACATGGAAGATCGGCCGTCGATTTACGGTAAATTACGGCGTTAGATATGACTATGAGTTTACACAGCAATATGCACCGTCACCATTTACTGACCCGCTGACGGGCATCACGCTCACAGCCGCGGATGTGCAAATCGCGCAGGACGCATTGAATGTCACTCAGGGCTTCCCACGTGATAAGAACAACATTGCTCCTCGTCTCGGAGTCGCCTGGGATGTAGCCGGTAACGGCCGAACAGTAATCCGGGCCGCCATCGGCCGATACTTCGACCACCCACTGCTTGCCGTAGCATTTAACTCAAACATCGCCGACGGCTCGCAGCAGCAGCAGGCGACACTACTGCCGATCGGCGGGCCGTCACCGACCGGTTTGCTTAACGCCTTTCAGGTTTTTCACGGTACCGTCTGCGGTGTTAATGGTTCTGTAGCCGCTATATGCGGTGCCGCCGTAACGCCGGGGATCGCTCCAAGCGCGATTTATCAATTCGGCTTCCAGCGTTTTGATTCGTCACGGTTTACCGGCTTTGGACCGATCCTGCCTTTCACTTTGCACGTCGGGAAAGACTTTGAGTATCCCGACGCCATCCAGGGTAATTTCGCGATTGAACGCATGATCGGCAAAGATATGTCCGTCTCGGCCAGCTACATCACCGTAAACGCTCGACACCTTGCCCACCCGCAGGATGTAAATAATGTGAATTCGACTTCACTGATCGACAATTTCCGGCGGTTTACGGCAAATAATCCGGTCGCGTGCGGCCCTGTCGCCTGCCCGTCAACCGGCCGTGCCCCGACATCGCTTTCCGAGGCCGCGTTCTTTTCGCTGCCAACCACAAATAGCGCTCTCTACACAGTCGTCGTACCCGGCTTTGTTGTTGTTAATAACACCACGGGCCAGCGTATCGTGAGCCCGATCGCGGCCGACTTCTTCCGTCGGCTGGGACCCAACTACTTCTTTGTTCGGGCCCTCACCGGCCTCAGCAAGGCCTCGTTCGATCCGCTGCTCGCCGGTACGTTGCGTGCACCGGGCCCGATCAATCCGTACTCGGATGTGAATGCCCAGTTGTCGGACGGTAACTCGTCGTACAACGCAATGAATCTCGAGATCAAAAAACGTTTCTCAACGAACATGCAGTTCCTTGCGAGTTATACCTGGTCACATTCGATCGACGATTCTTCTGATCTTCAGACACTTCTCAAACCGCAAGACAATACTAATTTTCGTGCCGAAAAGGCTGATTCGCTATTCGACCAGCGGCATCGATTCGTGTTCAGCGGCGTGATGAGTTCACCCGACGGGTGGCGTTCCGCCGGCGGTTTCAGGAGCTTCCTGAGCGGCTTCACATTTGCTCCCATTGTCGAGATTGCCTCAGGTCGTCCTTTTAACATTATCGCTCCGGGCGATGCCAACGGCGATTTTCAAAGCACCAACGAGCGGCCCTTTGTTCTTTCCGACGGCAGCCTCTGTCGCGGCGGAAATTCGGTCGCCGGAACCAATGACCCGGCCTGCGTCGTCGGCTTTCCGATAAACGGCAGCCTGGGCCGTAACCGCGGGATCACGCACAACTACTTCTCGGTCGATGCACGCCTGACACGGAGAATCCGCATCAACGAAGGTATGAGCCTCGACCTAATCGCTGAGGGTTTTAACCTCTTTAATCGATTCAACGAGGCGGGCGGCAATCCGTTTTACACGGTCGTCAATGGCTTTAACGAACGCACGAGCGGCGGCAAATATTACAGCCAGCCAACATCGGCCTTTGACCCGCGACAGTTCCAATTCGGTGCTAAGGTCACCTTCTAGACCGGATCACCCTGCCGATCGGCCGGATAGTCGGAAACGGCTCTCCGGCCTTTTTCTTTGGTGTTATTTGATTCTATCTACGACAGCATGGTTTCGCTTACACAACAGATCAAGGAGCGAGCAATCGATCTGGGCTTCGCCAAGGTAGGGATCGCTCGGGCCGAAGGTCTCAGCACCGAGAGCGGCCATTTGAATGAGTGGCTCGCCCGCGGCTATCAGGGCGAAATGGCCTGGATGGAGCGCGAGCCGCAAAAGCGTGCCGATCCGCGTCTGCTGATGCCGGACGCACGTTCGGTAGTCGTAGTCGCCTTAAATTACTTCACAGATTACAAACACGACGAGGATGCGGGACAGGGCAAGATTTCTCGATACGCCTGGGGCGACGATTATCACGATGTTTTTCGTGACAAGTTAAAACTGTTGCTCGAGTGGATCCAATCGCGTGAGCCCGAAACTCAGGGGAAACTCTGCGTCGACACCGCACCGATGATGGACAAGGCCTGGGGCGTGCGTGGGGGTCTGGGCTGGATTGGCAAGCATTCCAATCTAATCACTAAGGAAATCGGCTCCTGGGTCTTCATTGGATCCTTGGTGCTGAATCTTGAGCTCGCGTATGAGACGGAGCTTGTCGAGGATCACTGCGGTACCTGCACTATGTGTCTCGAAGCTTGCCCGACGGGCGCAATCGTCGAGCCTTACGTGGTCGATTCGCGTCGATGTATCTCGTACGCAACCATCGAGCTACGCGACGAAACCCTCCCGCCGCTGATTGCGGAAAATCAAAACGGATGGCTTTACGGCTGTGACATCTGCCAAGACGTTTGCCCGTGGAACCGGTTTGAGGAGCCGACAGAGGAAGCACGTTTTGAGCCGCGCCTCGGCGACACATCGCTCGATCTCCACCGACTGGCCGCGATGGATCATGACGAATATGTTGGCAGGTTTCGTCGCAGTGCCATTAAACGAACCAAGCTTAGCGGTCTAAAACGCAACGCCCGCTCGTTGGAAAAGGCGGCCGGTGGCGTGTAGCAGAAACTATCAGCGAGCATCGAAGTGACGTATCATTAAACCCGTCATGCCGCTCATAGATTCCTACAAACGCCCGATTCGGGACCTGCGCATAAGCTTGACCGACCGGTGTAATTTTCGCTGCTTCTACTGCCTGCCTAACGGCGAACCGCCGCTTGCCCGCAGAGACACGATCCTGACATTTGAGGAGATCGCGTATCTTGCCGATATTTTTGTCTCGCTTGGTATCGAAAAGATCAGGCTTACCGGCGGCGAGCCGCTTTTGCGCAAAGATATCGCGAAATTGACGTCGATGCTGTCGGGGTTGAAACCCGCGCCCAAAGACATCGCCCTGACGACAAACGGTTTTGACTTTCCCCGTCACGCTGCTTCGTTAAAAGCGGCCGGGCTTGACCGCGTGACAATTAGCCTCGATAGCCTCAACCGCGAAAAGTTTACCGACATTACCGGCGTCGATGCGTTGGAAAAGGTGTGTTCTGCTATTGATGCTGCGAAAACTTTTGGCTTCGAGCCTGTCAAGATCAATGCGGTTTTGGTCCGCGGTCGCAACGACGACGAGATTGTCGATTTCGCCCGCTTTGCCCGCGAGCGCGATTTATCGGTGCGTTTTATAGAATTTATGCCGCTCGACAGCAGCCACGAGTGGAGCCGCGAGATGATTGTTCCCGGCCGCGAGATACGCGACGCCATAAATGCGGCTTATCCGCTCGAATTGAAACAAACCTCACGCGGCAGCGACACGTCATGGAGATACATCTTCGCCGACGGCGCACCCGGCGAGATCGGCATCATCGCCCCCGTCACCGAAATGTTCTGCGGCCAATGCTCGCGCATCCGCCTTACCGCCGACGGCCAAATCCGCACCTGCCTGTTCTCCACCGCCGAACACAACCTCCGCGACTTCCTCCGCCAAGGCGCAACCCGCACCGAGATCATCGCCTTTATCGGGGATGTCGTAATGAAAAAAGAACCGCGTCACTATATCAATGACCCGGCCTTTATCCCGGCAAGCCGGACGATGAGTTTTATTGGGGGGTGAGATTGGGCCGTAGTAAATATTTTCTAACCCTGCCTCCTCCCCATCATATCCAGCCCGACCGCCGCCACCAGGATCGAGCCTTTTATTATATCCTGCATAAAATCGCGGACGTTGAGGAGTGACATTCCGTTGTCGAGGCTGGCCATGATGAGGGCTCCGAGACATGCGCCGAAGATGGTGCCGCGGCCGCCGACGAGGGAGGCTCCGCCGATGACGCAGGCGGCGATGGCGTCCAGTTCTTTGAGTACGCCGGCGTCGGGTGCGGCGCTGCCGACGCGGGCGGTAAAGATGAGCGCCGCCACGCCGGATAGAGCGCCGAGCAGGGCAAAAACTTTTAGAATATTTCGCTTATTGTCGATGCCAGAGAGCCGCGCGGCGTCGGCGTTACCGCCGATTGCATAAAGGTAGCGGCCAAAGACGGTCGAGTTGGTAAGAAACGCACCGACGAGGGCGACGACGACCAGTATCAGCACCGGCACCGGGACGCCCTGGTAGGCATTCATCACGCCGATAAATGCGATGACGCCGCCGATTGGGATGACCGATTTCAGCAGCTCGCCGGTGTAATTCGCCTCGCCGAGGCCGTAGTCCTTGACCGAACGGGCCCGGCGATAGGCCATAAACAGCACAAACGCAACCGCGAGGAACGCGAGTATCCAACCATAGAGAACAGGCAAATTAGCATTCCCGATCGCCTTAAAAGTGTCGTCGGAAATCGGTATTGTATTGCCGCCGAGCAGCCACTTGACCGCGCCCCGCCACGCAAGCAGTCCGCCAAGCGTGACGATAAACGCGGGAATATTTAGATAAGCCGTCAGCACGCCGTGAAATGCCCCGATTGCCGCGCCGACCAGAATCGCCGCGAGGACGGCCACCGGCAGCCCCAGCTCCATCGTCGTCATTCCGAACGCGGCAATGCCGCCAGCAAATCCGAGCACCGACCCAACCGACAGGTCGATATTGCCCGACACAATCACCATCAACATCCCGACCGCAATAATTCCTGTGACCGACATCTGCGTCATCAGGTTCGACAGATTACGCGGCGTCATAAAGACATAATCGGTTGCCCAATGAAAATAGGCCCAGATCAAACCCAAGACGGCGAGCATGATATAGGCGCGAAGAGTCGCGGTGGTGATTCTCCGGTTTACTGTTTCTTCGGTCGCCATAAGTTTACTGTAACGCTTCGGTGGTTGCCGGTCGCAGCAGCCATGACTTTCTCAGGCGTGGCCTCACCGCGCCCGTACTCAGCCGTAATTCGACCTTCGTGGAGAACGAGTACCCGATCAGAGAGGCCAAGCACCTCTGGCAGCTCGCTCGAAACCAGCACGATCGCGAGCCCGGCCGCGGCAAGCTTGTTGATTTCAGCGTAAATTTCCTGTTTCGCTCCAACGTCGATGCCACGCGTCGGCTCGTCGAGGAATAAGACTCTGGGGTTTGTGAGCAACCATTTACCAAGCACGACCTTTTGCTGGTTGCCGCCCGAAAGTGTGCCGATGATTGTCAGTGGTGAGCCGGCCTTGATCCGCAGCGACCGCATCGGGACGGCCACGGCCTCGGTTTCGCGCGCGCGGTCGGTTACAAAGTGTCCTGAGATGCTCGGCAGCCCTGCAAGCGTCATATTGTCGAGGATGGACTGTTCCAGGATCAGGCCGAACCTCTTTCGGTCCTCGGTAACAAACCCGATCCCGTGCCTAATTGCGTCTGCAGGCAAATCTATCTTGACGTGGCTGCCGCCGACCTCTATCTCCCGCCGGTAGGCACCCGGCCACGCACCGAAAATGGACATCAGCAACTCGCTTCGCCCGGCGCCCATCAGACCTGCGATGCCGACAACCTCACCGCGCCGCACGTAGAATGAAACATCATCAACCAATTTCTTGTCCGGTGCGTCCTGCGAGAAAGCGGTCAGATTACTGATGCGCAGAGCGACGTCACCGCATTCATGCAATGCGACGGGGAAAATATCGACTACCTCGCGCCCCACCATTGCCGCGATGATGCCGTTTTTGTCTATATGACTGGCGATGTGCGTCGAGACCGTTTGTCCGTCTCGGAGTACCGTAATGCGGTCGCTCATCTCGAAAACCTCGTCCAGTTTATGCGAAATGTAGATCATGCCCACGCCCTTGGCCATGAGTCTTCGCAGAATGGCGAAGAGAGTCTTCACTTCCGATTGGGCAAGCGCGGCCGTCGGTTCGTCGAGCACCAAGATCTTTGCGTCCTGCTGCAGGGCTTTCGCGATCTCAACCAACTGCTGCTGACCGATGCCGAGGCTACCGACCTTTACCCGCGGATCTATCCCAAGCCCGAGTTCCCGCATCAGTTTCGAGGCCCGATGGTAGAGCTCGGACCAGTTAATGATCCCAAACTTCGACGGTTCCTTTCCCAGGAAGATGTTCTCACCCACCGTAAGTTCTTTAACGAGTGAGAGCTCTTGAAAAATAATAGAGATACCCGCGTCCTCAGAATCCCGGATTCCGCGGAAGTGTTTCGATTCATCATCGACAAGTATTTCGCCTGAGAAGCTGCCATCCGGATAAACGCCCGACAGCACTTTCATCATGGTCGATTTGCCCGCACCGTTTTCTCCGACGAGCGAGTGAAACTCGCCAGCCGCGAGGGTAAAGCTAACACCGTCGAGTGCTCGCACACCCGGGAATACCTTGACGATATTTCGCATCTCCAACAGCGGCATATGAATTATGGTGCGAGTAATTTAGCACACATCCCGAGACCCCGGAATTTTCGGCCTCGCCATAGTGGCGTGGCAAAGACTTACCCTATACTTGGTGGATGCCCGAGAAAATCGCAATCGAATCGATCCTAAACGAAGAGAGGGTTTTCCCGCCCCCGCCGACTTTTGCTGCGGCCGCGCACGTGAAGAGCTTTGGCGAATACGAAAGGCTCTACGCGGAGGCCGCGGCCGATCCGCAAGGTTTTTGGGCGCGTCAGGCGCGAGAGTTGTCCTGGTTCAAGCAGTGGGAGAGGGTGCTCGAGTGGAACGAGCCGTTTGCAAAATGGTTTGTCGGCGGTCGCATTAACGTCTCCTACAACTGCCTCGACAGGCATCTCGCCGAGCGCGGCGACAAGGTTGCTTTCATCTGGGAGGGCGAGCCGGGTGAGCAGCGGACACTGACATATCGCGAACTGCACCGCGAGGTCTGCCGATTTGCAAATGTTATGAAGTCGCTCGGCGTCGAGAGTGGCGATCGCGTGGCGATCTATATGCCGCTTGTACCCGAGCTCGCGGTCGCAATGCTCGCGTGCGCGCGGATCGGAGCGACCCATACAGTGATTTTCGGAGGATTCTCGGCCGACTCGATCCGAGACCGGGTAAACGACTGCGGCTGCAAGCTGATAGTCACGGCCGATGGCGGGTATCGCCGGGGAAGTGAAATTCAGCTGAAAGCCATCGTCGACGAAGCCACCGTTGATACTCCGAGCGTAGAGAACATCGTTGTTTTTAGACGCACCGGTTCGGCGACTGGAATGTGTGAGGGCCGTGATCATTGGTGGCACGAGCTCATGGATCAGGCCGGTAGCGACTGCCATGCAGAGCCCCTCGACTCCGAACATCCGCTGTTTATTCTTTATACATCCGGCACTACGGGTAAGCCAAAAGGCATCCTCCATACGACCGGCGGTTACCTTACGCAAACCGCATACACGGCAAAAATGGTCTTCGACCTTAAGGATGACGACGTCTATTGGTGCACCGCCGACATCGGGTGGATCACGGGGCACTCGTATGTTGTTTATGGCCCGCTCGCGAACGGCGCGACGGTCTTCATGTACGAAGGTGCCCCGAATCATCCCGACTTTGACAGGTTTTGGCACATAATCGAGCGGCATAAAATCACTATTTTTTATACTGCCCCGACTGCGATCCGGGCGTTTATTAAATGGGGTGAACGATATCCGAATAAACACGATCTGTCGTCCTTGCGACTGCTCGGAACTGTGGGTGAGCCGATAAATCCCGAGGCGTGGATGTGGTATCACGAGATAATCGGCAAGGGAAAATGTCCGATTGTCGATACGTGGTGGCAGACTGAGACGGGTGCGATCATGATCTCGCCGCTGCCGGGCGCCACGCCCACAGTGCCCGGAACCGCGACGCGGCCGCTGCCCGGAATCCTACTTGACGTGGTAACGAAGACTGGAAAACCTGTTGCCGATAACGAAGGCGGCTATCTCGTCGCCACGCACCCGTGGCCATCGATGCTGCGCACGTTGTGGGGCGACGACGAGCGATACAAACAGGCCTACTGGTCCGAAATTCCGGGTTTCTATTTCGCCGGCGACGGGGCACGCCGCGACGAGCGCGGGTATTTTTGGATAATGGGTCGCGTCGATGACGTAATAAACGTAAGCGGCCACCGGCTCGGAACCGCCGAAATCGAATCGGCCCTGGTGTCGCACCATGCCGTCGCTGAGGCAGCGGTCGTCGGCCGTCCTGATGATATCAAGGGGCAGGCGATCTCCGCGTTTGTCACTCTCGAGGGCGGCCGCACTGGTGGGGAGGACCTCAAGAAGGAACTCCGGGCCCACGTAGCAAAAGAGATCGGCTCGCTCGCCAAGCCAGACGATATACGCTTCACAGACGCCCTGCCAAAAACGCGCTCGGGGAAAATAATGCGGCGATTGCTGAGAGAATTAGCAACAAGCGGTCGAGTGTCGGGCGACGTGACCACGCTCGAAGATCTTTCCGTTATTGAGAAATTGAGAGAGGATGAGGAGTGACCAGCTACCAGGACGAGGCGGCGTTTGGGCAGCGCCAGCGCCTGTTAAACCTACCCAGCGGGATGCTTTTTAGTCGTCACCAACCGATTGGATGAAAGCTCGTCCCCGGCTGGTAGACTGTAATTGTGAACAAACCCGCCTCTCAGAGTCCAAGCATGGAGCTCGCCGAAACAGGCCGCGACTTTTACAGCCGTGGCTGGGCACGCGGCGCGAGCGGCAACTTTAGCCTTCTCCTTGCCCGCCGGCCTTTGCGGCTTTGTATTACAGCCGCGGGCAATGAAAAAGGGACACTCGACGATACGAATTTTCTCGAGATCGACGACGACGCCGAGATCCTGCAAGGATTTGGACGGCCGTCTGACGAGACGCTAATGCATCTCTCGATCTATCGCTTGCGTCCGCGGGCACGGTGCATTCTATATTCGCAGACAGTCTGGGGAATGCTGCTATCCGACAAATTCTTCGTCGACGGCTCGATCGTAATGCAGGGTTACGAGGCTCTCAAGGGCCTCAGCGGCGTAACATCATACGATCATACCGAGCGGGTCCCTATCGTCGAAAATTCTTCAGACCAGGTCGCTCTTGCTCATGTCCTCGAAAATGTTTTGCTCGAAAACCCCGGTATCCACGCCATATACATCCGCCGCCACGGCCTGTATTCATGGGGCGAGACGGTCAAACAAGCGAGACGTAATATCGAGATCCTCGAGTTTATGTTTGAGGTGGAGGGACGAGCGTCCGCTATTCGCTGACCGGCGCGGCTACGCCCGCACACGTGCGACGCTCCTATCCGTTTGATAAACTTTCCAATATGGCGGAATTAGAAACAGCAACTCTTGCGGCGGGATGTTTTTGGTGTGTGGAAGCGGTATTTGACGATCTTATTGGCGTCGAGGATGTCGTCTCCGGCTATTCCGGCGGGCATACAGAGAATCCGACATACAAAGAGGTCTGCTCGGAAACAACTGGTCACGCCGAGGTGGTACAGATAAAATTTGATCCAGAGGCTTTGAAATATGCCGATTTGCTGAGAATCTACTTTACGGTCCACGACCCGACGACGCTCAATCGCCAAGGTAACGACATCGGCTCATCATACCGATCGGCAGTTTTCTACCATTCGGAAGAGCAACGGAAGGATGCTGAAGATGTAATCGTAGAAATTACCGCAGAAACAATCTACCCATCGCCCATTGTTACTGAGGTGACTCAGTTCGACAAATTCTGGCCCGCCGAAGACTATCACCAAGAGTATTTTGCCAACAACCCGTCACAACCCTATTGCGCTGGGGTTGTGGCTCCCAAAGTCGCTAAATTCCGCCAGAAGTTTGTCGATCGGCTAAAAGGCTGAGACGGGCCGCCCTTTTTTCATTAAAGCCACCCAGCAAGCATCAGGATGCCGATCACGATAAACGCGACGGCGACGATCCGTTGGAGCCACTCGACAGGAACCCATTGGCTCAAAATACCTCCGACCAATACACCGAGTAGCGAGACTAAAACCAGGGCCAGGCTCGCTCCGATAAAGACGGCGAGCTTTGATTCGGTCTTGGCCGACATCGTGATGACGGCCAACTGCGTTTTATCGCCGAGCTCCGCCAAAAACAAAGTTAAGAACGCCGTACCCATTATTTTCCAGTCCATATCCCTACAGTTTACAGAGTTTGCAGGGTTGCTGAGTTGCAGAGTTTGAGAATGCGGAGTTTAATTGTTACGTCGTTTCAACAACTCAGTAATTTGTTAACCGGGGCGGGAGGGTCTGTCACCCCATACCCCTGCAACTCTAGAACCTAAAGCTATGTTCACAAGTTCGTTATTTCGCAAGAAGTCGATTGCACAAATCCAGGCCGATGCCGCCGCCGGTATGTTGGAGCATGCTGACGAATCGGGCCCGCAGCTGAGACGGACGCTCAAACTCCGGGATCTCACTCTGATGGGCATCGCCGCGATTATTGGTGCCGGCATATTCGCCATGATCGGCGGGGCGTCGTATCGGGGCGGGCCGGGCGTAATATTTCTGTTTGCATTTTCCGCGATTGCCTGCGGATTCTCCGCGTTATGTTACGCCGACTTTGCTTCGCGAATTCCTATTGCGGGCTCGGCGTACACCTACGCATACGCCAGCTTTGGCGAGCTCTTTGCGTGGATCATCGGTTGGGACTTGATTGTTGAGTACGCTATCGGCAACATCGCCGTCGCTATCTCATGGAGCGACTATTTTACGCGTTTAATGTCAGGTTACGGGTTAAAGATACCGGCGTACCTGACAATGGATTACCTGTCAGCCTCGCGCGGTTTTGTTGCAAGCGGCGAGACAGTATCTACCGCGGTCGAACAGGGAGCAACCGTCGACCTTCTTGCGAAGATGAAGGGCGATGACCTTATCGCAATATCAGACACATTGACCACCGGCGGAGTCGAGGCGTATGAGGCGTGGACGACGGCTCCTATGATCGGCGACTGGCGTATCATCGCGGATGTGCCCGCCCTGGTCATGGTGCTGCTCATCACGGTACTCGTCTACATCGGCATTCGAGAGTCAAAAATCGTCGGAAATGCGATGACGATCCTAAAGATTGGTGTCATCTTGACCGTCATCATACTCGGTGCGACGTTTGTGGACTCTGCCAATTGGACGCCGTTTCTGCCCAATGGCATCAGCGGCGTGATGGCCGGAGTTGCGGCTGTGTTTTTCGCGTACATCGGCTTTGACGCCCTTTCGACAACGGCAGAGGAATGTGAGAATCCGCAACGCGATCTTCCGAGGGCAATGATCTACTCGCTGGCCATCTGCACGGTGCTGTACATCGCGCTTGCACTGGTGCTGACCGGCATGGAGCCGTTTTCGAATTTGAATGTTGGCGACCCACTGGCATTTGTCTTCCGCGACAAAATGCCTTGGCTCGCGGGCGTCATAGCGGTGAGCGCGGTAATTGCCCTGGCAACCGTTTTTCTTGTCTTCCAGATCGGCCAGCCTCGCTTATGGATGGCGATGAGCCGAGACGGCCTCCTGCCTAAGATCTTCTCCTCGATTCATCCAAAGTTTAAGACGCCGTGGTTTGCGACAATCGTAACCGGCATCGTCGTCGCGATTCCCGCACTCTTTATGAACCTGACAGAAGTAACCGATCTCGGCGTGATCGGGACCCTGTTCGCGTTCACTCTCGTCTGCGGCGGCATTTTGATAAAGGACGAAGAATTTGGCCGGGAGGGGCGGTATGTGCCGTATATCAATTCGCGGTTTATAGCTCCGGCCCTTGCGATCATCGTCGCCGGGCTTTTGTTTTACGTCAACCCGAATTTCGCCAGCGAGGCCTTAGCCGTGGTTCCAAGCGAAGGCGAAACGTACAACGATGCATTGCTCGAAAAAATTCCCTATGTTGTCTACCTTCTTTTTGCGTTGGTGATGATTGTTCTCGCGATGGTCAAACGTTTCTCGCTGATACCGTTTCTCGGGGTCATGTCGTGCACCTATTTGATGACTGAGCTGGGGATCACTAATTGGATCCGCTTTGGCATTTGGCTCGCAGTCGGCATTGTCATCTACTTTGCTTACGGGTTCTGGAACAGCAAGCTGCATAAACGGGAAGAGGAAGGTACGGTTTACTAGCCTTTACGATTAATCTGGTGGAATTTCTTGCTGCACTTTGTCTCTTCGCTTGGGTTTTACATTTCTTTACAATTTGTAAAGAACCAAACGGGGTTGAATAGCGTCTTAGCTGGAACAAGCAATTCTAAACTTGATCGGACTAGGAGTTATATTATGAGAAAAAGCTATGTTTTCGCGACATTCGTCGCCATGTTTGCTCTTGCCATTGGCGCGTCAGCACAGAAATCGGCAAATTTTTCGGGAACCTGGGTCCTCGATAAGACCCTGTCAAAATTGGGCGAGAGGAATAATATTGAGTCGCAGACGCTTACAGTCTCGCAGACCGATAAAGACATCAAGGTTTCAACATCCACCAAACGCATGGCCCCACCCGCGAGTGCCCCGGCTGGCGGCGGTGGCGGACGCATGGGCGGTGGTGGTATGGGCGCCGGCGACATGACGGCGTCTTACACGTTCGACGGCAAGGAAACCACGGTCGAAATGGATACTCCAAGGGGTAAGGTCCCGGTAAATTACATGGGCAAGCTCGATGGCGGCAAACTGATGTTATCGTCCTCACGGACTATGAATGGTCCGAACGGCGAGATAAAAATGTCATCAAAAGAGACGTGGTCGCTGTCGGCCGATGGCACAACGCTTACGGTCGAGTCTGAATCAACCGGTATGCGCGGTACGACCTCGGCTACTAAAGTTTTCAAGAAAAAGGTCTAAGCTACTTGCCCTGCGAATAGCGGAAATCGACGCGAATGAAGAGGCAATATCCTTATTTCATTCGCGTCGATTCGCGCGTTATTCGCGGGCAATTTTTCCTTCAGGGGCCGCCTTATTCGTCAAACATCAGTTCGTCGACGATCTCCCTCATATAGGTCTTTCCAGACTCCAGATCGTCCGGTTTTAAAGACACAGCACCGACGACGGCATGGCCTCCGCCGCCGTAGCGTTCGCAGATTTCGGCAATGTTGTGCGTCCGCGGACGTGGAGCCCACGGGTTTGAGCCAATCGAGATCTTAGTCCGAAACTCACTCTGAGAGAGGGAGACGTTGTAAGTTGTCTCGGGAAAGAAGTAGTACGGAATGAATTTGTTATAGCCGTCGACACCCGTACCGGTCAGGTCGAATGTTACGACGCCACGATTGTATTCCGAACGTTCCTTGATCAGTTTAACCGTGTTCCAATGTCGCTCAAGTATGGGCACCAGCCGCGACTGAATTTCTTCACTCTCAACTATTTCATCAAGCGATTTTTCAGTCAGCATGCCGATGATTTTCTCGACAAACGCCGGATCCTTTTCACCCTCGATGACTTGCATCAATTTTAAGGCCGACGACCGGAGTTCGACGCACTGGGCCGGCGAGTCGTAAAGCGCACCGTCGATGATGTGGGCCCACTCGATTAATTCGGCGAGCGATTCGTCCTCGAAATTAAACTTTTCTTTTGCGATTCGAGCGATGAACTCCGCACAAGATTTGCTCGCTGTATCGAGAAATTTCTTGCCCGACGTGTCCTTTAGAAAGTGGTTCTCGTCATCGGGCGAAAGGAACGCGGACTGGTGATGGTCAAACCACCATGTCAACCTGTCGTCGGGGCAATACTTGAAATCGACGATCGCATTTTCGTCGCCGTCGAGCTGTTCGCGGTCAAAGGCGTTATTCGCCCGGTGCATCGTCGGGGTGTAGCCGATCGTCGCGTCGGCATCAATTTTCGCACGATAGAACTTCGTAAAGATCGCCGCCGACGAGACGCCGTCGAAACAATTGCCGTGATAGAGTATTCTGAGTTTCATACTATGGGGAGGCCTGCGTGTAAGCGGGTCTTTCTAACCGATGTTTGATGTTATGCCCTCGCTGACGCTCTTGCTTTCTCCTTTTCTCGGCAAAACATTAAAGGCTAATGGACGGTTCAGAATTCGTCAAGGGAAACGGGATGGTTATTAGAATAGCGACGCGGGATGATGCGGACGTACTAATCGGCTTTAATACGGCAATGGCTTTAGAGACCGAGCGGAAAACGCTCGATCAGGACGTTGTCGGCCCCGCAGTTGCCGCCATATTCGACGACGAAAATAAGGGCTTTTACGTGGTAGCTGAGGAGGACGGCGAGATTTGCGGCGGTCTATTGATCACATACGAATGGAGCGACTGGCGCAACGCCTGGTGGTGGTGGATCCAAAGCGTGTACATCCGCAGCGAAACTCGGGGCAGGCGGATTTACAGCCACCTTTACGATTTTGTGAAAGCCAGGGCGAAAGAAGCCGGGGATGTCTACGGCATCCGGCTGTACGTCGAGACTGAAAACATTCACGCACAACGCGTGTACGAAAAGGTGGGCATGCAGCGTTCACCATATCTGATGTATGACGAGACCCTATGACCCCGATCACCGAGGCGCAATTTGCCCACATCGTGGGCGGCATCATCGAGGACCGCGAGAGCATAATCAAGCACAATCCGCTGGGTACCGACGAGGAGATTCTGCTCTGGATGCTCCTTAGCTGTCTTATCAGCTATCTCAGCCTATCCGAGATCGAGACCCCATGCTTCACCGGTACGCCTGATGCACGGACGTATCGCGATGCTATCTTATTTGTGGTGACCAGGCGGCAATCGGATGAATTTGACCCGGGCACTTATTTGGAAGGACTGATCGGTGCATCATCCACTCATACGTATGATAATTGAGACCTTCGTACTGACGACCTTCCAGCAGAATACACGCGTCGTCGCCTGCGAGACGGTGCGAAAGGCGATTTGTATCGACCCCGGCGAGGCGTCTCTCGAATTAGTCAGTTACATTAATGACAACGACTTCGAACTACAGGCAATCATTCTGACTCACGGGCACCTCGACCACGTGGGCGGCACGGCGGCGCTTGCAGCGGCATTTCCCGAGGCGGAAATACTGATCCACGCGGATGAAGAAGCGCTTTATTACGCATTGCCTCAACAGCCTCTGTTTATGGGCATCCAGCCGCATCAATTCGAGGCCCTGGGGTTTAATTATGCTAACCCGCCAAAGGTGACGCGTAATTTGAAGCATGGCGAGATATACGAGGTGGGCGATCTCAAATTTGCCGTGCGTCATTGTCCAGGTCACACGCTCGGGCACATCGTATTGGTTGAGGAAACCGAGCGGGCCGTCTTTACCGGCGATTGTCTATTTAGCGGGACTATCGGCCGGACCGATCTGCCGGGCGGCGATCACGAACAACTGCTCGCCTCGATCCGTGAGAATATCCTGGATTTGCCCGACGATTTTACGATTTACTGCGGACATGGGCCCGAGACGACCATTGGCCACGAACGCTCTGCGAACCCATTCCTCACCGGTGCGTACCAATTGTCACGCGGCCGATTTGTATAAGGGCCTTCTTCCGTTTCGGGCATTAATGGCACCTTTGGGAAACAGACATTTAGGTCTGGAAAGATTAATATTGAGGCATCAAGTCAGCTAACTAGGAGATAAATTTATGCGTCGCATCCTATCCATCGTTCTCATTTGCAGCTTGCTCTCGATCGCGGCGGCCGCCCATGGTGACAATACCCACTTTGAGCGCGGTCAGGATGTGACGGTCAAAGTAACCAAGGTCAGCGGTAACGTTTATATGCTTCAGGGGCGGGGCGGGAATATCGGCGCGATAAATGGCCCCGACGGCATCTTGATTGTCGATGACGACTATAAGACGGTCGGCGAAAAGCTGACTGCGGCGCTCAGGGAGCTCGGCTCAGCTACCCCGAGATTTATTCTGAACACGCACTGGCACGGCGATCATACTGAGAACAACGAGACATTTGGGAAGAGCTCGACCATTGTCGCTCACACCAACGTCCGCAAACGGATGATGGATCCGCCAATGATCTTTGGTCAGACAACGGCGCCCTACCAATCGTTTGCCTTGCCGATCTTCACATATAGCGAGAGTATGTCGATCCACCTAAATGGTGAGGAGATCAAAGCAGTCCATTACCCGACCGGCCATACCGACGGAGACACTGTTGTCACCTTTACTAAGGCGAACGTCGTCCACCTGGGCGATCATTTCTTTGTAGGTCGTTTTCCGTTTGTCGATATCGACAGCGGCGGCAGCGTGCAGGGGTTGATAAATAATGTCGCCTCGCTCATCAAGACGATACCGCCGGGCGCCAAACTCATACCCGGCCACGGTCCGCTTTCGACCATCGACGATCTAAAGTCATATCATCAGCTCCTGGTTGAGACCACAAAAATTGTGCAGGACGCGATGAAGGCGGGCAAATCTCTGGCCGAGATCAAAAAGTCAGGTCTGCCCGATAAGTATAAAGAAGCCGGTACAGGGTTCATTAAAACCGAAATGTGGCTTGAGATCGTGCACCGCAGCTATTCGATCAAATAGGCGTCGCTACCTTAATTCCAACTTGTAAACCTTAAAGAGTCCAAAGATCTCGCCAACGTCGCGCGTATACCAGCGGTCAACATTCTGGAATCTCGGTTCCGCCCCGGTTGGCACGATAATATAGTCCAGCTCGGGATTCGTCGCATTTGAGACGCTGAAGTCGGCTCGAAACTTTGCGTAGCCTTCAACCTCGGCCTCTGTTTCCCGGCGGGTGATCGGTGTCGCATCGCTATCGAGTTCGGGTAACCGCGGCCGTTGCCAAACAACGCTGCTCTGACCTCAAACAGGTTGTCGTCAATTGCCTTTCTCAAATCCGATTCGTTAAAGCCGGAATAGTACAGGTATCTGAAGAAGAGATCGCGGTTCTCGGCATGGTTAACACCGCCCGCCGAGTTCGTGTGTGGATTCCAAAGCGGACGAAACGAAGTGACCGTCGGGAACGGCAAGCATCGCTGCCCGCCCCAAAGCTTATTAATCGTTCAGCGGATGTGCACCAGCCAAGATACCCCGTCGCACCGGTCATGCGATGGTGATGTCGTCAGAAAGATACACATTCTGTATCGCATTCAACAGGCCGATGCCGTCGCTGAAAGGCCGCTGGAATGCCTTGCGGCCCGAGATGAGGCCAGTGCCGCCGCCGCGCTTATTGATTACCGCAGTGCGCACCGCATCGGCCATATCGCTTTCACCTTTTGACTCGCCACCGGAATTTATCAACCCACAGCGTCCCATGTAGCAATTGGCCACTTGATAACGGACGAGGTCAATTGGGTTATCGGTCGTAAGCTCAGAATAGATCTTTGGGCTCGTTTTGCCATAGCTGCTCTCGGTATTGAGCATACTATACCCGCCGTTTCTCTCCGGCAGTTTTTGCTTAATGATGTCAGCCTGGATTGTGACGCCGAGGTGATTGGCCTGCCCGGTCAGGTCGGCCGCGGTGTGCATGTCGCCCTCCGCGCCTTTGAACTTTGAATTGCGGAGGTAGCACCAAAGAATCGTCGCCATCCCGAGCTCATGTGCGTAAGCAAAAGCCTCAGAAACCTCCGTAATCTGCCGCGTCGAATGATCCGAGCCAAAATAAATCGTCGCCCCGACCGCAACGGCACCCATATTCGCGGCCTGCTCGACCGTACCGAACATCACCTGGTCAAACTGGTTTGGATACGTCAGCAGCTCGTTGTGATTTACTTTAACGATAAATGGAATCTTGTGAGCATATTTACGAGCCACAATGCCCAGCACGCCAAAGGTGGAGGCGACCGCATTACACCCGCCCTCGATCGCCAGCTTGACAATATTCTCCGGATCGAAATACATCGGGTTTGGTGCGAACGATGCGCCGGCAGAGTGCTCGATCCCCTGATCTACCGGCAAGATCGATAAATAACCCGTCCCGCCGAGGCGTCCGCCGTTGTAAAGAGTCTGCAAAGACCGCAAAACGGCCGGTGTTCGGTCAGAATCCATCCACACCCGGTCAACAAAATCACTGCCCGGAAGGTGGATCTGTTCTTTCGGGATCGTCTTTGATACGTGGTTAAGCAGCGTTTCAGCGTCATCGCCAAGCAGCTCGCGTATTCTGGTAGTATCAGCGGACATCAAATATTTCTCCCTCACGTAAAACCGTCAAAATAGTAATATACATCCTCGCCTTCTATCTCGAATAATCATCCAGTAGTTTTAGTAGAGCCGCCTCCTCCGGCTCGTAGTCGGTTTCAAGCCGTTTTACGAGCCTTTGCTTTCGCGTGCGGTATTCGTCGAGCGTTTTTCCTCTTTCATACGCCTGTAGAATCGCCGGGTGGATATATGAGCCACGTGCGACGGTAGGCGTGTTGCCGAGCTGTTCGGCGACCCTCCTAATACCTTTGACCAGGTTCTTTTTCATGTCGGCTTCAGTTTCGGCGATACCGATTTCGGCCAGAGCAACTCCGGCGAGCAGTGTGCCGCCCCATGTGCGGAGATCCTTGGCCGAAAATTCCGGGGCTGTCAGCTCTTTTAAGTAGGCGTTGACGTCGGCCGGTTCTATCGAGCGATGATTCCCCTCCTCGTCAACGTAATGGAAAAGCTTTCTGACCCGGCCCAGTTCCTTGATCTCTTTCATCAGGGCAGCGAGCTCTTTGTCGACGAGGATCTTTCGGTGCTGAACGTGGCTCTTGCCGACAAAGTCAAAAATAAGCTCGCCTCGACTGCCGATAGAAAAATGCTTATTCATCAGCGTCGTTATTCCGTAGGTGCGGTAATGTTTGGCACTCTTGTCAGTGCCGACGCGGAAATAAAGATGATTAATCAGGCGCATCATCACTGCCAACACTTTCTGTCGTGGAAAGCCGTCGAGCCCGATGTGTTCATTTGTGACTTGGCGCAGACGGGGCAAATGGCGGCCGAAATTCTGGATACGTATAAATTTTTCACGAGTTTTCTTCTCGGAAAACTTGGCGTGGTACTTGTACTGGATTCGGCCGGTCGTGTCCATACCGACGGCTTGTACGCGGCTGCTCGCGGCTGGTGAAATGCGCACATGCTTCCACGCCGGCGGGATCACGAGTGCTCTGATTCGCTCGAGCTTGACCTCGTCTTTTATCAAATGCCCATCATACGCGACGTACTTGAAACCACCTTTCATCGTGCCCTTTCGCTGCCACCAGCGGCGGCGGGCTCCACGCTCGATGGTTAGTTTTGCTTTGTTTACATCAAACAGCGGCCCTTTATTTGTCACTCGAGTATTCCCCTTGTCGTTACGTTATTAAACCACAAATAAAAAAGGCCGGGCCATCTGGCCCAGCCGCGGATTAGCCGCAGTATGAATACTAAACCGTCGGGGCCTGAACCTTTGCGAGGGCCGCAATTTTTTCCTTGTCGGAAACAACCACGCCACCCTTCTTCTCTATCGTAACCGCGAACTGATAGGCTCCCTCCGCTCTTAGTTTGGCATCGATCGGAATCACTACCTCTCCTTCACTGGACACGTCAAATACCCCACCGTCGATCGGTCGTTTCGGGTCCTGCGTTTTATCAAAAATCCAGAGCTGATAACACGTTGCGACGTCGTTGACCGGAAGCCCGCGAAAACGCATATAGCCGGTCTGTTTTTCATCACTCCAAACAACATCGCCGGAAACCTGTTTCAGCTCTTTGACGTTGCCACCCGCCCAACTAGCCCTGACGATACTCGGCGAAGCCAATAGCTGCTCGCGAAGCTGCGCCGGGGTGAAAACCGGTGGCTGCTCAATTCTAGGTGTCTCTTTGACGATTTCGGGCGTCGGCTGAATGCGTGTGAAGTAGAGGTTCAAAGCAAGGGCGATGCAGGCCGCAGCAGCGGCCAGCCAGCCGAGCCAACTAAGCATTCCGCCCGGCGAACTCGCCTCGGCCGTGTCAGCACCATGAATGGGATACCGCGAAGGCTCGGGCAATGCCGGTTCGCCAGCCCAGACGTGCTCGGCATCGGCCAAAATCCGCTTGTACAAATGAGTCGGCATAGGCTCGTCGTGGGGCAGGCCAATCATACTGATAGCGGCGACCGTCATCTCGAGGGATAGTACTTCTTCCGCGTTCATTTCCATCGTGTCGAGCTCACCCTGTTCGTCAGTGTCGAGCCCGTAGACAGCTTTCTTCGTAAGTAAATCGAAGAATTTTTCTCTTTGTTCTTCGTTCACTGTGCTGCCTCCGTGTATTTATTTTCCGGACCGACGCCCAGATACTCTCTAACCTGCAGGATTCCGCGTCTAGCATGTGTCTTAACGGTGCCGAGCGGCATACCGGTCGCGTCAGCGATTTCCTGATGAGACATTCCCTCAATGATCGAAAGCCGCAATACCTGCTGCTGCTCCGGACGTAAGTTTCGCATCGCCTCGGCCGCCTGTTGAGCCTCGATGCTGATCTGCATCGCCTTATCAGCCCTAGTAAACGGTTCGAGCAAAACGTCGTCGAGCGAGTCAGCGGTGATACGCCGGGCAGAATATCTAATCTTATCGATAAGCCGCCGCCGGGCGATCATCGCTACGAAGGTCGTCTCAGACGATTTAGTTTCGTCAAATCGCGCCGCATTCTTCCAGATGTCGACAAATATCTCCTGCACTGCATCCTCGGCGTCCTCTTGGCTGCGGAGCATTTTCCGCGCTATCGACCACACAAGTCCGCCGTACTTTTTCAAGCACTCCTGAACTGCGGTACGTTCGCCATTGGCGACCCGTTGTAAGATAGCTTCCGTCACTTGCCTACAGTTTGAACGATTGAAGTCTGTAAAGCTACCCTAAAACCGCGGCCGCTTCAATCGATTATCGATCTCTCGGCCTGCTATTAATTTCGATTAGGAAACTGGTTCGGATTCACGAGGGCCTCGGCCGGTGGAGAGCGAGAGTATGAAGATGATAAGAAGCGTGATCGATGTCAAAGCCGACAGAAGGCAAAACTGACAAAATGCGCCGATCAGTGAGGCCTGAACGAAGATCAGCCAGAGACTGAAATGCTCCATCACGAGCGCCAAGATCCCAAACAGGGTCCAGAAAACCCTTCCCCGAAAGGCCGCTCCGAGTGCGAGTACAATTGCCGCCGCATAAGCCGCCGCACCAAAAGCGGCCAGCGGTACGCCGCCTAGCTCGGCATACGCACTCGTCAAAACCTGCTCGCACCCGTCGATGATGCTGCAAGGTACAGGCTCTGCCGTCGCGTGTTTAATCGTCAAGTAGACCGAATCTACCAAGCCAACGAGAGCAACGATGGCAGCGGCGACCGGGAGCTTTGCTACTGCGGACCTGGGTTGGTCGGAAATATCATCCGCGCGCTTCACTTGTTTTGATTGCCGGGAGTGGCAGCCGGCGCCGCGTTCGAATTAGCAGGCTGAGCCGCCGGTGCCGAGACCGCTTTCTGAAGCTCGGCATCGATCAGAGTTTTTAGCGTCTGAACGTTCATGTCCTTAAACTCGACCGTCGTGTTGTTGATGTAGAGAGTCGGTGTACCCGCGATTCCAAGTGCCTTCGCACGACTCTTATCCGCATCAACACGGGTTTTGGCGGGTAGTCCGATAATGTCATTCTCCCACTTCGCGACATCGAGACCGAGTTTTCCGGCGTACTCCTTAAAGGTCTGCTTGTACGTATTGCTGCTCACCCAGTTTTTTTGATTGGTAAAGAGCAGGTTCTGCATGTCCCAGAACTTGCCCTGGAGCCCGGCCGCCTCGGCGGCAACCGCCGCGTCATAAGCCTTATCATGCATCTCGAGCGGGTAATTACGATAGATAAAGCGGATGCGGGAGCCATACATCGACTTGATCTCGTTCATAACCGGGTGTATGGACGCACAAGCTCCGCACTGAAAATCGGCGAATTCCTCAACCGTTACCGGGGCGGAGGCCGACCCGCTCATATTGGGCGGCTGCGCGCCCGCAGGTGCATTTGGCGGCATGGTTGCTTGGACTTTCGGCGTGGCGGCGGCGCGGTTGCCGGCGTTATTGGGCGTCGCAGCGCCTGTACAGGCAGAAATAAAAGCCGTCGTGCAAACGGCGGTGTATATAAGTGCGGAACTCAGATAATTTCGTTTCATCTTTTTTCTTACCGTGTCGCAGGACCGGTCTCTGATGCTATCGTGCGGCATTTGAACGGCCTGCGCCGATCCGTTTTTCATCCATCACATCGAGCGTTTCCACAATCCTGGAATATATCCCGTCGGCGTCGAGACCGTATTTTGCCAGCAATAGCTTTGGGTCGCCGTGCGTAACAATACGGTCGGGTACGCCCATGCGGACAACCTTTATTTTATCCAAAAGCGCGTTTCCTTCAAGCAGTTCGAGCACGGCTGACCCGAAACCGCCAGCGAGGTACGCGTCCTCGACGGTCACGATCAAACGCATACTGCGCGCCAGAGCGATGATCAGCTCGCTATCGAGGGGTTTTACGAATCGGGCGTTGATCACCGTGGATTCGATGCCATTCTTTTCCAAGCTCTTGGCCGCCTCGACCGCGGGATAGACCATCGCGCCGTAGGCCAAAATCGCCACATCACCGCCATCACGCAAAATCTCCGCTTTCCCTATCTCCATTTTACTCGGAGGTTCGCTTATATCGATGCCGAAGCCGTTGCCTCGCGGGTAGCGGAGCGCGGCCGGCCCTGGATGCTCAATCGCCGTGAGCATCATATCCCGCATCTCGGCTTCATCTTTTGGCGCCATCAACACGATGTTTGGATAGCCGCGGAGATAGCAGATATCGAGCAGCCCGTGATGTGTCGGCCCGTCGGCGCCCACGATACCGGCCCGGTCCATCGCGAATGTGACATTTAGATCCTGCAGGCAGACGTCGTGAATCACCTGGTCAAACGCACGCTGCAAAAACGTCGAATAGATTGCGGCAACCGGCTTCATCCCCTCGCATGCCATCCCGGCGCAAAAGGTGATGGCGTGCTGCTCCGCGATGCCGACATCGAATGAACGCGCGGGAAATTTTTCGAGAACCTTGTCGACTCCGGTGCCGTCGGGCATTGCAGCAGTCAGACACGTTATAGACGCGTCACGCTCCATCAGCTCGCACATCGTGTCGCCAAAGACCTGTGTGTAGGTCGGCGGAAGAACTTTACCGGATTTGTACGAGAGACCCGTCTGTGGGTCAAAAGGGCCGGTCGCGTGATAGGCGTAATAGTTCTTTTCAGGATTGGGAAAGCCTTTGCCCTTGGTAGTTAATGCGTGCACGATGACCGGGCCGTCATCGATTTTTTTGGCCTCTTCGAGCGCTCGCACGAGGTTTTCGACATTGTGACCGTCAACGTATCCGATGTATCTGAACCCGAGCTCATTGACTAGTGCCCCGGGCAGCACGGCCGCGGCGATCGCGTCCTTGACCGACTTTGCCGCCGCCCGCAGCTTGCCGCCGATGCCGGGCACGCTCTCCAGAACATCCCCGATCTCATCCTTTAAGTGCTGATAGCTCTGCGCCTCTTTAATACGATTGAGGTAACCACTGAGGCTTCCAACCGCCGGGGCGATCGACATCCCGTTATCGTTTAGTATGACGATGAGCCGCGATTTCAGATGACCGGCCTGGTTGATAGCCTCCATCGCCATGCCGCCTGCAAGTGACGAATCGCCGATCATTGCGCAGACGTGAAAGTCCTCGCTCTTTACATCGCGCGCAACGGCCATCCCCAATCCGGCCGAAATTGAGGTCGAGGCGTGTCCCGCCCCAAATGTGTCAAATTCCGACTCGTCCCGGCGAAGGAATCCGCTCAGCCCGCCATACGTCTTAATGGTATGAAGCTGGTCACGACGACCGGTAAGTATCTTGTGTGCATACGCCTGATGCCCGACGTCCCACACCAGCTTGTCGCGCGGCGTATCAAAGACGTAGTGCATCGCCACCGCCAGCTCAACCGCACCCAGGCTCGCGCCCGTATGACCGCCTACCCGCGAGCAAGTGTCGATGATGAATCCGCGCACCTCATCGGCGACTTCCTGCAAGTCTTCAATCTTGAGCTGTCGCAGATCGGCCGGTGAATTTATCTCGCCTAAGAATCTCATCTCGATTTCAAGTTCCTTCGCCCAGGCTGCCTCAATCCACTAATTCTAGCGGTTAGGTCGAAGAAAGTTAAGTCTGACCGAAGGCTCGAAACGCAGAGTCGGCCGAGCAAGTCGCCGAGATCGCAGAGAAGAAATGGGATTCGTACTTCAAACCGGCTTGCTACCACCCTTTGCACTTCTTTACAATTTCATCGAATAAACATAAGACTAAGCGAGGTGTCTACGCGTCTTACACTGTGAAAGCGAGAAGCTTTACTAATTCTTAAAAGAGGTAAATTAATGTCATTTAGAACAAAATTTCTTTCCACGACAACCCTGGCGATCGCGATTTCCGCTTTTGCAACGTTTTCATTTGCCCAAGACACGAAGAACGACGCCATACCGGGCGATAAAGCGGGCAAAGTGAAGCGCGACGGACGCGGTTTCGGCCGAATGGGCCGTCATGGTGGTGGTGATAAGATGAAGGGCCGCCATGGGGGAATGCATGGCCTTCGCGGCATCGATCTGACGGACGCTCAGAAAGAGCAGATTCGCGTTATCCGCGAAAATAACAAGCCGGATGCGGCAGTGTTGGCTGAGGTGAAAGCACTCCGCGAATCGCGCAAAGCGGGAACGCCGATAACCGATGCACAGAAAACTCGTATCAAAGCAATCCGAGACGCTCGTCGCGCCAAAGGCGATAACGTCCGCGCCCAGATGGAAGCAGTGTTGACCGCAGACCAGCGAGCCACTATCGAAAAGCGGAAGACAGAGATGAAACTAAAGCGTGACGAATTTCACCAGAAGCGAAAAGAATTTCGTAAAAATCGCCCGGCCAAACCTGCCGTTGTGACTGATACAACAAAGATCGGCTAGGACAGACCGTGCAGAACCTTCGGTCCCGGATACTTAACAAACGAAGAGGTCGCCATAAACGGCGACCTCTTCGTTTGTACCTTATGTGCCTGCGTTACCCAATAAACATTTCTTCCTCGGTGTAAACGCGGTCGATCTGTTTTGGAGCGGGGGCAAATAAGACCTCGAGGCCTTTTTTTACGCCCGCCATAACTGCGGCAATCTCGCGAGCCGGGACGACGATCTTTTGCTGAACAAACTCCGTTGTATCAGTCACCTGTTCGTGCGTCCGATCGATCGTACGGCTCACCATTTCGACCTTATCGCGGGCCGTGACAGCGGTTTCGCCAACGAGGAGCCGAAGCTCAGCGACCTCTTCCTTAATCAGCTCGGTGGATTCCGCAAGATATTTTGTCGCTGTCGACAGGTTTGCGGAAATCTCAGTAAAGTGGACGGATATCTCTCGGCCCTGGACGCCAATCGCATCAACCTTTCGAATCAGCGGCTCTACCCGCTCCTCGACGTTTTTAACGGTAGCGACGATCCGTTTGATGATGATCGCTATAGCAATGAGCGCGATCGCCATTACGATAAACATAATGGCGATCACGATCGAAGCGACCATCATCCAGAATTGCGGAGAGTTTACGTCCATTTAGCTATTGCCGCCCGTGCCGCCTTCATTGCCACCCTGGACAGGATAGCTGGCGCGGCCATCGGTAATTCCCTTCGCTTCGTTCTTACGCTTTTCGGCTGTATACGCCTCTTTGCCGGCGTCAATTGCGGATGAAAACGGGTTGGCCGTGCTCGCGGCGACAGATTTGGCTTTCTCGGCCAGCTCACCAGCCTTATCGGCGGCCGTCTGGTAAAGTTCGCCGGCGCGTTCGCGGCCCACTTCATAATACTCGCCCGCACGTTCCTGAAGCTGGCCCGCGGCCTCACGGCTCTTATCGATGCCCTTACGGGTAACGTCCGCAATATCCGTTCGCAGCTCCTGCCCCGATTTTGGTGCAAAAAGCAGAGCAAGGACCGCGCCAATGCCGCCGCCCACCAATAAATAAGTTAATTTTGTCGAGGCGTTCGCCTCTTCTCGGTCGTATTCACGTTTCATAATATTCTCCTTCGAGCACCGCTGGGCGCTCGTCCTTGTTAGAAAACCTAGGTTTAGGCTAACTATATCAAAACAGGTTGGTGACACGCAAAAAAAGTTTCGCGGTCTCTACGCCAGTAAACCTTCGGTCACACCCTTTTCGTAGATAATCAGAGCTCCGACGACGATGCTCACGCCGCCTGCCACGAGCTGCAGAATGTGATTAAAGCGGTGAAATCGAAAGGCGGTAAAGTGAAACGGCAGCCCGATCACAAAGCTCATCAGGACCATGCCGCCGATCGAGCCTATGCCAAAAATCACGATGTATAGCAGCCCGACCGCGGTCGATTCGATTGTGGGCAGCATTAGGAGCATCAATCCCGCACTGCCTGCCAAACCGTGAATCATCCCAATGATAAGGGCCCGCGGATTAAAGCGTTTCTCCGGGACGGGATGCGTCGGATCTGCTTGGGCCTGATCCTGATGGTCGTGATCGTAAACGTGATCATGATCGTGGGAATGCGAGTGAACGTGGCCGGCATGTTTGTGAACATGGGCATGGCCGTCGCCGCTGATGACTCGTCTGACGACGTTGAGGCCGAGCAGAACCAGCATTACTCCGACTCCGAACTCGAGCCACCTCTCCGTATTCTCGCTGATCTGTGTTCCAAGCAGAAGCACCAAAACCCCGGCCACAAATAGCGAAATTGTGTGACCGAGCCCCCATAGAGCCCCCACAAAAGCCGAGGCCCATACGCTCTTGCGTTCGGAGACGATGGTCGAAACGGCTGCCAGATGATCGGCGTCGGTCGCGTGTTGCAGTCCATATAGAAAGCTAAGTGAAAGCACCGCGGCGGTCGAGACGGGCGACACAAATAAGAGCTCCATACTTACTCCCTATGCGAGCGAATTGTAGCAGATAACGGCCCCAACCGCGGCGACGACAAAGGCGCTCGCGACAGGCAGAACTCGAAACACGGGATTCGCGGAGAGCGAGGTGCGGCCAAAAAGATTTCTTACATTAAGAAATACGAGGCCGACGATGGTTAAGGTGGCGGCGAGGCCAAAGCTGAAGGCAATAGTCAAAATCAGGCCGTAGCCCACCTTGCCTGCCGATATTGCCGCGAGCATTAACACGAGGGCCGATGGACAGGGCAGCAGACCGCCCGAAATGCCGAGAGTGAGTAGGCTCTTCCAGGAAAGGTCATCCGGTACGGCGTGGGTGTGCGTCGAACCGCCGTGAGTATGGGTCAATCCGTCGCCGTGAGAGTGCGCCTCGCCCTCATGATTACCATCCCTCGTATGGTCGTGGTCCTGTCCATGCTCATGCGAATGGTCGTGGTCATGCTGATGAAGAGCGCGTTTCCACCCAAAGTAAGCCCACAGGCGCTCCTTGAATAACGAGACTCCGATAAAAAAGACCATGAGTCCTGAGACAAAACCCAGAAACGGCATAATCTTCTCGGGCAAAATGTAGTTCGACGCAAAGAGTGTGATCAGGCCGAGGGCAAATACGCCGAGCGTGTGCGTGATTGTCACCGTCAAGCCCAGAAACAATGCATGCTTCGTCGTCCCCTTAGAACCAACCAGGTAAGCGCCAACGACAGTCTTGCCGTGGCCGGGTGACATCGCGTGGGCCGCACCAAGGCCGAACGCCACAAGTAAACCGAAAAGAGCGATCATCGGCGTAACTTCCGGTACCTGGATCAGCTCAGCCAGCCGATCGCGCTCGACGATCGCCACCGGCCGGCCGTCACGGCCACTCAGCGGGCGAGCCGCCACTGCTATCTCGCCATTCGATATCGAAAATTCAGCCGTCCTTTCCGACAGTGGGGCGGATATAAGATCCAGCGGATACTTACGGAGCTCATCCGATAGAGTGGTAGAAAACGCCGTGCTGTCAAAGACTCGGGCGGCTGCGGTTTCGGTGACGACGATCTCGTTCCAGCCGATGCGATCCGCAAAATTGGTGTTTCGAAAGTTGACACGGCCTGCCGTCAGGCCGCCGTCCAGGTTTGATACGAGGCTCCACTCAATCCTTAGCGTCGCGAGGCCGCCCTCGCCGGGGACGATCCCGATTGATTGTTTAATCACCCCAAACGTACCGGTCCGACCGTCGACGGTTAGGCCAAGGTGCGTAACATAGCCGGTCGAGAAATCTGCCAGATAGGCATCCAGTTCGGTCTGCGAATATGTGCCGTCTTTATCTGTATCTATAGTGCCGGCGAGTTGAAGTGTCGGAATCTCAGCCAAATCGAGCACCTGATGTACCTTGATCTGGTCAGCACCGGTCTCAATTCGTGCAAATTGATTAACGCTGAAATTGCCGAGCGGGTGAGCCGCCGCGCCAGCAGCGAATAATAGACCGATAACAATGGATAATGAAAAATTCCTCATGTTGCCGGATACTCCTATTAGGTTCTGCCGGTTCCTTTCAGCTCATCGAGGGTCTGTCGGGCGATATCTGCCTGAATTACGTCGAAGGACGGATTGCGTTTCAGAGCGGCCGAGAGATGCTTGACCGCCTCCGCTCGATTTCCCAGTGCGTTCTCGATCATTCCGGCATGATAAAGCATTTTTGCCTCACTGCCCTTGAGCCTGGTCGCTTTTGTGATCGCTTCTTTTGCTTCCGTATTGCGGCCACTTTTATAGAGTGCCCACGCAAGGGCGTCGAGGGTGTAGATGTCGTTGCGCACGGCGCTCTCACGCACCGCGATTTCGACGGCCTCATTGAGCCTTACGCCTTGATCGGCCCACAGTAGAGCGATTCGTTTTTGATCATTGTTGGTGCCAATTTTCTGATCCATTGCGACGGCCAGTTCATATTGGGTCTTCGCTCGTTCCCCGTCGCCCTTCTTAGAGTAAATATCACCGAGGACGATCGCGGTATCAACATTCGGCACTTTTTGAAGAAGTCGAGCGAGAAGCTCCTCTCCACCGGCGAGGTCGCCCTTAGCCGCCAGCAGCTTGCCTTTTGCCGCCACAGCCATGTGATAATCGGGCATATTTGCGAGGGCCTCGTCATAAACCTTTTCCGCCTCGGCAAGTTTCCCGTTCCGGAAGTATTCGTCGCCGAGCTGTACAAGGCACCAGCTCTGTCCTTCCTTATCCGCCGGATCGGTGGTCCGTGCGGCGGTCCTGTACATTTCGACGGAGCCCGGATGATCGCCATAAAGTGAGCGTAACTTTGCGACCCGGGCGTAAGATGAGCTATTTGGTCTGAGATCAACCATCTGCTGCGCGGCCTGGACCGCCTCGTCATATCGACCCAGCTCGAGATTAGCGTCCGTCAATACGCCATAGATGAAAGCATCGGTCGGATATTCCTTTTTTAACTGGGAGGCAAGCTCGAGGGCTTCTGGAAAGCGATGGAATGTGAGATGAAGAGCCGCTCTCAGCTTACGGGTTCCCCCATCTTCAGGTGCAACCTCGAGAGCTTTAAGAAGGGCCGCCTCGGCATTTTTGTATAGACCTACATCGCCCGTACGCCTCGCGTTCTTTATATGCAAAATGGCTAGGTTGTTGTATGCGAGGGGCGAGTTGGGCATTCGGGCAATCGTCTTGAGAGCCGCGTCGATCTCAGGGTCCGGGTCCGTCTGCGGGATCACAACTTCCGCCGGAGGGTTCCCAGTCAGCGTAGGGCGCTCGGCTCCGACCTCGCAGCCGATCGATAATAGAATAAGTGCGAATAACAGCGTGTAAAGGCTTTTCGACATCATTAACATCCTCGGAAACACGGTCATATCACTAATATCGGGAGCCCTCAATGAAGAAGGCTCCCGATTTGCCGAAAAGTCCTGAAAGCAGACGTTACTGCTGATTCGTCGAACGCGGCTGATTGCCCTGGTTGGGGGTAAGCAGATACGGGAATCGCGTCAGTAGCGGGCCTTCCGGATTAAAGCTGACACCATCGCCCAGTGTATTGTTGGGGGCAACGTTGGTGGCAGGCGTAAACGGCGTACCGCCGGCGGCGGCACGAAGCGTGATGTCAACCATGTCGTCAAATACTCGACGCCCATTAGGAAATCCAGCTACGTCGCCGCCTAAGAGGCCAAGTCGATTCTGGTTAGCGATCGGCGTGATAGGAATAGCTACGTTGAGTCTTAAATACTCATGCGCCACTCCATCCGAAAGGAACGTCGTGTAATTTGGCCCGGTGACCGAATTGACCGGAATGCCTGTTCCGTATATTTGCACGAGGTCGTTACGCGGCGGAGGCGGGATCGCGATGCCAAATACGGCTGCCAGGAGACGCGAAAATTCCGGATCCTGGATAGCCTGGACGACGCGAGGGATGGTTCCATCGACCTGCGGCCTGATCGCGTTAAACGCATCCTTGAGGCTCAGCGGTATAATTAATTCGTTAACCAACGGGCTGCCAAGACGCGAAATCTGAGTAAACGCTCCGCTCGGGCTGCGAGTGCCGTCAGGATTGATCACATTTGTCGAACGGCGGCTCGATGTCGACCATACGCCGATGACAGCATCAGAAGCCGTCGCGCTGGTTGGCGTGCCACCCGTTCGGGTCAAATCCGAGATAGGAACCTCGATGGCGATCGTGCTGACGTTATAATTTTCAGTGGAATCAATACCACCTGACGATCCGGTTGAACGAATGTTCAAGGCGTCGAAAAGTCCGAGATCGATATAAAAGTGCTCGTCTCGTGTACCGGCAAAAACCCTACCGCCGCCGACCATCGGGTAAACCGCGGGCTGGCCAAGGTTGGCTTCATAATTCGGCGTCACGCGCGGGCCGACATTATTTGGCGGCGTACGCAGGTTACGGGCGAGAAAACGGCCGCGCTCGTTATCGTTTGTCGTCAGACGACGTACGGAGTAGGTCTGCGGCATATTGTAGTCAGGGTCTGTGAGATTGCTGACCACGCCATCCTGATTCACCGTCGTATGTCCCAATACGGTGTCATTATTCACTCTCGTGGTGTTGAACGTGAATTCATAACGGATGTCTTCCACTCCGTCGCCCGTGTTGTCGATTTTGATCTCATACAAGACGGTGTCGTCAAAACGGAAGAACTGAGGCCCGGCAGACGGTTCCTGCAGCGGAATCCAGTTTCCAATCAAAGTAACAAAATTCGACCGACCCGCTTCGACGCTGCGGAACGCGTATGTGTCAGTATTGTCGGCAAACCGATCCATGCTGATAAGCGGTGCCTCGCCGTGGCTCGATGCCATTGCCGAAAACGGCAGCATTGTTACTACTAGTGCGGCAGCTATCACTATGCTGCCAAATTGTCTTTTCATTGTTCTCTCCCCTCGTACACCGTCATTCAACGGTTAAACATTCTAAAATTCAGTCCAAACGAATAGCGCAATCTGAGCGTTAATTTTCAGTGAACAACCAAATGCTCGCATGCCCCTTGTTTTGAGTATGTACTACTCATTACTTTCGCCGCATTTATTATTGTACGTTAGATGTTTCGCTGGATAGCGTGGCTCGGATTCGAAAAATATCTAAAATACGCGGAAATTCTCGAGATTTCCCATGTTTCCTTCGGAGTTGATCCGCCGAAACGGCCCACTTCTTGACAGCGGTGCTGCTGGCACTTAGTATTTACAGTTTCGACTATTGTAGCCGGACTGTCTCTATTATGTTCGAATCGCTTTCAGACAAGCTAAAGAAATCGCTGAAAAACCTGCGCGGGCAGGGCAAGCTGACGTCTGAGCATGTCGATGCGGCATTGCGTGAGATACGGATGGCGCTGCTCGAGGCAGACGTTAATTACAAGGTCGCCAAGGATTTTGTCGAGGCGGTGCGGGTCAAGGCCGAGGGCGAAGAGGTCTGGAACGGACTCAAGCCGCATGAGCAGGTCGTCAAAATCGTTTACGACGAATTGAGCGAGCTTATGGGCGGCACCTCGTCACGGCTCGTCTTTACAAAGCAGACGCCTAACGTCGTAATGATTGTCGGGCTGCAGGGTTCGGGCAAGACGACCTCGACGGGAAAGATTTCGCGATGGCTCGCAGATAACCAGGAGCGCAAGCCTCTGTTGGTATCGGTTGATGTGTATCGTCCCGCTGCCCGCGAGCAGTTGCGGGTGGTCGGCGGAGCGGTAGGCATACCGGTATTTGAAAATAAAGAGACGCAAGACCCGCTGACACTCGTGCGCGGGGCCGTGAAACACGCGGTCGAGATGGGTTTTGACACGCTGATGATCGACACGGCCGGGCGTCTTCATATAGATGACGACCTAATGGTCGAGCTCGAGCAGATCAAGGCCGAGACTAAGCCTATAGAAGTGTTATTCGTCGCGGATGCGATGACCGGACAAGATGCGGTCAGATCGGCGGAGGTTTTTCACGAGCGGATCGGTATCACCGGCGTTGTTCTGACCAAGATGGATGGCGATGCCCGCGGTGGGGCCGCACTTTCTATCAGGCAAGTCATCGGCCAGCCTGTTAAGTTTGTCGGCGTTGGCGAAAAGTACGACGCGATCGAGCCGTTTTATCCTGATCGTATCGCCCAGAGAATACTCGGCATGGGCGATGTCCTTACTCTCATTGAAGAGGTCCAGGGCAAGATCAATGAGGATGAGGCCCAGGAACAGCTACGGAAGATGACGAGCAATCAGTTTACGCTCGAAGATTTCCGAAGCCAGCTCGGACAATTCAAGAAACTCGGGTCGATGTCCAAATTGATGAAGATGCTGCCTGAGCAAATGACCGGCGGTATGCAGATCACTGATGAGCAATCAGCGGTAGTTGACCATCAGATGAAGCGAACTGAGGCGATTATTGGTTCAATGACCAAGTTAGAACGTAATGATCACAAGGTAATCGATGCGAGTCGAAAGACGCGCATCGCCGGCGGCTCGGGCTCGACAATAGCTGAGGTCAACCAATTGCTCCGTCAGTACGAGCAGATGAAGAAAATGATGGCCCAAATGAGCCGCGGCGGCATGTTCGGCGGTATGGCCCGTAAGATGGCGGGCGGCCTCGCGGGTGGGCTTGGCGGAATGCTCGGTGGCGGCAACCCGCTCGGAATGCTCGGAGGCGGATCCGATGTAGATTATTCAGACGACGCACCGGCCAACGGTCAGTCAAAAAGTATTAAGAAGAAAAAGAGACACAAGAAACGGAGATAGGCGGCGGGCCCTGAAGCGCGAGCCCGAGAGGCTTGCTGATTCACGACGCGACGCAAGACTAAATTTATGTTAGCAATCAGTTTAATGAGAATGGGCGCGAAGGGTAAACCTTTCTATCGCCTGGTGGTTAAGGAAAAACGTTCGAAGCGCGACGGGGCGTATCTTGAGAATGTCGGCACCTATAATCCGATGCTCGACCCGGCCGAGGTGATCTTAAATCACGAACGCATCCAGTATTGGATCGGCGTGGGCGCTCAGCCCACCGACACGGTTAGGAGCCTGATCAAGCATAATCCGGTGCAAACCGACGAGGAAAAAGCTGCCGCCGAGCAAGCCCGAGCCGACAAGAAGGCCGGCGAAGTCGCAGCACGAGTGGAAGCGACGCGTATTGAGACGGAACGGATCGAAACGGAACGCGCGGCCGCAGACAAAGCGACGGCGGACGAGGCCGCAGCCAAAGCCACCGAAGCAGCTGCTGCACTTGCTGAGATCGACACTCCCGTGGCTGAGTCGGAGCAGGCAAACGATCCGCTGAAAGCCCCGGCGCACGAAGGCACCGAGTTTCCAGAGGCCTCGGCAGCTGTCGAAGGCACGGCTGATTCTACCGAAGGCGGCACGGCGGAAGCCCCGGCACCCGAGGCAGACGATGCCGAGAAAAAGCCTGTGGAATAGATAAGCAAGGATGAATGGCTTATGAAAGCAGCGGTTGAAAAAATTATCTCCTCGCTGGTAGGAGAGCCCGACGCGGTCGAGGTGGACGAAACGGCAGATGGAAAGACCGTCCGCATCGAGGTTCGCGTCGCCGAGAACGACATGGGCCGGATCATCGGCCGTGAAGGTCGTACCGTAAAGGCCATCCGGAGCTTGCTATTTGCCGCCGGCCAGAAACACGGCCATAGGTACCATCTGGATCTCGTCGAGGATTAAGCCACAAGTCGCGGGTATCATGGACGACTTCGTCGCAATTGCACGCCTCGTCAGATCTCGCGGAATCAAAGGCGAGTTGGTGGCCGAAATATTGACGGATTTCCCCGAGCGTTTCGAGTCGCTCAAAACGGTGATCGCGGTCGATGCTCAGGGCGAGCGAGGCGAGTTGAAAATTGAAAAGGCCTGGTTTCAGAGCGGCCGTGTTGTACTCAAGTTTGAAGGGTATGATTCCATCGAGTCAGCTGAAACGCTGAGAAATCTCGAGCTATGCGTTCCCGAGTCGGACGCGATGCAACTTGGTGACGGTGAGTTTTTTGAATGGAGCCTCCAGGGCTGCCGTGTCGAAAACGTCGACGGTACGGCTATCGGTACTGTCAGTGGGCTAATGCGCACCGGCGGGACGGAGCTGCTGGTGGTCAAAGGCGAGACAAAGGAATATCTAATTCCGTTTGCCGAATCGATCTGCACTGAGGTCGATATTGACAATAGGCTGATCAAGGTCGATCCGCCGGACGGTCTCCTGGATTTTTGACCGTAACGTGCTGGGAACGTAGGCACCCTTGCCTGCAAGCGTCCGAAAGGACGCTAACCGCGCTGGGGATAATTCAAGTCAGGGAACGCCAAACGGTCGGACGGCGGAGGAACCGCCGTTGCAGGCAAGGGTGCCTGCATTCCCGGCCGATCCCAGAGATGAAGATCGATGTTTTGACAATTTTCCCGGAGTTCTTTGACGCCGTCTTCGACTTTGGAATCATCCGCCGGGCAAAGCTGGCGGACATCGTCGAGATCAATGTCCACGACATCCGCGAGTATTCGCTAGACAAACATCGGATGGTCGACGATCGGCCGTTTGGCGGCGGCGACGGGATGGTTTTGAAGCCGGAGCCGATATTCGCCGCGATTGAAAATTTAACGGGTGCCCGCGATCGTGCCGAACTTTCGCCCGGAACGCGCATCGTGCTAATGACACCGCAGGGACGGCCCTTTAAACAGGCCGTCGCAAGCGAGTTTGCGACTGATGCCGATCACATTGTGGTGATATGCGGACGCTACGAAGGTGTTGATGAACGGGTCAACGAAGCTCTCGTTACTGACGAGATTTCGATCGGCGACTACGTTTTATCGGGCGGTGAGGCGGCCGCAGTAGTTGTAGTCGACAGCATCGTGCGGTTGCTGCCAAACGCTCTCGGCAGCGACACGTCTGCCGACAACGATTCGTTTTCGGATGGGCTTCTCGATTGTCCGCACTATACGCGGCCCGCGGAGTTTCGCGGAATGGCGGTGCCCGAAGTTTTGTTAAACGGCAATCACGCCGAGATCGATAAGTGGCGTAAGGAAAAGGCCCTGGAAAAGACGAGGGCCAACAGACAAGATTTACTAATAGGAGAAAATGGTGAACGTGGGCGCGGGTAACACCCGCCGACCTCTGGCCGATAAAACCATGAACAGGTTAGACAGCGTCGAAAAGACGCAGATGAAAGAAGATATTCCGGCGTTTCAGCCCGGCGACACGCTCCGTGTGCACGTGCGAATTAAGGAAGGCAATAAGGAACGCCTCCAGGCATTTGAGGGAATCTGCATAGCGATCAAGCATGGCGGCGTTCGTGAAACGGTCACGGTGCGAAAGGTCAGCTTTGGCGTAGGTGTTGAGCGAATTTTTCCGCTTCACGCGACTGTTATTGATCATATTGATGTGCTCCGCCGGGGTAAGGTCCGCCGAGCGAAACTCTATTATCTGCGGGATCTGCGGGGCAAAGCGGCTCGTATCAAGGAACGCGACACCCGTAATAAAGCTCAGGCGGCAAAGAAATAATCGAGCGCCTTTTATGAAGATCGGGCGTCGAGAATTTGTCGCACTCACGGCGGCGGCTGTTCCCGCCGCCCTCTTTTCATGTCACGAAGTCACCGCAAAGGTAAAAATGTACGGACTCATCGGTAAAATGCTGGCCGTGGCGGGTAAACGGGATGAGCTCATCAAAATTTTGCTTGACGGCGTCTCGGGCATGCCCGGGTGCCTGAGTTACGTCGTCGCCGTAGATTCATCTGACGCCAGCGCAATTTGGATTACCGAGGTCTGGGAAAGCAAGGAGAGTCATGCCGCCTCGCTCAAATTGCCTTCTGTGCGTGCGGCGATCACGAAAGGAAGGCCATTGATCGCAGGTTTTGGCGAGAGTTTTACGACGGCTCCGGTAGGCGGTCATGGACTGAAGAAGAAATAGTAACAGCGAGCGCGCTATAATCCGCCTGTGGATGAGTTTCAATTAAAAGCCGATCGATCAGTCTGGTCGATCGGCTTTGATTTTGAGCATCAGGCGCGGAGTGAGGGCTATCTCGTAATCGCCGGGGTCGATGAGGTGGGACGGGGCTGCATTGCCGGCCCTGTGGTTGCGGCGGCATGCGTTCTTGACTTAACACGACCCTTTCCTGAGGGCCTCGATGATTCCAAAAAGCTAACTGCTGATAAACGGGACGAAATCGCCGGCGAGCTCAAACAGCACGCACTCGGTTACGCGATCGGGCAGATCGAGGCGGGTGAGATCGACCGGATCAACATACTGGAGGCGACCAAACAGGCGATGCTCGCCGCGATTGCCGCACTCACACCGCGGCCTGACTTCTTACTTATCGACGCGCTACGGCTAAAGCAATGCCCGCTGCCACAAAAGTCGATCATCAAGGGCGATTCGATCTCAGCATCGATAGCTGCCGCCTCGATTCTTGCCAAAACCTATCGCGACCAACTGATGGCGGAATATGATGGGGAATTTCCGCTATACGGTTTTGCTCTTCACAAGGGTTACGGCGCCGCGTCCCACTACCAGGCCATCCGCGACCACGGGCCGTGCGAACTGCACAGAAAAACGTTCCGGGGCGTTACGGTCGTTGAGCCGCTCGCGGCAACTCTCTTCTAGGTGATCGTCTTTGGCTAGAAGCGGATCCAGTCAGTCGGTTCCTTGTAGTTGGAGACCGTAATCTGCGTTTCTGCCTGAAACAGCGGCGGCCGCATCCTTAGCGCGATCTCGGCGGTCAATCGTGCAAGATGAGGTTCGTTGGCACGCTGAGAAAGATGGGCAAGCACGATGTGGCGAGCCGAGCCGTCAAAATCATTTGTAAGCCAGTCGGAGAGGTCTTCATTTGAAAGGTGGCCCGTGAGTGACAGGATTCGCTGTTTGAGGTCCCAGGTGTAAACAGAGCAGGCACGCAGCATGTCACGGCTATGGTTCGACTCGACGACGATCGCGTCGCACCGCCGCAGCTTGATTTTAACGAGTTCGGTAAAGTGACCGAAATCCATTAGCGTCGCCACTCGCACACCGTCTCGTCTCGCGACAAATCCAAAATTATCGACAGCGTCGTGGGGAACGCAAAACGGTTCAAAATCAATGTCGCCTATCCGGAAATCCCGGTCTGATTCGATCTCGACGCATCGATCTTTCAAAATCGCCTGGCGTCTGGACGACTCACTGTCACCATTCTTTCCGCCGGCACGAGTGTCGTAATAGGCGTCCTCGGTTAGCCGGGAAACAAAGATCGGACACTTGACCGATGCGGCAAGGACACGCAGTCCGCCGACGTGGTCGCTGTGCTCGTGAGTGAGCAATATGCCGTCAAGACGCTCCGGCGACACTCCAACGCACGCAAGCCGGCGCAGGATCTCGCGTGCACTCAAACCAGCATCGACGAGCACATTCGTGGTCTCGCTGGAAATGAGCACGGCGTTCCCGGTCGAACCGCTGCCAAGTACCGTAAACTTCATAGACTGGAGCGGCAAGCATCCCTGCTTGCCAAGCCGCTCAGCGACTTAATTTCTTTCCGTTTTCCCGGCTTTGCTCGTCTTCCTGATAGCGGGATCGCATTGCAGCCGCCAACGCCCGGCGAGTGATAAATGTTGGCAACAGGGCGCCGGCAATCGTGCCGACATAATTCACAAATCCCGAAACGACCCTCGTTCTGCCCGCTTTTACGGCCTCCAGGGCAGTCTCAACCACATCTTCCGCAGTCTGTTGGCCCTTTACCTTGATCGGCCGCTCGATGTTTGAGGCGGCAAAGAAATTAGTTTGGGTAGAACCCGGGCAGAGGGCGAGTACCTGAATGCCAAAGGGTCGATTCTCTTCGGCTATTGCCTCCGAAAAAGACGTGACGAACGCCTTGGTCGCGGCGTAGGTCGCCATGAAAGGTATCGGCTGAAACCCGGCGGCCGAAGACACATTAATGATCGTGCCGCGCCCGCGTTCCCGCATTCCGGCCAGATATCCGTGCGTAAGCGCCACCAGAGCGGACACGTTGAGCTCGATCATCTGCAGTTCACGGTCGATTTCTAATTCCGCAAAATCGCCCGCCGAGCCAAAGCCCGCATTGTTGATCAGCCAGTCGACCTGGAGCTCGTGACGGGTCGTCTCGGCCATTAGCTTTCTATCGGCGCCAAATTCGCTCAAATCGAGCACGACGTAATGCGCCGTGATCTCGTGCTTGAGCATCAGCTCATCGCAAAGCTCGTGTAGGGCGTTTTCCGAGCGGGCCACCAGTATCAGGTTATGCTTCTCGGCGGCGAGCCGCCGGGCAAATGCCTCGCCGATACCGCTTGACGCACCGGTGATGAGCGTGACGTTCATAAACGGTCTGCCTGGTCGGTTCTATCGGTAACGGCCGCAAAATATATCGACGCGCCGATGCCTATGATTATAGTAAATGTGCCGAGGAAACGTATAAGCCCGGCGACTGTGCGAGTCGAGCCGATCAGGCCCGTCTCGGTGAGCAGGTAATTCCAGTCATGGAAACCGCCCTCGGCGCCCGTCATCCCGCTCGTCAGCAGGAGCCGCATCACTACCGCGTCCGCCGCGTAGACCCACACATTCAAGATGCTCTGGCCGACCCAAAGTAAAATGATGGCTGCCGAATAATAACTTTGCTGCCAGACAAAGTAGCCAACAAAGATCGCGGGTACCAGAACTTGAAAAATGGACCCGCCCGCGATGCCCATAAACTCACCGAAAACGCGAAATATCAGGTGGCCGGTTTCATGTATCGGCAGATCGACGTTGTCCAAAAAGCTGCCCTGCATAGGATCGTACGCGATCCACAGGAAGTAGAGGCCGAGCAGGATTGCAAAGATTAATTTGGGAATGCTCACAAGAAAGAACTATTCACGATTTTGCAAGATTCTAAATGAAGACAAGAAAATCGGATCGGGCAACCCTAAGATTTCAGAAATTCTTCGCGTGTGATCGCATAATACACACATTCCATACCGTAGTGAGGCTCAGTCTTTTCGTATCGCATCCCGCACTTTTCCATAATCCGCCACGAGCCCGTATTCGCTGGGTCGGCCACTGCAACTATTCGCTCTAACCCCGCGGTTCCAAAACCATACCTCAGCCAGGCCTCGGCGCACTCATAGCCAAAGCCCTGACGCCAGTATTTCTCAGAGAAATTGTAACCAACCTCGATCTCCCCGGTGTCCTCGAGGGGCTGCAATCCACTGGTGCCGATTCGCTCGCCTGTCGATTTGAGCGACATAACGCAAAGCCCAAAGCCGTGCTCAACATGGGAAGCGAGATAATATTTAATCCGTTCCGTGAGCGCCTCCGGATTCTGCATTTCTGCCCCGCCTAGAAAACGGGCCACGGGCTCAGGTGTGCGCATCTCTATAAGCCACGGCAAATCCCCGGCGGTAATAGGGGCCATTTTGAGTCGTTCCGTTTCAATCATAAATAAACTCCGGGCCCCTGCATCGCAAATAACGCTAGGGGGAAAGGCGCGAAATGTCCCATGTGCCCGACGCGAGTTCATAAACGATTCGATCGTGAAGGCGATTCTGCCGGCCCTGCCAAAACTCAAACTTGTCGGGCGTTAGCCGAAAACCACCCCAGAATGGGGGAAGCGGCACTTCGTCCCCAAACCGTTCACGTAAATCCGCGACCCGTTCCTCTAAAATTGCCCGCGACGCTATTACCTGACTCTGGTTTGACGCCCAGGCTCCTAGTCGGCTCTCGACCGGCCGCGACAAAAAATATTTCTTGGATTCCTCGCGCGTCGTTTTCTCGACACGGCCATAGACGGCGACCTGGCGATCGAGCTGCGGCCAGAAGAAATGAAAGACTGTATTTGGGTTGGAAAGTAGATCGCGCCCTTTCTTGCTGTCGTAGTTGGTGAAGAAAGCAAAGCCTGTGTCGTCAAAATATTTTAAAAGTACGACACGTGCCGACGGCCGTCCGTCCTCGCTGACGGTCGCAACGGTCATCGCATTGGGGTCAATAATGTCTGCGTTAAGTGTGTCACGCATCCACGCGGCAAACTGCTCAAAGGGATTGGCCGCCAACGCGGATTCGTCGAGACCGGCCGCCGTAAAATCACGCCGGATATCTGCGAGTTCGGTCTTGCTCATAGCTGATAAACCAGCAATCCGTCCTTGAGCTTGGGCTCAAACCACGTAGATTTCGGCGGCATTGTTTCGCCGGAGTCAGAGACGCTCAGGAGATCGTCCATCGATGTAGCATAGAGTGAAAAGGCGACCTTTGCCTCGCCGGCGTCCACCATCCGCTCGAGTTCACTCGTTCCACGTTTACCGCCCACAAAGCTTATCCGCTCGTCCGTGGTCGGATCGTCAACGCCGAGGATCGGGCGAAGCACATAATTTTGAAGGATGCTGGCGTCGATAGCGTCGATTCTCGACAGCCGCTCCCTTTTTGCCGGGTTAAGTCGCATTCTGTACCAATCGCCGCCGAGATACATGCTTATATCCCCGGTGTGCTCAGGGGATTTTACCAACGTGTCGGACACGAGTATAAAATTCTTCCGAATTTTGGAGAAGAAATCGTCTTTCGAAAGTCGGTTCAGATCTTTCACCAGGCGGTTGTAAGGCAAGATGCTTAGGTCCTCGGCGGGAAACATTCCTGCAAGCACGAAATTGTAGGCCTCGTTGCCGTTATGACCAGCGTTCTCGCCCCGCATTTCGTCACGGGCACGCAGGGCACTCTCGATACGATGGTGGCCGTCGGCAATGTAAAGCGACGGGACATACCGAAAAGCCTCGGTCCACGGGGCCGTGTCCTCGACCCGCCATACGCGGTGGCGAATGTCATCCGCACAAACAAAATCGTAAATTGCCGGGGCCCGCACCGCCTTCTTAAATAAGTCAGCGGTGACCTCGCTCCCCCGAAACGCGAGAAAGATCAGCCCCGTCTGGGCGCGCACGGCCAGCAAGTGGTCGGTGCGGTCCTCCACCTTGTCCGGCCGCACGCTCTCGTGCTTCTTGATCAGGCCTTGTTCATACTCGTCAAGCGAACAGACGCCGACAAGACCGGTTTGGCTGTGGCCGTTCTTGCTGAGCTGATAGAGATAGTAGGCGCGGCGCTCGTCAGTCGAATAAAACCCCTCGGCCGTAAGCCGGTCCAGGTTTTGCTTCGCCCGTGCAAAAACGTCATCACCGGGCGGCTCCGATGCCTCGGCAAAGTCGCCCTCGGCCCTGGTTACACGTAGGAAACTATTTGGGTTGTCCGCCACGAACGCACGTACCTCGGCATCGCGAACGACGTCGTACGGGACAGATGAAACCTGCTTTGCGTGCTCCGCCGAGGGTCGCAAAGCTTTGAAGGGCCTAACGGTTGCCAAAACTGTTGCTCCTAGTAAACGCTGGGCGTTGAGTTGCTATTGAATATACGGTCAAGCTCGCGCTGGCTCTGATCCATCTCCTCGAGCATTTTGTCGGCGTAGCCCTGCTTATCGATCTTCCAGTCGCCGTCCTCGCGGATAAAAGGAATTGTCTCCCAACTGCCATAACCCGTTTTAACCTGCAGCGTCGCTTTGTCGCCGTCGATCTTTTCATCGCGAAACTCGACCGTCTTCTGGTTTTCATTCACGGTCGTGTCGCGTTTTACGATGTCGTCAACGGTGACACCCTGAGCTTTGGCCTCCTGCTCGTGCGTTTTTAGGGTCGCCTTTGAGAGTAGGATTTTCATGGTCGTCGTGTCTTTTGCCTTCATCGCCTTGATGTACGTCTTAAAAGTCTCAAGCGGCGTTGCGGGCTGGGTCGCCCCACATGCTGCGAGAAGGGCTATGGCCAAAGCGAGTAGTGTTATTATCCGAATCCGCATTTTTTATGCCAACCTTTATCTATAAATCAAAAACCACTAGTATAGCTTAAACAAAAGGACGCGGGAAAACGCATGGATCGCAAACCACTCTCGAAAATCGAGATAGACGCCGCACTCAAAACCTTGGACGGCTGGGCCGCAAGCAGTACGGAGCTTACAAAGAAATGGAAGTTTAAAGATTTCGCGCAGGCGCTCGACTTCGTTAACAAAGTCGGCGTATTAGCAGAGGCCGCCGACCACCACCCGGACATAAAGCTCGGCTGGGGCTATGTCGAAATCGGGCTTACAACACACGATCGCGGCGGCGTCACAGATGTCGATTTGGACCTGGCCGCAGAGATTGGCCGAATTTCACCGCCGTGACTTCACGGGCTTGTTCGCACCTTTGCCCGTGATCCGGATCCATTGCGAACTAACTGCCTTTCCGATAAAATCAGCCCTAACCTTACTTTAGGAGAAAAGCACTCAACGCATGACAAATGTTCCAATCACAGTCGCCCACGGCGACGGCATCGGGCCTGAGATAATGGCGGCGACGCTGCAAATTCTGAAAGCGGTCGGCGCGCGGCTAGATATTGAGACGATCGAGATCGGCGAGAAAGTGTATCTCGCCGGGAACTCTGCCGGCATCGCTCCTGAATCTTGGGACTCACTGCGTCGAACCAAGGTTTTTCTAAAAGCTCCGATCACGACTCCGCAGGGCGGTGGGTTTTCTTCGCTGAATGTCGCCGTACGAAAGACACTCGGGCTTTACGCCAACGTTCGACCCTGCGTCTCATACCACCCTTTTGTGCAGACAAAGCATCCCGTGATGGATGTCGTCATCGTCCGTGAAAACGAAGAGGATACCTATGCCGGCATCGAGTACCGACAGACCGACCAGGTTGAGGAATGCCTTAAGCTGATCTCGCGGCCCGGCTCTGAAAAGATCGTCCGCTACGCTTTTGAGTATGCCAAGAAGTTTGGACGTAAAAAGGTTACCTGCTTTATCAAAGACAACATTATGAAACGGACCGACGGGCTGTTTCATCGAGTTTTTGATGAGATCTCGCCCGAGTATCCAGGCATCGAGGCCGACCACTGGATCGTCGACATTGGTGCAGCCAAAATGGCGGATACGCCAGAAAATTTTGACGTCATTGTGATGCCGAATCTTTATGGCGACGTATTGAGCGATGTTGCCGCGCAAATTGCCGGCTCTGTCGGCCTTGCGGGTTCGTCGAACATCGGGGAAAACGTTGCGATGTTTGAGGCTATTCACGGCTCGGCACCGCGGCGTGCGGGTCAGAACCTCGCAAATCCGTCAGGCCTGTTTCTCGGTGCCATTCTGATGCTGGTTCACATCAATCAGCCGGATGTCGCGGCGCTCGCTCACAACGCTTGGATCCGCACCATCGAGGATGGCGTGCACACGTACGACATGTTTAATGAGGGCACGTCAAAAGAAAAAGTCGGCACCAGTGAGTTTGCCGAGGCGGTGGTTGCACGCATCGGTCAGAATCCGCAGACCCTCAAACCCGTCACCTATGCCGCTAATGTCGTCGAGACCGACGCCAAACCGATCTATTCCTCGCCGACGCCGCAAACCAAGGAGCTGGTTGGCGTAGATATATTCCTCGATTGGTGGAAAGGAGTGCATTATGGTGTCGCGAACGATCTCGGAACCGAGGTCGAGGCAGTCAACGGCAACGGCCTCACGCTGCAGTCGATTGCGAACCGCGGCGTCAAAGTTTACCCCGCCGGCCAACCTGATACTTTTACGGTCGACCATTGGCGATGCAGATTCGTATCGGATGCGAGCGAGGGATCGACCGTCACAAAAGACCAGATAATGACGTTGCTCGAACGCTTGAATGTCGCTAAGCTCGACGTGATTAAAACCGAGAATCTTTACACTTTTGACGGTGAGAAAGGGTACTCCGCGTAACATTTCGAGGTTGAGCATGGCTCACTTGCTAAAAGTCCTGGTGTTGATAGTAAGCGCGTCCGCTGCGGCGCTCGGCCAAATGGCCGCGCCCGTCTCGAAGATGATTTATCGGGATTACGAGGGCACGCTGATATCGAATAACGAATTTGTCGATATCCGCATGGCGAATTTTCATTACAAGGACGCGACCATCGTCAACACGCTCGCCGATGGCTCGACGGAATTTCGTTTGCAGAAAATTCCTCAGGAAGGCATGGCAGCACCGGCATTTACACTCAAAACTGTTGACGGCAAAACGCTCTCGCTCGACGCATTAAAGGGTAAGGTTGTCGTACTTAATTTTTGGTTTATCGGCTGTGCGATCTGTCGTGCGCACAAGCCGAAGCTTAATGAACTAAAGGCGCGTTTCGGTGAAAAGGACGATGTGGTTTTCTTGGCGATGAGTCCCGATCCTAAGAGTGATGTAAAAGACTTCGTAAAAAAAGAACGCTTTGATTACCTGCAGGCGCCGGATGCACAGCCGTCAATGAAGCCCTTTCATTTCTCCGGCTATCCAAAAAATATTGTGATAAACAAACGCGGCGAGATCGTATATTGGCGCAGCACGATCACCGCCTGGGATAAGTTTGAATCGGTCATTCGTGGGGAACTCGCAATAGATTAAGCGGCTCCCCCGTGAAAATTTAACAAAGATCGTCCGATGCGAAACCCGGCTAAATCCAAAATCCAAGATCCAAAATCTAAGATCGCCGAGCCTCTTGTTGCAATCATCATGGGCAGCAAGAACGACTGGCCGACTATGCAGATTGCGTCGGAGACGCTCGACGAATTTAACGTCGCTCACGAAACAAAGATTGTCTCGGCGCATCGCACACCAGACCTCCTGTTTGAATTCGCCAAGACCGCCGAAGATCGAGGCATCGAGGTGATCATCGCCGGAGCCGGCGGCGCGGCGCATTTGCCCGGAATGTGTGCATCGCAGACCCTGGTGCCCGTTCTCGGAGTTCCGGTCGAGAGCAAGGCGCTGAGAGGTCTCGATTCGCTATTATCAATCGCGCAAATGCCCGCCGGCGTGCCCGTCGGCACTCTCGCAATCGGCGAGGCAGGGGCGAGGAATGCAGCATTGCTCGCCGTCGCTATCTTGGCCAATTCCCGTTCCGATCTTCGAAAACAGCTTCACGCTTTTCGGGCGAAACAGACAAAAGACGTTCTCAGATCGAAGCCCCGGTAAACGCTGATTCGATATCCGCTATTTAGACGCTGTCTTGACGTTGCCTCCCTTGCACCGGGCGGGCGGTCACAAAAAAGTGTTGAGTTTCCGGCGCTCCGCCGTTTATTATTAACCTGGGCGTGATCTTCACCTGCCTTACGCCGATCTGGGAAAATCAAGATGAACAGAAAAAAATGCTCAATCTGCGGGCTGGTCAATTCCGCCTCGGACGAAAACTGTAAACGGTGCAAGAATAAGATCGATATAGACTGGTCGCACGCGGACGTCATGCCAGACCCCGCAGTCGCGGCGAACAAGAACTTCCCATTCATGCCATTGCTCTCGCTCGCGCTCGCGGTCGGCGGCGGATTTGCCATCTGGCATTTCGCCTCGGCGGGTGGCACAAAAGGACTCCAACCTAAAACCGCTGCCATTGCCAACAGCGTGCCGGCCGAAAAGCCGATAATTCAGGCCGCGACGGAACAGGCAAACGGTGCCGCAAAGGGGGCCACCGTTCAAGATACAATCAAGAACAGCAAGTCGATCAGCGACGCAAACAACCACGTTGCGGAGATGAACAAGTTAATGCAGACGCCGACGCCCGTCGCAAATTAGCTTAAGCCGCCGAAATCGCATTCGAAGACGCGGTCGTGTTAATCTGTGGGCTTCATTTCAAGATGATTCCTATTGGTTCCACGATCGGCGTGTTTGGAAGCGGCCAATTGGGGCGAATGTTTGCGATCGAGGCGCGAAAGCTAGGCTATCGGGTCCGGACGTTTTCGCCGAAGAGCAACACCCCGACCGGTCAGGTCGCAGACGCGGAGATGACTGCGGAGTATGACGATATCGACTCCGTTCGCAGATTTGCGCGTCTGGTAGATGTCGTAACCTTTGAATTCGAAAATGTACCGTCAAAGGCAATTGAGGCCGCGTCTGAGCTTGTCACCGTACATCCGCGGGGCGATATTCTGCACACGACGCAGAACCGACTCCGTGAGAAAACCTTCCTGTCAACAAATGGATTCCCTGTTGCCGCTTTCAGGCACATAACGTGTTCGGCCGATCTCAAACGTGCCGCAGCCGCCCTTGGCTTTCCCTGCATTCTAAAAACCGCCGGTTTTGGCTATGACGGCAAGGGTCAGGTAAAGCTTCGTAGCGATGGTGACATAGAGAGCGCATTTGCCGCTCTTGAGGGCACCGACGGCGTGCTCGAAGCATTTATTGAATTTGAAAAAGAAGTCTCGGTCGTGTGCGCCCGCGGCCAAGACGGCGAGTTCGCCCATTACGGTGTTATCGAGAACGAACACGTCAACCATATTCTCGATATCTCGTCTACACCGGCAAGCGTCGAGACGGGTGCGGGCATCGGGGCTGTAGAGATTGCCCGAACCGTCGCCGATAAATTGGATTACGTCGGTACGCTTTGTGTTGAGTTCTTTCTTAGCGCCGGCGGAAATTTGCTCGTGAATGAGCTCGCTCCGCGGCCGCACAACTCTGGCCATTTGACCATCGAGGCATGTGAGACCTCGCAATTCGAGCAACAAGTTCGTGCCGTCTGCGGCCTACCCCTAGGATCGACGGCGCTCAGGCAGCCAGCGGCGATGGCCAACATCCTGGGTGACTTGTGGAATGACGGCGAGCCCGACTGGCGCGCGGCTTTGGCCGACGAAAGAGTGAAGCTGCACCTCTACGGCAAGAGCGAGGCCAAAGTCGGGCGAAAGATGGGACATATGACCGCGCTCGCCTCAACCGCGGAGGAAGCTGTCGAGGCGGTGCGTTCCTCTCGCGCACGTCTAAACGCGCCGTAACTTTTCTCACTGCCTGGCGTATTATATTCCCGTACCAAATGTAAGTAACTTTTGTCTGCTCGGAGGAATCGATGGTCCATAAAAGATTGAGACTTGTGTTAGCGGCGTGCCTAATCTCGGCGACTTGCGGCGTTTTTTCGCGTGCGCAGACACCAACCCCATCGCCATCCGCGATGACGACGGCACTCGGCAATTTGTCGTGGCGGAGCATCGGGCCGGCGAATATGGGCGGACGTGTTTCAGATATCGAGGGCGTACCGGGAAACCCAAATATTGTTTACGTGGCGACCGGAGCAGGTGGAATTTTCAAAACCGTAAACGCCGGGAACACCTGGACACCCCTCTTTGACCGGCAAAACACAATCTCCGTAGGCGACATCGCTCTCGAGCCGGGCAATCCAGACGTGATCTGGGTAGGCACGGGGGAGTCTAACGTGCGTAACTCAGTGTCCTTTGGAGATGGCGTTTATAAATCGACCGATGGCGGAAAAAACTGGAAACACATGGGTTTGCGGGACTCGAATACGATTTCGAAGATCGTCGTTCACCCGCGAAATCCCGATGTCGTTTATGTCGCTGCGGTGGGACACACGTGGGGGCCAAACGATGAACGTGGTGTTTTTATGACCACCGACGGCGGTAAGACGTGGCAGAAAACGCTCTACATCGACAATCAGCATGGCGTTTCCGACCTCGAGATAGACCCGCAAAATCCGAATGTGCTCCACGCCGGCGTGTGGCGTTTCGAGCGAAAGCCCTGGACCTTCACGAGTGGCTCGGAAAAGGGCGGCGTACACCGCTCGACCGACGGCGGCCGGACCTGGACCAAGATAGACAAAGGCCTGCCCACGCTGATCGGCCGCATCGGCCTGTCGGTTGCCACGAGCAATCCGAACGTGGTTTACGCGATTTTAGAAGCTAAAGAAGGCACGCTGTATCGCTCCGACGACAAGGGCGAGACCTACCTACAGGTACATCGGAATCAAAATATCGTGGGCCGAGGCTTTTATTACACGACGGTCAAAGTCGACCCGACCGATGAGAATAAGGTCTATGCGGTTTCGTCGCCGCTCTTTAAATCGATCGATGGCGGGCGTAATTTTAACCGCATCGCGCCAAATGCTCATATCGACTTCCACGCCCTATGGATCGACCCGCAGAACCCAAAGCGAATGTGGCATGGGCAGGACGGCGGGGTCGGCGTCTCGACCGACGAGGGCACGAGCTGGGAATACATTAACAATTTTGCCACCGGCCAGTTTTACCAGATCCACGCTGACAATCAGGCCCCCTTTTACAACATCTCAGGCGGCCTGCAGGATAACGGCACGTGGGTCGGCCCCTCGCGCAACCGCGAGCCGGTCGGCATTTTGAATGACGATTGGCGAATGATCAGCTTTGGTGATGGGTTTTACGCGATCTCGCACCCCGATAATCCCGATATGTTCCTCACCGAGTCGCAGGGCGGCAACGTCGTGCGTACCGATATGAAGAACCGCGAGCAGCAGCTTGTCATTCCATTCTTCGGCGTAGGCGGTGCAGCCTCGAACGACAAGCTGCGTTTCAATTGGAACGCCCCGTTAATTTCCTCGCCGCATGATAAAAACACCGTTTTTCTGGCAGGAAACGCGGTGTTTAAATCGACCGATTTTGGCAAGACGTGGACGCAGATCAGCCAGGACCTTACAACAAACAATCCGGAACGGCTAAAGGACGCGGGCGGGCCGGTGTTTACCGAAAATACCTCGGCCGAGTATTTCGAGACGATCCTCAGTCTTGCCGAGTCTCCAATTCAAAAGGATACGATCTGGGTCGGTACAGACGACGGAAACCTGCAGACGACCACCGACGGCGGCAAGGCCTGGACAAACATCGGACGTAATATCAAGAGCGTTTCCGCTGACTCTTCTATCTCACATATTGAGTTGTCGCGAACGGGCATTGCGACCGCCTATGTAGCCGTCGACCGCCACAAGTTTGATGATTACAAGCCTTACATTTTCATAACCACCGATGGCGGGCGCAATTTTACTAATATCTCCGGCGACCTGCCGGAAAAAGCGTACGTGCACGTAGTGCGTGAGGATCCGAAAAATCCGAGCCTGATCTATGCCGGCACCGAGCTCGGTCTCTATGCATCGCACGACAACGGTCGGTCGTGGATGGAATTGAACATGAAAAACCTGCCGCGCGTCGCCGTGCACGACATCATCGTCCACCCGCGAGAGAACGATCTAATCATCGCCACACACGGCCGCAGCATCTGGGTTTTTGACGACGCGACGCCCATTCAGAAAATGAACATGAGCATATTGGCCCAGGATGCAGCTCTATTTGATGTGCGTCCCGCCTATCGCTACTCCACGATGATGACTCGTTACGGTATAGGCGATAAGCCGTTTCGCGGGCAAAATCCGCCCACCGGCGCCATCATCACCTACTACCTCAAGAACAAGGCCGATGAGAAAACGCCCGTGAGAATGCAGGTTAGCGACGCGTCAGGCAAGATGATCGTCGAGTATAAAAGTCTTTCTAAAGAGAAAGGCATCAACCGTACAGTATGGAACCTAAGCCACGAGGGATCTCGGGCGCGCCGACCGCCGACCGCCGAGCAGCTAGAGTTTCAGGGCCCGCCACGCGGCCCCCAGGTCGTACCGGGAATTTATACCGTAAAGCTATTTGTGGGGGCGAAAGCTGTGGGTGAGACAAAGGTCGAAGTTAGGGTCGACCCAACTGTCTCGGTTACCGCCGGCGATCTGCAAGCCCAGTTTGATCTTTCGATGAAGCTCCGCGACCAGGTGTCGGCGATTAACGATGGCCTTCGCCAGCTCGACAGTATTAAAATGCAGACGGACCAGATCGAGGCCGTCGCCAAGGACCGCCTTACCGAGGTGCCCGCCGATCTGACCAAGGCGTTTACCGACTTTAGAAAGAAGCTGAACGACCTGATGAACGATCTATCGGTCAATCCGGAGGACGGCATCCGCAGTTCGAACAAATTCGCCGACCAACTCAACGGACTCTACTTCACCATCGCGGGCGGCAACTACGGTCCGACGCCCACCATGAACGAGAATTACGAAGAGCTGAGCAAGGAATTCCCCGGGCAGTTGCGTAAGATCCACCAGTTTGTCACAGTGGATGTCGCCGAATTTAACAAAGTGCTCGCCCGGAGCGGTTTGGGACCGATCTTTCCCGGTCGCCTGATCGAACCGCAAAAATAGCCTGTATCCTGGCCAAGGCGGGATAGAATCCGCCTTACGAACTGAAATGACCGGCCCCATCAAAGATAGGACCGCCTGGTTACCTTACTGCAAACCGACAAAATTGACGTTTTGAAGATCGCCTGTGACCTGTATCTGCCGCGCTGCAAATCGGAATCGTCTGGAACTTGCCTTGATCGTTACTGACTGATTCAGCCGTACACCGGCGAAACTATAGAAACCGAACGAGTTTGTCACAGTCGTTCGCCGCACGCCCGTGCTGTCGGTAATCGCAACTGACGCATTGGACAAATCGCGATTATCTGGCGTTGTGACGCGCCCAGCGACGCTGCCCTCGACCGCCGGATCATTGTCAACGACTGTTCCGATCCCCTGGCCATCGCCTATCGATGCATTCACGACACTGACGAGGTCGAGCGTGAACGTTTCATCGCCTTCGTCTTCAGAATCTTCGATTAGTAAAACAGAAGCCGTACGAGTAAGCGTGTTAGCCGGAAACACGACATCAAAATTATCCAGCGAGACAAAATCGACGCCCTCGGTGGCCGTAACGCTGCTGGTGCTGACCCGGACTGTCACGGGTTGAGCACTCGGAGCCGATAGCGAGATACTAAAATCGACCGAGTCCGCGCCCAAAGGCATCATCGATGCGCCGCCGCCCTCTGTCCCTCGACCATCCCCGATCACTACCGCAGGAGGAGCGCCCGTTATTGCAAAACTAGCATTATTAATATCGAAGAATATGTTGCCGGCGGCCTCAACCTTGATCCGAGTTTGGTTTGTCGCCGTAGACGGGACCGTAACATTCTCGGTGCCGTCGTTCGGCGTATTCCCAAGTAGCGTGGTCGGAAAGGTTTGCCCGCCATCAATCGATAAGAGAACGTTAACATTCGCAACGTTTATCGGAGCACTATTTGTACCGGCAACATTCCAGGTAACGGTCTGCGTAGAGCCGGCGGGCCAGGCGGCCGGTGTTTCGTTCTGCGACGTGACCTGAAATGCCCCGCCAGTATTAGCCGTGGTGACCGTCGTAGCCGCGTCCGAAATACCGCCGCGGCGGTCGCGTACCGTCACTCGAAAGTTCATCGTGCGGGCGACCGACGGCAGGCTCTCCCCCATCACGCACGTGGCACCAGTCTCACAGACCGCACCGGGAGCTGCGGTCGGGTGAGTGCCCGTGTATGTCAACGCCGGGTTATTGCTGCCCGCCGGGTTGTTTCCGGTAGGGTTCAGCACGAAAGCGATGCTCGGGAACGTTCGCGAGGGGCTCGCGGCCGGCGAGTATGAACGGAAAAGCGGTCGCAAAACACCGTCCGTATCGACATCAAAGGTGTTGGCGGGCGCACCCATGACACCGCTGGCAGACGGCGCAAGGTCGTACTGTTCCCACGAATAGAGCAAGTTTTGCAGATCGCCCGCATCAGCGTCGCTACCGGTTGCAGTCAGCGTAAACGGCGTGAGAACTGGAATCGTGAAAGCCGCCCCGGGATTAATCGTGGGGACCGAGTTTGCGGCGGGTGCAGCCTGGCCACACGTATTACCCTCGCCGTTTTGCAGATTCGCAACCATTTCCGTAAGGCTTCGCGCGTGGAAAGAGGGAAAGCCCGTCTCAACAAGCTGCTGCAGATTGCGGTTCGAGCAAATACCTACGTAGGACATAATGGTGACGCCGCTTGCCACTTCGAAGGCGTTTTGCGACGAGCGAGTGGTACAAGGTCCCGATGGGTCAGCATTATTGTATGTATGATTCGCACCGAACTGGTGACCCAACTCGTGCGCGACATAATCCACTGTAAACGGGTCGCCATAAAACCCGGCCCTAGCCGAATAACCCATGGCCTTGTTCGATGCATCGCAAACAGATGGCGTCGCGGCAATACCGCCTCCGCCGGTCCCATAGAGGTGTCCAATGTCAAAATTGGTCGTCGCGACCCGATTCGTGACCGTCGTCTGGTTTATGTTTAATTGAGCTTCGCTGTCCGTGTTGTCGTACGGGTCAGTCGCCGGATCGTCGAAAATAATGTTCGTCATCTCGTTATCGATTGGCGGGTTCACCAATACCAGGGCGACTGCCAGCTCCCGGCGATAAATTCCGTCCAGTCGATTGAGGCTGGTGGTAATTGCCGCCAGTGCCGAGGTCCGCACGGCAATGGGATCGGTCGCCACGGTGGTGCCCCGTGCCCACTCGCCCGTTGTCGCAACCGCGATACGATAGGTTCGGATGGCGTTCCCGTTTGAGAAGGCGGGTGCAAAGCGCTCAATATCGAGGTCTCCGAGTCCAGGACTACTTGAAAAACGGTCGTCGAGCCGACACGCGAACTCGCCGGCCAATGACCGACCATATTCGTGCTTGTAGTACACGATGTAGTTTCTCGTGTCGTTCTCTTGCAAAGGGTCGATATAAACCGTTCCCATTGCGCTGATGATGTAACCGTGAAAGCCCTTGGCCGTCCAGTCAAAGCGGGCCGTTGCGGTTGGATCGGTTAGCCCATATCCCTGCAGGGTCCTCCATGTCGGAAAATCGGTCGAGAGATGCGGGGCCAAAATGGGCGAGTCTTCTATCCGAAACGACGCCAATGTCCCGTCGGGCATCGGGATGTCGATTACCACGGACTGAACATGCGTCGCGGCGGCGGATTCCGCCGGGATCCTCGCCAGCACCCGGCGAAACGCGGCTGTGTCCAGTTCGAATAACGTGGATCTCGCCGGCGATAGCAGGCGTCGTCCGCGCGACGACACCCGCCTCTCTTGGGTTCGCTGCCAGAGGCTCGACCCCGGTTGGACGACCGATGCGTCGAGGGGCGTTTGCGAAGCTGCAAGAGTTAGAAAACAGACGCCCGCCAACACTGACAGACACAAAACTCGTATAGGGGTAATCATATTAGTAGGCTGGAATCCTAGCTACGCAAAATTGAAGTTGTTGAAAATGTGATGCCGGAAACGATGTAATTTATCACCGATCACCTAATTCTTACAAGCGATATCACTCGCAAGGATTTTCGCAACAGTTCGACCGACCCGACTCGCCGGCAATTGAATACTTTTTTGCACTGCCCTCGACGGATGGTTAGAATAGCGGTTTATGGCCGAGTCCGTTTTATTCACGAAGTCTGCCCACAGGTCCACGATCTACGATGAGATCGTCCCGCAGCTAGCGGCGCTGGTCGGCGGTGAAAGCGACGTCACGGCGAATTTGGCCAACATTGCCGCGGTCTTAAAACAGGCGTTTGGATTCTTTTGGGTAGGATTTTACCTCGTAAGAGACGGACAGCTCGTGCTCGGACCATTCCAGGGGCCGATTGCCTGCACCCGCATCGGTTTCGATCAGGGCGTCTGCGGCCACGCGTATACCACCGGCCAGACCGTGGTCGTGCCCGATGTTGACAAATTCCCTGGCCACATCGCCTGCTCATCCGCGTCAAAATCCGAAATCGTCATCCCCATAAAAACGTCTGACGGCAGGGTTTTTGGCGTCCTCGATGTTGATAGCGACCGGCTCAACGATTTTTCCGAGGTTGACCGTCGCGGCCTCGAACGTGTTGTAGGTGTATTGGAGCGAATCATTTAGGGCCACACGATCCCTGCGACTTAAATGAATGTAATCGAATTTCCGTTCTGGGTGTGGGCCACGTTTTTCGCCGTGGTGCTGGCGGCACTGTTTGTCGATATCGGCATCGTCAATCGCAAATCACACGCGCCGTCGCGCCGCGAGACGATCGTTTGGAGCATTATATGGGTGTCGCTTGCGTTGCTCTTTAACGGTTTTGTTTTCTGGTATGTAAACGGCGCGCACGGACATGACGCGGCGGTGCACAAGGCCAAGGAGTTTCTCACCGGATACCTGGTCGAGATGTCGCTCTCGATCGACAATCTTTTTGTTTTCCTGCTGATTTTCGGCTACTTTAAGGTTCCGCAGAAGTATCGTCACCGCGTACTCTTCTGGGGCATTTTCATGGCGCTCGTTATGCGCATGGTGATGATCTTTGCGGGTGTTGAGCTAGTCGAGAGCTTTCATTGGATCCTCTATCTTTTCGGCGTGTTCCTGATTTACACGGGGATCAAGATGTTCGGCGATGACGAGGCATTCGACCCGGAGGACAGTCCGATTGTGCGGTTTACGACTAAGTTCGTACGCATCTCAAAGCATTATGATAAGGAGAAATTTTTTGTCCGCATCGACGGCAAGCGCACCGGCACGCTTCTCTTGCTTGTACTGATCGTTATCAATGTGGCCGATCTTGTTTTCGCCGTCGACTCGATACCCGCGATACTCGGCATTACGACGGACCGTTTTATCGTATATACCTCTAATATCTTTGCGATATTAGGTCTTAGAACATTCTTCTTTCTGCTTGCCGACCTCGCCGACCGCTTTCACTATCTCAAGTACGGTCTAGCTTTCGTCTTAAGTTTTATCGGCGTAAAAATGCTCTTGCCTCTCGCGGCGCAAGGCTCGATAATACTCCTCGGTACTGAGAATCAGGGGGCGTTCGCGACATTTATACGACGTTACCTAAATCACGATTTTGAACAGGCCGTGATCAATCTTTCGCTCGCGATCGTCGTCGGGGCCATCGCCGTTGCCGTCATACTGTCGCTGATATTCCCCTACCAACATCCGCTTCCGGACGAAGACGAAATATTCGAAGACCTCGGCGATGGAAGATAATAAATACCGCAAATTCTACGTCGACTGGTGGAACATCCGCAGGAGCACGGTCTATACGCTCATTGCGGTGATCGTGCTCGGCGGCGGCGCGGTTGGCGGCGTCTGGTGGGCGTCGAAAAGTAATTTCTTTACGCCGGATCAGACGGGCGCGATACCGAAGGACGCCGGCCGGTTTATCTCGTTCGAGGGCGATGTTCGCATCATCCGTGCCGCCACCCGAGAAACGATACTCGTGACCAAGAACACCTATGTGACCGCTGGCGATACAATCCAAACCCAATCTGACGGCCGAGCTCTTGTTCAGATGATCGATGGATCAACGATCAACGTCAGACCAAACAGCACAGTTGTAGTGCGGGAGTCTACCTCGATGTTTGGCGGTAAAGCCATTCGTCTATCGCTCGACGACGGGCAGGTAAACGTCCGCACCGAGGAGCAGGCGGCAGATACGAATAATATCGTTGAGGTTGCCGACTCGGAGAATCGCCTACTGGCTAAAACAGACGCCAGTTTCAATGCCGACGGCGCGACTAATGGCGGCGAGATTCGAATCAGCCGCGGCGGTGTCGAGACCACGATTGGCGGTGAGAAAACGACAATTGGCGAAAACGAATTTGCGTCGGTCAATGGCGGCCGACTGTCTCGCGAAAAGCTCTTAGCACCGCCGGTGCCGCTTCAGCCGGGCAATTCCGCTCAGATCGTTGCGGGCGGCGAGGGTGTCAGCGTAAGTTTTAACTGGCAGGATGCTGAGGGAAATCCGGCCGCAACTTATCACTTGCAGGTATCGCGTTCGCCGACCTTTGCTCCCGATTCCATTATGGTCGATCGGAACGGGCTCGCGTCGCATGAATTCAGGCTTGCGGGACTGTCGCCAGGCAATTATTATTGGCGACTAAAGGGAACGGCACGCTCCGGCCAGACGACCCATTGGAATGATGCCTGGCGGTTTCTCGTCGTACGGGGCGGGAGCGAAAACGTTTCAATAGACGCGAGCGAGTGGAAGGTCGAGCGGGTCGGCGGCAATGTCTACCTGCTCAGCGGCCGTACACGGTCCGGCATGATGGTTCGCTCGCAGGGCCGCGAAACGCTATCTGCGGCCGACGGCACGTTTCGCCTTCAGATATCATCGCCCTCGATCGAGACGGCGGTCGAGATCGGTGACGATCGGGGTAATCGGACGGGTTATATCATTAGCCTGCGAAACGGCAGCATACTCAGGCGCTATTGAGGCACAGTAGAATCGCACACGCTCATTCCCATCACGATCACTCTCACGGCAGCGACCGCACCGGTCGGCTGAAGATCGCGCTCATTCTCACCTTTCTTTATATGTTTGCCGAGGCGATCGGCGGATGGCTGACAAATTCGCTTGCATTGATCGCCGACGCCGGCCATATGCTGACGGATGTCGCGGCCCTCAGCCTGACCATCGGCGCCATCTGGTTCGCATCGCGACCGGCGACGGCAAAGAAAACTTTTGGCTACTATCGGCTCGAAATCCTGGCAGCTTTTGTAAACGGTATCGCACTCGTTCTGCTGTCGATTTGGGTCATTTACGAAGCGGTTGAACGGTGGCAGTCTCCTCCGTCGATCAATGGGCTGCACCTCACTTTTATCGCTTTTGGCGGGCTGATCGTAAATGTCATTGCGGCAAAGCTGCTGCATGGCGGCTCAGACACCGACCTCAATATGCGGGCCGCGTGGCTGCATGTGATGGGCGATCTGCTCGGGTCGGTCGCGGTGATTGTCGCCGGCGTACTAATCTTCTTTTTCGGCTGGCTTTGGGCAGATCCACTGTGCAGCGTTTTGATCAGCGTGATCATTATCATAGGGTCATGGCGATTGATCCTGGAGTCGGTCAACGTCCTGCTCGTCGGCACGCCAGCCCACATCAACCTGTCCGCGGTCGAGACTGCGATCACCGGCACCGACGGCGTAGGCAGCGTCCACGATTTGCATGTGTGGACGATTTCATCCGGCACGGACGCTCTCTCGGCCCATATCCGCCACGACGAGAGCGTCCCTCACGCCGAGCTACTGGCCCGTGTACGCGAGCGCCTGCACAACGGATTCGGAATTGACCATCTAACGATCCAGATGGAGACAATGGAACAGGAAGCCGAGGCCGTCTATATCTGCTCAACCGGGACAAAATGTTTTGAGCCGGCCAAGGGCAAGGTGGACGGCTGATGCGCGAAATTGATCTGCGATACGGCTCGGGTACCATCCCACTGGCCTATGACGAACAGCGTTTATCTTTGATCGGCGATACCAACACGGCGCTGCCGCTCACCGATGCCGAGATCGGCGCAAAACTCGACGCCCCGATTGAATCGCCACCGCTCGAGGAGCTGGTCTCGCCCGGCGAGTCGATATTGTTCGTCGTCCCTGACGCTACCCGTCGAGCCGGGGCGGGTCAGATCGTCAACCTCCTGGTTCGCCGGCTGATCGCAAATGGGACGCTCCCTTTTGATATTCGTATCATCTTCGCGACCGGAATCCACCGCGAGGTAACCGAGGCTGAAAAATCAGCCATTCTTACGCCCTTTATTTACCAGAGGATGAAGACCCTTGACCACAATCCCCGTGACCTGATGCAGACAGTGGGGCTCGGTGAGACGGTGGGCGGTATCCCGGCCGCGCTCAACCGAGCTCTCGTCGAGCATGACCACGTCATCCTAGTTGGGGGCGTATCGTTCCATTATTTCGCCGGCTTCACGGGCGGACGTAAGCTCGTCTGCCCCGGCCTCGCCTCTACTCAAACGATTTCAAAAACCCACAAACTCGCGTTCGACTGTGAGACCAAACACCGGCGAACCGGCGTCGATACCGGACGCCTCGATGGCAACGCGGTACATGAGGCATTTGTAGATGCCGCGTCCAAGGTCAAGATTTCTTTCGCTGTAAACACATTCGTCAACGATTTCGGCGAGCTGATCGACCTCCGATGCGGTCACTGGCTATCGTCCCACCAAGCCGCCTGCGATGCATACGCGGCCGAGCACACGAAGCGAATCGCGGAGAAGCGCGATGTTGTAATTGCGAGCTGTGGGGGAACGCCGTTTGACCTCAATTTAATCCAGGCACACAAGGCACTCGATGCGGCCTCGCGTGCCTGCACGGCCGGTGGCACAATTGTACTCCTCGCCCAGTGTTCCGAGGGGCTGGGGCATGGCGAGTTTTTATCATGGTTTGCGCCCGGGACGAGCGTCGGTATGGCCGACGAGCTGTGCGAGCGCTACCAAGTCAACCGGCAAACCGCCTGGAGTGTTATGGAGAAAACCGAGAGATTTGACGTGCTCATCGTCTCGAATCTTGACGCGTCGGCCACGGAACCGATGAAGATGCGGAAAATCGATGCGGATACGGTTGGCAAGCTGGTAAATGAACGCGGCCGGCAAGGGTATATCCTTCCGGCCGCGGCAAACCAATTGATTGAGGTAGAGAACTAGTCCTTAACGTCAAAAGTCCGGGCGATCGAGTCCGTCTGGCTACGGATCGATCGGAGCGAGTCCTTGCTTCCTGAAAATCTTAGGACATATATCGTGGTCTCGTTAGGTCGAAGATAGTAATACCGTCCGCTCATCGGACGCCCGGCGTTTACGTATTCGAAATTGTAAACCGATCCGCGAAAGCGGCCCTGGAAATTCTCTTCCTTGCCTGCAACGAAACCCATTTTGAACTGCAGCTTCTCTTGCTCGGTTTGCACCGCGTCGGCAAGCATCGCATTTCGGGCGACCGAAAGCTTACGCACTTCAAGATGCCCGTCGAGCCGGTCTGTGTAGACGTACTCGACATTCGGGCTTGTTGCAGACGGCTTATTGGTCATCTTCCACTTCGTGTCAGGTAGGCCAAAGCTATACGCGACATTTGAGTCAGAAAACATCGTATCCTGACCAAACGCCACGGCCGACACCGCAAGCATAGAGATGGCGACGAAAATTAAAGTAGTAAACCGTTTGCCGTTCATTTTATTCGTACTCCGCCCGGCGCCATTCCAGCAGCGCGTTGTGATAGTAACGTTTATTTAGATGAGGCGGCGTGCTCAGCTGTTGTCCTCGCTCCGGCAGTATTGCCCGTAGAAAGATTCGCCCTTTTGCCGCTTGGCGGCGTCTAAGTATTTGGAAAAGCCGTCTCGGCGCAGTATATACGGGGTAAACAAGAATGTATAGATCAATATCTGTTGTAACCAGGTTCGTCACGGCAATTTCGATCGCCGCTCTCGCGGCACCGAGCTTTTTAGTGTTTGCGGATGCGAAATCTCCAGCCAAGCCGTTGTCTGAGGACCAAAGAATTCTCCATGTCCTAAACAGGCTCGGTTTCGGTGCCCGGCCCGGTGACGTCGAAAAGGTAAAGGCGAAGGGCCTTCAGAAATATATCGATAGCCAGTTAAGTCCTTCGTCGATCCCCGACCCCGTAGCCGATGGAAAGGTGAAGGGGCTCGATATTTCGACAATGTCGACGGGCGACCTGTTTGCCAAATATCCGAACCCAGGAGCTCTTTTACGGCAGCTTGAGGGCGGTCGTGCAGCTCAGGCTGCCGCACAGAACCGTGCTTCGATGCAGCCGGATGGAATGGCAGCCCAGCCAAACGCGCAGGACGCGGAAAAGATGACGCAGGCCGAGCAGCGTGAACGCCGCGCGAAACTGGCAGAGATCTATCAGAAATACGATTTAAAACCGGCAGCACAACTTTTGCCGCAGATCGTGGGCAATCGGGTTCTGCGCGCCGTCTATTCGGAACGCCAACTGCAGGAAGTGATGGTCGATTTCTGGCAGAACCATTTCAATGTGTATTCGGGCAAGGCTGCCGTGCGGTGGTACATACCGAGCTATGAACGCGATGTGCTCCGCAAAAACGCCCTTGGAAATTTCAAGGATCTGGTTATCGGGACAGCACAGCACCCGGCGATGCTCTTTTACCTGGACAATTTCGAATCCGTCTCGCCAAATGCTCAGACGCCGGGTGCCAACAATCAGCGCTTGCAGCAGATGGCCAGAAATGGCGGTCAGCTGCCGCCGCGTGCCCGCGAGCGGATGAAGCAGCAGTCCGGTATGTCAGACGCTCAGCTCGACCAGCGTCTGAAACAAATGCAAACCGCGGCCGGCAATGTCCAAAACCGTCCAAAGCGCGGTATCAATGAAAACTACGCCCGCGAGCTAATGGAGCTGCACACGCTAGGCGTCGATGGCGGTTACGCCCAGAAAGACATAATCGAGGTCGCAAAATCCTTCACGGGCTGGACGATTGCCGATCCGCGAGGCTATCGTCGTGCGGCTGCGTCTGAGATAAAGGGCGAGGAAGACAAACGCCTGGCTCGCTTGCAGCGTCAGATGGGCCTGCCGGATGACATCGAAAGCGGTGAATTCTATTTTAACCAGCGAACGCACGATAACGGTCCGAAAACAGTACTCGGTCAAAAGATCGACGGCGGCGGTGTCAAGGACGGTATGCAGGTGATCGACATACTGGTTAATCACCCATCGACCGCAAAACACATCGCTCGTAAGCTGGCCGTAAAATTTGTCAGCGACACGCCAAGCGCCGCGCTCATCGGACGTGTTGCCGATACCTTCACGAAGTCAAAGGGTGACGTCAAGATCACTCTTAAAGCCTTGTTTAGCGACAAGGAATTCTTTGCACCCGAAAATTATCGAGTGAAAATCAAATCTCCCTTTGAACTGGCCGTCAGCTCGATCCGCACGCTGGGTGCTGACACCAACGCTGGGCCCGCGTTGCTGGCCATGCTCAACAAACTTGGCGAGGTTCCCTATGCCTACCAGGCGCCGACGGGCTACCCCGACACGGCCGAGGACTGGGTAAACACCGGCGCACTGCTCGAGAGACTGAATTTTGCGGTCGCTATCGCAAGTAACCGAATTCCCGGAACCCGCGTCGATCTAAAACCATACGCATCAACTACAAGGACGCAGATTCTGGACAAGGCAATTGCCGAGATTCTGGACGGTGAGATTTCCGGCGCGACCAGAGCTAATCTGATCAAACAGATCGAGCAGCCGCTGCCCGATGTGAAAGCCGGCAGCGAAATCGCCGATCCGCAGATGGAGGCACCAAACATGAGGGCGAACGGACAGCCGGGCGGCCAAAACCGTCAGGCCCGCCTGCTAAACCCATCGGGAAATCCGGACGTGTTCAAGGTCATCAGTCTCGTGCTCGGTACGCCGGAGTTTCAACGGCAGTAGTCCTTACACCACATCTGTCTTCAGGCCCGCCCACACAGGCGGGCTTTTTTGTGTCCCGATTCGTCATTAGCTATACCAGCCCGGATTTTTTGTCCAGGGGCCTTAGCGTGGCGGGCCAACTCTTGTAATACTTTGACCGAAGATTGCTATGGGCGTTGTTCAGAGAAAACTTTCTAACTCCTTCAGGGAGTTCTTCGATTCGGAGAAATCGAGCGGCCTCCTGCTGCTGGCCTGCACAGGGGTTTCGCTTTTGATCGCAAATTCGGCTCTGGGCACCGGCTATCTGGCCTTTTGGAAACTCGGCCTCGGTCCGCTCAGTGTCGAGCACTGGGTGAACGACGCACTGATGGCAGTGTTCTTTCTCCTCATAGGACTCGAGCTCGAACGCGAGTTTTACAACGGTGAGCTCTCCAGCTTTAAGAATGCTCTGCTTCCCATCGTTGCAGCATTAGGCGGTATTGCCGCTCCCGCTCTGATTCATCTTTACTTCAACGCCGGAACCCCGACCCAAGCCGGAATCGGCATTCCGATGGCAACTGATATTGCGTTCGCTTTGGGCGTGTTGGCCTTATTGGGAAATCGCGTCCCCGCGTCGCTCAAAGTTTTTGTAGTCGCCTTTGCAGTCATCGATGACCTATGCGCGATCGTCATCATCGCCGTTTTCTACTCGGCAGGGTTTTCGATCGCGTACCTGATCGGGGCACTGGTGGTCTGGGGTGTTCTGATCGCGTGTAATCGATTGTTCCACATTCAGTCGCTCGCGTTTTACATACTTGGCGGAGCCCTGATGTGGATACTGATGTATAAGTCGGGTGTCCATGCGACGATTGCGGGCGTATTGCTGGCGGTTGCTATCCCGTTCTCGGCTCAGGAGGACGATGAACAGTCACCCTCGCACAGGCTCGAGCATTTGCTCCATCGGCCCGTCGCGTTTCTGATCTTACCGCTTTTCGCACTGGCGAATACCGGCGTCGTGATCGGAGCTGATTTTACAGAAAGTCTTGCCTCAGCAAACAGCCTTGGAATAGGCGTCGGCCTCGTACTAGGCAAGCCTCTGGGAATCACATTCTTAAGTTTTATTGCCGTCGCAGTCGGGATTTGTAAACTTCCTCTGGACTTAAACTGGAAGCATATAATGGGAGCCGGGATTCTCGGCGGTATCGGATTTACGATGTCGATATTCATCACCAATCTCGCTTTCGCCGGCGACTCGGGCGCAATCAACTCAGCTAAAATGGCCGTTCTCCTCGCGTCACTGACAGCCGGGACAACCGGGTTCCTTTGGCTAAAAGCGTTTGGTCGGCCGGAGCCGACTGACGAGGACATTGATGCGATGGACTTTCACTCGACGGATGTTTAGGCCAGGGCCGCGGATGTCATTGTAAACTTCCGGCGTAATGCGATATTATAATGTTGACAAAAATGTAAGGTTTATTTTGTCGAAGGGTTAAGATGCCAAAGATCGCGGATATACAGGAAACTCCCAACCCGAACGCCGTCAAGTTCATTTTGAAGGAACCGGTCTCACACGGCACGTCGCACTCATTCAAGTCGGCCGAATCCGTCGGCGACGATCTACTGGCTAAGTCTTTATTTGAAGTCGGCGAGGTCGTCTCCGTGTTTTACATGGATAAGATGATCACGGTCGAAAAGACCGATGATGTCGATTGGGACGAGCTCTTGCCGACCCTGGCGGTTCCCATCCGAGCGGCGGCGGCGGTTGCTGTATCTAATGGAAACGGGAATGCCAAGGCAGCCGCTGCAGCAGTCGGCGGTTCTATTGCTGCCGCGGCGAGCGACGATCCAAAGCTTTTACAGATCAACGAACTGCTTGATGAGCGAATTCGCCCGTTTCTCGCCAGTGACGGCGGCTGGCTCGAAGTCATAGAGCTCGATGCCGAGAATACGCTTAGGATTCGCTATGAGGGAGCCTGTGGGAGCTGCCCAAGCTCACTGACCGGCACGCTAATGGCGATTGAGAACATGATCAAAGAAGAGATTGATTCAGAGATCACGGTTCTTGCGGTCTAGGCCCGGTTCACCGTAATATTCTCCATGCACCTCGGCTCTGCAGCTATCGGACATGGACGTCGGGAGAGTGAGGGTACGGAGTTACGACGTTAAGCGCCTCCTAGCTCGATCCTAGCCTCCTAACTATTTCTTGACAATACATTTCCACATTAGCGATAATTTTAATGATGGCGAATTTCGCCCCGAAAGCCGTCGTACCCGCTGAACCAGATTTCCCATTTGCACACCGTCGGCCGCGCTTACCTTTATACAACTTGTATTTGTGACTGATGGAGGAGAAACCAAGTGAATAGTGAAGAACTCGAACAAAGCCTTCGAAGTGAGTTTGAGAGTTATCTCAAAAATGTCGTCGCCGATATGCAGCGTGAGGCGGCTCAATTTCGAGAGCGTATGGATGGCGAGTTCGTTCAGCAGAGAGCCCGCTTTGAAGAGGCTTTTGGCGAGTACTCCAGTCGGCTGGAGGCTGGACCAGTTTTCGACGATGCCTTTCGCGGCTCGGTTGCCGAGCATCTCCGCCTCGCTCGCGACGAAGGCGCCCGGATCACTGCGGACGCGATGGTTGAGGCTGAAAAGCTCCAGCAGGAATCGATCATCCCGGCAGCGCCGCCCGCATACGATCAGGTCAGGGATGCGGTTGACGACATCGCGAGCAAAGACTCGCAGTCCGCGATACTCAAGTCGCTGGTCGGCCACGCAAGTAAGTTTGCACCGCGGGGCGCGTTCTTCATTATCAAGAACGACCATTTGGGCGGCTGGAAGACTTTTGATAGCGATGGCGAGACCTCCGATTCGGCAATTCGGGACGTACAGCTTCCTGTGGCATCGAGTTCGATACTGGGTTCCGCGGCGCAGTCTTTGCGGGCGGTCTCCGGGGCGGGCGAGCAAACGCTGGACAATGCATCATTTCTCGAGCCCCTCGGATTCGGCGAGTCAACGGAGATGTACGCTATTCCGCTTATAGCTCGCGGTCGTGCCGTGGCGGTTCTCTATGCGGACCAGGGTACCGAAAATGGCGATGTAAATGTCGACGCGCTTGAGACGCTTGTGAGGGTCGCTGGGCTCACTGTTGAATTGCTTGCTGTATCGCAATCGGCGTTGGCCGACGGCGCGAGTTTGCAGGCACGTGACCCTGCCCAACCCGAGCGCAGTGAAACGCCGGGATATGAAGCTCCAGAGGCGGTGGGCGGTTTTCCGCTTCGCGATGCACCCGCCGAAATATCACCCTACGCCGAATCTCCGCGAGTGGAAACAAATCCCCACGGCGAGTCCTCTTTTTCCGAGAACCAACAGTATCAAGAGCGGACGACCGAAGAAACACCTTTCGAAACTTCAAGTTTTGACGAATATCGTGCGGGCGAGCCGACCTCGTCACCGACGGCAGATGAGTTTCAGAAAGCCGAACATGTGCCTCCATTTGACCGGGACGCCGGCAGCGAGAACTATCGCGATTCTTTCAGTTCCACGCCGGCGGCCATGGACGAGCCACCGTCGGCCGAGCCCTCGGCGGAATCATCTTTCGAAAGCCAATCGAAAGAGGCACAGTTCGTGTTCGACTCGGGCGGCTCGATCGAACACGCACCGGTTGATACTTCACCGTTCGAACGAACGGTCGAACCTGCGGCGGCCTTTAGCAGCGCGGGATATAGCCAGGCAATCGAGACACCGGCGGTGCAAAGCGGCGAGCCGTCTACGCTGACGCCGAGCCGCCGGGCAGATCGGCCAGTTGATTTGCCGATCGAGGTGCCCGATGACGAGAGGCGTATTCATAATGATGCACGCCGTTTCGCTCGTTTGCTCGTTTCCGAGATTAAGCTGTACAACGAAAAGAAGGTGACCGAGGGCCGCGAGGCGCAGGATCTTTACGACCGCCTACGCGAGGCGATAGACCGCTCGCGCGAGATGTATGACAAACGCGTACAGCCGCCAGTGGCCGCGAAATTTGACTACTTTCATTACGAATTGGTCAACTCGCTTGCTGATGGCGATGCTAGTCGACTCGGCTCCGGCTATCCCGGCTCCGTGGTTTAACCGCGTGTTTGGAATTTATCGAGAGGCCGTCCGGCATCGCCGGACGGCCTTTTCAAAATTTAATATCGCGTTCGGAGGGAAACACCGGTCGTGTGGCATCCGGTCGGTCAGGCGAGGTGTGGCTTATGCACGATATGGTGCTCTGTCTGCCGCGTGTATACCAATACGTGACCACCAGAGAAAATTCTTATCTGCGAAGTCACGAAAAGTACATCATTTGACGTCTGGCGGGCATTGGGAATGAAAGTTGCGAGGGCGCTGGTCACAGAGTTGAGATTCAACAACATTTCAACTTCTCTTCCGAAAGAAACTAAAAACTTGGAGGGAAGTAGTATGAGCCACGCAGCAAAGGTTTTTTTGGCGGCTTTGTTTGGCATTACCGTCTTTGGCGGCAACAGCGTTATCGTTTTTGGCGCGGACGCCAGAACGATCAATGTGCCGGAGATGATGGGGCCGCTTGCAGCTGAGGACGACGAAGAAGAACCCGAGGTGAAGGACCGGGTGGCCCGGATCAGTTTCATCCGCGGCGAGGCCAGGGTCAAACGCCTCGGCGACGACGAGTGGGAAAAGGCCACGCTTAATTTGCCGATCGTCGAGGGCGACGAAATCGCGACCGATGCGGGCTCGCGCATCGAGATCCAGCTAAACAAAGATAGCCACCTCCGCCTCGCGGAAAATTCTTACCTTAAGTTTTCGGGGCTTAAAGATGAGGGGATCGCGGTCAGCCTATCGCTTGGCCGTATGAATTTGCGCTTGGGCTCCTTTGAGAAGGAAAAGTCCTTTTTTGAGATAGACGTACCCAAAACAACAATCGCGATCCAGCGCTCGGGTGCCTATCGGATCGATGCCGGACGTGAGGGCGACTCGGAAATCCGCGTGGCGGCGTCCGACGGTGGTGAGGTTCGGGTGTATTCCGATTCGGCTGGTTTCACCGTGAAGAATAATCGCTCGGCACGCGTTTTTGTTGAGGGTGCCTCGAGCGGTGAATGGGAAACGGGCGAGGCTGCCCGGGGTCGTGATGAATTTGACGACTGGGCCTCTGGCCGGGATGAGACGATCGCCAAGCGGCTCCGCGATGCGAGTTACGACAAGTATTACGACAGTGACATATACGGCGCCGACGAGCTCGACGCAAATGGAACGTGGGCCCATACCGTAAATTACGGCTATGTTTGGCGGCCGTATCCGACGGTGATAAATACCTATGCCGACTGGTCGCCCTACCGCTACGGCCACTGGCGATGGATGTCGCCGCACGGGTGGGTTTGGATTAACGACGAGCCGTGGGGATGGGCCACCTATCATCACGGCCGATGGTTTTACGACAACGGCGGATGGTACTGGTCGCCGTATGGCAACTATCATCATCGCCGTAGTTGGTGGCGCTCGGCCCTTGTGACGTTCGCGGTGGTTCTTGGGCGAACGTGCTGGTATCCGACGTCGTACTACTCGCGGCATTACGATTACAACCGCCACAATCGGCGTCGCGGTAATGGTCACCCGGGGCCGATCGTGAGCCCTGCCCTTCCTGAGCGGCAGACCGCCGGGATCCTCGGCCGAGTGAAAGGCCCCGGCAGCGGCGTGCCCGGGCGTCTGCCGCCAGCGGGTGTGGTGGGCGTGGATACAAAAAACTTTGGTACGCGTGTCGGCGGGATCAAATCGGTACCGCCGGATGTGGCCAAGCTGGTTTTGGCAAGACGTGCCGGCGATGTCACGGCCCTGCCCGACCGACCCGATCCGGTCCGAAAGGCTGATTCCGACTTCCGCGTCCAGCGTCCCAAGGTTGACGCTGCGATGACACGGGCCGACATCGGAGCGGCAAAGCGTCGCCCCGATACTCCGCTAGACAATGAGCTGCGTGACAAACGCGTCTTTGGCGGGCGTCCACCACAGAAAATTACACCGCCGACCGATAGCGAGATTCCCATCGGCAGTCCGATCCGTAAGCCGCGTGAGACGGGTGCTATCGAGCGAAAGCCGCCTGAGCGACCGACTGGAGAATTGGTGAAGACGATTCGGGAGCCTCGCGAGACACCCCGCTTCGATCCTCCGAACATCCGCGAAAAACCCTCTGAAGAGATTCGACCGGTAAAGCGGGAACGCCCGCCCGCACCCGATGTGGAGACGCGAAGAGAAACGCCGGTACGCCTCCCGCCGGCCCCGCGGGACGATCCGCCAGCCAGCAAGCCGCCCGTTCGCGAGAGCCCGCCCGCGAAAGAGGCTCCGCCAAAGAGCGAGTCTAAGCCGGACCCCAGGCCGGATAGTTCTCGAAAAAAGCCGGATGGAAGGTAACTTTAGGTAGAGACGAAATGGGCTGTCTTCAATCGTTGGATTGGAGACAGCCTTTTTGCTCCCGGGGTGGCGCGAAACTAGCTTTTCAAAAAGATCGATCGATCGATATGCTTCGCATCGCCGACAACTACGAATCTGACATTCTTCATGTACTTATTGGCTGCCGCCTGGACCTCTGACGGTTTTACTTTCCGGATGCGATCAAGGAACTCGAGCGAGTTTCGCCAGCCGTCGCCGATGAGTTCGTAATGAGCAAGGTCGGCGACCTGCGCTGCGTTCGTTTCCTGTTTCATGTAATGGGTTGTAAGAAAAAACCCAGCCATATTGGCAAGGTCCGCTTCGTCGATCGGCTGTTCACGGAGCTTTTTGATCTCCTCGAGCATAACGCCGATCGCCTCGCTCGGATTAACTGACGTGACCGAGATAGACGCCGTATTGGCTGAGCGCTCGTCGAGCGATGCGTCGGGAGCGTAGCTGAGATTCCGCTTAACGCGAACTTCCTGGAAAACCGCAGTTTGAAGAATCGTGATCGCTGCCCGCATTGCGTAATAGTCCGGGTCGCGAACCGACGGTGCGGCGAATACCCCTTTTACGTAGTCGGTCTGGACGCCTTTCTCCGTAATGTCGACGGTCGGTCTCAGAAATGAGATGCCCGGCAGCGGAATTTCCTTATATTCACCGCGGGGCAGCGAGCCAAACGCGGCAGCAATCTGCTTCTTTAATGCTTCGGGTTCTACATCACCGACGACCACCAGCAGCAGCCGCGATGTTTGCATGAGCGACTTATGATACGCAGCGAGATCGGCCGGCTTGAACCTACCGATGTTAGGGAGCGTGCCCTCCGGGCCGTTGGCGTACGGATGCCCCGAGAAAACCGTTCGCTTATTGAGTAGCTCGAGCGAGCCTTCAGGCGAATCCGATTCCGATCTGAGAGCGGTCAGTATATTTGTCCGCACTCGCTCGACGCTCTCGGGAACAAAGGTAGGATTAATGGCGATGTCGGTGAACATTCGCCACGACAGGTCGAAATTCTCTTTTGTCGTAGCAAGAGCGAGAGCGCTGAAATCGTAATTCGAACCGGGCGAGATGATCGTGCCGATCCGCGCCATTTCCTTGCGGAGCGTGGCACGTGGAAAACTCTTCGCTCCCTCGGTCGCCACGCTGAGGGTGAGAGCCTCAAGGCCCGCGTTTTCGGCCCTCATATTCCGCACACCGCCGCGAAAAAAGAGGCCGGCGGAGACGGTGGGTGTGCCCGGGCGACGCTTGATTAACACCTTCATTCCGTTGACGTCAAACTCGGATACCGCCGCCGATGGGGCGACCGTCTGGGCCGAGATGCTTACCAGCGAGATCGAGCACACTTGGACGGCAAGGAGGAGGAGTTTCGATATTCGTAAATGCGACATTATTTAATTTCCGATGAGATCGTCCGTGGTCAGATTTGCTGCTGCCTGCTGCTCGGGCGAAACCAAAGCGATGCCGACGCGGGGTTTGTTCTGGATATACGTTTTAATGTAACGGCCGATGTCGGCACGGCTCGTCGCCCGCAGGTTACGGTGATAGCCGCGAAAATAGTCGATGCCGGTCGTTGACCACCAGAAGCTCAACGTACGGCCGTATTCGCTTAGTTTTTCTCGGCTGAAAAGGTCGTCGGCCTCCAGGAGCGTTTTAGCGCTTTCGAGTTCTTCGTCGGTGAAATAGCCGGGCTTGTCGAACTGGGCGATTTCTTTGTAGAGCGCCTTGACCGCCGCCTTGGCCTTGTCGGGCGATGTCGACATTACGGCCTGGATCGGGCCCACATTTCTTTGTGTGTAATAGCCGATATTAGTGCCAGTGGTGAGCCCCGAATCTACGAGCGCGCGCTGAAAGCGAGAGTTTGGCTGACGAATAATAAATGAAAACACATCAGCCGCATATGTCGCCGCGTCGTCCTTGCCGACGGACGGACCCTGCCAGCTGATCTGAATGAAAACATTCTGGACCGGTTGGCTGACAATCGCACCTTCGCTTTTTGTCAGCGGCGGGTGCTCAACCAGTGGAAACTCCACAAATGGATTCTTTGCCCGCGGCCAGTCTCCAAACAGCTTTTCTGCTTCGATAAAAATATCCTGCGGCTTTACATCGCCGGTGACCACGAGAGCAGAATTGTTTGGAACGTAATATCGTGACTGGATAAGGCGCATCTTCTCGGTCGTCGCAGCGGACACAGACTCCCGCGTGCCACCCGGGTTTTTTCGCGTCGGATATTTGTAGAAGAGACGGTCAAGTGATGCCTGCTGCAAGTAGAAGCCCGGCTGAGACATATTGCGTTCGAGCTCGCCGAGGACGACCTCTTTTTCTCGTGCAAATTCCTCTTCGTTAAACACCGGATACCGCGCCGCGTCTTTTATGAATTTCATCGCGGGCAGAATATTTGGGCTCGTAGTGGTGAAATAATACTGAACCACCTCTTCCCGGGCCGTTGCGTTGTTAACGATGCCCAGCTGGTCGATCAGGCCCATGTAGCTCGGGTCAAGGTTTGCCGGTTTGTTCTGCAATTCCGCGTCGCAGCCGAGGTTGCGATACGCCTGCGCGTTACGAAACCTGACCATCTCACACCGATACACGATCGCGGCCCGATTTGTCTTAAAAAACATATGCTCGTAAAGATGTGACAGCCCGTTGAGCTCCGGCGGCTCAGTAAATGAGCCATTACGCACCGCCAGCTCGACCGTCACGAGCGGGATAGAAGAATCGGGCAGTACGATTATTTCAAAGCCATTCGCCAGCGTTTTGGTGACGATCGGGATCTCGTAAGCTGGCTTCGCCTTGGCGGCTGCGGCCACCGCTGCCGGGCTTTCACGACCCGCCTGAGCAAGGCCTGAGGTCGGCAGAAATGATAAAGTTAAAACAAAAGCGAGTAAGAAAGATTTCACGCTGAAAATACTCCCAAGACCTCAAGCTCGAACACTCAAAAATGTATCACACGGAGGAGAAACACTCATGGAACGCGACAATTTGATGCACGGAGCCCGCACCGCGTTGAATCACGATTTGGACACGAGGGCCTGGGCCGAGGAATATCTAAAAGGCAAGACCAAGGCAGAGATGCCCGAGATGTCAGACGGAGAATTTGAAAAACACTGGAAATACCACAAACCCGAGATCATGCACGCCGGGGCGGCGGAGGCAATGGTTGCGTTTCGGGCTAGGTCGGAGCAACACTAGATCTGACGCCTTAGTTGATGTCGCCGATCCACATCAGATTCGATTTTAACGGCGTGTCTGCAAGGCGCCGAAAAAACTTCTCATCCGCCGTCACAAATTCGCAGGAAAGCGAGATCGCGAGCGCCAAATACGTCCAATCGTAAACCGTCTGGCCGGTCGATATCGCCCCGGTGTAGGCCGAGAGGATGGTTTTCTTATGCGAGTGAATGGAAAACCTGATTTGCCTGACTGCTTCGATCATCTTCCTACCATCGGCCGCGTCAATTTCGTTGCGGCGGACTTTTTTCCAAATAATGTTTGAGAACTCAGGCAAGAGAAGTTCCGGCACGTGAAGCTCGTTGCCGCCCTCGAGCAGCCTAATCGACTCGTCGCAGTAAATTTCCGGCACGTACCATTTTACGACGACGCTCGCGTCCACGACATATTTCATCTCCGCCGATCCTCACGAAGCATTTCGCCACTGTCGGAAAACGATCTTCCTATCAGGGCCTTTCTAATTCTAGCAGCCGTCTCGACGTCGGAAAGCCCTTCAGCGTCAGTAACTAATGTCAAAACTCGAAGGAGTTCGTTTTGAAGAGACCGGCCGCGTTTTTTGGCTCGATCCTTCAATTTGGAAAGTACGGCTGGGTCGACGTCTCGAACTAGAACATCAGGCATGGTGATCCTCCGACTAACGCTATCAATATGATAGCTGAGCGACAATCTGTCAAGGGCGTTATGCAATGAAAAAGGCAGCCGGGGTTAACCGAGCTGCCTTAGAAATGAACACAAATGCCGAGGATGCCTAAACTCCCGGCATTGCTCGCTTCAGCGGTTTGAGCAGGAACGCCAGGACAACCGCCATAAACAGCGCCATGCAGGCCAGCACAAGGAAAAAGGAAGACTGGAGCCAGATGTCCCAGTAGATACCGATCTGCGTTAGCTTGTTGCCGATTGCGGTGGCGACAAACCAGCCGCCCATCATCAGGCCCCGGATGCCGATTGGCGCGACTTTCGAAACGAGCGAAAGGCCCATCGGCGACAGCATCAGCTCGCCGAGCGTCACAATCGCATAAGCTAGGATAAGCCAAAACGGCGATACGCGGAATAGATAGGCATTTTGCAGTATCGCGTCGCGGTTGACGTTCCCGGTGCCGGGTGCGGCGGTGTTCACAGCCGCAATGAGCTGGTCCTGACCCGAGGCCATCATTTTGGTTGCCTCGTCGGTTTTCGCCTCAAACTTGACTCCAAAAATACTGTTCTTGCCGTCGACTCCCTTCGCATTCTGTAGCCTATCGATAGCGTCCTTAGATACCCCGGCGGCGCCGAGGTCGGTTAGGACGCGCTCGTTGATGCGAAACTGCCCGCCGGCTAGCTGCTCGGGCGTCTTAACGGATTGCTCACCCGTGCGGGCTCCGATGAACAACACGAGGAATGACAGTCCGGTGAGGGTCATACCGATCGCCATTTTCGTCGGCGTCGCGGGTTCCTTGCCACGTCGGTCGAGGAAGCCCCAGAACCACACAAGGGGAAACGTCAGAGCCAATACCCAGAACGCATTGATCGAATTTGAGATCGTTCCCGAGACGTTCCAGTCTGTGTTGTCGTCAGCAAAATATGTGAGCGTCGAACCGTTTTGATGAAAGACCATCCAGAAGACGATCACGATGGCAAAGATGACTATCAATGCGACGACACGCTTCCAGTTGGGCACGGCGTTCATCCGGTCGCTGCGTCCGGAGTCGCCGCCAGCCGTCCTGTTAGCGCCCTCGTCCTGATCACTGATGCCGTGCGGCGGCAGATCAGTCGCCGTCGCTGCAGTGTCGGCGGCCTGGTTAGCGTCTCGGACTGCTGAATCCTCGATGACATTGTCGCCGACGGCATTCGCGCCCTTAGCATTCTTGATATCGGTATGGGCAACGAGGTCTTTGAAATACCAAAGGATCGCAACCGAGATGACCATTCCGAATGCGGCAACGGCAAAGGCCGGGTGAAAGCCAAATTTCTGACGAACGATTTCCATCACGATCGGTGCTAAGAAAGCACCGACGTTAATGCCCATGTAAAAAATATTGTAGGCACGATCCTTAAGGTGGCTGCCCTCGGGGTATAGGTTGCCGACCATCGTCGAGACATTCGGTTTGAAGAATCCGTTGCCGATCACGAGACAGGTCAACGCGGCATAAACGGCCCAGAGAGCGGCAATCGACAGCAGCCCGTGGCCAGCCATAAAGAAGAAACCGCCGATCATCACGGCCTTGCGATAGCCGGTGACCTTGTCCGCGATCAGACCGCCGATGAGCGGGCTGGCGTAAACGAACATCAGGTAATTTGCATACAGCGAAGTCGCCTCGGCCGCCGTCCACCCAAAACCTTCCGTCGGGTCGCGTAAATAGAGCGTAAAGAGCGCAAGCATTGAGTAGAAGCTAAATCGCTCCCACATCTCGGTCGCAAAGAGGACGTACAATCCTTTAGGATGGCCCTCAGATACATGTGTCGTGCCGCCGCCATTTATCGTTTGTGCGTTTGCGCTCATCGATTCACCTGCCCATTAGTTTTATTTTTCGGAAGAGTTAGGCAAAATATAGCAGATAAGCCAAAACTGCGGAAGCCCGCTAAGGCAAGCGTTTCCGACGCGTCATGGGGACTATATGCTCAAACCACTAATCATCAGCCTTTTCGCCATTACCATTACGATGTCCGTCGCTATCGAAAGCGATGTCTTGGCCCAACGGAAATCGGTCCCGGCAAGCGAGGTGAACGGCACGTTTCGCATGAGTTTCCGCGGTGCATTTAAGTCGAGCTCGAGCCGGATTAAAATTCTCGCGTTGGGCGGCGGTAGAATACGCGTTGCTATGGATTTGATCTATCCGTATACCCTCAGAAACGGAGAGCTGATGGTCAATATGGGGAGGCTCGATGACGAGTTTGAGATAGATGGCGAGACCGCGGTATATAAGTCTGACGATGGTGCCTGCCGGATCGAACTCAAATTTAGAAAGCCAGGAACCGTAGACATAATGCAAAACGGAACAGACGGCGAGTGTGGCTTTGGCCACAACGTGAATGCCGCGGGAGCGTACCGTAAGATAAGCAGCAGGAAGCCAAGGTTTGACAATCCGTTGTAGGTTGCCGACGGGTTTAGATTGCTCTAAACTTCTAAAAATACATGCCCTTGTAGCTCAATGGTAGAGCACGCGGCTCATAATCGCTTGGTTGTAGGTTCGAATCCTTCCGAGGGCACCACAATTTTCTTCTCCTAAATCCTTAGACAATGAAGCTGAAGGCTCTGGTAATCCTGCTCTTGCTCGCGACCGTGGGTATGAGTCAGATATCGGAGCAGGACCGGGAATGGAATGCGCCGGTCGAGCCGTTTCGTATTATTGGCAATGTGTACTACGTTGGCGCGGCAGAGGTCACTTCGTTTCTTGTTACCACTCCGAAAGGCCATTTTCTTATCGATAGCGGATATGCCGAGACCGTGCCGCAGATACGGGCGAATGTAGAGCGGCTCGGCTTCAAATTCGACGATATAAAAGTTCTGCTCAATACACAGGCGCATTATGACCACGCGGGTGGTTTCGCCGAAATAAGAAAACTAACGAAAGCTAAAATGATCGCGGGCGTTCGCGACAAGATCGGATTAGAGTCCGGCGGACGAAACGATTTTACCTGGGGTGACAAGTTTCCGTTTCCGCCGGTCGCTGTCGACAAAATCGTTGTCAATAACGACAGAGCGACGCTAGGGGGAGTGACGCTGACGGCGGTCGCGACTCCGGGACACACTCGCGGCTGCACGATGTGGATACTCGACACAAAAGAAAAGGGAAGGAATTACCGGGTGGCGTTTGTCGGCAGTACCACCACTCCGGGCTATACGCTGGTCGACAATCAAAAATATCCCACGATCGTCGCCGATTTTAAGCACACGTTTTCGGTGATGGGAAAGCTCCGGCCCGATGTCTTTCTCGCATCTCACGGCTCTTTTTTCGGCTTGTCGGAAAAAGCCGAACAGTTAAGAAAAGGCGTAGTCCGAAATCCCTTCATCGACCGTAAGGCTTACAGGGTGTTTGTTCGCGATACGCGAAAGGCATTCCTCGAGAAGCTCGCCATCGAAAAGCGTGATAAGGCGAAGACGCCGGCACCGCGCCCGCGGATCGCCAACGTCTTAATACCTTAGAATGAAAAGGTATAGGTGACGCCCGGACTTTTCCCGCGAATCATTAGGAATGTGAGCGCGTGTGAATCGTTTATTGAGTAGGAGAGCGTCGGGTGAACCTTGACGCCGTCAAATTGAATTAGTGACGACAGGTTGTCACGCAATCGAATATTCAGCCCGCCGATTGCGCGAAATCGCCTCTCGTGCGAGCCATAGACAACGCCGGCATACGGCGCGATGGGCAGACCGGTCCAATGCTCGAGGTCTTTGCTTGCGGTCAGGTAGAGCGATGTACCGCCCGGAGTTCCGATGCGGTCCGAGCTGACTCCAAAGATGATAGCCGGGCGGTTTTGTGTCTCCGTGACCGGTATTAGTGTGAGCAGCGGCCGGACCTCGCCGACCTTTGGATTGTATTCAACTCCGATGTGGACGCGAGGGTGCCAGCGATAGATCAGCGTGGCGCGCACCGCGGCCCGGTTGACCTGGCCGGTCAACAGCCGTATCCCGGCAGTAAATTTCTTTGGGTTATCGGCTGTCCCCCGGACAGCTTGGCCTTCGCCCGGTCAGACAGGTCAGGCAGGCACGAGCGACGCGTTTTTGCTCTTTGGTTTGTCTGCCTTCGCTTGTTTTTCGGCCGCGGCGACGGTCGGGAGCAGGATGCGATCCAGCTCTTTTCTTAGCTCGACGGGCTTGATCACGCCGACCTCACGCCAGACTATTTTCCCGTTCTTATCGATTATGACGGTTGCAGGCAGCACTGTGCCCAGGCCGAATCGCGCCATGTCCTCGGTCGAGCCGCCGAGCCAGACCGGGAAGTTCAACTTGTATTCGCGGATAAACTTCAAGACCTTTGCCGAATCAGATGCAGCATCACCGGCCGCACCGATGACTTGTACTCCGAGCGCGGCGTAGTCGTTTTGGATTGCCGTGAGGTCGGGCATCTCCTTCTTGCAGGGTTCGCACCAGGTGGCCCAAAAATTGAGCACGACAACACGGCCGCGATACCCCGCGAGCGACTGTGGCGTACCGGTCAGATCTTTTAGAGCGAGCACGGCGTCGTCGGATTTGAGCACCGGCAGTTCGGCTTTTGCGGCGAGGACCTTGAGCGAATTGACCTTTACAAATCGCTTATCTTTTTCAGTGCGGACGTCCCCCTCGATCTCGACAACGTTCGGCACTAGGTCGAGGAAGTCTTTTCCCTTCATAGGGTACGAACCCTTTTCGAGCGTGTACAGGGTATAGCCTTTTTCGTCCTGCACCGCGAGCGACTGAGGAACACCCTCGCCCGCGCACTCAGCGGCGCACTTTATATCAGCGGCGTTGCCGTAGGGCGTCGCCTTTCGGTCGGGTGCCTCAAACCAGCAGGTCGAACACACGACCTGGCCTTTAAGCTTCACACCCTTCTGCACTTGCCCGAAAGCGGCCGAGGCGAGCACTGCGGTGACCGCAATTAATAGAAATAACCTGTTCATTAGTTTTTTAGCTCTTCCTCAATCAATGCCCTGAGATCAGCCTCGCCCAGTCGCGCGAGTTCGCGCCCATTTACGTAGAATGTCGGTGTTCGCTTGACGCCGAGGCCCTGGCCGTCTTTTTTGTCTAGATCGATCTTTGGAATAAAGCGTCGCTCCTGTATCGACTTTGATGCACGTTCGAGGTCGAGGCCCAGCTCCATCGCATATTTATCGAAAAGCTGATTAATCTTTGGAGCGTTTGGATCGGGAGCCGCGCCGTGCTTTTCGCCCCATTCGGGCTGTTTGCGGAATAATAGCTCCTGTGCCTGCCAGTATTTACCCTGCTCGCCGGCCGCCTCGAGAAACGTCGCCGCCGTCATCGAATTTTTGTGCAGCGGCATATAACGCATCACGAGCCGGACCTTTCCGGCGTAATCGTTGTAAACCTTCTTTACCGATGGTGCAAAAGCCGCACATGATTCGCATTCAGGATCGTAAAATTCGACAACAGTAACCGGGGCGTCGGCCTGGCCAAGCGTCCAGCTGTCTTCCCGAACAAGCTGACCGCCTGAGGCATTAGCCGCGGCGGGAGCGACCGGTTTACGCTCGCTCTGCACTGAGCTCCGATAAAAATAGGAACCCGCGATAGCACCGATGACGACGATAACCGCAATCGCCGCCAAAATCTTTACATCTCTTCCCATAGAATCAAGCCTCTTGAGGCCTATGAATCAGCAAACACAAGACGATTGCCGCGAATGCGGCGAGACCCATTAGCGGTATTGTAACAAATCCAAGAAGTTCGATCTGCACCGCGTTGCACGGTACGCCTTCGGCACACGGAGCGATTTCCTCGGGAATAATGCCGTAGTACAGCAGGTTGTGATAGATCGCAATTCCAAGGCCCGCCATGGCCAGTGGTAATGCGTACCATTTCATTCGCACATCTTTCAGGATAATGCCCGTGGCAATGATAAACACGAGCGGATACATAGCAATCCGCTGATACCAGCACAATACGCACGGCGGCAACAGCATTACCTCGCTGAAAAACAGGCTGCCGACGACAGACGTAAAGGCGATGAGCCATGCCAGATGCGGAAGAATTCGATTTATGTTCGGGGGCATATGAGGGGCGGCTCAGCTACACATTAAACCTAAAATCGACCACGTCGCCGTCCTGCATTATGTATTCTTTCCCCTCCAGCCGGGCGAGGCCTTTGTCGCTTGCGGCCTTACGGCTGCCGGTTGTGACAAGGTCGTCATAGCCGATGATCTCGGCGCGGATAAAGCCGCGTTCGATATCGGTGTGGATTTCGCCGGCAGCCTGCGGGGCCCTCGTGCCGATTGGGATGGTCCACGCGCGGACTTCTTTTTCGCCGGCCGTCAGGAATGACATCAGGCCGAGCATCTTGTAGGCCGATTTTATCAGGCGGTCGACGCCGGACGAGGCCAAGCCGAGATCTTTCAAATACTCGCGGCGTTCGGCTTCGTCGAGGGCGACGAGCTCGGCTTCGAGTTTTGCACAGATGACAACGACCTCGGCTTTTTCGATTGCCGCGTGGGCTTTTACCGCGGCAACATGAGGGTTTGAGTCAGGGTCGGCCAACGTTTCTTCGTCGACATTTGCCGCGTAGATGGTTGGCTTGGTCGAGAGAAAGAACCAGGTCTTGACCATCGCCCTTTCGTCGTCGGTCAGCTGCGCGGCCCGCGCCGGGCGGCCTTCTTCGAGAACCGGCTGAATTTTGTCGAGCAGTTCGAGTTCGAGCTTTGCGGTTTTATCACCGCTCGACTTGATGGCACGCTCCGCCTTATCGCGGCGTTTTTCGGCGGATGCAAGATCGGCAAGAGCAAGCTCGATCTGAATGGTCTCAATATCGCGGATCGGATTGACCGAACCCTCGACATGAATAATGTTGTCGTCGTCGAAACAGCGAACGACCTGTATGACTGCATCCGTCTCGCGGATATTGGCAAGAAACTGGTTCCCGAGGCCCTCGCCTTTTGACGCCCCGCGTACAAGGCCGGCAATATCGAGAAATTCGACGGTCGCGGGCACGACTTTCTGCGCCTTATTCAGCTTTTCCAGCACCGCAAGGCGCTCATCGGGCACGGCCACGACCCCAACATTTGGCTCGATGGTTGCGAACGGGTAGTTGGCCGCCAGCGCGGCCTCCTGCGCCGTCAGAGCGTTAAAGAGAGTTGATTTTCCAACGTTGGGCAAGCCAACAATTCCAGCCTGGAGCATAAGTCTCGTTCCCCGGTTCGCCGCCAAAACTTTGATTTTACAGCCGGCTGGAGAAATTGGGAAGCGGATGGCGTGCGGAGCCGTGCTCGACGTTGTGTTTTCCCCGCGTTTTGGTTAACTTATTGAACAAACTCTAGCCGTCATCCGCGATTGCCTATGCTCATCTCGCTTGTATTTATCATTCTGATCGCGTGCGGCGGAGCCGCTCTTACCTACCTCGTCGCCACGGACAAGCCGCTAATGTGGCGGCTATCGGCCGGGACGGTGATCGGGTCGGCAATCTTTGGGCTTTTGGCCTTCCTGCTCGCGAGCTTTGCTGCTTTTAATACGATAACGCTCGTCGTTGCTCTTGGATTTACACTCCTGCCTTTGCTCCTCCTTCGCAGGCCAGATATACAGAGAATGGCGCGTACGGATTGGGCTCGGGCGAAGGGCAAGTTCGAAGGTGCGAGCCTGCAAAAAATCGCGCCCTTCCTCTATTACGCGTTTTTCTTTATTGTTTTCTGGCAGTTTTTTGGCCGGACGATGTTTGAGGCCGAATCGACGATCTATACCGGCGGCTCGCAGAATCTGGGCGATCTGCCGTATCACCTCGGGGCTATTTTCAGCTTCACAGATGGGAATAATTTCCCGCCGGTAAACCCGTCGTGGGCAGGTGCAAAATTTACTTATCCTTTTATCGCTGACTTTATTTCGGCATGTTTTGTTAAGGTCGGTGCCGATGTCGCCAATGCGATGTTTGTGCCTAATGTCGCCTGGGCGTTTTCGCTGCTTGTAATCCTCGAACGCTTTGCGCGTGACCTGACAAACAACAAGCTTGTGGGGCGCATCGTTCCATTCTTATTATTCTTCAGCGGCGGCCTCGGATTCCTGTGGTTTCTCAAAGACGTGTCCGAGTCGGGCAAGGGCCTCTGGGACGTGCTATGGCACCTCCCGCAAGACTATACGATCAACAAAGACTTCCGGTGGGGCAACTCGATGGTGGTCCTGTTTATGACGCAGCGAAGTCTATTGCTGGGTATGCCGATCGTATTGCTCGTTCTTGGATATTTGTGGAAGGTTTTTGGCACGGGCGACCTCGACGAGGCCAAGATCGAGGACGATAGGCGGCAGAGCGAAAAACAGCGCGAGCGCGGCGGCCGGCTGCCCGATTACATCCCGGCGTTGCTGCCCGCGTTTCTCGTGGGGCTGCTCGCTGGTTCGCTGGTTTTTGTCCATCTTCACAGCCTTATCGTATTGTTCGTTGTCACAGTCTTTCTGTTTGTGTTTAGGCCGGCGAGCTGGCAGCAATTTGTAACCTTTGGAGTGGGCACGGCGATTGTTGCCCTTCCCGAGTTAGTCTGGTTGATGACGGGGACTGCCACCGAGACAAAAACGTTTTTTGGATGGCAGTTTGGCTGGGACAAGGGAACCGAGAATTTCACCTGGTTTTGGCTGCGTAATACGGGGCTTGCGATACCGCTGCTGGCGGCGGGTATCTGGCTTTACTGGGACGGCCGCGATCGCGACCCAAATCTGCCGCTGCAGGACCGTACCTTCTGGTCGCGGCACCTCCTGTTGTTTTATCTGCCCTTTGCATTTCTCTTCATACTCGGCAACGCGATGACGCTTGCGCCGTGGGTTTGGGACAATATTAAGATCCTGATCTATTGGTGGGTCGCGTCGATGATCTTCGTCGCAATTGCCCTTGCCTGGGCCTGGCGTATGGGTAAGGGTTTCAGAATCGCGGCGGGAATAGCTTTCGCCGTGCTCATCGCTGCCGGCTCGCTTGATGTTTGGCGCAGTGCCTCCGGCCAAATCAAATACGGCGTTTTCCAGCCGGACGGGATACAGCTCGCCGAACAGATAAAGCAAAAGACGGATCCTAAGGCGCTGTTTCTAAACGCGCCAACGTATAATTCGCCGGTGGTGCTTACGGGGCGTCAGTCTCTGATGCGTTACAATGGCCATCTAGGCTCTCACGGAATTGACTACGGCCCTCGCGAGGCCGAGGTCAAAACGATCTATCAGGGTGGCCCGGCAGCCGACGCCCTGCTCCAGCAATACAATATCGATTACGTGATGATGACGCCCGAGGAGCGCGATCAGATGAAGGCTAACGAGGGCTTTTTCGGGAAATTCCCTGTCGCTGCGGAGGTGGGGCAATACAAGGTTTATAAGGTCAAGTAGTTTTTAATGGCAAAGAAAAGGAAGATTCAAAAGGATAGCTCACCGGTTGAGAATGTGCCGGTTTCCGAATCAGCGAAAGCTGACTCAGCGGCGAATGAATCGGCTTCAAAGCCGGCCCGCGCCGCGAAAACGGCCCAACCAGCGGCGGTATTTACTCGCGAGCCGGACTTTCTGTCTGACCGCACATGGCTGATACTCGCGGCGATCATTACGGCGATCGCCGCGATCACGCGATTTGTCGCTTTGGAGCTGCGGCCGCTGCACCACGACGAGGGCGTAAACGGCCACTTCCTGAAGTCGCTATTCAATGACGGGATGTACAAGTACGATCCGGCCAACTATCACGGGCCGACGCTGTATTACATCTCGCTGGCGTTCACTAAAATATTTGGATTTACAACCATCCCCATTCGCATGAGCGTCGCCATTTTTGGCGTGCTGATGGTGGCGATGGTCTTCTTTCTGCGTCGATATATCGGTAGCATTGGCAGCCTGGCCGCGGCTCTTTTCTTAGCCCTTTCACCTGGCATGGTTTTTATCTCGAGGTATTTTATTCACGAGATTTTCTTTGTATTCCTGAGCCTAGGAGTGGTCGTCGCCGTCGTGTTCTTCATGGAGAAGCGGGCCGCGGGGCCGTTTGCGATCGGGTGGATGGCCCTCATTCTACTAGTCTGCTTCCTGCCGTCCGCGCTCAATCTTGCTGCTTTTATCGGCGGAACGACCGTAACCGTCCTATGGGGATTCAGGCTAATTTTCTTCATCGCCGAGGCTGCTCTCGTCTACTATATCGTTCAGATGCTGCTGTCGTGGGACGGGGGCAGGCCGATCTACCTGATCCTCGCTTCGGCTTGCGTCTCGCTGATTTTCGCTACCAAAGAGACCGGTTTCATCACGCTCGGCACGATGCTGTTGGCCTGTCTTAGTGTCTGGGTTTGGCGAGGCATACGCGACAGCGACACGTTTGAAAAAAATTGGTTTCGTATCGTCATCGGTGCGATGGTCGCGCTCGCTTTTGTGGTTTTGACCGGGCCGGATATTCTTTCCGGCGCGACTGCCTGGATGTCGGACGCTTTCTTTAATCAATATATTCCGCCCAATCCTTTTCCGTACTATTCGATTATTCTCCTCGCCATCGGAGGCGTGGTCGTGTGGGCGCTATTCCTTGCGAACCAGCGCCGAGAGAATATTTCTACGATCGATGAGCCAGTGGAGTTAACCCCAAGCAGTTTTACCCGTGCCCTCGGTACTGGTTCGGACCGCATGTTGCTGATTGGTGCAGTCGCGATTGCTTTCATTTACATCTCTGTGTTGTTTTTTTCGTCATTCTTTACTTATGGCGAGGGCGTGTGGAAGGCGATTGAGGCCTACGCGATCTGGACTAAAACCGGCAACAAGGACCACACGATGCACGGATATCTGGGTTATGTAAAGTGGGGCTTAAAAATCGAATCGCCAATCCTGATCATCTCGCTGCTGGGCGCCCTGATCGCCCTGCTGAAGGGCCGGCACCGGTTTGCCATGTTTACGGCCTTTTGGGCATTCGGCCTGTTTGCGGCTTACTCGATCATCCCGTATAAAACGCCATGGCTCGCCCTTAGTTTTCTCCTGCCGATGTGCATCATCGCTGGTTACGCGATAGGAGAATTGCTGGCGTCGCGCAACATTGCTTTAAAGACAGCATCGATCGTGCTCGGGGCTGCCGGCGTTTTCGTGCTCACGTACCAGACCTACCAGCACAATTTCGTCAGATATGACGACGGCGACATGCCTTACGTTTATGCCCATACCCGTCGTCAGTTTTTGGATCTGGTGTCTGAGATCGAGCGATACGCTGAGAAGAGCGGAAAGGGGAAAGAAGCGGTCATCGAGATAATCTCGCCGGACTATTGGCCGATGACCTGGTACATGAATGATTACACGCGGGCCGGTTTTCACGGCTCGCCGGTCGATGTGACGGCGTCGGAAATGATCGTTGCTAAAAAGAACGATCAGGACGCGACCGTGATTCAGAAATACTCAAATCACTATAAATACGTCGGCGTATATCCGCTGCGGCCCGGCGTCAATCTCGTGTTGCTAGTGCGCAACGACCTCGCCGACGCAAACGCACAGGATCTGAACAAGCTGCTCGAATATAAGGTCGTCCCCGGCGTCACAAGTTAGGGTTAGAGAAACACGCCTACGATAACGAGCGCCGCGCCGATCACAATGTGCAGCACGTCATCAGCACGTGTCCATTTGAAAATCTTTTCGGGAAAAATGTGGAGAAAGCTCGCCGCGGCCTGAAAAAGATCGATCGCTCCAAATCCGATATTAAACGCCCGAATGGCCGAATTGCTGCCACCCAACAGGACCCCGACGCCGATCAATCCGAAGACGATGTGGAAAATATTGTACGCCGGCTCGCCGCTTGTCAGGCTTTTATTCGCGGGCAAGATAAAGCCAAGAATGCCGATGACGAGCAGCAGCGGCGCAAAAACAAGCAGGACGTAATAGTTGATATCCATACGGCAGATGCGAAGGGGTCAGAAAACATTTGGACCCGGCAGCCGTATAATACCCGAAAAATTGATCGGGGAGGTATGAATATGAACCGCTTTGCTGCTCTCCTATTTACGAGTTTCGTGCTGGCCGCGTCGTCTTTTGCTCAGGCGGCCGCTGATAAAAAGGCCGCTCTTGAGGTAGTTAATCGACTATTCGAAAATATGGCGGCGGCTAATGCGGCCGGAATTCTCGCGACCGGCACGCCTGAAAACCAGCTTGTCGCCGTGCGAAAGCTGAGGGACGGTAAGACTCGTGTCGATGTGATCGGCGCCGAGGCATTCACAAAATTTTTTACCAAGCCCGGCGAGGCAAAGGAAGTTATGTACGCTCCCAAAGTCGAGGTAAGTGGGGACTGGGCAATGGTGTGGGGCCGCTACGTCTTCTTTGCCGGCGGTAAGCTGTTACATTGCGGCATCAATCAATTCAACCTGGTACGCACCGTTTCGGGTTGGAAAATTGCCAACGGGGCGTCAACAATCGACCCCGGCGATTGCACCGAGAAGGAAAAGGCAATGAAGCCGTCGAAGTGATTGGCTCCGTATGAATGCTCCGTACGGATGAAGATGCAGTTGGCCGACTAAGGTAGGCCAAAAGGCGAGAGTGCCCGAGGTAATGGAAGAATCGCGCGTCGGGCCGGCTAACGCCGCGTACCGTTACCTATTCCCGTACCGACACCGCTGCCCGGCGGCGGACGCGAACCGACCCCGCGACTGCCGGTTCCTCGAAACAGCGGCGTGAAGACCCATTTCGAATGGTTCTCAATTCCGTAATAGGCGATCAGGGATTTGGTTTTGCTCTGGCTCGCAACCCCAATAAACGGCGTATTCTCGGTTAGCACTTCAAAGTCGCCCTCCTCATCGGCCTCGTTGTCGCTCTCGAGCTCGGTATTGAGTGAGCTGACGACCACGACCGAATACCTGTCGAGCGCCGGGCTTCCGTTGTTAGGCAAACTGCCGCCGTTATAATTTTGCACGCGTCGGGCAAACCCGCCGAGCGAGATGACATCTGCTTTGATAAGACGCCACCGGCCGTCTTCGCTCAGCGGGTCGATCGCGGCCGAGGCTCTCAAAATCTGGCGTTTCTTGGTGCCTTGAGGCAGGCCATCGAGGAGATCGTCCATCGAGTTAGGCAGCTTTGCACCCCCGTAAAACTGCACGTATTGACGAATAGCGTCGGCCACCTCTTCGCCCCGGCGGATGGCCTCGAGTTCCTTTTCTCGCTGAACCTCCTGGACAATAGTCGGCGCGACCGCGAGCATGGCAATCGCAAAGACCGCCATTATCGCCATCACCGCGATGAGCGTAATGCCACGCTCGCCGCTACGGGCGTCTGACTCCATCGCCATCGAGGTCATCAACATCTTCCTTCTTTTCCGTGTTCGGATTTCTTCGCGGGGTGCTGGCCGGCGGCGGTACGTATCGGGGCACGCCCATCGGGATACCCGGTATATCGCCTTGATTACCCGGGTTGAATGGCATAAACGGCGTTCCGGTATTGGCACCGGAAGCGGCTGTTGTGATCGGAACTTTATGTCTAAATCCAAGATTTACGTCTTCAAAAACGACCTCCACGGCAGAGATGTCTATCAATCGAAACCGGCCGCCCACCACATCGTTAAGTCGGGCGCCATAGGGCGTCGGTTTGGCAGGGTCGAGGAAATAGGCCGTGTCGTTGTTATACCGCTTACGCCCGATCATGCCGATATACTGAAACGCGGGGCGCGGCGGCGGCTGCACATTAAAAATAAACTGGTTTGAATAGAAACGGCCATCGACCGTCTGCACGAGAACCTGCGCAGGGCCCTCTCGGGCGATAAGATCGGCCGGGACCTCGGCCGTGAGCTGGCCGGCGGTCAGAAACTGCGTCTTTAACTCGCGTTGATTGAAATAGATCCGGGCCTCGGGCGAAAACCGTTCACCGACAACCTCGATCCGAAACCCTTTCGAGCCGGCATAAACATTCTGCGGATTCGCATACGTCAGAATGATAGGCGGCGTCGGGGCCGGTGTCGGAGGCAGCGGTGTGGGCAGCGGGGTTGGAGGGCGCGGTGTCGGACACTCCGCACCGCGGCATGGCGGCGGCGGCTCGTAAAAAGCAAAAATATTTCGGCCTGCGTCCGGGGCGTATGCATTGCCCGGCGAGTAATTTATCGGCTGAGTTTCGTATGCAAAGGCCTGCTCGTCGACCGTCGGCAGGATTGTGTCCGGCCGAGTAACCGCCGCCGATGCACCCGGTTTTGGCGTAGCTGTCGCAACCTTAACCGTTGCCGTCGTCGATGAACTTCCGCGGCCAAACGCAAAATACAGAGCAAAGAGAGCCACAACGCCGAGCACGCCGGCCGCGATGATCTTATTTCGCTCGTCTCTAGTTTTGCCCTCGAAAGGTGACTTCATCTCTTGCTACTGCTCGGTACGATTAATGTTCGGACGCCGAAAATACGCCGCCATCTCGATTCGTAAGCTGACGATCTCGCCGTGCGTCTTTCCACGCGGCCGGGGGCGAGTCGTGCCCGAGCTCGGCGGGGCGGTGGTCGTCAAGCCCGTCTGGGGATTGGTGCGGGCCGCGGGATTAACTCCGCCCAGAGTTGGCGCCACGTTGACCACATTTGGCTGCGAGCCGCCGGACTCAGCTTCGCGTTCAGCTTCAGACGGAGCCAGCTCGACCGCGCTCACAATAATGAATTCGCGTCCGGTTTCGATCTCGCGGATAAAGCGACGCAGGCTCTGATACGACCCCTCAAGTGTAGTTGTCACGTAAACGCCCGGATAGATGCTCCGGAACTTCTCACGACCCTTTTCCTCATCGCTCTGCCCACTGACGTTTTGGTCAGCGGCCTCAAGTGGCGTGTAGTCCGGGCCGGTCGTATTTACCAGTCCATAACCGCGAATCAGGCCGTTAATCCGCTGATAAAGGGCCGATTGGCCGGTGCTGGTGACAGGCAGAAAACGCGATTCGAAATCGTCAATACTCGAAACAATCCGCGCCACCTGGGTTTCGGTATCGGTGATCTCGCCGTATTTGGCCTTGGCGGAAACCAATTCGGCCTCTAGGCGGTCAGCCTCGGAGCGGTTGCGGGCGAGTTCGTTATTTGACGGCACCACCCAGAAAAAATAGATCACAGCCGCGAGCAGGCATACCATCACCGACACCGTCACGGCGCCGATCTCAAGCGGGCCCCACATTCCGCCATAAACCTTGCGCGGCCGCTTCACCGGAATTGTTACTAGCGGCGGCTCCGCGACTACAATGACCTCCGGCGTCACGGTCTCATCGACGATAACGACCTCGGCAGCGGGTCGCTCATCGACGATTATGATCTTTTCGTTATCGATCTCAGCCATTACTCGGCGCCTCCATCGCCCGTCTGCGCTATCTCGGACTGCGGTGCAGCGAGATAACCATAGGTGGGCGTGTAGATAAGCCGGAAAGTGTACTCGGTAAAGGTCACACGCTCGTTTTTCTGCAAATCCTGTCCGCGAAGCTCGGCCTTGAAAAGGCCCGAGTTATTCATATTGTCGATCATCACCATTACGGCAGGATAATCGCGGCTGAGGACGCCCAGCTCAAGCTCCGCACGGATGCGGTCCCCATCCTGATAGACGTTTTCGACGGCAATCCGCGATGCACTCACACTGCCCGGCAGCACCGATTCAAGATCGGCAAAAAGCCGCGACCAGCCAAAGGTCTTGTTTCCGACAAGCCTGTGCGAGGCGGTCAGCAGGGCCTTCTGATCGGGCGAAAGGAGCTGCTGTACCTTTGCACCCTCACCCTTAAGACGGTCGATCTCTTCTTTTCTCTCTTCGATCGCCCGGGCCAGCAATTCGTCCTTCTTAGCGTTTTCACTGAGCGCGAGGATGCAATACAGGCCGCCGATCGCGCCTACCACGAGCAGTAGAGCCGAGGCGAGATACGGCAAAACCCGGTTTCGAAACGGGTGGGTAGCAAGGTTTAGCTTGGCGATCACTGGTAAATTTGCGTCCTGAAAGCGGGCCTAAAATGCAAACAAAAATACTAACACGAAAGAATTCCCTTGTCTTTCACGAGAGACTTGGATGAAATGTTGCACTTTCTAGTTGCGTCGCGGCGGCAGGTTGCGGTTTATCTCGTCTTCGGTGAGGTCGCGGTAGGCTGTGACCAGGTTGCGCCCATCGCGCTTTGCCCGGTAAAGTGCCGAGTCGGCCATCTCGACGAGTTCAATCGGGTCGGATGAATCGTTTGGAGACGACGAGACGCCAATGCTGACCGTGATGTGGTGCGTCTCTTTCGAACCCTGCCGGACGACGGTAAACGGATATGCCTCAACAGTTTGACGGATACGCTCAGCAGCTACCAGTGCCTGAGGCAAATCGGCGTCGAGCAGAAAGGCGGCAAACTCGTCACCGCCGAACCTCGCGGCAGCATCACCGCTACGCAGGCTAGTCATGATCGAAAAGCCAATCTCCTCAATCGTCTTGCTGCCCGTAAGGTGCCCAAAGCTGTCATTCACGCCCTTGAAATTGTCTCCATCCATCATGAGCACGCAAAACGGGCGTTCCTCGGCCCGCGCCCGGCCGGCCTCACGGCGAAGCTCGGAAAAGAACGAGCGGCTCGACAGCAGGCCCGTCAGGTCGTCATGTGAGATCAGCCGGTGAATCTGGCGCTGGTATTCGCGGTCGATCTCATCGAGCAGGTCAAACCGCAGGATGGTTTCGCCAATCGTGACTTTATCTCCATTTTCCAGCGTCTCGCGGCGCACGCGGCGGCCATTCAGGAAAGTGCCGTTTCGAGAATCGAGGTCGTTGAGCACGTAGTCCGTGACCTGTCGCTCCTCGTCTCTTACCGCAGTAATCCGGGCGTGCTGACGCGAGGCCTGGGTGTCATTAACGCGCACATCGGCCTCGAGCGCCCGACCGAGGATGACCTCTTCGCGTTCGAGCGGGATCGGCACGGCGATCAGCTCACCGCTCAAAAAAACGAGGGCGGGCCTAATGTCTCGGCGGACTGTTTCAGCAAGATTCATACGACCGGCGGGTGGGAGCGAGCGGCATCTATAAGGATAACCGATCAGGAGTCAAAATTTCCAGAGATGCTGATCAGTTTACGACTAACGAGTAAGATCTGGCGGCGTTTCGCTAGTTCTCTGCGACTTGTTACCGGTCGCTGCGCTTGACGAATGATAATTCAGAGGGGCCGGGAGATGACGTAAGAACGTCTCGCCGACTCAAACTTCACATCGTCCAGGACTAAGGACCGCGATCGGCTTCGGCAAAGCCACATGACCAGCAGCTACTCTGACACGCCGTCCATATCTTTTACCCATTTCAGGAATGAGTCTTCAAAGACGAGCCACGGCTTTTTGCCGCGCCGCGGGGCCGTCTCGAATGTCGCGTCCTCGCACATCTCGATCAGTTGGCGTCGGGAGAGCGGCGGGACGATTATTCGGTTAATGCGGATTAGCTTTTCCACCTCAGATAGGCGGAGCTTTGGCCGAGACGATAAATTCAACGAGTGTTGCGTGGTATTCATTTGCGTAGAGTGTATTAAGTTGTGAATTTTCCGCCGCGTTGTCCGCGGACAGGTCGGGTGAAATTGTGGCACGTGCCACTGATCGGCAGAATCGGCAAACTACATCAAAGTGAGAAAGATACGGAGTTGTGTGCATAATACGCTGTTCCTCGCAGAGTAGCATTCCAATTTTCCGGGTGATGAGTTAGTCTCGAATCAAGTCGGACGATATGTAAGCGGCGAACTAAATCTCATTAAAACGCTTCGCCCGTTATCGTCCGACTGTTTATATATATCAAATAAGAATGTGAAAAGCAAGTTAGAAGAGTTCAAGCACAAAGAGCCTTGAGAAGACGAGGGAGCACGCAAAGTAAGGTCAATCCCGCGCGGGAAGTAGATACCCCCGCGAGCTAAGACACGACGGATTTATATGTCATATACCGAGACTGACAAAGTGAAAGCTCTCGCGATCGTTCATGTATTTGAGACGTCGCGGCCGTTTGGCGATTATGCGGCTTGCGTGGTTTTGAATGACGGCGCGGGCGTTTCCTATGGGATCAATCAGTTTACGCACAGGTCGGGGTCGCTGCTGGCAGTCGTAGATGCGTATTTGGCAAGCGGCTCGCCGGTTGGGCGTGATGCGCTGGCGGCGGCCCGGTCTCAGCTTGCGCTCGTGAGCGCGCAGTCGATCTCTCGACTTGCGAGCAACGAGACGTTCAAAAAAGCCCTGCGCAGGGCGGCCGTGACGCGTGAAATGAGAGACGCGCAGAACGCGGTCATGTTTACGCGATATCTAGCGCCGGCTCTCGGTGAATGTACGCGGCGTGGGCTTCGGTGTGCATTATCGCTGGCTGTCGTTTATGACTCGATCACGCATGGGTCGTGGGAACGGCTTAGCCGGGCAATTGATCTGCACGTCGGCCGCGTGCATTTTGAGGAGCGGGCCTGGATTACCGCCTACGTCCGTCGCCGGCATCTGTGGCTGACAAATGTGCGGCGGCTTAAATCGACTAACTACCGGACGCGATTTTTTCTTGAGCAGATAATGACCGGCAATTGGAGTCTGCGCCCTCCGATGCGTGTGCACGGCGTCGCGTTGACCGAGGCGATGTTTGCCCAACGGAGTGCGGACACTCTTGTCCGCAACGTCGGTTCCTCCGGCGTGGGCGCCGACGGGAGCGCAGCCATCCCTGCCCGCACGCGTTCAAAGGACGCTGCTGACGACGACACCAATAGGTCGAGTTCGGGATTACCCATCGGCGCTACGCCGGAGGAACCGTCGTTGCGGACAGGAGTGTCCGCACTCCGGTGGGGGAGGCTGCCTGCGTTGCCGTCCGGTGCGCTCGAATCGGTCGGTGAGCGGGTCTCGTCGGCCGCGCGGCGATTTGACCAGGTCGAGGGCGTCGTAACCGCCGTCACCACTCGGCGCGATGCAGCAAAATCTCTCTGGACGACAATCGTCGGCACGATCTGGCAGGCGGCGTGGGCAGTATTCGGATTTGTGATCGGCCTGCCCCGCTCCATATGGATCGGCGTCGCGATGATCGCCGCCGTGCTGATGCTCGTCTACTTATACCGACAGATCTCGCTCGGGCGGGTGCGAGAGTTGAGAAATGTTGAAGCCCCCCGAGCGTGAGCAAGGGCGCAGCCTTCGAGGTGCGAGACAAGCCCTTGCTCACGCGCGGGCTTCCGCAATGATGCAGTGCCGCCACCGACATTTATGAACGACACAAAGAACATTTTATTAGCCTGGATCAGCTCGATCTCGACCGTGTTTACGGCTATCGAGACGCGCACACTTATCACCATTATCTCGGCAATCCTGCTGCCGATTATCTTCTTCTCGATCGGCAAGGCGGTCGATGTGTACGTGCAGATTTATCTGCGGCGGCGAGACAAGGGTGAACAATGAACCTGAAAACAAAACTTTACATCGCGGCCGCGGCTGTTTTTGCCGTTGTGCTTATTGGCGGGGCGGCTTGGTCGCATCGCGAGGTAGGGAAACTCGAGATCAAGGTCGCGAGGGCGAAAACCGATGCGGAGAGGCAAGCTCTCGACGCGAGAGCGAGAGAGATCGAGGCAGCGAGCTATCGGGAAAAGATCGCGTATCTCGAGGCGAAGCTCACCGACATTCAGCAATTAGCAAGGAAACAAGATGAAGAACTGGAAAAGCTTAATTCTAATACCCATCGTGCTCGCGGCGATGTCAATCGGGCACGGCGCACACGCTCAGTCGCCGTCACCGCCAACGAGCTCTGTCAAAAGCTCGCCGAGCTCGGCCACGGATGCGAATAAAGTCGGGAGTCTTGAGTCTGGAGTCTTGAGTAGGAGCGGAGACTTGCGACTCAGAGAGGCGTGTGCGGCGGCTGTCGAGGAATTACAGACAAGCCGAACCATGATCGATGCACTGGAAATCGAGAACGCGTCGCTCAACACCCGTCTCGAGACCGAAAAACGCCTGACTGCGATTCAATCCGAGTTAATAACGACGCACACGAGCGAGGCTGACGCACTCCGCACCGCCCTCGCCGCTAAGAACGAAACGATCGCGGCCAAGGATTTGGTGATCGCGTCGCAAGACCGGCTTGCCGAGACGCTGAAGAAGCAGCGGCAGTCACCGCTCAAGCGGATCGGCGACATCCTGATCGGCGTCGCGGCGGGCATCATTCTCAAATAATGCCAGCAAAACGAAACCCAACATCGCCTCGGCGGCGAAAGAAACTCGACTTTTCGCAGTGGCTCGCAGCGACGTCGCCCGCGACGTGGCGGTTTGATTTTGCCCATCACATGCATCTGTGCGAGCAGCTAAAACGAGTAACGAGCGGCGAGTGTAAGCGGCTGATGATCTTTATGCCGCCGCGTCATGGAAAGAGCGAAATGGTGACCGTGCGCTACACGGCTTGGCGGATCGAGATGGAGCCCGGATTAAACGTAATTCTGGGCAGCTACAACCAGAAACTGGCAAACCGCTTCTCGCGAAAGGTGAGGCGGATCGTCGAGGAACGCGTGACGATGTCAAAGGACCGACGGGCCGTCGATGAATGGGAAACAAGCGCGGGCGGCGGTGTGCGGGCGGTGGGCGTCGGTGCCGGCGTGACCGGTTTTGGCGCTTCGCTGATCATGATCGACGACCCGATAAAAAGCCGTGCCGAGGCCGAGAGCCCCGTGAGGCGTGACAACGCCTGGAACTGGTTTTCCGATGATATCTACACGCGGCTTGAACCGGACGCGGCCGTCGTTCTGATCCAGACACGCTGGCACGAAGACGACCTCGCCGGGCGTCTGATCGAGGCAGCCAAAGACGGCGGCGACGAATGGGAGATCGTCAATCTGCCCGCGATTGCCGAGGCCGGGAATGCCGCCGGGAACGCAGGCACCCTTGCCTGCAAGACGCGACAGCGTCTGTCAACGCCCGGTATTCCGCACGATGAGGGTGTGGGGACTGACGGCCCGCACTCTGACCTCGGAGGAACCGGTGTGGCAGGCAAGGGTGCCTGCGTTCCCGCCGGAGGAACCGGTGTAGCAGGCAAGGGTGCCTGCGTTCCGACGGGCGATCCGCTTGGGCGGTCGCCGGGCGAGGCGCTGTGGCCAGAGCGGTTTTCGGTCGGGCGGCTGGCCCGGATTAGGCGGCAGCTCGGCAGCTATTCCTTTTCAGCTCTCTATCAGCAGCGGCCGGTGCCGGTTGAGGGTGCGATCTTTCGGCGGATCTGGCTCAAGCAGATTATCGATCGGGCGCCGACTGGTCTGAGATGGGCGCGAGGCTATGACCTTGCTGTCAGCCTGCGTACGACCGCCGATTACACCGCGTCGGTGCGATGCGCATTCGACTCAGATGGAAATTTATACATCGCGGACGGCTTTCGCCGGCGCATCGATTACTCTGCCCAGCGGCGTTTCATTCTCGAACAGATGAGGACCGAGCCGGACGTAATACACGGCATCGAGGAGGCCCTGCATGGCGCGGCACTCGTTCAGGACCTGAGGCGCGAATCGCGCACCTTTGGGGTTGCGTTTCGCAGCGTGAGAGTCGATGCCGACAAGCTTACGCGTGCCCTGGTCTGGTCCGCACTCGCCGAAGAGGGCAGGGTCCATCTCGTCCAGGGCGGCTGGATCGATGAGTTTGTCGCCGAGGCGTGCTCATTTCCGGCCGGTCGTCATGACGATCAGATCGACGCCGTCAGCCTCGCGGTGCAGATGCTGAAAAAGACAGGCGGAAGGGCCCACGGGTTTTGAATCCGAGATCGGAGGTTGTTTCACCGCAGACAGCAGGCAGCAGAATGAAGTGAAAAATATGAATCAAGATATCGAACAGGCCCTTGTACGGATACGAGATGGCTCAGCGCGTTATGAAAAGGCGGGACGTTATTACGATGGCGACCATGATTTGGCGTTTGCGACCGAGAAGTTTCAGAACACGTTTGGGACGCTGTTTCGTGAGTTTGCTTTGAATTTATGCCCCGTGATTTGTGATGCGCTGAAAGACAAGCTGCGCATTACGGGGTTTGGCGTTGACGACGCCGGAACGCAGGCACCCTTGCCTGCAAGCGGCCGTGAGGACGCTGGTGGGCGTGAGCAACGATTCATGTTGAATAATGCTCGGCGCCGTTACGCCGGGGGAACCGGCGTGGCAGGCAGGGGTGCCTGCGTTCCGGCTGGAGATTTGAATTCCGCGACTCGTCGGATTTGGCAGCGGAATCGGATGGGGACGCGGGCTGGGGAAATCCACAAAGAAGCCCACAAGACCGGCGACGCGTATGCGATCGTCTGGCCGAATGAGCTCGGCGAGGCGGTGATTTATGCAAATCGGGCGGCAAATATAACCGTTGTTTATGACGACGACGCGCCGGGTCGCATCGCTTGGGCGGCAAAGGTCTGGCGGCTCGCCGACAAACACGTGCGGCTCAACCTTATGTATCCCGACCGGATCGAGAAGTACATTTCAAAGCGCGAATCGGAAGGGGCTTTGCCGGAGTGGAAGGAGTTTGTGCCGGCCGGAACGCGGGCACCCGCAGGGGCCCCTGCCGCGGCATCCGCGAGCGGGGTGGCTTTGCCTGCCAGACGCGACAGCGGCTCAAGGCGCCCGGCGATTGAAGGCGTTACGCCGGAGGAACCGGCGTGGCAGGCAAGGGTGCCTGCGTTCCCGACGGCCTCAGCGTTCCCGGCTGTTGTTCCCAATCCTTATGGCGTGGTGCCGGTTTTTCATTTTGCGAATAATGCCGATCTGGGGACGGGCGGGCGGTCGGAGCTTGAGGTGGCGATGCCGATACAGGACGGGCTCAATAAGTCCGTCCTCGATATGCTGGTCGCGATGGAATTCTCAGCATACAGGCAGCGTTGGGCGGCGGGCATCGAGATCGAATATGACCAGGAGGGCAAGGCGGTCGCGCCCTTTACGGCCGGTATCGATCATCTGTGGATCGCCGAGAATCCGAACGCGAGATTTGGCGATTTTGACGCCGCTCAGCTCGAGCAATTTCTCAAAGTCAAAGACAGTTTTCGCATCGACATGGCGTCGGTCACCGGCACGCCGCTGCATTATTTCCTGCAGCAGTCGGGCGAAATTGCGAGCGGCGAATCGCTGAAACGATCCGAAACGCGATTTTTGGCAAAGGTGCGCGACCGGCAGGAATCGTTCGGCCAGACGTGGGCCGACGCGATGTCGCTGGCCTTGATGATCGAGGGCCACGGTCGCGACGTCTCGCTCATAACCGAGTGGGAAGAAGCCGCACCAATGTCGGAACGCGAGGTTTTGGAGAATATTTTGCTCAAACGACAGATCGGCCTGCCCGTCGATCAGGCCCTGATCGAGGCAGGGTATGGCGCCGCCGATGTCGCGGCGATGACGCAGCCGGGAACGCAGGCACCCTTACCTGCATAGCGTCCGTCCGGACGCTGACGGCGCCGGAACGCGGGCACCCTTGCCTGCCACGCCGGTTTCTGCGGCGTTGCGATCTTTGGGGTTGATGATCTGATTTATCCGCGGCGTCGTCAGCGTCCGGACGGACGCTTGCAGGCAAGGGTGCCTGCGTTCCGGCGGAGGCGAATTACTTATGAAAACAACAACCAACACAATAAGTGACCAGGCGTTGAAGTCGCCTGTGTCTAACAGCGATGCTATCTCGGCAGAGGAGATCGGGCGGCCCGCTGACGCAGGCGGTTCTGCCGATGGCGTTACGCTTGCGGCGCTTGAAGAGGAGAACGAACGGCTGCGGACTTCGATACGGCTTGATAAGGCTCACCGGCGGATTACGGATGAGCTCGTCGTGGCCGGGGCGAGGTCGCCGGAGCTTTTATTTCAGTCGATTGCGGGTGACCTGCAATTTGATGCGGATGGCGGGATAGTGAACGCGCAGGCGCTCGTCAAGCGGCTGATGACCGTTCATCCTGAGCAATTTGGCGCATCGGCGCCGGCGTCGATCGATGGCGGTTCGGGCGTGGCCTCGGCGCCTCAGTTAACTAAGGAAGTGCTTGCACGGATGAAGCCGGGTGAGATCGCGGCGCTTGATTGGAATGATGTGCGGCGGGTTTTAGCTGCGTAATGGAACGCCGGCAAACGCGCCGGCGAGTCGAAAAACACTACCGAGCTAGGAGGCTCGCGAAAGAAGCCGGCGGGATGCCGGCAGTGGCGAAGATTATGGCATTAGATTTTATACCAACAGTTTGGGCGGCGAGATTGCTCGTCGCTTTGGAAGAGGCGCTTGTTTACGGGCAGGCAGGAGTTGTCAATCGCGACTACGAGGGCGAGATCAAAAAGGCCGGTAATACGGTCAAGATCGCGTCGATCGGCGACGTCACGATTGGCGATTACACGACAAATGAAAACATCGATGACCCCGAGGTGCTGACCGACGCCGAGCAGACACTCTCGATCGATAACGCAAAGTATTTTAACTTTTATGTCGATAGCGTCGATCGCGCACAGCAGAACGTAAATGTGCTGGACGAGGCGATGCGACGCTCGGCATACAGCCTGCGCGAGGTGGCCGACGGCTTTCTCGCCGGCGTGATGGAGGCGGCCGTGCTCGCCGACAACAAGATCGGCTCGATCACGACGCCAAAGGTGCCGACCAAGGACGACGCGTACGAGTATCTCGTCGATCTATCGGTGATTCTCGACGAGGATAACGTACCGCTCGAGGATCGGTTTGTCGTCGTTCCGGCGTGGTTTCACGGGTTGCTGCTCAAGGACGAGCGGTTTATCAAAGCCGGCACGCGCCGTTCCGACACGGCCCTGACAAATGGTAACGTCGGCGAGGCCGCGGGTTTTTCGATCCTAAAATCGAACTACGTGCCAAACACGACGGCCACGAAATACAAGATCATGGCCGGCCACCGCATCGCGACCGCGTACGTCGAGCAGATCATTGATGTGCAGACCTACAAACCCGAAAAACGCTTCGGCGACGCGGTCAAGGGCCTCCACGTCTATGGAGCCAAGGTCGTGCGGCCGACGGCATTGGCTTGTTTGATAGCGAATAAGGCCTAGACGATAGTGGTCGGTTGTCGGTTGTCGGTGGTCAGTTTAAGAAGCTGAAAATTCGATGGCTGACAACCGACCACTGACCACTGACCACTGATTATGGAACCACTAGATCAACTAAAATTAATAACCGACTGGGAAACCGGTCCGGCGCTGACTGAGGCGGAGCTCGAGGCCGTACTGGGCGCGTATGCTCGCGAGGACTCGAACGGCCTCTCGGTGCAAAACGAGGAGTGGACACCGACCTACGACATAAATGCCGCGGCATCGAAAGCGTGGCTCCTGAAAGCCGCCCGGGCGGCCTCGCTCGTCGAGATCGACCCGCCGGGCTCGGGCGTCGTGACCTCAAGGGTTTTTGAAAACTGCCGCGCGATGGCGCGGATCTATGCCGGCAAACGGCGGATGACCGTGTCGCTAAGCTCGTAATTTGAGCGCAGCGATACTTTGGGGCGCCTGACGCGGGCCGCCCATTTTTTGCGCGCCACTCGGATATCTACAAAGACAAAGAACTGCGTCCGCGATGCTCATTTGCTCGGAAAATGTCAAAATACACTTTATTAGGTAACGATGGAAGAAACCATAAACATAATCGGCGGCGGGCTTGCCGGGGTTGAGGCGGCGTGGCAGGCGGCAGAGATGGGCGCGAAAGTGCGGCTTTTTGAGATGCGGCCGGTGGTCTCAACGCCCGCGCATCGTACTGACCAATTAGCCGAGATCGTTTGTTCCAATTCGTTAAAAACCGACGAACCTGGAAGTGCGCCTTACCTATTAAAGGAAGAGCTGCGGCGCGGCGGCTCGATGGTCATGGAGGTCGCGGCCGCGACGCGCGTGCCCGCGGGCGCCGCTTTGTCTGTCGATCGGATAAGGTTTGCACAGATGATCACCGAGCGGATCGAGGCGCACCCGAACATCACGGTTGTTCGAGAAGAGGTGAGTACCATTCCCGCCGGAACGCAGGTTGGGGAGCCTGCGTTCCCAGGTGTCACAATCATCGCAACCGGGCCGCTGACCTCAGATGCGCTTACAAAAGAGATCATGCGGATCACGGGCGATGATCAGCTTTATTTTTATGATGCGATCGCGCCAATCGTCGCGGCGGATTCGATTGATATGTCGGTCGCATTTAAGGCGGCAAGATACGGGAAGGGCGGTGACGACTATATCAATTGCCCGATGAACCGTGACGAGTACGCCGTGTTTTTTGATGGTCTAATCGGTGCAAAATCGGTGCCCTTGAAAAGGTTTGAAGATACGCATTGGTTCGAGTCGTGCCTGCCAATCGAAGAGATCGCCCGACGCGGTGTCGATACTTTGCGGTTTGGCCCGATGAAGCCAAAGGGCCTGTACGACCCGCGAACCGGATACGAACCGTACGCATGCGTCCAACTTCGACAGGAAAACCTGATGGCCGACGCGTATGGAATGGTCGGTTTTCAAAATCATCTGCGCTACGGCGAGCAGGAGCGTGTGCTGAAGCTGATTCCCGGAATGCAAAACGCCGAATTCCTCCAGTTCGGCCAGATCCACCGCAATACATTTATCAACAGCCCGAAGATATTGAACGAAACACTGGCGGTTCGAGACAATCCCAATTTATTCTTCGCCGGCCAAATAACCGGCGTCGAGGGCTATGTCGAATCCGTCGCCACCGGTTGGCTCGCCGGCCGCAATGCAGTGCGTGCCGCGCGCGGCCAACCAATGCTGGTCGCGCCTCTCACCTCCGCCATCGGGGCCCTGTGTCGATATGTCTCAAATGTTGAGACTAAGAATTTTCAGCCCGTGAATATCACGTTTGGATTGCTGCAAGAATTGCCGCTAGAGCTTCGCAAGAAATATCGCAACAAACGCGAACGCCACGCGATCCAAGTCGACCGCGCGCTTGTGGATTGGGACGAATGGATCGCCGGAGCCAAGACTGTTGCCGGAACGCTGGTTGTCGCCGGAACGCAGGCACCCTTTCCTGCAAGCGTCCGAAAGGACGCTGACGGCGCTGAGGATGATCTCAAGTTCAGAGATACCAGGCCCCTCACGCCGGAGGAACCGGCGTAGCAGGCAAGGGTGCCTGCGTTCCGGCTGCGGTGCCTGCGTTCCGGCACCAGTGCCGCGTTTCGACAGTATGGAATTTAGCGGTGTCTCCATCATCCTCGCCATCTTCGCCGTCGCGGTGCTCTACTCATCGGTCGGGCATGGTGGGGCTTCGGGGTATTTGGCTGTTATGGCGTTTTTGGCGGTGGCTCCCGGGGTCACGCGACCGACCGCTTTGGTGTTGAATTTGTTTGTGGCATCGATCGGGACGGTGCAATTTTACCGGGCCGGGTATTTTTCGTGGCGGTTGTTTTTGCCCTTTGCGATTGGATCGGTGCCGATGGCGTTTGTCGGCGGCATGATCGAATTGCCAACGGATGTTTACAAGTTGGTGCTTGGAGTCGTGCTGATCCTGGCGGCAGGGCGGCTCGCGGTTAAGTTAAAAAATGACGACGAGGTTCGTGATCCGCCGATCATTGCCTGCCTGCTTTTGGGAGCCGTAATCGGCTTGCTGTCGGGCCTCGTAGGTGTGGGTGGCGGGATTTTTTTGACACCAATACTTTTACTCATGCGATGGGCCGAGACGCGGGTGGCCGCGGGTGTTTCGGTACTTTTTATTCTGGTCAATTCGATTGCGGGGCTTGCAGGAAATTACAAGCAAGTCGCAGTTTTGCCGCCCGACGTCTGGATCTGGATCGCCGCGGCGGTTGTAGGTGGCTTTATCGGCTCTACGCTGGGCAGTAAACGGTTTGATTCGATGACACTGCGGCGGGTTTTAGCCGTCGTGCTGGTTTTTGCGGGAATCAAACTGATCCTTGTCTAGGCATACAAAATGGCGTATTACGCAATCAAAGAAAGGGAACACGGATCGACGATCCGAACTGAAATTCATTTCAGATCCGTGAAATGCGGCTCGAATACGCGTAGTCAGTGTCCCATTGTCTAGAGATGAAGCTCCTTTTACTCACAATCCTAATACTTCCGGCGGTGTCGCTGGCGCAGTCCGGCAGGATGAAGCCGAGCCCGACGCCTCGGCCGTATGTGATCAGCGGGCCGTCAGTGATGTCGACACCGGTGACAAAACCGCCGGCGCTTTCCCCGACGCCGACGCCCTCGTCGCCCGGGCAGGCGGAGAGCGACGACGTCATCAAAGTAGATTCGGCGCTGGTGCCGATCCCGGTGTCCGTGCTTGATGCGGCCGGCCGTGCCGTGGGCACACTCAAGATCACGGATTTCGAACTTAAGATCGATGGAAAGGCGGCCGAGATCGGCGATCTCGCACGCAGCGAGACACCTATCCGACTGGCGATGATCTTTGACAATTCGTCGAGCGTGACGATCGCGCGCGAATTTGAGAAGCAGGCGGCTGTTAGGTTTTTTCAACGCGTCATCCGCGCTGACAAAGACATGGCCGCGCTGTTTTCACTTGCCGACTACACCCGGCTCGAGCAGCCGCTGACGCGCGATATTACGCTGCTTACGGCTGCGGTCGAAAATTTTCCCGAACCCAAGGGTGCGACCGCGCTGCTGGATGGAATCATACGCGTCGCCCAGTATCTCAAATCGGCCCAAGGCCGGCGCGTTGTCGTTATCGTATCCGATGGCGAGGACACGTACAGCGAGCTCGAGACTACGCTCGAAGGTGTGATCAAGTCGCTGCTCGTCAACGATTGCCAGGTTTATGTGGTGAAAACAAAGGACTTTGAGAATTACAAACGGACCGGTCTGCGCGGTGGCAATGCCAATATCCGCGCATTGACCGCCGAGCGCCGGATGATCGAGATCGCCGCCCAAACGGGCGGAGCGGTCTATTCGCCGATTGACGAAGACGAGATGCGTGACGCCTTTGAACGCATTTCGGGCGAGCTCTCACAGCAATACGTTTTGAGCTATTACCCGGAAGCCGAGCGCGACAAGCGCGGGGAATTTCGCACCATCTCGCTCACCGTAAGGGCGAAGCAAAACCTGACCGTCCGTACGCGAAAAGGGTATTATGTTCCGAAGAAGTAGCGTCGGAACGCGGGGCAGCGTCGGAACGCAGGCACCCTTGCCTGCAACGCCGGTTCCTTCGGCGTGATGGCGCGCCGGGGTTTGATGGACTTGGATTCTCCCCCACGGCGGTGAGCCGCTTTCGCGGCTGGCAGGCAAGGGTGCCTGCGTTCCGGCAAGGCGTTTCGGCTATATGTTCACTGAAGACCTCACACAATTCCTCCAGCACCTCAAGTACGAGCGCAACCTGAGCCCGCATACATTGCGCAATTATGCGAGCGATCTAGAGCAATTCGCCGCCTCTTTATTTGAGATCGAGAAGCGCGATGTGGAGGTAGGGGATATCGACCGGCTGACTATTCGCGAGTGGATGGCGTCACTCCACGGCGATCATAAGAAAACTTCGGTCGCGAGAAAGCTCGCATCTTTGCGCACCTTTTTTCAGTTCCTGATTCGCGAGGGCAAGCTCGAATCAAACCCTGCAAAGCAGGTCGCGACGCCGCGTATCGACCGCACGCTGCCCAACCATTTGTCGATGGAGGACGCCGTCAGATTTATTGAGCTGCCCGACGTGAATACAGATCTCGGTCGGCGCGATCGCGCAATACTCGAATTTTTGTACGCAACCGGAATCCGCGTCGGCGAACTGGTCGGGATCAATATCGCCGATGTGGATTTTAGTGAAAAGATCGTCCGCGTAACGGGCAAGCGAAAAAAGCAGCGAATTGTGCCATTCGGCGGGCCCGCGGCCGTGGCGTTGACGATCTATATGCAGGACACGCGCACTGTATTTTTGAATGAATGCCCCATCACGGAACGCGACCCAAACGCCCTCTTTCTGCACCGACGCGGCGGCCGCCTGACCACCCGCTCGGTTGGCCGAATGATCGATAAATACATCAAACAGTGCGCCGATATCCACGATATTTCACCTCATAGTCTGCGGCACACCTTCGCCACTCACCTACTTGATCAAGGAGCCGACCTCCGCGACATTCAGGAACTACTGGGCCACGCCCGACTCTCGACAACGCAGATCTACACACAGGTCTCGATGGAGAAGATGATCGAGGTGTACGATAAGGCACATCCCAAGGCTTGATGATTAAAGCGGCTCAGCCGATGAGCGAATCGATATGAAAAAACTATTACTAGCCGCAGTTGCGATTATCTCGGGCGTTTTGGCCGCATCTGCGCAGGACAAACTCCTCACGCTCGACAACATCTTTCATCCGGAGCCCTCGAAACGCGTGCGGTTTGGCGGTACGCAGGTTCCGGTGCAGTGGTCGACGGACGGGCGGTCTTTTAAGCAGTGGGTGAATGGGCGGATGATGCGGGTCGAGCCGGTCAGCGGCCGGGCTGAGGTCTATTTTGACAGCGGAGCGTTGGCGGCGGCGCTCCGGCGAGCCGGGGTGGTCGAGCAATTAGCGAATGATCTTGCCAATTCGCCTGAGATTGATTTTAACGACGACGAGAGCGGTGCACTGCTTAGCTACAACAGTGACCTGTGGTTTTACGACCTCAGATTGCGCTCTCTAAAACGGCTGACTAATGGACGCGACGAGGAATTGGAGGCGGACTTTTCGCCCGATGGACGGCTGGTGAGCTTTGTACGCGGCAATAATTTGTTTGTGGTCGATATCGCAAAAGCGGGCGAGAAGCAGCTGACGCGCGACGGCCGCGAGGGCGACAAGCCAATCTTTAACGCCGTGCTCGATTGGGTCTATGAGGAAGAGCTGTACGGCCGCGGCCAGCGGCGGGGTTATTGGTGGTCGCCCGACTCTAAGTACATCGCCTTTCTGCGTCTCGATGAGGGCCAGGTGCCAAAGTTCGTTTTGACCAATGACATCGGCGACGAGCAGGTCATCGAGACGGCGAATTATCCACAGGCGGGCGATCCGAATCCGACCGTCCGGCTTGGCATCGCGGATGTCGGCAAGACGTCGATCGTGCCAAATGCGGGGCGGATTCCAAAGATTGGCGAGCGTCTGCCGCCGGTCCTGAGGCGGTTCGGTGATGCCGTGAGATTTGTCGACCTGGAAACCTATAAGCCCGACGACCTGCTCATCGCCCGCGTGGCGTGGTCGCCGGACAGCAGGAATGTAATGTTTCAGGCGCTCAACCGCGAGCAGACGTCGCTTGACCTAAACGCCGCCGCGCTCGATGGCAAAATCCGAAAAGTATTGACCGAGACGACGCCCGCCTGGGTCGAGGTTTATGACAACCCGCGGTTTGTCGAGAATGGCGAAAACACGTTTGTGTGGTTGTCATCAAAGAACGGCTGGCCCCATCTTTATCTTTATAACAGCGACGGAACGCTCGCCCGGCAGCTCACGAATGGTAAATGGGAGGTCCGCACCGTTCACGGTGTCGATAAGGCAAACGGCTGGGTTTATTTCTCGGGAACAAAGGACAGTCATATTGCCGAGAACATTTATCGCGTTCGTCTGAGCGGCGGCGAGCCCGAGCGCCTGACCACCGAAAACGGCTGGCACGCGGCATCCTTTAACACCACATATACACACTATTTTTCAAATAACAGCGAGGCCCTGACACCGACGCGGACCCGACTTTTTTCAGCCGACGGCAGATTGGTGCGGGCAATAAATGAAAATAAGGTCGATGCTCTCTCGCAGTATCGGTTGAGTCAGCCGGAATTTCTCAACGTCCGCACGCGCGATGGTTTTCAGATGGAGGCGATGATGATCAAGCCGCCCGATTTCGACCCGTCGCGAAAGTATCCGGTGTTTCAATTTACGTACTCGGGCCCGCACGCGCCGACGGTGGCAAACCGCTGGGGCGGCAATCGCGGAATGTGGTTTCAGATGCTCGCACAAAAGGGTTACATCGTCTGGGTCTGCGACAACCGGACAGCGAGCGGAAAAGGGCAGGAATCCGTATGGCCCGCGTACAAACGACTTTACGAACTAGAATTACGCGATCTCGAGGACGGCCTAAGCTATCTAAAATCGCTGCCATACATCGACGGCTCGCGTATCGGCGTCCACGGCTGGAGCTATGGCGGCTCGATGACGAGCTACGCCCTAACGCACAGCAAATCGTACAAGGTCGGCATCGCTGGCGGCACGGGCACCGACTGGCGGCTCTATGACACGATCTACACTGAGCGTTATATGCAGACGCCGCAGAATAATAAGGAGGGCTACGACCGCAGCTCGATTATTAAAGCGGCGAAAGATCTCTCGGGCCGGCTGCTGCTTATCCACGGAGCGATGGACGACAACGTCCATATGCAAAACACCACGCAGTTCGCATATGCCCTACAAAAGGCCGGTAAACAATTTGACTTGATGATCTATCCGACCCAGCGTCACGGAATTACGAATCCAGATCAGGTGAGGCATATGTACGGAATGATGACGGAATTCATTTTGAAGAATTTGTGAATGCTGGACTTTGCGGAGATTCCACTCATTAAAGCCCGCTTGACCAGCAGCTTCGTCACGCTGTGACTGAAAACTTAACGCCTAACCCATGCAAAACTGTCAACATCGTGTCGTATTGCGGCTGCGCTCCGGGAGCGAGGGCCTTGCATAAACTTTCACGACCTAATCCTGAATACGGTCTCGCAAATTTGATCCGACGAAGATCATTCGCTTGTGTATGTGTATAGGATGATGACGGAGTCTATATTGAAGAATTTGCGGAGTTTCCTTTTCTACGGGTGAAATAAAGAGCGGCGAGGCCGACGAGCAGGCCGGCGCCGGCCGCGAGACCGAGCTTGGCCGTGACTGGCAGCGGTTTGGCGCGCAGGGCGATAGGGGCGAGTACGGGGCGGAATTGGTGGAGCAGCCAGGTCATCGAGCCCATGCCGGGTGCGGAGAGTTCCAATTCGAGAAAGCTGCGTGGCAGGCCGCGTTTTAGTCCCGGCCAGCCATCGACCATGCTGGCAAGTAGGTGCGGTGTGCGGTGGATGCCGCCGAGTACGGTGCCCCGATTGCCCTGGACGTCGAGATCTTCGAGGGCGGTGTGCAGCGTCGGAGCGTGTGTCCAGAGATTGTAGAGCGCAACGCGGCCGTCGGCGTCGATAATGTAAGTCGGGTCGGCGAGTTCGCCATAGACCTGATGAGTCGTGCCCGCGAGATCGTCGATCAGCACCGGGAACTCGATGCCGTCCTCGCGTTGATACCGTTCGGCATCCCGAACCTTTTGATAGTACGACTCAAAAGCCGGAACGTCGCCACCAGGATGCGCCTGGCGGATTACGACATCGAGAAAATGCACTCGACCGCCCCAATTATGATAAAGCTTGCGAAGCGGCTCGACCGAGCCGGCGGTGATCGGTCAGGTAAAAGAGCCAAAGTGGAGCACTACCGGTTTCCCGCGCAGATCGCTCAGCCGCACCGAGCCGCCGCCTACGCGCGGCAACTCAAAATCGGGAGCGACCTCGCCGCCCTTGATGCCGTCGCCACGCACCGTCCGCTTGCCGTCCTCGATAAGAATGCCGGTCTGAAAGTGTCTGAAGTTATAGTCCTCGGCCGTCTTCGCGTCCGGTAAACGGTCAAATCTCTTTTCGATCTCCTGCATACTATTCATCATAGGCGCTCGGAGCGCGTGCGTTCTGTCACGTCGCCGACATTCGTGCCGCCGGAGGCACCATTGCCTGTGTTTCGGCTGCCGGGGTTCCCTTGGCGAGCGTCTCGTAAATAAAGACCGGAAAACCGAGGAACTTTGGCGAGTCGATGTCTTGATGAAGGGTGAGGTTTGCGGCGGCGGTGTGTTTGTTGAGGCGTTTGCGCGATTGGTAGATCGTGTCGCCGAGAAATCTGGGTAAATGATAACCGCTCACGTTTAAGCACCAAGTATTCATTAGCGATCTGAAACCGTAGAAACGCAGGGCGAGCGAGCGGGACAGGAGCAGATAATTCAGATAGTAACCCGCACCGTGGCCGATTAAATAGACTTTTCCGCCGGGTTTGAGCACGCGGCCAAACTCGGCAATCGCCTCGTGCTCGCGGGTGTAGGGCAGCACCACCTTGCACACGATGCCGTCGAGGCTGGCATCCGCGACTGGTATTTTTTCAGCGGCCGCACGGATGACATCGAGCCCGGCGTTGCGACATTTCACGAGGCTTGGCGTATCGATATCGATGCCAAGCAGCGAACAGCTCTCGCGGGCGAGCTCGCGCATCTGGTTGCCATCACCGCAGCCGACGTCTAGTACGCGAGATCCTTTCGGAAATTCAAGCGGAAAATCCGCAGCGACATACTTATCCCAATCGCCCATATTAACAGCCGAGGCCCATCCCTCAGTCGCGCCGACCTCCCGCCAGCGTTACTACGGCATCCCAGCCGCCCACTACCGTTAGGATAAACTGCGAAGCCAGAGAAATTCCACCTGTGGTCGGTGGGGGAACAAAAAAAGCCGCCCTTTTCAGGACGGCCACGTCAAAAAGTCGCGATATTGCGAGCCGACGCTAGGAACCTATTCCAAACCTACAAAATTGAATGTCGAGTTCGCGGTGACCTGCACCTGCTGGCGGCAAATCGATATCGACGCGAATTGACGCTCATCGTATAGTTACGGCCCGAAGCAACGTCATTGAATGTATAGAATCCGAATGAATTCGTAATAACGCTGCGCCGCAGGGTGGTCACCGCATCCACTATCACCACGGTAGCGTTTCGCAATCCCCGGCCGTCGGGGGTAGTTACGCCTCCCTGAACGGTAACGGGCGGCCCCGGAGTTGGCGTCGGTGTTGCCGTCGGCGTCGGCGTAGCAGTAGGCGATGCAGTCGGCGTGGCAGTAGGGGTAGGCGTCGGCGTTCCGCCTGTGGCCGGCGATATGATCCTGGCGAGCGTCGGCTGCGAGATGTTATTCACGTATGAGAACAGACCCGCGATCAGCGCTTTGCCGTCGGGTTGGACGGCGATGCGAAACACGGTGGCACCGCCCGTCGCGCTCGCTCCACCGCCAATAAAGAAGGTGGAGTCCGTGGAGCCATTCGCGTTGAGTCGCAGATAACCGTGGCGCTGGATTTCATTACCGAAAAACGGCCCGATAGTAAATCTGCCGCCGACCATTATCTTTCCATTTGGCAGAAGTGCGACGACGTGTATCCGCCCAAAAAGACTCGGATCGGTAAATGAAGCGTCGACGGATCCGTCTGTATCGTAGCGAACGAGACTGCCATTGGCAGCAGTAATCAGGGCCTTGCCATCCGGCTGGACGGCCGCAACGAAAGGTGCCAGAAAATCATAGAAACTCACCGTGAGATTGAAACCGCTGTCAATCGTCCCGTCAGCGTTGAAACGAACAATTCGTTTCTTCGCGACGCCGTTAACGGTCGTAAAGGTGCCGCCGACGTAGAATTTTCCATCCGGCGCCACTGCAATGTCGCTGAGCAGACCCAGTTGACCTTGAGGACCGAGGAATGTCGGATTAAAAGCATCGAGCGATCCGTCCGAGTTGAGCAGGGCCAGCGTGCGGCGGCTTTGCCCGTTTATTTCGGTAAACGTGCCAATAATCAGGACCTTGCCGTTGGGCAAAACTTTAAGGTTGATAATTTGCCCGTTGCCGTTGTAAGTGACGTTGAATGCGGAATCGAGCGAGCCATCGGAATTGAGGCGCCCCACCAGCTTGTCAAATGCAAACGCGGTGCCGAACAAAACCTTGCCGTTCGGCTGCAAGGCAATCCGGGAGATGAGGCCGAGGCTCACCTCAAACGGGCGATAGAAATCTATCCGCTTTCTCCAAATTACAATGCCGACCTGGTCGAGCTTTATCAGCTTACAGATCAGTATGACAAAGCAGCGGACTATTGTGGACGCCTGGACTATCGCGATATGCCTCTTACAAAACGTGTCTGCGACGGCGACGACACTCTCGCGCTGCGACAGAAACGGTACGATGACATGGTCGGGATCCACTACGCGGCAAGTATCGCGCGCGGCCAGACGGCGGAGCAAATAGAGAGCTCCAAATGGTACGCTGCCTACAGATCAGGCGGTTGGCGCGGCTTCGTCAAATATGAAATTGACGAGTTAGAGCAGTCGCCTGATAAATACAACGCGACATTCCATATTGCCGCCAAATACGCTCAACTCGGCGAGAAGGATCAGGCTTTCCGACACCTCGAAAAAGCTTACGAGGAGCACCTATTCTTATTGCCCTTTATCAGTTACCACTCGGAGTTTGCGGATCTCCGGAACGATCCCAGATTCTACGACCTCACTCGCCGCATAGGGCTAAACCAGAATCAGTAGGGCTTATTCGAGTCCAATCAAATTTACATTTGTCAGATCGCCGTTGACCGCGATGGTCCGCGCGGCGAAGCGGTAGCGGCGCGATGTTGCGCGCAGCGTGTGCGTTTGGCCTACGCGTACCTGGTCAAAGGTGTAGAAGCCGAATGAATTTGTCACGATCGAGCGCGTTAGGCCCGCCGGGTCGGTAATTCTTACGACGACATTTGGAAGGCCGCGTCCGTCGGGCGTTAGGACCTGGCCGCCGACAGTTGCCTCGGTCGCGGGAGCGAGAGCAAAGTTCGCAGTAAATGTCGCGGCCGCTGCCGGGGTCGTTATCGTATGATTCGCCACGCCTCCGTCGGACCACGACTGGAAAACGTATTGCTGGCCGCCCAGTGTCTGGCTCGGAGCGTTGACATTGAGCTGGTAGTTGTCCCATGAGACAAATGTTGACGGACCGGTGAAGCTAAAGCCATTGACGTTGACGGTCAAACTCGCCGGCTGAGTCGCGAGAGTAATGTTCACTTTACGCGGCTGTAAATTGCGGATGACGGTCGTGGTTAGCCCGTTCGAATCGGTGGCGGTTAGCCTGATTTCGAGGAAACTGCCCATTGTCGCCGCAAGGTCTTCGGGTGCCGGAGCCGTGATCTGGATGTTGTTGCCCGTCGTCGGCGGCAGATATGGATGAGTGTGATCGTTGTTGTGGTGCTGCACCACCTGCCATGTGAGGCGATTGTCAGCAAGCGTCCCATCCTGAGCGTCGGTGGCAGACCCGTTGAGCGTAATGATCTCACCGACGCGGAAAAGCTGCGATGCAGTGGGCGTATTGATAACCGGCACAGGCGGCGTATTTCCGACATCGATTCGCACCGTCGCCGTGGCTGAACCTCCGCGCCCGTCCGTCACGGTCACGACTGCGTTAAACGTCCCGGTGGTGGTATATGTATGCGAGACCATTACACCGGTTCCGGTGGTGCCGTCGCCGAAATTCCATGCGTATGAAAGTGGATCGTTGTCGGGATCGGTGCTGGCGGACGCGTCGAACGTTACGTTAAGCGGAGCCGGGCCCGAGACGGGCGTCGCCGTGGCGGCCGCGACCGGGTTGCGATTGGTGGTGCCCGTATACCTGATTCGACGAACCGAGCCGCCTGCCTCATACGTCGTGTAATACAACGCCTGCGTCGTTTGATAAGGACCAAAAGTCATCGCCACCGCGCTGTCGCTGCCGAGGCCGCTGGTGAAAACGCTGCCCGCATATCCGCCTGAGCCGTTTGGATTTATCTGTAGTATCTTTCCGCACACGTACTCGCCAAATAGATAGGCGTTGTCGTAGGATGCCGGCCAGATGCCGGCCGGGACAAAGGCTCCGCCCGTGATCGAGTTGCCCGATACAGTGGTTGCCGTGCCGCAGCCTCGGCCGTAGTCGAATATCGGATTGGTCAGGCCCGCGGGCGGGGCTCCACAATTTGATGTAGATCCGTTTGCGCAGTGACCCTCGCGAATGTTCCAGCCGTAGTCGGCGCCGGCGACGCCCTCATCGATCTCTTCCCAAGCGCCCTGGCCGACATCATTTATAAAGAAACGCGTAGCCGGGGCATTGGAATCAAATGCTATGCGAAATGGATTCCTAAGGCCTGACGCAAACGTTTCCTGACACCAGTTACCGCTTGTCGTCGAGCCCGTCACATTACACCGGCCGCTGTTAGAACCCTGATAGGGATTGCCGGACGGAATGCCTCCAGTCTTGGTAATTCGCAGAATCTTGCCGAGCATTACGTGTCGGTCGCGGGCCGCGTCATTGGCACCCGCAGCTCCTGAATTGCCAGCGTAGTCAGAACCGCCGTCGCCAACGCTGATGTACAGCAGGCCGTCCTTGCCAAACTGAACATCGCCGCCGTTATGATTGCCGTTTGGCGAGTGGATATTGTCGATCAGGATCAGCTCAGTCGCAATATCGACCGTGTTATTGTCGGCAAGCGTCACCCTCGAAACGCGATTTACAGGGTTGACGGTGCTGGTAGGTGCGCCGGTCGGGCAGGTGTTAAATTTGTTAAAGGTATAGAAGAGATAGATATAGCGGTTCGTCGCAAACTGCGGGTCCACCGCGATACCGAGCAAGCCGCGCTCGGAATTGGTACAAACCCTCGCGGCCCCGAGCGTCAATGCCGGGGTAGGCAGCAGAGCCCCATTCTGAACGACGCGAATCAGCCCGCCCTGTGTTGTGACGAGCATACGTCCATCGGGCGTAAAGGTCAGCCCGGTCGGCCCGAGGACATTGAACAGCAGAAGGTCCTCAAAATCGGCTGGCAACAGCAAGTCGTCAACCGCGGCCCGGGCCGTTTCGCCATTATAGAGGCCGGCCAAACCGACTATTGCCAACAAAAGACAAAAGACACCCAGAACGGAGAAGGCACGCAGTTTCATAAAACCCCTCAACAAATCGCGATTTTGTTCTGATTCAAATATGACGAACGAGGTTGGAAAATACAATCACGGGGATTCTGCCGGGAACGCAGGCACCCCTGCCTCATACGCCGGTGCCTCCGGCGTGACCGCGCATCTCATCACTCAACTTGAATATACCGTCGGTTTCTCAGCGTCCTTCCGGCCGCTAGCAGGCAAGGGTGCCTACGTTCCGGCCGACGCTACGAGCCGGCACCGGCCACCACAATCTCGGGAAATTCTGCGGCAAGCTGCTCGGGCGGCTTGGAATCAATCTCGCCGCGTAGCGGTTTTGCGCCGACATTTGGCCGGAAATTGCCGTTTTCGTCGTAGAGACGGCGGTATTGGGCGGTGTTGCGAGTGATGCCCTGGACGTAACCTTTTGTTTCTTTAAACGGGATCGCCTCGACAAATTCGTCCATCTCCAGCGGCAGCTGTGCCCGCCACGGGCCGACGCGGCCGGGACCGGCGTTGTAGGCGATGCCGACGTATTCAAACCGGCCGTATTTGTCGAACTGGTCACGCATGTAGGCAGTGCCGAGCTCGATGTTGAGCCCGGGTTGAAACAGGTCAGATCCTGACATCGGCATCATCGAAGCCGAGTATTTTCGCGCCATCGATTTTGCCGTCGGCAGAAGGAGCTGCATCAGCCCGTAAGCATCAGCGTGGGACTTAGCACGCGGGTCAAATATCGTTTCCTGGCGGATGATGCCCGCCACCTGATAACGGTCAAGATTGCGGGCGGACGACCATTTTGTGATCTCGCTCCAATTGGTCAGCGGGTAAAAAATGTCCCATTCCCCACGGCCGAGTTCCTCGGGAAACATCTGTGCGTAGTCGGGATAGCTTTTACCGAGGGAGAGTAGGGCGTTTACCTGATCGCCTTTCATTCGATAGTGCTTTGCGAGCGCAAGATTAATCGTCGGGCTGTTGTTAGCTGTTTTCTTTGCTTCGTTAAGCTCGTCGATTGCCCAGTCAAAGAGGCCAACAGTCGAGAGCTCTTCGCTCTTTGCGGCACGCGTGAGCTCAGGTTCGCGAGCCGTTTCGGCGGCAACCGTCACGGTTTTAAGATTCGCCACTGCCTGGGCGACTTGTCCGGTCGGCGCCGTACCTGTGCGGCACGTGCCCTGATTTGGCAGTGTCGTCAACCGCTGCAACGCGAGGTGCCCATACCAATTTGCGCCGTAACGGTAATTCACCGCCTCGTAAATCGCGCAGGCATCTGCTCCGCGGCCTGCCCGCTCGCTGTCGCGCGCGGCCCAGTATCCGGCCTTGCCGCGATTGGTCGTATCCTTCGCCGCGTATCGGGCAAGATGCTCGATCAGCATTTGTGATGATGCCGCGTAGTTTTTTGCCTCGTGCTGGAGCCACGCCGATTCAAACTGTGCCTGTGCGACCTCGATTGCATTTGGATAGGCAGCGACAGCGGAGTCAAAGAAATATTTTGCCTCACCGCCGCTCTTTGCGTCGCGGGCGGCGATCCCCACGTCCATCATTGTTTTTGCGAGCAAACGGCTCGCGGGAAAACGCTGCCGCATCTCCTCGACGGTCGCACGAGCCTGCGGCCACTGCCTTGCCCGCGCATAACCGAGAGCTATCTCCCGGTAACCATCCTCGCGTTCTCTTGCCGACTCGGGCATTGAATCAAACGCGGTACGCGCCTCGGCAGCTCGGGCTGAGTTCGCCAGTGCCGTTATCTGCCGCAGCCGCACCTGAGGCGTTACGGTTGCCGGAAAGCCCGTAGATAAATCGCTGTAGGCATTCGCAGCCTCTTTATAATTTTTCTGATTGAAAAGGCGATCGGCACGGGCGAGCTGCTCCTCGCCGTTCTGGGGTGACAGCGGCATTTCTAGGGACAACAATCTTAGCTCGGCCTCTTTCGCCGCGTTTGTCCCGGCCGCGTAAAAGTAAGTCAGTCGATAGTAACGCGCACTCTCGGCCTGCGAACCCTGAGCACCGTAAGCTTTGGCGGTCAAGAGCAGAGCGTCTGGGTCTTTTTTTTCGGTAAGCTCGATGAGGAAGGGCGGCACCTCGACGGCGCGGCCGGCCTGAATCGCAGACGTCGCCCATAAAAGTTTGGCGTCGCGCACGCGAACCGAATCCGAATGTCCGCGGATCAGCGTGCCAAGAACACTCAACGCCTCAGAATGATTTCCACTCTCGCTCAGGGCGCGGCCGCGCAGCCACATTGCGTGGTCGGCAAGCCTTGTTTTTTTTGCAAATACATCCGAATTGAGCATCGCCGCCGCACCGGTGAAATCGTTTTGCTCATAGCGAATGCGGGCCCGCAGCAGTTTGGCGAGTGCACCGGTCTTCTTACCCGCAAACCGCGTTTCGATGTCGGCCACGACGCCCTCGGGCGGCAGGTTTCCGGAGCGCGTCATATCGCGTAGTGAGCGCAGTGCTTGTTCCTCGCTGGGCTGTGCGGCGCAGGCGATGGTGAAGAAAACAGTCAGAGATAGGATTGAGGTACAGAGTCTATTCATTGTTGACGGGTGGCGCGATCCTCGGGGATTGGATTACGTCCGCTCCATGCGCGTTGTTCCCTTCATGTGATCGCTGAAACGCGAGCGAAACGGTGGTGAGCAGAAATCAACACGAAGCGCATTGACGGGCGCCGTTTTCTCGCCCCAAACACGGGCAAAAAGCTTTCGCGAAACGTGAAAACAGTTATATCATAATGGAAATGGTCACAGGTCGGAGGTTCATTAATATGCGTCGTGCTTTATTGTCGGCATTTGCGGGGTGTGTCTTTTTGGTCACGATATCGGGACAGGACCCGCACGTTAAGAAGCCTAAACCGGTCGATGACGATGTGGTCAAGATTTCGACCAATCTAATTCAGGTCGATGTGACGGTGACGGACAAGAATGGCAATGCCATTCCGGATCTTCGCGCCGACGAGGTCGAGATTTACGAGAACGGCAAGCTGCAAAAGGTGTCGGGATTCTCATTTGTCCGCGGCACTCGACTGACGGAAAAAGAAGCGAAGGAGAGGCGCGAGGCTGACAAGAAGGCCGGTGTTGCGCCGCCCGTAATCCTGCCCGGCGGTCGTATCCGACCCGATCAGGTACGCCGCACTATCGCTCTTGTGGTCGACGATTTAAATCTATCGTTTGCAAGCATGGTCTGGGTTCGCCACGCCCTCAAGAAATTCGTCGAGGAACAGGTCCAAGACGGCGATCTCGTGGCGATTATTCGCACCGGTGCGGGTGTCGGGGCTTTGCAGCAATTTACCGTTGATCGCCGCCAGCTTTTAGCTGCTGTCGAGCGCGTAAAGTTCAATGCCGCGGGATCGAACAACATGTCGTTTTTTAATCCGGTCAATCTGGGTATGACACAGGATGTTGTTACGGCAGGGGCATCAGGCCTCGACCCGGCTGTACCGAACTTTTCGATCACGGACGATAATGGAATTCAGGACCGGCGTGAATATGAGACTGAGTTTAACGAGTTTCGCGAGAATATCTTTGCCAGCGGGACGCTCGGCGCATTAAATTTTCTAGTTCGCGGAATGAACGAGCTGCCCGGTAGAAAATCAGTCGTTCTCCTGTCTGACGGGCTGCCGCTGCGCACTCGCGATGAGGCGGGACGACCCACCGTGTCCCGTATATTCACGGCGATGCGGCACCTAATCGATTTTGCTAATCGCTCGTCGGTCGTCTTTTATGCCATTCATGCACCTGGTCTCGAAGTGCCGATGATCGGCGCCGAAGAGGACGTTAGCGGGGTTGCTAGGATCGGCGGCGAGCGGCTAACCAATAATATTATTCGTTCCCGGATGAACCGCACGAACGACTCGCAGGAAGGCCTGCGTTACATCGCCGATAACACTGGCGGACTGGCCTACATCAATCAAAACGACATAGGCAAGGGCATCCGCCGCGTGCTTGAGGACCAGAGCTATTACCTTGTCGCCTATCAGCCCGACGACGATACGTTCAATTCTAAACGCAGCCGATTCAATAAATTTGAGGTTAAGGTCAAGCGTGATGGTGCCAAGGTTCGATATCGAAGCGGATTTTTTGGGATCAGTGAAGAGCAGATTTCAATCGGAAAGTCGGCGGAATCGGTAACTGACTCCTTGATTGGCGCGATCACATCGCCCTTTTCCGTCAATGAGATAAATGTACGTATGAATGCCGTCTTTGTCGCCGACGCTAAGCAGACAGCCCACGTACGTACGTTCATGAATATCGATGCCGAGGATTTGACCTTTATTAAATTGCCGGACGGCAATCACAAAACATCGTTCGACATCGTTGCAGTCACTTTGAGTGACCGCGGCGATGTGCTGGATGAAAGGCCCCAGAATCTAACAATCACTATAGATGAGGCAGAGTATCAGAGGTCGCTGAGGCGCGGCTTTGTCACGACATTTTTGCTGCCAATCAAGAATCCGGGCGGTTACCAGGTGCGCCTTGCAGTGCGCGACACCGCATCGTCACGTGTTGGCTCGGCAAATCAATATGTCGAGGTGCCAAATCTTAAGAAGGATAGATTGACGATGTCGGGAATGGCGCTCGAAAATGTGCCTTTCTCAACCTGGCAGAATGCACGGCTGACGACAGGCGAAGTGGTAAACGGCCTTGGCGATCCGCAGTGGGACACCGCGGTTCGGCAATTCAAACCGGGCTCCGTTCTGCGATTTGCATATCATATCTATAACGCACGAATCGACGCCGGACGACAGGCCTCTCTCGTTTATCGGATGAAGCTCTACGAGGGACAGAAGTTGATTTTTGAAACAAACACTAAGCCCGTGCCGAAGCTGAGCTACGAGTCTCCAAAGTCCGTGGCCGCGACTGGCGGCTTAAAGCTCGGCGAATCTCTGCTGCCCGGCGATTACGTCCTGCAAATCGATATTGTGGATGGGCAGACACGAGATTTCCGAAAAGCGGCGACGCAATTTATTCAGTTTGAAATCGTGCCTTGATGATTGAGCGGCGTCTATTTACAACGGCGATTCTTTTAGCGGCGGGAGCCATGGCTAACCACGCTCAGTCACCGACCCCGTCACCACCTGTCGATAATGACGTCGTCAAGATTCAGACGAATCTGATTCAGATTGACGTAAGCGTAACCGACAGCAAAGGCCGCGTTGTCACCGATCTCAAACCGAGCGAGATCGAGATTTACGAAAACGGGCAGAAGCAAAAAATCACCGCATTTTCTTTCGTCTCATCGACACGAACGGCCGCCGAAAAGACGATTGCCGACCCGCTCGGGCTGCCGCCGCCCCCGACGACTCTGCGGGCGGAAAACGTCCGACGGTCGCTTGCCCTTGTTGTCGACGATCTGACCCTGTCGTTTGAGAGCGTCTATTACACACGCCGAGCGGTAAAGAAATTCATCGATGAGCAGATGCAGCCGGGAGATCTGGTAGCGATTGTGAGAACCGGTGCGGGCACTGGCGCGCTGCAGCAGTTTACCGCCGACAAACGTCTCCTATATGCGGCCATAGAAAAGATAAAGTGGAATCCGGTGGGCTCGGGCGGCATCGGCACTTTCGCTCCGATTGACGACTCGCCCACTGCTAGCGACGAACGGGAGGCCCTCCTTGATCCTGACGGAGCACCGGCAGACCTGTCGGGCCGGATCGAAGATTTCCGCAGCACGATGTCGTCGACCGGAGCTCTGGGGGCCCTGCGATATGTGGCGACGGGCATGAGCGAGTTGCCGGGCCGCAAATCCGTCATACTTTTTTCGCACGGTTTTAAACTGTTCGGCGAGTCGGGCGGCTCGGTTGAGTCTGATTTGGCGCTCGACTACATGCGCGTTCTCGTGGATCATGCAAACCGGGCGTCAGTCACCTTTTACACCATCGATCCGCGGGGCCTCGTCTACACCGGGATGACCGCCGCCGACCGGCCGGGATCTGCTCTCGCAGGTATTCAGGCGACGGCGGCTCGCTCGCGTTTATTGCGGGACACACAGGAGGGCCTACAATATCTCGCGCGCGAGACTGGCGGGCTCGCGATGATCAACAGCAATGACCTCGGAGCCGGTGTCCGCCGCGTGCTCGATGACCAGAGCTATTATTTAATCGCATACGAGCCGGATTCAGAGACGTTTGACCCGGCAAAGCGGCGCTATAACAAGTTAGACATTAAGGTACTGCGAAAAGACGCGAGCGCCCGTCATCGCAGCGGGTTTATCAATGTAGCCGAGCGCGAAAAGCGTCCGGCGACGGCTACCCCGACGGCCGATCCGGCCATGCAATTGCAAAACGCGCTTGTCTCGCCATTTGCCGTTAACGGGATCGATCTGCGGCTCAACGCGTTATTCGGCAGCGACTTGCGGCAGGGCGCGTACGTCCGCTCGCTGCTGCATGTCGATGGCGGCGATCTGACGTTTACCGATGCGCCCGACGGGCAAAAGAAGACTTCATTCGATATTTTTGCGGCCAGCTTTAGCGACACCGGTCAGGTCGTGGATCAGTTTTATAAAACCTACACCCTCACGCTCAAACCGCCGGCATACAGCGATATGCGTGCTCGCGGATTCATCTACAATTTTGTTTTTCCGGTGAAGACGCCTGGTGCGTTCCAGTATCGGGTTGCGATTCGTGATACCGGTACGGGTGCACTGGGTTCGGCAAGTCAATTTATCGAGGTACCGAATCTGAAAAAGAGTCGCCTGACGCTGTCGAGTATTATCCTCGAGAGCATCACAGCGGCCGACTGGGATGCGGCCGCCACGCCTAACGGCAAACCGTTTTCATCCGACCCAATGACCGATACGGCGTTGCGACGTTTGAAATCCGGCACGGTCGTCAGGTATGGGGCCGAGATTTACAATCCAAAACTCGACGGCGCTCAGCAGCCAAAGCTGACAACAAAGATTCGCATATTTCGCGACGGCAAGCTGATCCTCGACGGTGCATCCCGGGCGCAGGCAGCGTCTCAGCCGGGTGCGCCTCCGCGGATCGTCGGGGCTTTTACGCTCGGCAAAGATATGCAGCCCGGCGATTACGTATTGCAAGTCATCGCGATCGATACGCTTGCGAACAAAAAACAGCAGATCGCGACCCAATTTATACAGTTTGAGGTCGTCGACTAAGAATGCTCAAAATAAAATCTGTCGAACTGACCGAGATCAACCTTCCGCTCGTTCATTTTTTTGAAACCAGCTTTGGCCGAACTTACCAGCGGAGGATCATTCTCGTTCGTGTCGAGGACGCCGATGGCGCCGAGGGCTGGGGCGAGGTGACGTGCGGCGAGTCGCCCGGATATTCTGACGAGTGGACCGACTCGGCGTGGCTTACCATCGAAAAAATCCTCGCACCGATGGTCGTCGGTAAGTCGGTCGAATCGGCGTCTGAGGTTTGGGGACTGATGAAGTGGGCCCGCGGTCACCGGATGGCAAAAGCAGGGATTGAAACAGCCTGTTGGGATCTCGAGGCCAAAAAGCTCGGCGTGCCGCTGTGGCGGCATCTTGGCGGCGTAAATCAAATGATCGAATGCGGCGTTTCGATCGGGATTCAGGACTCGATCGAGCAGCTTTTGGAAAAGATTCGCGTCGAGTTGGACGCTGGTTACAAGCGAATCAAGATAAAGATCAGCCCGGCGTGGGATTACGACGTAATCAAGTCCGTCCGGGCAGAATTTGGCGACGTCCCGCTAATGGGCGACGCCAATTCGGCCTACACGCTGGCCGACATCGCCTTGCTGAAAAGCCTCGACGAATTCAATTTGATGATGCTCGAGCAGCCACTCGGTTATGACGACATAATCGACCACGCCAAACTGCAAAGCCAGATTGCGACGCCGATCTGCCTCGACGAGCCGATAAAATCACCCGAGGACGCCCGCAAGGCCATCGAACTGAAGTCCGGCAAGATCATCAACCTAAAAAACGGCCGCGTCGGCGGCCACACGCAGTCAAAGCTGATCGAAAATATCTGCCGTGAAGCCGGCATGCCCGTCTGGTGCGGCGGCATGCTCGAATCTGGCATAGGCCGCGCCCACAACATCGCGATCTCCACCCTCGCCGGCCACACAATGCCCGGCGACGTCTCCGCCTCAAAACGCTACTGGCACGAGGACATCATCGAACCGGCGGTCGAAGTAAGTTTAGAGGGCACAATCAACGCTCCTGAAGGATCGGGAATCGGTTTTGAAGTGAAAAAGGAGCGAATCGAGAACCTGTCTGTTCGTAAAACGAATGTTGCTATATAAAACAAGAAAAAACGAAGGTCAGGGATATTTTCTTTTGCGTTCTTTTGGTCGCAACAGGCTCAAGTGTGTTCACTCAGGACTCACTTCTGACGGCGGAGGAGATTGTGCGGAAAATGACAAGCAATTATGCGGCTGTTAATAACTACCAGGACGTTGGCTCGGCCTCAATTGTCAAGAATATTGATGTTTATAAAGGGAAGTCTTGGGAAGAGGTTTTGCTGATTCAGGATTTCCAGAAAACTACGAAAATATCCTTCAAGTCATACTTTCAACGACCGGAGCGAATTCGTTTTGAGTGGATTGATAATCAGTCGAAGATCACTCGGCCGTCGGTGGTTTGGTCGGACGGCAAAAATGCCTACAGTTGGCGAACCGACTATGACGATAATGATGACATCTTTATTTGGGACAAAGAATCAAGCCTAAAATGGGCCATAAATGAAGAAACTCGGGGTTCGATGAGCGTTGCGGACATTCTTTACAATGCGCTCACAGGCAGCAATGAATATTATTCGTTCAATAAGATGACGAGGTCGCGTATCGCTCATGAAGAAGTTTTGACTGGGCGAGCGTGTTACGTAATCCTAGGAGAAATTTCGAATGACCCGTGGGCTTTGTGGATAGATAAAAAGTCATTCGTTCTGAGGCGGTATCGAATGCAAATCGCTACTGGTTCTTTCGACGAATCGGTCAGAACTGGGTATATGCCGACAACATTAGGCGAAGTCAACTTCGATAGTGTTCAGACTAACTCGACTATATCAAGATCGATATTCGATTTTCGCCCGAAGCTGCGAAAGGGCGATATAGATATTTCAAAATATGCGGATGAAAAACTGACGGCTCCAATGCCGCCACTCCCGCAGAAACCACTTAATTTCGATGAGCAATAATAGCGAACCAACTAAGATCATCTTTTAGATGGTTAAGGTCAAAATGGTGGCTTCGCCAGGCCACCCGGCTACGGTCTTGTAAGGTTCCGCATCTGGATTGGCAAAGTTTGCCATAAATGCTAGTTTCGAGTCTATGAGCACAATGAACATTTCATTGCCCGAGACTCTGAGATCATTTGTGGATTCGCAGGTTTCGGATGGGGATTACGGCAGCAGCAGCGAGTACGTGCGCGAGTTACTGCGAAAGGAAAAGGACCGTGTACGGCTCCGCGAACTAATTCTTGACGGAGCAAGGTCGCCGCTAAACGAGAAACCGTTGGACGCCGAGTATTTTGAAAACCTACGCAAGCGGGCCCGCGCAAAGAAGTGAGATCAAAACCGGTAGTCACTCGTCACCGTGCGGACGAAGATATCGATCGGGCCTTTAAATTCTACCTTCGAGAGGGTGGCCCGGATGTGGCAAGAGCATTTGTCGGTGAGTACGAACGCTCCACCTTGCAACTCTCCCGCGCTCCATTATCCGGATCGCTGCGACTAGAACACGCCCTCGGCGTCGATGGTCTACGGCAATGGCCATTACGAAGATACCCGTACCTTATTATCTCCGTAGTCACAGACCATTCGGCAGAGATCTGGCGCGTGCTGCATTCGGAAAGAGATATTCCGACGATAATGCAGGACGAACATTAATCACCTGCAAACCACGCTCACCCCGCGAAAAAGGTAGAATCTTTGTTTCGCGTATTTCGCGGACAAAAGTTTTTATGAGTACAGAACCAAACAAGATCATCTTTTCGATGGTCAAGGTCAGTAAGTTATACGACAAAAAGGCGGTCCTCAAGGACATCTACCTTTCGTTTTTTTACGGTGCTAAGATCGGCGTGCTTGGGCTGAACGGCGCGGGAAAGTCGAGTCTGCTGCGAATCATCGCGGGTACCGACAAGGACTTTAACGGCGAGGTTGTCTTTTCTAAAGGCTACTCGGTCGGCTATCTCGAACAGGAGCCAAAGCTTGACGAGACGAAGACTGTCCAGAAGGTCGTCGAAGAAGCCGTGCAGTCGACTGTCGATCTTTTGAAGGAATTTGAAGAGATAAACGCCAAATTTGCCGAGCCGATGGATGACGATGCGATGACTGCGCTCATCGAGCGGCAGGGCGAGGTGCAGGAAAAGCTCGACCATGCCGATGCGTGGGACCTCGACGCGCGACTCGAGATGGCGATGGACGCGCTTCGGTGCCCGCCGCCGGACACGATCGTCAGCACCTTGAGCGGCGGTGAAAAGCGTCGCGTTGCACTATGCCGACTGCTGCTGCAGAAACCCGACATTCTGCTGCTTGATGAGCCTACAAATCATCTCGATGCCGAGTCGGTCGGATGGCTCGAGCAGCATCTGCAAAAGTACGAGGGCACGATCATCGCGGTCACGCATGACCGTTACTTCCTCGACAATATTGCGGGCTGGATTCTGGAGCTCGATCGCGGGCAGGGAATTCCGTATCAGGGTAATTACTCGTCGTGGCTTGAGCAAAAAAGCACACGCCTCGCACAGGAATCTCGCAGTGAGGACAAGCTCCAAAAGACGCTCGAACGCGAACTCGAATGGATACGGATGTCGCCAAAGGGCCGTCACGCAAAGTCAAAAGCACGCATCAACGACTACGAGGCGATGGTTGCGACCGAATCTGAGAAGCACGCGGACGACCTCGAAATTTACATCCCGCCCGGCCCGCGTCTCGGCGACATCGTTATCGAGGCTCATGGCGTTTCCAAAGCTTTCGGCGATACCGTCCTCTTTGAAAATCTTGACTTTTCGCTTCCGAAAGGCGGCATAGTTGGGATCATCGGACCGAATGGCGCCGGAAAGACGACTCTCTTTCGCCTGATCACCGGTCAGGAAACGGCCGACGCGGGTACGTTCAAGGTCGGTGAGACCGTCAAGCTTGGCTACGTTGATCAGTCGCGCGACAGCTTGAATGCGGAGAAGAATGTCTTTGACGAGATCTCCGACGGGCTCGATAACGTGACGCTTGGGACGCGCGTGATGAACGCCCGCACCTACGTGTCAAAATTCAATTTCTCGGGCACCGATCAGCAGAAGTTTGTCGGCCAGCTTTCGGGCGGCGAGCGCAATCGTGTCCATCTCGCCAAGATGCTTAAGACGGGCGCCAACGTTCTGCTTCTTGACGAGCCGACCAACGATATCGACGTAAACACGATGCGTGCCCTTGAAGAAGCTCTCGAAAACTTCGCCGGCTGCGCTGTCGTAATTAGCCATGACCGCTGGTTTTTAGACCGCCTTGCGACGCACATCCTGGCATTTGAGGGCGATAGCCATGTCGAATATTTTGACGGCAATTACAGCGAGTATGAGGCCGACCGCAAGCGTAGGCTCGGACACGACGCCGACCAGCCGCATCGGATCAAATATCGCAGTCTGACCCGGGCCTAAATGGGAGATACCGGCATTGTCAACCTATCCAAAGGGCACCAACTACTTCCGCCGGCCCTCCGAAGTGCCGCCTCAACGATTCCACGCCGGAGGAACCGGCGTTGCAGGCAGGGGTGCCTGCGTTCCGGCCGGAGCGAAAGTCTGAAGAGATGCGGTTATTCGACCTGAATATCTTCGCCCTTATCTCGATACTGCTGATAAGCGGCTGCCGGTCCTCGCAGCAGGATATACCGGCCGTCGAGCCGACTCCTGGCGCGTTTGCCGCGCCGAGTTCTCCAGTTCCAACGCCGTCGCCAATTCTTCCCAACCTTCAATCCGAAATCCTCGATAACCGCAACAGAGCGACGACCTCGCCGATTGGTGCGTTCGACTTTAGGAACCACACCTACGAGCTCCCTCGCGGTTGGCAAAATCCCGATGGGACGGCTGATATCACACTCGTCAATGGCCGCGTCCCTCGTGTGGACCGGAACATACGCGAGGAGATGGACGACGCTGAGAAAGCCGAGGCTCGCGCCGAACGGCGGATCGGAATGTCATACGTCACGACAAAATATCTCGATGCGACCGGTGACGGCGTGGACGAGGCGGTGGTGATTCTAAAGGTCGAGACCGGCGGTGCGGCCATCCCGCAGATCGTGCATATTTTCGCGTGGCGTGACAGCAAACCCGAGATCATCTGGCCTTTTCGGACGGGCGATCGCGCAGACGGCGGGCTCAAGGATATTCGCGCCGAAAATGGCGAGCTCGTTATCGAGCTCTATGGCCAGGACCGCTTTCTATTAGGCCAGACCGAGACGGGCAAAATTACCGGCGACGAAGAGCAGCTTTGCTGCCCGACGTATTTCACGCGTACGTATTATCGCTGGAATGGCAACGCCTTTCTACTGACGAGAAAGCGACTAACATTCTCAATCAACGACCCCCGCGCGCCCGCGCAGGAGAACCTCGGCGACAAGATGAACGCCGTCGAAAAATCAAAGAAATAAGGTCTTACCGGCTAAACCCCGCCCCAAGTTTTGATCGTCCACTTTGTAATACAAAGTACTTGACACAATGAACAGATCGCGATACTGTCGTGGTGTATGGGGAATGCAAAAGCTCGGACCCGAGAAGAAGAACCTGGGCGGGAGCCGGTAAATCTGGGCGACCGCGCGATAGATAACCTGAAGTTTATCCGCGAGACCATGGAACGGTCGACCCATTTTACGGCGGTGCCCGGGTATGGCGGCATGCTGATGGGCGTGACAGCTCTCGTTGCCACGTACATAGCGATGCAGCAGGTATATCTTCGCGATTGGCTTATTACGTGGATCGTAGAGGCGTTCCTGGCATTTGCCATCGGCCTGCTGGCAATGTGGCAAAAAGCGCGGCTTGGCGAGACATCGCTGCTTTCGACGCCAGCCCGCAAATTCGCGCTCAGTTTTGCACCGCCGCTAATTGCAGGTGTCGCTCTTACGCTCGGGCTGTGGCGATATGAGCATTACGAGATGTTGCCGGGAGTATGGATGCTCTGCTACGGTGCGGCCGTAGTGTGCGGCGGGGCGTTTTCCGTCCGCATCGTTCCCGTAATGGGCTGGTGTTTTGTCGTTTTGGGAGCCGCCTCCTATGCCTTCCCAGCGTCGTCCGGAAGCTATCTCTTAGCGGCAAGCTTTGGACTTTTGCATATCGTATTTGGAGCGGTTATTGGCAGGCGGTACGGCGGCTGAAAGAAATTTTGGAGATTCGCGAGTAGTTAGGCCGGGGTCAGATTATGTCTAGCAAGAATGCAGCAATAAACGCCGATGGAAGAGATAGACCGCAGGCCGCCCGGCTGGAAAAGGCTGCGGAAAGTGTTTCGAGCGGTCTCGACAAGGTCATCCACGAACGGATGCGGCTCGGAATCATCAGCGCCCTGGCGGCGAATGTAAAGCTCAGCTTTACCGAGCTGAAAAATTTACTACAGACCACAGACGGCAATATCAGTGTTCACGCTCGCAAGCTCGAGGATGCTGGTTATGTAACCTGCGAAAAGTCATTCAAAGGCCGGACGCCGTTGACCGAGTATGCGATCACGAACGATGGGCGAAAAGCTCTCGATGGATACTTGAATCACATGGAAGCTTTGATCAAGGCAATGAGGCAGGTGTAGGAGGAAATTATGGGTTTGCTTTTGATGTTAATGACAATCGGCGGGCTAATCGTAGCCGCGATAATTTTGATCACTGCCTTTATCACGAAGAGATCGTGGCTGGCAAAATTTGCCGTCGGTGGAGTGGCGATCTGGTTTGTGTTTTACGCCGTGATGCTCCTGGGTACGTCGCTATTAAGCACAGAGAAAACGCTGGCGATGAGCGAGCCAAAAGCGTTTTGCGGCTTTTACCTTGACTGTCATGTTCACACGGCGGTCGAGAGCGTGCGTACCGTAAAAACGATCGGCGAGCGCACGGCAAGGGGAATGTTTTACGTTGTCGCGGTCAGGGTTTCGAGCGATGCACGCGCAGTACCGCTCGGCCTGACCAAGCCCTTCGCAAATGTGGTCGATGATAAGGGGCACCACCACCACCGCGACATTGAGGCCGAATTGAGCCTCGCACCCCAGCCTGACTTTGCGGACATGGTTGGCGCCGGCGAGAGCTTTGTGAAGGAGATCGTCTTTGACCTGCCCGCCGGTGCCCATAATCCACGCCTTGACATCCGCGAGGGCTTTGGCATCGACCACATGTTAGAGGCCGTACTAATGAGCGACGAAGACAGCATCCTTCACAGGCGAAATTACTTTACCTTAACGGAACAAACGGTGACGTCCAGCGTCAAATAGTCAGACACGTCAACTCATATGAAGGACACCACGAAAACGGGCCGAGCGATATTAGCCGTAGCTTTGATCATCGGCTTACTTGGCGATCTACTGCTGCGCTCTACGCCGTGGGGTCTAAACGTCACCATTTTCAACATCGCATTTGTCGCAGGGCTCGTCTGGCTGCTGCGTCGGTACGCGCCGGAGCAACTTACGCGGCAGACATACTCGTTGCTCGGGGCACTTATTTTCTTCGCGACGATGTTTTCTTGGCGCGCGTCGCACGAGCTGCTGGTGGCAGACGGCTTTGCGATTGTCGGCATTCTGGGACTGTTATTTTTGCCGAGGCTCGGAATTACGGCACGCGTTGCGGGCGTCTTTCAATACGGAGTCGCCTTTTTCTGGGCGGCGTTAAATGCGGCATTTGCACCGGCGGCACTTCTTTCGGTGGACATCGAGTGGAAGGCAACCTCGACCGGCGGCTGGAGCCGCCATGCGATTGCGGCTGCGCGCGGCGTGGCCATCGCGGCGCCGATCGTACTGATTTTTGGCGGATTATTTATGGCGGCCGACGCGGCGTACTCAGGCTGGGTTCAGCAGGTTTTCAATTTTCCGACCTTCGACTTTTCCCACGTAGTGCTCTTTTCAGTGTTTAGCTGGCTGTCTGCGGGATATTTGCGCGGCATACTCATCAGCGCGGCCCCGCTCGCCGCAGCGGCTGCGGTAGTGTCCCCTGTTCCGACAGCAGGCCCGGCGGAAAGTAAGGTCGACCGCGTGACGCGCGAATCGGGCGAACACCCGATGACGCTCGGCGACCGCAATGTCGTCGAACACATAAACATCTCAGACCCGCCGGACGCAAAGGCAGAAACGCGGGCCGCGGAGAGTGTCCCATTTGAAGCCCCGACACCAGATGAAAAGCCCAAGACCACCTGGCAATGGGCACAAATCGACAACGCAGTTCTCCCGACCGTATTTACGCTCGGCGCAGTCGAGATCGGCGTGATTCTAGGGCTTATCAATCTGCTCTTCTTGAGTTTTGTAATCGTACAGGTTCCGTATCTATTTGGCGGGATGGCGCTGGTGCAGAATACGCCGGATTTCAAACTCGCCGAGTATGCGCGGCGCGGTTTTGGTGAACTCGTAGCTGTCGCGGGCCTCGTGCTGCCGATCCTGCTCGTTTCGCATTGGCTGATCAAAGGCGGAAACTCGTTCACTCATAAGCTGTTTCGCATTCTCGCTGGTGTTCAAATCGGCCTATTGTTTGTCATCATGGCCTCGGCCGTGCAGCGGCTCGTCCTGCTCACCGGCAATCTAGGCTACGGGCTGACAACGGTCCGCCTCTACCCGCTGATCTTTATGGTGTGGCTCGCGATTGTTTTCGTTTGGTTTGGCGCAACCGTGCTCCGCGGAGCACGGCAGCACTTTGCGTGGGGAGCGTTGTGGTCGGCGTTTCTGATCCTAGGCTCGACGCACGTTCTCAATCCCGACGCGCTTATCGTCAAAACAAACATCGCACTAATGCGCGAAGGCCGCGACTTTGATGCCTATTACAACAGCGAGCTGAGCGATGATGCCTTGCCGACATTGTGGGATGCCCTGCCGGAAATGAACGATCTGGACCAGACTCGAATAACGCTCGGGCTTGCCCGACGATACTGCGAAAAGCGTGTGGAAACCGATTTTCGAGGTTGGAATCTGTCGCGCGACGTTGCGACCAATACCCTCGGCGAGAATCCGGCTTTTGTCGAGGCTGTGGGCGGTTGCGATTCCAAACTCATCCAATACCGCCATTACGGCGGTGATTAATTCGCGAGCTGCGGAATAAAACCTTGCGTTTTGCATAGCGGTTTACCTACTATTAGCACGGATAAACTAAGTTATGCCATACGACATTCGGCCAACAAGAGACTACCTGCGCGAATACCTATCGTACTGCCGTGTCGAGAAGGGCTTATCGGGGAATTCCATTGCGAGTTACTCAAACGATCTGGCGAAGCTCACCGAGTGGTCACACAAAAACGGGTACAACTTGCTGACCCTGTCGCGAAACGACCTGCGTGAGTGGCTAATCGATCTTGGGATTGAGAAACTCGGTGAGAATTCGCGGCGGCGTTTGATTAGCTCGGTAAGAGGCTTTTATAAGTTTCTGATGTTTGAGGGGCATATTGCGGCAAATCCGGCTGAAGATTTGGTCTCGCCGCAAAAGGGCGTTTACCTGCCTCGGTTTTTGAATGTTGCGGAGATCGAGATGCTGCTGACAGCTCCTGACCTCTCGACCCCAACGGGCTTGCGCGACCGGGCAATTTTAGAGGTTATGTACGCATGCGGGCTGCGGGTTTCCGAGGCGGCGACTCTTAAGGTCCGCGACGTTGACCTCGACGCCGGGATCGTGACGACAACGGGAAAGGGCAGCAAGACCCGACGTATACCCGTGGGGGCCAGTGCGGTTGAGTGGCTTAAGAGCTATTTTGCAGTCCGCCGAGAAATACCCAATATTGAGATCGACAACATGTTTGTCACGCCCGCGGGCGCGCCCGTCACTCGTCAGGTCATCCACTCCTTTATAGCTAAATATGGCTTGAATTGCGGTCTGGAGGGCGTTTCACCGCACACCCTGCGTCACTCGTTCGCTACCCACCTCGTTCAAAACAACGCCGACATCCGCAGCGTCCAGCAGATGCTCGGACACGCCGATATCTCTACGACGCAGATATACACGCACATCACCAGCACACAGCTCAAGAGAAATTACGAGCGGTTTCATCCGCGTTCAAAGTAGCTGAGCCAGAACGCAGGCACCCTTGCCTGCAACACCGGTTCCTCCGGTGTGCGAATCTTCTCGTTATTTTTTTGGCACAATGGCGGACACTCTCAGACGCTTACGCGTCCTGCAGGCAAGGGTGCCTGCGTTCCGGCATTCGAGCAAACCTCTTTCCTTCCGGCGTTCCGCGTGCTATCTTCTCGAAAGAAACACAATATTTATGGAAAAGATTGGGTCGTCACGGCGTCAATTTCTCAGGCACTCCGGTACGGCGGGCCTTGGAGTGGCGGCGGTCGCCCTTGCTAATCCGGCGTTTGCAAGCCGTCCGACGGTCGTTGAGGGCGTGCCTGTTGAGACTCTCGATCTCAAGCTCAACATCAACGGCAAAGATCATACGCTTGCGGCCGTCGATACGCGCACGTCTTTGCTCGATGCGCTGCGTGAGAATCTCGACATGACCGGTTCCAAAAAGGGCTGTGATCATGGCCAATGCGGGGCGTGCACGGTGATCATCGACGGGCGTCGCAATCTGTCTTGCCTCACGCTTGCCGCGATGGCCGACGGCAAGAAAATCACTACTATCGAGGGACTGGCCGAGGGCAACAAGCTGCATCCGATGCAGACCGCCTTTATCGAATACGACGGCATGCAGTGCGGCTATTGCACGCCCGGCCAGATTTGTTCGGCGATCGCGATGCTTGAGGAAGCCAAAAAAGGCGATGCGAGCCATGTCACGCCAAATGTGCGGCTGGCGGTCCGCGATCAAAAGCTTTCGCGTGACGAGATACGCGAGCGTATGAGCGGGAACATTTGCCGCTGCGGTGCATATCCAAATATCGTCGAGGCGATCGAGAATGTTTATGCGGGAAAAGGGGGCAAGCGATGAGAACGTTTTCATTCAAACGCGCCGCCGCCCCTGCCGATGCCGTCAAGTCCCACGGCGGAGCCGCAGGCGCACGCTTTATCGCGGGCGGGACAAACCTTGTCGATCTGATGAAAGAGGGCGTCGATCAAGCGACAGCCATAGTCGACATTTCCCGACTGTCGCTATCTGTCGTGAAGGCGATGCCTAATGGCGGTGTCTCGATCGGAGCGCTCGCCAAAAATGCCGATACGGCAAATCATCCCTTAATACGTCAAGGCTTTCCGCTGCTCACCCAGGCGATTCTTGCCGGTGCTTCGCCGCAGATCCGCAATATGGCGACCAACGGCGGCAATCTGCTGCAGCGAACGCGGTGCCCATATTTCTACGATCTGGCAACGGGATGTAACAAGCGCGAACCTGGGACGGGATGCTCGGCAAAGATCGGTTTGAATCGAAATCATGCAATTCTGGGGTGGAGCGATGCCTGCATAGCGACACATCCGTCGGACATGTGCGTGGCCCTCGCGGCTCTCGACGCAGTTGTTAAGGCGCGGGGCATGGATGGCAAAGAGCGGACAATCAAGTTCGTGGATTTTCATCGCCTGCCCGAAACGGCGCCGGAGAAAGACAATACCTTGAAACACGGCGAGTTGATCACGAGCATCGATCTGGCCCGGTCGCCATTCTTTAATAATTCATACTATCTAAAGGTCCGCGAACGTTCGAGCTATGCATTTGCACTGGTTTCGGTCGCTGCGGCGGTCGAGGTTGCAGGAAACGGCTCGATTAACCAGGCGCGTATCGCTCTTGGAGGCGTTGCCCACAAGCCTTGGCGGGCGTTTGAAGCCGAAAGCTATCTAGCCGGCAAGCAACCGACTACAGAGTCATTTAAAAAGGCGGCGGAGATTGCAACGCGTGAGGCCCGGCCGCATCGCGACAACACTTTTAAGGTCACTCTTGCTCAGAGAGTGATTGTCAGGGCATTAGATAATGCGGCGAAAGGAGGTGTGGCATGAGGGTAGACGACGATCTCAAGAACGCACCGAACCGCGTCGACGGGCCGGAAAAGGCGACAGGCAAGGCTCGATATATTGCCGAACACCGTCTGCCGGATCTTGCCCACGGCTATCTCGTCCAGTCAACAATTGCTAAGGGCCGGATCACCGCAATCGATACCACAGAGGCGGCAAAACAATCCGGCGTTGTGTCGATCCTTACCCATCTCAATGCACCGAAAATTACCGTGCCCGACAGGCCGGCCGGTGCAAAGCCGTTTTACGCATTAACATCGGCCGAGATCTGGTTCAATGCACAGCCGGTCGCGGTTGTGGTTGCCGCAACATTTGAGCAGGCCCGGCTCGCGGCTGCGATGGTTAAGATCACCTATGACGAGCAGAAGCCCGACACCGACACGAGCCGGATGTTCGATAAGACCATTCCGAGTCAGCGCGAGATGCCGGTGCGCGGCACCCCGGATGCTGCTTTCGCCGCCGCGGCCGTGAAGGTCGAAGCTGAGTACTCGATTCCGGCGGAGCATCACAACCCGATGGAGCCGCACGCGTCGATTGCCAGTTGGGAGGGTAACAAGCTATCTGTTTACGACAAGACGCAGGGGACTCAGGGCGTGGCAAGCTATCTTGCTCAGGCCTTTGGCCTCCAGCCGACGGATGTTCGTGTGCAGGCTCCATTTGTCGGCGGTGCATTTGGCGCAGCTCTGCGACCGGGGCCAAATCTGATAATCGCCGCGATGGCTGCAAAAGCGACGGGCAGACCGGTTAAGGTCGTATATACGCGCCGCCAGCTTGCGACTGCGCATGGCTATCGGCCCGCCTCCATTCAGCGTTTGAAAATCGGAGCGGACGCGAACGGCAAACTGACCGCGATAATGCACGAGGCTGTTCACAACACCTCTTCGCACGATATGTTTTCCGAGAGTCTGGTCGGCGTTTCGCGAGCACTTTACGCCTGTCCCAACGTCAAAACCGTCGCCAAGCTTGCCCGGCTTGACCTGCAAACGCCTCTCTGGATGCGCGCGCCCGGCATGGTTTCTGGTGCATTCGCCCTGGAATCGGGCCTCGATGAGCTGTCGTATAAACTAAAGATTGATCCCCTCGAGCTGCGGCTGATTAACTACGCAGAGACCGACCCGGACAGCGGCAAGCCTTTCTCGAGTAAAGAGCTGCGTGCCTGCTATAAGCAGGGCGCGGAAAAGTTTGGCTGGAGCGGACGCAAACCGGAGCCGCGAGCAACGCGCGACGGGCGTTGGCTTATCGGCTGGGGAATGGCGACCGGTACGTGGCCCGCCGGTCAGCAGCCCGCGTCGGTTCGTCTGACCTATAAGGCTGACGGCAGCCTCTTAATCGAGAGCGGTGTCACCGACATCGGCCCGGGCACCTATACCATGGGTTCCGTAGTGGCGGCTGAGGCTCTCGGCATTCCAATTGAAAAGATTAAGTTCACGCTTGGCGACAGCGATCTGCCGCCGGGCCCGAGCCAGGGCGGATCGACCCTGACATCCAGCGTGGGCGGGGCTATCAAAGAAGCCAGCGAAAAGCTGGTGATGGAACTTGTCGGAATAGCAAACCGCGATTCAAATTCTGCATTCAAATCGGCCACAATCGAACAGCTAGCAATCGAAAAAGCGGCGCTGTTGATAAAGGGCAAGCCAGAAACGCGGATATCGTTTGTCGATATTTTGAAGAAAAGCAGTCAACCGCAGGTCACTCTTCTTCACCGTTCGGCTCCAAACGCCGGTGAGCGTTCAAAATACACGATCGCGTCCCACGGTGCCCAGTTTGTAGAGGTTAGGGTTGACGAGGATCTTGGAATTGTAAAAGTTTCGCGTGTGGTGCAGGCGACTGCCGCCGGCAAGATCATTAATCCTAAGGGAGCTCATAGTCAGGAAATTGGCGGCGTTGTATGGGGCGTTGGTATGGCACTGACGGAGCAGACAGAGATCGACAATCGCATCGGTCGAATAATGAATCCCAACCTTGGAGGCTATCACGTGCCCGTGAACGCCGATATTCACGAGATCGAAACGATTTTCGTAGAAGAAAATGACAAGATCGTGAATCCAATCGGTGCAAAAGGCCTCGGCGAACTGGGTATGGTCGGAATACCGGCTGCAATCGCCAACGCCGTTTATCACGCGACCGGAAAACGCATCAGGGATCTGCCGATTACGCCCGATAAGCTTCTGTAGTTAGGGATCTGTGGCGCTACCACCGCCTGGCGTACAATCGATTGCCTTTTCTTCACTGAAATAGATATTTCCTCTTTCTTGATATCCTTTACCGGATCTCCATTCCGGACAAAGTCTAATGATTATTGAAGTATCTGATCTTATGCTTGGCGGCTTTACACGAATTCCTTCCGAACCCCCCGGCGACCTCATGTAAATATTGACGGATGCTAATCCTAGAGCAACTGTGAATAAGAAAGTCGCAAATCGAGAGAATTCTATTCTCATGTCTAAACGATGCGGCGGGGAATGAGCAATGTTGCTTTGCACAATGGTATTCCTTACAGCCATCCAGTTCGCGGCTTAGACCTAGGCGGTAGACTGACCAGAAATTGACTCGTTCAACTTGCGCGCCTTTTCTTGTTTCGGTATGATTGGAAATTTGCTATTTGGCTCTAAAAGTCAGTTATAGCATCAGATTAGATCAAGCATGGGTGGTCGAGCGGTCAAAGGCAACGGGCTGTAAACCCGTCGGATTAATTTCCTACGTAGGTTCAAATCCTACCCCATGCACCATTTTGCGGGAGTAGCTCAGTTGGTAGAGCGTCAGCCTTCCAAGCTGAATGTCGCGAGTTCGAGTCTCGTCTCCCGCTCCACTACTGGATTTGCCCAAGTAGCTCAGGGGTAGAGCGCATCCTTGGTAAGGATGAGGTCGCGGGTTCAATTCCCGCCTTGGGCTCCATAGTTATGCTGAGTCGGATCAATGCGAAGATGACTACGGTCTATTGGCAGACTGACCGATTTTGGCTCGGTAAATTGCTTGAGCATCCCGAGATCATGACCCAGGGCGAGTCGCTTGAGGAGTTGGAAGAGAATATCAAGG